>NZ_JASHBX010000003.1:0-166279 GCF_047464415.1 Streptococcus infantis | reverse complement strand
GCAAGCACGTCAGCATCAACAAGCGCAAGCACATCAGCAAGTACATCTGCTTCAACAAGTGCAAGTACATCCGCTTCAACAAGTGCAAGCACATCAGCAAGCACATCTGCTTCAACAAGTGCAAGTACTTCAGCAAGTACATCCGCTTCAACAAGTGCAAGCACGTCAGCAAGTACATCTGCTTCAACAAGTGCAAGTACTTCAGCAAGTACGTCAGCCTCAACAAGTGCAAGTACGTCAGCAAGTACGTCAGCCTCAACAAGTGCAAGTACCTCAGCAAGTACATCGGCCTCAACAAGTGCAAGTACATCTGCTAGCACGTCAGCATCAACAAGCGCAAGTACATCAGCAAGTACATCGGCATCAACAAGTGCAAGCACGTCAGCAAGTACATCTGCTTCAACAAGTGCAAGTACTTCAGCAAGTACATCCGCTTCAACAAGTGCAAGTACTTCAGCAAGTACATCCGCTTCAACAAGCGCAAGCACATCAGCAAGTACGTCAGCGTCAACAAGTGCAAGCACGTCAGCAAGTACGTCGGCATCAACAAGCGCAAGCACCTCAGCAAGTTCATCTGTTGTTACAAGTAAGGGAATGCCAGAAAGCTTGTCACTTGATAGCTTAGATATTGATAGTATTATTACATCGGATTCAATTAGTACATCAGTATCACAATCACTATCATTGTCAACAAGCATTAGTCAATCAATGCCTCATTCTACTTCAACAAGTGCAAGCACCTCAACATCAATGCCTCATTCGGCTTCAACAAGTGCAAGTGCTTCAACATCAACGATTCATTCGACTTCAGCTAGTCAAGCTCCTCAAACTGAAACCACTAAGACACGTAAGCAATTACCAAATACTGGTGAAACTTCATCAATCTCATCTGCTCTCCTCGGAGTTGTAGCAGGTCTAACAGGATTAGGTTTGGTAGCTAAACGTCGTAAACGTGATGAAGAATAAATCTTGCTTTAGATAGCCGAAATAGACTGATTAGGTTGTCGTAAAACCTCCAAAAGTTTTTAACTTTTGGAGGTTTTTATGTTCTTCAAAAGTGAGATGCCATAGTTGCCATGCTTTGTGAAATAGCCTAAAAAATGGTATAATGTATGATGATAGTTTTTAACAATAAGAGTTTCGACTTTTAGAAAATATGCTTATGAATAAATTTTGAAACAAGGATAAAGGAGTAGAATTGGAACATCTAATTAGTGTTGTTATACCTGTGTATAATGTGGAAAATTATTTGGAAGAGTGCATTCAAAGTGTTCTGAATCAGACCTATACAAATCTGGATATAGTTCTAGTAAACGACGGTTCTACAGATGCTTCAGCGGAAATATGTGATAGATTTGCTGAATTGGATAGTCGAGTTCGTGTATTCCACACAGAAAATAGGGGTGCGGCTCTGGCTAAAAATTTCGGTGTTACTCAAGCACTTGGGGAGTATGTCCTTTTTGTAGACTCAGATGATATCGCTGAAAAAAGAATGGTAGATACTTTGTACAGACAAGTGGAAGAGACAGGAGCAGATATCGTAATCGGCAATTATTTTATTTATGATGAGAATGATGGACAGTGTAAATTCTATGTACTAGAAAGAGATTTTTGTATTGAAGAATTATCAGCTCAAGAATTAATTAATCGTCAAGCAGGTTATTGGCATCTAAATGCTTCGGCCTTTATTATGCCTATGTTTAAGCTGTTTAAAAAAGACTTGCTCTTGCAAGTCCCGTTTACGAATGGTCGGCGTTTTGACGATGAGGCAACTATTCATAGGTTGTTTATAAAAAGTCAGAAAACAATTTTTGTAAATGATAATCTTTATATTTATCGTGTTAGACAAGGTAGTATCATGACTTCGCAATTTGATATATCTTGGGTGCAGGATATCTTGCAAGTATTTAGTTTAAAACTTGCGGATCTTGTTCTTGCTGGTATTGATACCAGTGTTATGAGAACTCGTTTTATAAATATCCTGAATGAATATAAGTACTTATGTGAAACTTATAATCTCACAGATACTGATGAGTATAGAGAGATTCTGTTTAGATTAGATTTGTGTAAGAAATAGGCTTGAAAGCCAAATTGATAATAAACAAGAAAAATATGCAGAACTATGAGGGGCTAAGTACCCTTTAAATGAGAAATGAAAGATAGAGGAGAGTAAAATGCAGGGGGATATCACTAACCCAAAAAGAGCTATCGTACTTGGAGCCGATAGCAATTATATGGATAAGGTAGAAACAACTGTAAAGTCAGTCTGTAGCCATAATAGGGATATAAGATTTTATATTTTTAACAGTGATTTTCCCACAGAGTGGTTTCAATTGATGAACAAAAGACTGTCTGTATTAAATTCGGAGATTGTCAATATAAAAATCACGGATGATACAATTAGTCACTTCCATCTTCCTACTCCCCATCTTAGTTCTGCTGCCTATCTTCGATATTTTATTCCAAATTTTGTTTTTGAAAAGAAGGCCCTCTATCTTGATAGTGATATTATCGTAACATCTAGTTTGACAGCATTGTTTGATCTTGATTTGGATGGTTGCCCCCTTGGAGCTGTTCCAGATATTCCTACTACTGATGAGGAGTTTAATTCAGGCGTACTACTAATTGATACGGATATGTGGCGTGAAGAAAATATTTCCAGACAGTTGTTTGAGTTAACTATAGCTCATCATGAACATGTTTATGGGGATCAGGGCATTTTCAATATGCTGTTTAAAGATAGATGGAAACGTTTGGATCTAACCTACAATTTACAAGTAGGTCAAGATGCCCATAGACACTATTTGGGAGATTTCGGCTGGTACGGATTATTTGATGGTATTCCTAATATTATCCACTACACGACGGAAAATAAACCATGGAAGCATTTTCGCTTTAATCGTTTTCGGGAAATTTGGTGGTTTTATTATGGCTTGAATTGGAATGATATCCTCTTGGATTCTTATGTCTTGCAAGAACAATTCGAAAACTTAATTTCACCCATCTCCCAACATGTGAGTGTTTTTACCAATACAGGAGACATCGAGAGTATAGGTTATTTACTTGAAAAATTACCAGATGTCCAATTTCATATTGTAGCTCCAACATATTTTTCTCCTAATGTTATCGAATTGCAACGCTATTCAAATTGTTACATTTATCCATGTGCCGATCCTAAAATGAAGCAAGACATCATAGATAAAACAGATGTCTATCTAGATATTAACTACGGACCAGCTATGGACCAAGTGCTACAGGAGATGGTACGACAAGGTAAGACGATCTACTCATTTGATTCTACCAATCATTTTTCTCACGGGGAAAGCACGATCTTTACAGTTGGTGAGATAGATGAATTGATTAGAAAAATAGAAGAAGGTGGAGATAACAATGTATCAAAAAGTGATCGCTCTTGGAGCTGATATTCATTACCTTGATAAGGTAGAAACCGTGATAAAGTCAGTATCGGTTCATAATCATAAAGTGAAATTTTATGTGTTTAATGACGATTTGCCTAGTGAATGGTTTTTGTTGATGAGAAATCGTTTGAAGGTTATTGGTTCTGAGATTGTCAATGTCAAAAAAACAGCTCATAATCTTCGCGATTTCCACTTGCCGAATGCAATCCTGTCCTATGCGGCTTTCTTTAGATATTTCATTGCAGATGAAGTGATAGAAGATAGGGTTCTCTACTTAGACTCGGATACGATTGTCAATGCAAAACTAGATGACTTATTCTACTTGGATTTACAGGGCTACGCTATCGCAGCTGTTCAGGATTTTGATCAGAGTGGTTGGTTAACAACCTTTAATTCAGGTGTGATGGTGATTGATGCAAAGAAATGGCGAGAAAATCGTTTGACACAAAGTCTGCTAGAGTTGACTGCCCAACACCATGAACATGTCTATGGAGACCAAGGGATTCTCAATATGCATTTCGGCGATCAGTGGCTACATTTGGATAAAGAATACAATTTCATGGTTGGTTTGGATCAATTTCTCCATTTAAGTGGGAATGGGGAATGGTATCAGTCTCACTATTACGGAAATTGTGAACCAAAGATTATCCACTATACCACAGAATTTAAACCATGGACTCATTTGACCTTGACACGTTTTCGTAAGTTATGGTGGTTTTATTATGGTTTGAACTGGAATGATGTATTGTTAGAAACAGATATCATCAGACGTTCATTTACAGAACTGGTGAAGGCTCCCTTATATCATACTTGTATTTTCACAAATAGTGCTGGTCTAGAATCCATAGAATACCTATTATCTGAATTGCCAGAAGTTCATGTTACAATATTAGCTCCAACAGATTTTGCTGAGAGTGTAGTTGATATGCAACGATTTTTGAATCTTTCAATTTATCCGAACTTTAGTCCTTTTAACAAGAAGGAGACCTTGGATAAGATGGATTTCTATTTGGATATCA
Source organism: Streptococcus infantis (assembly GCF_047464415.1). GTDB lineage: Bacteria > Bacillota > Bacilli > Lactobacillales > Streptococcaceae > Streptococcus > Streptococcus infantis_AE. The sequence continues at coordinate 161,841 of NZ_JASHBX010000003.1, read as the reverse complement.
ATCATGGCGGAGTTGTAGGGTCTATTATTGAAGAAATTCATGACAAAAATAAACCAATCTTCGCTTTCGACACTACCAGTCATGACTCAAGTGGAAGAAGTCAGATTTTTTCATCTGCTGAACCAGAGAAAATGGTAGAGGAAATTCGAAAATTTTTAGGAGAAAAACTGAATGGAAAATGAATTGATCAGTGTTATTGTGCCCATTTTTAACGTGGAGAATTATCTTCGAGAATGTTTGGATAGTATTCACCATCAAACCTATGAAAATTTTGAATGTTTGTTAATTGATGATGGCTCCCCAGACAATTCTGCAGAGATTTGTAGAGAATATGTAGCCAGAGACTCGCGTTTTCGTTATTTTGAAAAAGAAAATGGGGGATTATCTTCTGCTCGTAATTTTGGAATCGACATTGCAAATGGAGATTTTGTGGCTTTTGTAGATGGAGATGATATTGTAAATGAGCATCAATTAGAAATCCTTTTTAATAAATTGAAGGAGTATGATGCAGATATAGCCATTGGGAGCTATCATCAATATTCTGAAAAAGACGGCTGCTTTTACATACATTTTACGGATGAAGACTATGTAGAGCAACTTTATGGACGTGATGAACTGATCATGAAAATTCCAGAATTGGAAAAAATTGATTTGTCATTTGTGACAGCTTGGGGAAAATTATTTAAAAAGAAACTGTTTAATCATGTTAGATTCCCTGAGAATAAGTTGGCTGAAGATGCATTTATCATGTATAAATTGTTTTTACAATGTGAAAAAATAATTTTTATAAAGAAAAGTCTTTACACCTATCGTAAGTACGATACTAGTTTAACAGGTTGCAAAATGTCAGAAGAAAAACTTAGTTTTGCTCCCGAAGCACGAATGGAGCGTTTAGCCATATTAGCGGCCTTAGGGTATGATATTAGTGAGCATGCCCGTTGGTATTTGGAAGGATTGAAATTTTCATTATACGAAGCAGGAGAAAATGATTTGGAATCTACGGAAACTGCCCGACGTATTAGGGAAAATGTATATTTTCTTGAACATTATTCAATTAAATAAGGTGGCAAAGTAGTTGTCGAAAATCTAGTGTGGAAGAATGTTAGAAACTATTTTTTAATGAATTTAGTAAATAGTATACTTATACTGGGTAACTCATAAAAGGATTTATATGAAAGCAATTGTTCTTGCTGGAGATAAGAATTATCTTACTCCAATGCTTACGACGATAAAGTCTATTTTGTATTATAATCAACAGGTTAAAATTTATATTCTGCATCAGAATATTCCTAGTGATTGGTTCCATGAACTTAAAATTCAAGTGGAGAAGTTAGGAAGTATTGTAGAGGATGTTTATATTGGTGATACGATTGATTCTGAGTGGAAAACTCGTGCGCACATTTCACCGATAGCTTATGCTCGATACTTAATTCCACGCTTGATTACAGAAGCGAGAGTAGTCTATTTAGATAGTGATATCATTGTCCATGGAGATTTGAGTCCATTATTTGAGTTAGATTTAGGTGACTACTCTTTAGCAGCAGTGAGAGATGCGGATGGAAACGGTTTTAACTCTGGGATGTTAGTGATTGATAGCCCAAAGTGGAGGGAGAAGGATATTACCACTATGCTGTTTGATAAGACAGTAGAGTATATGTCAGGTATTGAACAAGCTACTCCTGAAGGCTTTAATGGAGATCAGACAATCTTTAATTTGGTTTTTCAACATCGTTGGTTGGAGTTGGATAAAAGTTTCAATCTTCAAGTAGGCCATGATTTGGTTGCTTTTTATAGTCACTGGGATTCACATTTTGAATTGGATAAAGCACCCCTTATTATCCATTACACAACTCATCAAAAACCATGGAAAACGTTAATTGGTTATCGTTACTGGGATTTATGGTGGGCTTTTCGAGATGTTAGTTATGATCAGATTGCTGCCCATTATGTAGGACGTTTTACCATTAAAAGAGTTTATGAACGCCACGATACTAATCTGTTTATATTTACAGATAGTCAGGATTTACTCTATATGGAAGAATTGGTTCAGTCACTTCCAGAGGTTGCTTTCCATATTGGTACCTATACAGATATGGGGGACATTCTTCTGTCTTTTGATCAGTATCCAAATGTTTATTTGTACCCTAATATGGTAGGAGTGGTGATTGATGAGATGATTGAGAAGTCAGATGCTTATCTGGATATTCATAAGGGAAGTCCGATGGAATTTATTGTCAATCGCTATATCAGTGCAGGAAAACCAGTATTGACTTTTGATGTGACCAATAAAAATCAGTTAAAGAGAACAGTGGTTCCTTCTCAATCTCCTCTGGAAATGATAGAAGCCATAAAAGAGTTACAGAGAAAAAAAGTTGAAAAAAAAGCAATTGCATTAGCTGCTAATTATCAATCTGCTGATCAGGTGCTAACGACAATCAAATCAATCTGTTGTCATAATCGAGGGCTTCGTTTTTATCTGATGAACAGCGATTTTCCGACAGAATGGTTTTATAATCTTAATCGTAAATTAAAGAAACTAGACTGTGAAATCGTCAATGCCCGTGTTAATGGTTCCCATCTCAACCAATATGTAACAAATGTTCATAAAGAAGCATTTTTACCTTGTTTTATTTCGGATTTTGTTGAGGAAGATAAGGTCCTATATCTGGACTGTGATTTGGTTGTCACAAGAGACCTAAGTTCCCTGTTTGCTGTCGAATTGGGAGACTATCCCTTGGGTGCTGTTAAAGATTTGGGTGGACAAATTTATTTTGGTCAACATATTTTTAATTCAGGTGTGATGCTAATCAATAATCGTCTTTGGAAACAAGAAGAAATACGCAAGCAGCTAATTGAAATGACCAATGAGTTGCATGACAAGGTTGCTCAAGATGTTCAAAGTATCTTGAATATCTTATTTAAAGACCATTGGTTGGCTTTAGACTTTAAATATAATTGTAGTACCTTGCACATGCATTTTTCAGATTATCGACCAAAACCTGGGACTTATCCACCGATTATTCATTATTTGACAGAGAGAAAACCATGGGGATTGTATGAACGCTCCATTTATCGAAATGTTTGGTGGTATTACAATGCCCAAGATTGGTCGGACATGAACGAGGTAACTCCTTATTTGACACAAGAACAGGTGAATCACTACACAGGGATTCAACATTCAGCACTAGTTTATACCTTCTCAAGTGACTTGAGAAATATGGGATACTTGATTGAAAATCTACCAGATGTCAAGTTTTATGTAGCTGCCCCAGTCATGGTAGCTGATAGTATTACAGATCTACTAGCCTACCCCAATGTCTCTGTCTTATCGGATATAGCAGGGCAACCAGCTTTGATTGATAGTTTAGTTGAAGGCTGTGACTTCTTACTGGATATTAATGCTGATATCGAAGTTGACGGGATCGTTGGACGTTTCCAACAAGCAGGAAAACCAGTATTTGCTTTTGAAAGTGTAGCCCATGGTGAGCAAGGTCAGTTCCTCTATGATCAAGAGTATCCGGAAGAGATAGCTCTAGCTATTGAAGCCTACTGTCAAAATGGAGAGCTACCTGTAAAAAAGCTTCAATCCTATCCAAAGGTACTGGATATCCAGCAGAGTCTTGATTATATACTAGAACACCATTCTTCTGTTATTCGCTATGGGGATGGAGAAATGGATATCATGATGGGACACGGGATTCCTTATCAAGACTACGATGTGACACTGGCAGAACAGCTTAGAAATATGATCCAACTAGAAAGTTCACCAGAATTGCTAGTTTGTCTTTCAGATGTTTTTGAAGACTTAGAACGCTACAAGTCAGAAGCTGTCAATTTTTGGCAAATGCATTTGGAGCAATATAAAGAAGCTTATCATAGATTTTGTACAGCAAGCTTTTATGGTTCGACTTTTATATCTCGTCCTTATATGGACCTCAAAGATAAGTCTGCTTCAGTGGCTCACTTTGAAAAATTAAAGAAACTTTGGGATAAACGAGATATCTTGATCGTCGAAGGTGAAAACTCACGTTCAGGAGTTGGTAATGACCTTTTTGACAATGCTCAGTCAGTTGAGCGTATTATCTGCCCTTCTAGAAATGCCTACAGTAAAGTTCAGTCAATTCAAGAAGCGATAGAGAAGCATGCCGATGGTAAAGTAGTATTCTTGATGCTTGGTCCTACAGCTAAGGTTTTGGCTTATCATTTAAGCAAAAAAGGTATACAAGCGATTGATTTAGGTCATATTGATTCCGAATATGAGTGGTTTAAGATGGGAGCAACTTCAAAAGTAAAATTCTCACATAAGCATACCGCAGAGCATAATTTTGATCAAGAAATTCAGCTAGTTGAGGATGAAATTTATAATAAGCAAGTTGTCGTAAGGATTTAAATAGGATTATGAAGATAAATATTACAAATATTTACGGTATGTCTGGTCAGAGTACAGCTTTGATCGCCCAGAATGAAACCGTTAAAATTGCAAGAAAGTTAGACTTTCACGAGCTTGGCTTTTACTTTTACGATATTTATAGTGATAGTCAAGGTGAGTTGAATAGCCGTTTAGATGGTGTCATGGCTCGAGTGGGTTACGGTGATATTGTCGTTTATCAATCTCCATCATGGAATGGTAGGGAGTACGATCAAAATTTCATTAGGAAATGTAAGATTTTAAATACGAAAATTATTACCTTCATTCATGATGTTCCACCCCTTATGTTCCCATCAAATTATTACTTGATGCCTGAGTACATTGAAATGTACAATCAATCGGATCTAGTAGTTGTTCCATCAGAACAAATGAAGGAACGGCTCATTCAGGAAGGATTGACAGTTCAAAAGATTATTATCCAAGGCATGTGGGACCATGTTCATGACTATCCTTTGAGACAACCTGCTTTTCAGAAAAAACTATCTTTTGCGGGTAGTGTGGAGCGTTTTGAGCACTTATCCAACTGGGCTTACTCAACCCCTCTCGATATTTTCTCAGAATCAAATCAAGAGAATCGTAACCCAACAGTTTCCTTTAGAGGTTGGAAAACCGATCCAGAGTTGCTTCTTGCTTTGTCAGAGGGAGGATTTGGTTTAGTATGGGGAACCAGTGAAAATCCAGTGGATGAGGCAGACTACTATCGCTTGAATATCTCTCATAAAGTTAGCACCTATCTTGCTGCTGGAATTCCAGTAGTAGTGCCATCCTATCTCTCAAATGCCAGTTTCATAAGGGAAAAAGGCTTAGGTTATGTAGTGGATAGTTTGGAAGAGGCCAATCGTCTAGTAGAGGAAACAACAGCAGAAGCTTATCAATACATGGTTGAAAATGTATATAAAGTTAGTTATGCCTTGAAAGAAGGCTACTTTACAAAAAAACTATTGATTGATGCAGTGATGCAAGTTTTGGATATCTAGAGCATGATCGTTATGGAATGCCCTCATCCATTAGGATGAGGGAATACCATTATTGGCAAAAGATTTATTTATAGATTTAGCCATTTTTATTAGAATATCTCATTGGTTAAATAAAGTAGGAGAAAAATTTGAAGAAAAAATTGACATCGGTCGTCGTTAAAAGAGTCATGTGGACGATTTCCTTCTTATTTATTTACGTTTTAGGAAGTAGATTGACCCTTCCCTTTGTAAACGTAAATGACACGAATTTTTTGGGTGGAACTACAGCTTTCTTAGCCTTTTCAACTGCTATAACAGGTGGCAATCTTCGGAGTCTTTCCCTATTTTCAGTTGGACTGTCTCCATGGATGTCGGCTATGATTTTGTGGCAAATGTTTAGCATGTCTAAAAAACTTGGATTGGGGAGTTTACCAATTGAAGTTCAAGATCGAAGAAAAATGATCTTAACTTTTGTAATAGCTTTGATCCAATCGTTAGCCATTACCCTAAATCTCCCAATTCAGTCAGGGGTGAATTATGGGTTAGTATTGATTTTGAACGTTTTACTCTTAATTTCAGGAACTTTTTTCTTAGTCTGGTTATCGGATCTGAATTCTTTGTTTGGTGTAGGGGGCTCTCTAGTTATCTTGATGTCTAGTATGGTAGCTAGTATGCCACAAAATATACTCAATAGCATTATAGAATTACAGGTTGGCCCTTTATTTGTTGGACTATTGCTTATACTTTCTCTTACTTTTTTATATATTTCTGTCATCATGCAAAGGGCACGCTACCGCATTTTAGTGAATAAGATTACGATTCACAATCGTTTTAAACGCTATTCTTATTTGGATATTCAGCTAAATCCTGCAGGGGGAATGCCTTTTATGTACGCCATGTCCTTGGTATCTATTCCGCAGTATTTTCTAATGTTACTCCAAGTTATTTTTCCAAATACTTCCTGGATACAGGATTGGATAGGCCAATTTGCAATTGGACGACCAGTCTGGCTGTATACATATATTGTGGTACTGTTTATATTGGGACTTGCTTTCTCTTTTATTAATATGAATGGAGAAGAAATTGCTGAGAAGATGAAAAAATCTGGGGAGTATATCTATAATATATATCCAGGAGAAGAAACAAGCCGTTATATCAATTGGTTGATCTTGCGTTTTGCAGTTATTGGCTCTACTTATACTGTTCTGATGGCAGGATTACCAATGTTGATTGTATTATATGATCCGCGCTATATGCAACTAACGATGCTTCCAGGTTTATTCTTTATTTTTAATGGAATGGTGTTTAATATCAAGGAAGAAATTGATGCCTTGACATTAAATGAGAACTATAGACCACTCTTAGAAATCGATTCATAATTGTGAGGAGAATATATGTATTATTTCATCCCTTTTTTAGAAAATAACAATCAATCTTGGCAGGCAAGTATTGTACCTTGGTATAGGACTCCTTATCGCTTAGAATTTGATGATGTGTTGCACCAAATTCGAATTTTTAAACGCCAAGAACTAGAATCTAAGATACTATGGTTGACTTATCATCCTCATCTGCGTTACTTGCTACATAGACAAGATCTATTAGAGTCGGAAGTTTTTTCTGTTTTTGATGCTATACAAAATATTGAAAATGAGGAGATGCATCCTTTACAATTAAAGGATTTAGCGTGGGATGAAGATTGTGACTTTATCTATACTCCCTTTGTAATTGCAGTTAAACAGCAAGGGGCACTTTATGCTGAAATTGAATATGGTTCAGAAGGATTTATCAGCTACATCACTTATTTTAAAGATAACCAAGTTGATTTTATTTGCTATTTTGATGATCGTGGTTTTTTGTCTGGTCTTGTAGAGTATAGGGATCAAAGACCAGCTACTCGTTATTATTACAACGCTATTGGTCAGTGGCAATTAAGGGAAAATTTGCAAGGAGAACAGCCGATTGTAAAGGTAAATCCAGCAGTAGGCTACCGTTTTGGAAAATTAACTTATGACAGTATAGATGAGGTTATCTGGGAATTCTTAACAAAATTTTTAAATCGAGATTATGAGGTTGGAGATTCATTTGTTTTGGCAGCTAACACCAAGTTTCAAAATCAATTGTTAGAAAGATTGCCAGAAGAGGCTCCTAAAATTATAAGTTTCTTTATTGAAAGAAATCAAGCAGATAATTTACAAGATCATCGTCAGGTAGTGGAGAAGTCCAGATTTTTGATTAGTGATCGGAAAGATTTTCTTGAGCGATTACAAGAGACTTATCCCCAATTTGCTTCAAAAATGCATCATTTACCTTCTTTTGATACGCGTTTGAAATTAGGAGTTAGTCAACGATTAAAGGAATCAAAAATTTATGTCCAATTAGATGTACAGATGCAACAAGATCCAAAAGTTTTGTATGAAATCTTACATTTTGTCTCGAAAAATCCTTTGACGGAGGTTGTTTTTTCATTATTCAATGCAGAAGGTTATCAAATTGAAGCTTTGCAAAATCAACTCGATTCGCTGATTATGGAACGTCTTAACCCAAGGGATCTATTAAAAGATTCTGTGCTATCTGATGCAGAAAATACACTAGAGGAAAATACTAGAGATGATTATCGCTTTAAGATTATCAATCTAAATGATGAGATGGGTTTGATTCGAGAGTTAGAGTACACTCGTTTAATTGTTGATTTAAATCCAGTCGCTAATATTTACACTCAGATTGCAGGGATTAGCGCAGGAATTCCTCAAATCAATTTTTCCGAGTCAGAATATGTTACCCATTTACAAAATGGTTATATCTTATCGGATTTATCAGAGTTTAGTAAAGCGGGACACTACTTTTTAGATACCTTGGAATATTGGAATCAAGCCTTAATTTACTCAATTGATAAGATTCGACAAAATACAGGTGATCAATTTATAGATAAGTGGGAAAAATGGTTAGAGGAGGCAAATAGTGAGTAATAAATTACAGATTTTGCAGATAGGAACTAAAAATTGGAGCCATGACTATGAACTTCCTGAAAATATGGATTGGCATTTCTTTTGGCCAAGATCAACGACTGCCATAAGGAAGGTCATGAAAATGGAAGGATTAAAGACTTTTTCAGCTGTTTTAGTTGATAATCCTGAGCATCTATCTGATCTGCTTCCTTTGATGAGAATGGTGACTCCTTATACTATTTTCTATCCCGATACAGTTGCGCCTCAATCAGAAGATGTTCAAGATTTTTTGAAAAAAACTTGTGCTCAATCAACAGATTTTTCAAATCCAGCAGAACTTTTACGACTTTTATCTAAGGCCTTGTTTAGAGGTCAGTATGGGGATAAGTTAGTTGCGATTGATATGATTGTCAATCCTGCTTTTACGGGGCAGGTTCGTTATAATGGTTATGAAAATTTAGAATTATTAGGGAAGTACGGTGACGACTTCCGCCCCTTGATCAGCTGGAAGTATAATATCCGAGCTAGCGATTTCAATCCAGTTGAGCTCTGGCTAGAATATGAGAAGGATTTAACTTGTGACATTCGCCTCATTGTTAGAAATATTCAAGATGGATCTACTGCTAATTTTGTCAAAGAACGAGTTTTCACAGTTGAAGATATGCAGTCTGCCCTGGTGTTGGACGATGATTTTTCTTCATTTATCAGCGTTTCTTTAGAAGCTAGAGGAGCAGGACATCTGAAAATAGGAGCTCTTCACCAGCGTTTAACGCGCTACCAATTTGGTAAGTATGTTCTTGGTGGTGGCATTATTCATAATGACAAGCGTGAGGAAATCAATTACTTCTTCTATCCAGGAGACTTTAAGCCACCTTTAAATATCTATTTCTCTGGTTATCGTCGAGCAGAAGGGTTTGAAGGTTTCGGTATTATGAAATATTTGGGAGCCCCTTTTATCTTATTTTCTGATCCTCGAATAGATGGTGGAGCCTTCTATTTAGGCGATGAATATCTTGAAAATGGGATTCGAAATGTTATTCAAGAGTATTTAGATTTGTTAGGATTTTCAAATAAGGAATTAATCCTTTCAGGGATGTCTATGGGGACCTATGGTTCTATGTATTATAGCTCTTTTTTTGAACCCCGAGCAGTTATAGTTGCTAAACCCTTAACCAATCTTGGCTTGATAGCTGAAAGAGGTAGACTCGAAGCACCTGGACTTTTCCCGACTGCTTTTGATATCTTACGTCATCATTCTAAGGGGGATGCTAGCATAGATGCCATGAGAGCACTGGATGACCGCTTTTGGACTGCCTTTAAAAAAGCAGATTTTAGCCAAACAATTTTTGGACTCTCATATATGAAAGAGGAAGATTATGATCCACGCGCTTTTGAGGGATTAGTAGAGGCCCTTTATCATTCGGGGGCTCACATCATGGTAAAAGGTACTTCGGGTCGCCATAACGATGATAGTGCTACAAGTACAACATGGTTTATGAATTTTTATAAGATAGTATTAGAGCAAAATTTTGGGAGAAAGTTTTAATGATTATCAAACGGAATAAAGAAATTTATTGGGGAGAATTTAGAGGGGCTAGCTTAGGAGTTTTAGCAGAGAATAGCTTTTTATATGGGTCAGTCGTTATCTACCATTCACGTGATCATGTTTATTTTGAAAATAGTATGGTGAATTCTGGTACTATGATTCATGAGTGGACCTCAAGTTTTAATTTTCAGGGAAATCGCTTAACCCCAACCTTACCTCTTTTAAAAAAGGGCCATCGTTACCGTTTGGTTAGTCAGATGACTGTTCAACCTCAAAATGGTTTATATTTTAGACTCATTTTTATGGATCGTTATGATAAGCAGGTCGATCAAGTGATTGAAAAAGATTTTGATTTCACCTTTACCTATCCAGAAGAGGCCTATCATTACAAAGTACAGCTGTTGAGCGCAGGTCTTCAATCAGTTGACTTTCATTCATTTTCAATAGAAGAGGATTATTCTAAACAAGATGTGGAATAACAATAGACAATTGAGCAAGGTGAAAAAAATCTTGCATCAAATCAATCTAAAAAAAGAAGAGATGGCCTCGCTAACAGATGATGAATTAGCAGGTAAAACACAAGAATTTAAAGAGAGATTAACTGCTGGAGAAAGCTTAGATGATATTCTAGTAGAGGCTTTTGCGGTTGTCAGAGAGGCTGATAAGCGAATCTTGGGGATGTTCCCCTATGATGTACAAGTCATGGGTGGGATTGTCATCCACCAAGGGAATGTAGCTGAAATGAATACAGGTGAGGGTAAAACTCTGACTGCTACTATGCCGGTTTACCTCAATGCTTTGTCAGGGCAAGGTGTCATGCTAGTGACTACTAACGGCTATCTTGCTAAGCGTGATGCAGAAGAAATGGGACAAGTCTACGAATTCCTAGGATTGACGATTCGGATTCCTTTTCCTGAAGATGATGATGATGAAGAGTTAACACCAGAGGATAAGCGGGAAGTTTATAGTGCAGATGTGGTGTATACTACCAACAGTGGTCTTGGTTTTGACTATTTGCTTGATAATCTAGCTTCTAGTGAGGATAAAAAATATATGCCAGCATTTAACTTTGTCATCATAGATGAAGTTGATGCAGTCTTGCTAGATAGCGCTCAAATACCACTTGTTATTTCAGGCTCACCTAGAGTACAGTCTAATTTCTATGAAATTATTGACACTTTGATGACAACTCTAGTTGAGGGCCAAGACTATATCTTTAAAGAAGAAAAAAAAGAAGTATGGCTCACTACTAAGGGTGCTAAAACTGCGGAGAGCTTTTTAGGTATTGATAATCTCTATTCCGAGGAGCATAGTGTACTAGCAAGACACTTAATCTTTGCTCTACGAGCTCATACCTTATTTAAAAGGGATAAAGACTATATTATTCGTAAGGGTGAGAAAGACGAAGAACTTGTGTTGCTGGATCAAGGTACGGGACGTTTATTAGAAATGACCAAATTACAGGGTGGGTTACACCAAGCCATCGAGGCAAAAGAGCATGTTTCTTTGTCTGAAGAAACTCGGGCAATGGCTTCGATTACCTACCAAAGCTTATTTAAGAAGTTTAAAAAAATTTCTGGGATGACTGGGACTGGAAAGGTTGCAGAGAAAGAGTTTTTAGAAACTTATGGTATGTCAGTCATTCGAATTCCTACTAATCGTAAGAATCAGCGAATTGATTATCCAGATAATCTCTATGTTACCCTACCTGAAAAAGTGTATGCTTCACTTGCTGAGATTAAATATTATCATGAAAAGGGTAATCCTTTATTGATTTTTGTTGGATCCGTAGAAATGTCTGAACTCTACTCCTCCCTATTGTTACGGGAAGGAATTGCTCATAACGTTTTAAATGCCCATAATGCGGCGCGTGAAGCTCAGATGATTGCAGAGTCGGGTCGCATGGGAGCTGTAACAGTTGCGACATCTATGGCTGGTCGTGGGACTGATATTAAGCTTGGCCCAGGAGTTGCTGAGCTTGGTGGATTAGTTGTCATTGGTACAGAACGGATGAATAGTAAACGTATTGACTTACAGATTAGAGGACGTTCTGGTCGGCAGGGAGATCCTGGTTTATCAAAATTTTTTGTCTCACTAGAAGACGATGTGATCAAGAAGTTTGGTCCTCCTTGGGTGCATAAGATGTATAAGGATTATACAGTAAACCAACAGATAAGTCCTGAACCCCTAGAAGGAAGACGCTATCGAAAATTAGTAGAAAAAGCGCAGAAAGCAAGCGATAGCGCTGCTAGATCATCAAGGAGTCAAACTTTAGAGTATGCTGAGAGCATGAATATCCAAAGAGAGATGGTCTATAGTCAAAGAAACCGCTTGATTGATGGAACTGAGGATCTAGATGGTTTTGTGGTAGATGTACTAGATGAGTTCGTAAGAAAAAGCTTGTCAGAAGAATCCTTTGAAAGTAGAGAAGAACTGTATCATTTTATCGTTAAAAATATCAGTTTTCTTTACCATGCAGTTCCGCGAGAGTTAGATATGACGGATAAGGATGCGATTAAGCTAGTTCTGGAGACAACAGTTCAAAAGAGTCTACAAGAGAAACGAACACTTCTAGAAACACTTGATCTCTTTTCTCATTTTCAGCGTTTAGCATTGCTAAAAGCAATAGATGATAACTGGGTAGAACAGGTGGACTACCTGCAACAATTGAGTCTAGCGATTGGTGGTCAATCAGCTGCTCAAAAGAATCCTATCGTTGAGTATTATCAAGAAGCTTACAATGGCTTTGAAGAGATGAAAAAGCAGGTCAAGAAGGATATGGTTCGAAATCTTCTATTGAGTCGAGTAGACATTTCGCCTGATGGGGAAATTATGACTTATTTTCCATAAAAAGAGGACAATATGACAATTTACAATATAAATTTAGGAATTGGCTGGGCCAGCAGTGGTGTTGAATATGCCCAAGCTTATCGTGCGGGTATTTTTCGCAGCCTGAATCTGCCGTCGAAGTTTATCTTTACAGACATGATTTTGGGCGATAATATCCAGCATTTAACCGCAAATATCGGTTTTGATGATGAACAGGTTATTTGGCTCTACACTCATTTCACAGATATCAAGATTGCACCGACCAGTGTGACGGTAGATGATGTTTTGGCTTATTTTGAAGGTGTAGAAAGCCGTCGTGAAAGAAATGGGAAAATTGAACGAATCTTCTTCTCAGATGAAGACAAGTTTATCACTTGCTATTTGGTAGATGAGGAGAAGGATTTTGTCCAACATGTAGAGTATGTGTATGCTGGCAAATTGATCCGCAAGGATTACTTCTCATATACACGCTACTGCACAGAGTATTTTGCTCCTAAAGACAATGCAGCGAATCTCTACCAAAGAACCTTCTACAATGAAGATGGGACTCCAGCTTATGAGATGTTCATGAATCAAGGGACTGAGGAAGTCTACCGTTTCAAGGATCGCATTTTATACGGGAAGCCTGCCTTGCTCCGTTACTTCATGCAGACACTTGGGTTAAGTAAATCAGATCTAGTGATTTTGGATCGTGAGACAGGGATTGGTCAGGTGGTCTTTGAAGAAGCGCGTGCAGCTCACCTTGCTGTTGTTGTTCACGCTGAGCACTATAGTGAAAATGCGACCAATGATGATTATATCCTTTGGAACAACTATTATGACTACCAGTTTACCAATGCAGATAAGGTCGATCTCTTTATCGTTTCAACGGATCGTCAAAAGGAAGTTCTAGAGCAACAGTTTGCTCACTATACCACACATGCTCCTAATATTGTGACCATTCCAGTTGGAAGTGTTGACCAATTAATAAAACCACAAGAGAGTCGTAAGCCATTTTCTCTCATTACAGCTTCGCGTCTAGCCAAGGAAAAGCATATTGACTGGCTTGTCAAGGCTGTGATTGAGGCTCATAAGGAATTGCCAGAATTAACCTTTGATATCTACGGTAGTGGTGGCGAAGAAGGACGTCTACATGAGATTATTGCTGCAGGTCAGGCAGAAGAGTATATTAAACTCAAGGGTCATGCAGAACTTTCCCAAATCTATTCACAGTATGAAGTTTATCTAACCGCTTCTACAAGTGAAGGCTTTGGTTTGACACTCATGGAAGCAATTGGTTCTGGCTTGCCATTGATTGGTTTTGATGTTCCTTATGGAAATCAAACCTTCATCGAAGATGGCGAAAATGGTTACTTGATTCCAAGCTCATTTGACCATGTAGAAGATGAAATCAAGAAAGCTTATGCAGAAAAAATCTGCCAATTGTATTTGGAAAATCGTTTGGAAGGTATGAGAGAAAAATCCTACCAGATTGCTGAGAAATTCTTGACTCAAGAGATTTTGAACAAATGGGAAAATACAATCAAGGAGGTAGTGGATGATTCAGTTATTTGATGTATACAATCAAGAAAGCCAAGATTTGCACTATAGTCTGACTGAAGCAGGACTGTCTGATTTGGCTGTGGTTATTGAACCCGATGGATTTTTACCAGATGGAGTTGTCTCACCTTTCACCTATTATTTGGGGTATGACAGTGGTAAACCCTTGTACTTTAACCAAGTTCCCGTTCCAGATTTTTGGGAGATTGCAGGGAATAATCAATTTGGGACCATCAATGACCTCAATCAAGAACGAGCAGTGATTCATTTTGCAGATGGCTTACAGGCTCGTTTGGTGAAAAAAGTCGAATGGAAAACACCAGCAGGCCGCATCTTTCAAGTAGATCACTACAATCGTTTTGGAGCTTGCTTTGCTAAGACCACCTTTGATGGATCTGGTCAAGCTATCATGACTTCTTATCGGAATGTAGATCAAAAAGAAGTTATTTTGGAAAACCATGTCACAGGTGATATTCTCCTGACCTTGGAAGGTCAAGGATTGCGCCATTTTTCTGGTCGAGTGGCCTTTATTATAGACTTCTTACAAGGTTTGAAAGTGAATCTTGACCACATTCTCTTTAATACCCTATCTACATCGTTTTTGACTTCCTTCCATTTTCCAGAAAAATCAGGTCAGGATATCCTAGTTTGGCAAGAACCATTGCATAATGATATACCAGGAAATATGCAACTGATCTTGGAGAATGATCAGCTTCGAGCTAAGACCATTATCATTCCAGATTATGCAACCTATGAACGTGCTCTGCAATTGACGGATGAAAAATTCCATCATAAGTTTAGTCACTTGGGTTATCATTATCACTTTAAGCGCGATAATTTTGTTCGTCCAGATGCCTTGATAGTGACCAATTCGGATCAACTAGAGCAAGTCGAAAAGCTAGTGGAAAGTCTGCCAAAGGTTACTTTCCGAATCGCAGCAGTAACAGAAATGTCGACCAAGTTACTGGATATGATCCGCTACCCCAATGTCGTACTCTATCAAAATGCCAGTCCCCAAAAGATTCAGGAGCTTTATCAGTTATCAGATATCTATTTGGATATCAACTACGGTAATGAACTTCTCCAGGCTGTACGCCAGGCCTTTGAGAACAACCAACTGATTCTAGCCTTTGAAGAAACAGCGCATAACCGTCGTTATATTGCCCCAAATCATATTTTCGCTAAGGAAGCAGTTGAAGACATGATTCAAACCATTGAGTTAGCTCTTTCTAACGTTACAGAGATGGGACAGGCGCTAGGTGAGCAAGGATATTATGCTAATTATGTAGATCCAATTACATACCAGGATAGGATGCAAACGATTTTAGGAGAAAGCCATGACTAAAAAAGATTTATTTTATGAGGATGTTGAAGGTCGTATGGAAGAGATGAAACAACAACCCATCAAAAAAGAAAAAGCTACACGTGGTGAAAAGATTAGTAAAACTTTCTCTTTCTTGTTGGGGTTAGTTATCTTGATTGGTTTATTATTTACTTTGATAGGACTTTTGAGGTAGTTAAATGACTGAATTATTGATAATTTTAACCATTATTTTAGCTCTTTCCTTAATCATCCTTGTGACCATTCAACCAAGACAAACTCAAATTTTTTCTATGGATGCTACTAGTAATATCGGCAAGCCCAGCTATTGGCAAAGCAATACGCTTGTTAAAGTCTTAACCTTGCTTGTTAGCATATCACTATTTGTGTTGTTGCTCCTCTTTATGGTTTTAACTTTTAACTAATCGTTAACTGTATTACTAGAACGTTTGATTTTAACAGTGAATATTTAAAGAAATTTAAGTTTGAGGAGAAATTTTTAAGAAAACTTTTAGGAATCTAGCTTATACTGTAAGCATAAGTTAAGAAGAACTTAACTTTAACTCCTAAAAATTTTTCATAATAATCTCCCTATAAAATAAAGTCGCCCAATCAGGCGGCTTATTTTTGTACTAATACTCAATGAAAATCAAAGAGCAAACTAGGAAGCTAGCCGCAGGCTGTACTTGAGTACGGCAAGGGGACGCTGACGTGGTTTGAAGAGATTTTCGAAGAGTATAAGATTAAGCTTGTTCATGGTATAATAGTACTATGAGATTAGATAAATATTTGGTTGCCTGCACCGTAGGAAGTCGGACAGAGGTTAAAAACTTTCTAAAGGCTGGGCGCGTGACGGTCAATGGTAAAAAGGAAAAATCTGCCAAGCTACAAATCAATGAAGAGACAGACGAGATTTGTTTTGACGGGCAAAAGCTAACCTACGAGGAGTTTGTTTACTATATGCTGAACAAACCCCAGGGTGTTATTTCAGCAACTGAAGATCCAAAACATAAGACTGTGTTGGATTTGTTGGATGACTTAGCTCGTTCAAAGGAAGTTTTCCCAGTAGGGCGTTTGGATATCGATACGCATGGACTCTTGCTCTTGACAAATGATGGTAATCTGGCTCATGCTCTTCTTTCACCAAAACGTCATGTGAATAAGACTTATCTGGCGCAGGTCAAGGGAATGATGACAGATGCAGATGTTGAGACATTTGCGCAAGGTATTCCGCTCAAGGGCTTCACCTGTCAGCCTGCCAAGCTGGAGCTTGTGTCTATTGATAGAGAAAAAAACCAAAGTCTGGTTCGCGTGACCATTGCAGAAGGGAAATTCCACCAGGTTAAACGGATGGTGGCCTACTGTGGTAAGGAAGTGGTGGACTTGCAACGTCTGACCATGGGAACTTTAACCTTGGATGAAAATCTGAAGCGTGGGGAATGGCGTCGCTTGACCAAAGAGGAATTAGAAGGCTTGCTCGAAAGTGTTAGGTAAACTGTGTAATCGTTGAAAAAGGTGAGGAAAATATCCTTGCCTTTTTCAGTTTTTGGTTGCTTCCTTTGTGAAAAGAGTTATAATAGACTGTAGAATAAAAGGAGGATTTTATGAACGCGATTCAAGAATCATTTACAGATAAATTATTTGCTAATTATGAAGCAAATGTCAAATACCAAGCTATCGAAAATGCTACTAGCCACAATGGAATTTTTGCAGCCCTTGAGCGTCGTCAAAGCCATGTAGATAACACACCTGTTTTCTCACTTGATTTGACAAAGGACAAGGTCACTAACCAGAAGGCTTCAGGTCGTTGCTGGATGTTTGCGGCCCTCAATACCTTCCGTCACAAACTCATCTCTCAATACAAACTTGAAAACTTTGAATTGTCACAAGCCCACACCTTCTTCTGGGACAAGTATGAAAAATCTAACTGGTTCTTGGAGCAAGTCATTGCGACTGCAGACCAAGAATTGACAAGCCGTAAGGTTAGCTTCCTACTCCAAACTCCACAACAAGATGGTGGACAATGGGATATGGTTGTGGCTCTCTTTGAGAAATATGGTGTCGTTCCTAAGTCTGTTTATCCTGAGTCTGTTTCATCTAGCAGCAGTCGTGAGCTTAATGCCATCCTTAACAAATTGCTTCGTCAAGATGCTCAAATCTTGCGTGATTTGCTTGCTTCTGGTGCAGATCAAGCAGCTGTTCAAGCTAAAAAAGAAGACCTCTTGCAAGAAATCTTTAACTTCCTTGCCATGTCACTAGGACTTCCACCACGTCAATTTGACTTTGCTTATCGTGATAAGGACAACAACTACCAAAGCGAAAAAGGCATCACACCACAAGAGTTTTACAAGAAATACGTTGACCTTCCACTAGAAGACTACGTTTCTGTGATCAATGCTCCAACTGCTGACAAACCTTACGGTAAATCTTACACAGTTGAGATGTTGGGAAATGTTGTTGGTAGCCGTGCAGTTCGCTACATCAACGTACCGATGGAACGTTTGAAAGAATTGGCGATTGCCCAAATGCAAACAGGAGAAACTGTTTGGTTTGGTTCAGATGTCGGCCAGCTCAGCAACCGTAAAGCAGGAATCCTTGCGACAGATGTTTATGACTTTGAATCAAGTATGGATATTCAACTCACTCAAGACAAGGCTGGACGTTTGGACTACAGCGAAAGCTTAATGACCCACGCTATGGTCTTGACAGGTGTTGATTTGGACGAAAACGGTAAATCAGTCAAGTGGAAAGTTGAAAACTCTTGGGGAGACAAGGTCGGTACAGATGGATACTTTGTTGCCTCAGACGCTTGGATGGATGAATACACTTACCAAATCGTTGTTCGTAAGGAATTACTAACAGAAGAAGAACAAGCTGCCTATGAAGCAGAACCAATCGTCCTTGCACCATGGGATCCAATGGGTGCCTTGGCAGAATAAATGAGATATAAAAAGAATGGTTCTATAATTTTTAGGGTTGATGGAAATTTTCCACCAACCCTATTTTAGTGTATACAAAAAGGCCAACATCCATTATATTAAAAGCGCTGAAACCTAAAACAAAAGGATGATGACCATATGAACAATATACTAGAAGCTACACTACAAATCAAAGATAAAAACATTATTTGGGATAATAAAGTTCAAGAGAAGATATTTAAAAAGAGAAAATCTTTCTTTTATTCAGCTACATATACGCATAAACCAGAATTTTGTGCCGTTTGTGGGTGCGTTAGCCAAAATAACAATATAGTTAAAAACGGGACGAAAACTTCTCGTATCACTCTCTGTTCTGTTTCAGGCCTTCCGGCCTACTTAAATCTACGAAAGCAGAGATTTCTCTGTAGAGAATGTGGTTCTTCATTTACTGCAGATACTAGTCGAATTGTAGAAAAATACTGTCATATCTCGAAACGATTAAAAAATGAAATTAAGGCAAAAATAAGTGAAACAGTATCTGAAACATATATTGCCAAAGAAACAAATGTTTCAATTCATACCGTTAGACGTATCATAGATGATACAGCACGATTATTAACGATTAAACCATTACATGATTTACCTGAGCATTTGTGTTTTGATGAATTTAAATCTGTTAAATCTTCCGATAGCAATATGAGCTTCATTATTTGTGATAGCACTACACACAAGTTGGTCGATGTTGTACGAGGTAGAAAATCTTACAGTTTGAAACAATATTTTTATCGTTTTGAGCCTGAGACTAGATTAAAGGTGAAAACTATCTCCATCGATATGTACTTGCCATACATTCAATTAATAAAAGAAATGTTTCCTAACGCTAAAATTATCATTGATCCTTTTCATATCGTACAAGCCTTAAATAGAGAATTAAATCGAACTCGGGTACGTGTCATGAATAAGCATCGCTATAAAGACTCTAAATTATATCGAAAGTTAAAACATTATTGGAAGTTAATTTTAAAGAACTCTAATGAACTTCAGAACTATAAATATAATCGTTATAAGCTTTTTGAAAGCTTCATAACAAGTAAAGGAATCGTAGATTATATCTTAGAAAAAAATCCATCTCTTAAAAATGATTATGAGTTTGTACATTCACTTCGTGAATGTATACAGGATAGAGATTATATAGAATTCAAGGAAACGATTGAAGCAGCTACGCAATTAGACCTATCTCCTGGTTTAAAAAGAGTATTAAAGACTCTTATGACTTACTTGCCATATATTCAAAATACTTGTGAGTATCCAACTAGAACAAATGGCCCTATTGAAGGAATAAATAATAAAATAAAAGTGCTTAAAAGAAATGCCTACGGCTTTAGAAACTATTACCATTTTAGAAATAGGATTATTTTAATAACAAAAATGTTTGGCCCAAAACAAAAAGGAATTAAGCAACAATTAGTTGCTTAATCCCTTCCTAAATTTCTTCATCAACACTATTTGACAAAGAGCCCTTTTTTAGTGCTCAAAATAGCACTCAATTTTAAATGGATTTGGTGTTCAAAAAATATAATCAAATGCAACAAACTAATTTCATTTTTAATAGGCACAATTAATTTTAGAAGATAGTACGAAAAAATATTGACTATTTTCTTTAGAATGTGTAAAATTTAGATAGATTATTTAAAGTGAGGTTTTTTTATCTTGTCTATATTAAAGAAGAAAGTTAATATGTTTAGTGTACTATTGAATGTGGTATTAATAGCTATTATAGCTATTGGAGTGCTATTTTTCTTACCTAAGGAACATAAATCAGAAGTCAAATCGTCAATTAATATCGAAAGTATTGAAAAAGTGAATGAAGTTGTATTTTTGAATGCGGGAATTAATGAAATTATTTCTGAAACAAAAACAACTCAAGTTTTTGGGTTAGATGTGCCGTTCTCTAAAAAAGCAGCATTAGTAATTTTAAATTATAAAGCTAAATTTGGAATTAAAAGTAGTGTAAAGGTTGAACAAATAAGCGAAAAAGAATATAAGGTTATTGTTCCAAAATTGGAAGTAATTGGTGTTGAACTTTCAAAAGATAATCCTTATGATTTATATGATAGTCATGGAGAGTTATTAAGTGGAACTACAGAAGATATTGATACTGGGAAATTGGTCGCTAACCAACTTTCTAGTGATAAACAAGCAGAGTATTTAGATAAATTTAAGAGTGAAATTAAAGAATCTGCAATCAATTATTATAAAACAATATTTTCTTCAATGGATTCTGAAGTAAAAGTAACTATAGAATTTACAGAATAATTTTTGAAATACAAAACCCTGGCCATCTCTGGTCAGGGTTTTGTGTGGTTCTATAATTTTTAGGGTTGATGGAAATTTTCCACCAACCCTATTTTAGTGTATACAAAAAGGCCAACATCCATTATATTAAAAGCGCTGAAACCTAAAACAAAAGAATGATGACCATATGAACAATATACTAGAAGCTACACTACAAATCAAAGATGCACACAATGAAGGTGTTACATTCCATTTCTTAGAGAATATTAAAGAAGTATTGCGTGATGAGAGTGGGAAAGTAACTGGTGTAAAGGTTATTACAATGGAACTTGGTGAATCAGATGAAAGTGGAAGAAGATCAACGCATGAAGTGGCAGGTAGTGAACATATTATTCCATGTGACCTTGTCGTTGCAGCAATTGAACAAAAGTAGACTTTAGTGTTCTAGATGAAAGGTAAAAATTTGACTTTCGGTCAACATCAGAATACAATAGAAATGAACTAATAACAGGGGATGCATATTTAGGTCCTCAATCTATCGCAACCGCAATTAAAGGCGGGTGAGAAGTTGCGACAGAAGTACATGAATCGTTTAAAGAAAACACATAAATAACTTGTGGTGCCTTTCGTTTTTTTACTGGGAAAATTAAGGAACTATAGTTATAAATCCTTAAAGATATTAATATACTAACATGCGTATATTTATGGAAAGAAGGTTATGTCATCTATAGTTGTACTTCTGACGATAAGGTTGTTCGTGTACCAAAGGAAATTAAAGGTAAACCTGTTATCGCAATTGGAGAACGTGGTCTTGCGAACTTGAAACATTGTGAGGCAATCGTTTTACCAGATACAGTACGATATATTGGAAAAGGTGCGTTTACGATTGACAATAAGTTAAAGTATGTCCACTTTGGTAAGTCAATAGAAACAGTAGAAGATGATGTTTTCAACTCTGACAGTTCATTAGAATCAGTTGTATTCCCAGAAGGAACAAAGAGTATTGGAACATTAGTATTCTGGGGGACATCATCAATTAAATCTATTACAATTCCAGCAAGTGTAACAGAAATTACAGAATACTTCTATTTTGTGGATAACTGTAACCCAGATGTAGAAATCCATACACCTAAGGGATCAAAGGCAGAAGAAGTAGCTAAAGCAATGCAACTTAAAGTAGTAAATGACTAAAGGGGAATAGTATGAACAAAAAATTACTATCAGGCTTAGGGACTGACCCCAAAAAGTGAGAATTTAATAAAAACACCCTAGGGCTACCGTCTTCGGTATCCAACCGGAGACAGGTAGTCCAATTTTTGTTGGATTCTTTTTTCATTAGGTTCTTCATCAACACTATTTGACAAAGAGCCAAAAGAATCAGGTGATAAACCTGATTCTTTTTTTGTTTGTAAATTCTCACCGAGATTACATGATACCGAAGAAACGAGCTGCGATACCAACTACAAAGAGGGCAAGAATGATTGTGATTGGAGATACTTTTTTCTTAAGCAACCACATGCAAAGGAAAGTAAGGAGAAGTCCCATCAATCCTGGGATCAATGAGTTCAACTGTCCTTGAAGGGTTTGTGGTTGAACGCTATCCAAGCTCAATCCGCTAAGTGCTTGGCCGAGGATTCCCTTCAATTCTCCACCTGTAACAGGACCTTCTGGGAAGACGATGTAGGCACCTTCTGACAATTGTTTACCTGGAAGGTTGATAGTGAAGTTGATGGATACCCAACGTTGTACAAGAACGGCAAGGATGAACATACCAAGGATAGAAGCTCCTTTAGTGATGTCTTTCAAGATACCACCTGACATATCTTTAGTGATTTCAGATCCAGCCTTGTAACCAAACTCTTGTGTATACCATAGGAAAGACATACGGATTGCATTCCATCCAAAGAAGAAGAGAAGTGGTCCGACGATATTACCAGTCGCAGCAAGTGATGCACCAAGGGCACCGAGGATAGGACGTACTGTAAACCAGAAGACTGGGTCACCGATACCAGCAAGAGGTCCCATCATACCGATCTTAACACCTTGGATAGCAGCGTCATCGATTTCAGTACCGTTAGCGCGTTCTTCTTCAAGTGCAAGAGTAACCCCCATGATTGGAGCAGCTACGTATGGGTGAGTGTTGAAGAACTCAAGGTGACGCTCAAGAGCAGCAGCTTGGTCTTCTTTAGTAGTGTAAAGTTTCTTGATAGCTGGGATCAAAGAGTAAGCCCAACCCAAGTTTTGCATACGTTCGTAGTTCCAAGAACCTTGAAGGAATTGTGAACGCCACCAAACTTTTTGGCGATCTGATTTTGATAATTGAATTTTTTCAGCCATGATTGTTCCCCTTTCTAGTAGTCTTCTAGGATATCACCGATTGGATCGTTAGAAGTTGCAGCTCCTCCGCCACCGTTTCCACCTTGTTTAGAAAGGTTGAGGTAGATGAAGGCAAGGGCAACACCGATGACACCAAGGGCAATCAAAGTCAATTGAGAGATTGCTGCAAGAGCAAAACCGATAGCGAAGAATGGCCATACTTCACGAGTAGCCATCATGTTGATAACCAAAGCGTAACCAACGGCAACGACCATAGCACCACCGACAGCCATACCACCTTTAAGCCATTCTGGCATAAGTTCCAATACGCCTTGAACGGCTTCAGTTGGCATTGCAAGCAAGAGTGCAGCTGGGATAGCAATACGTAGACCTTGAAGAGCAAGGGCAAAGTAGTGAGCGCGTTCAACAGCTGTAATGTTTCCTTCTTTAGCAGCAGCGTCAGCAGTGTGAACCAAACCAACTGAGATTGTACGAACGATCATAGTCAAGAAAAGTCCAGCTACGGCAAGAGGGATTGCAGTTGCAGTTGCGACTGCGATACCTTCAGTAGTAAAGTTACCACCTTTGATCATGATAATTGCAGCAGCAACAGAAGCAAGAGCAGCGTCAGGAGCTACGGCAGCTCCGATGTTAGCCCAACCAAGGGCGATCATTTGAAGTGATCCACCAAGCATAACCCCAGCTTCGAGGTTACCAGTTACAAGACCGATAAGGGTACATGCTACGATTGGTTGATGGAATTGGAATTGGTCGAGGATACCTTCAAGACCTGCGAAGAAGGCAACAACTACAACCAAGATAGCAGAAATGAATGAAATATCTGACATGGTTTTATTCCTTTTCTATTTAATGTTAATTATTGAACGTTAGCTTTGCTAATCAAGTCAAACAAATCTTTTTTAGTGTCGTTTGGTACTTTACGTACGTCAAATTCAACACCGAGGTCACGCATTTTTTCAAATGTAGCAACGTCGTCTTTGTCCATTGACAATACGTTGTTGACCATTGTTTTACCAGTTGAGTGAGCCATTGATCCAACGTTAAGAGTTTTGATTGGCACACCACCTTCGATAGCACGAAGGGCATCTTGTGGTGTTTCAAACAAGATAAGGGCATGTGTTTCACCAAAGCGAGGATCTTTAGCAACCTCAATCAATTTTTTGATTGGAACAACGTTAGCCTTAACTCCGTTAGGAGCCGCTTGTTTGATCAATTCTTTACGAAGGTCGTCATTTGCTACGTTATCTGAAGCAACGATGATACGGTTAGCTTTTGAATCTGGTGTCCAAGCAGTTGCGACTTGTCCATGAAGAAGACGTGTGTCAAGACGAGCAAGATTGATTTTCAATTTACCGTCTCCGATAACAGTTCCTTCTGGAATAGCAGCTTGGGCAACTGGAGTAGCTGCAGCAGTTGCAACTTCCTCAGCTGGATTTAGCTCTTCTGGAAGAGCCTTGATGCCATCTTTGGCCTCTTTAATGATGTTCGCAGCGACTTTATCCACTCCAGCATTAGCATCCATGAGGCGCTCTGTATATGCTTGGATTAACATCGGTAAGTTAAGTCCTGTGATGATGGCAAATTTACGCTCAGGGTTTTCTCCCATTACGCGGCTAGCTTGGTTAAATGGAGAACCACTCCAAAGGTCAGCCAGGACTAGAACCTCATCTTCTGCGTCAAATGCAGCCACAGCATTGTTGAACTTGGCGTATAAATCATCTGGACCTTCGTTTGGCATAAAGGTTACAACTTGAACCTTTTCTTGTTCACCAAAGATCATAGATCCTGACTGATGAATACCCGCGGCAAATTCACCGTGGCTCGCAATAATGATTCCGATACTCATTATTGTCATTCCTCCTTATAAAATGTTTGACTTGTAGTTTAAGAAAACTTTAAGACTCTTTAAGTATAAATCGATTTCAGAAAAAAAGCAACTAATTATAATAAAGAGTGAAAAAAATCTCAAATTTCCATTTTTACAAATATTGATATATCAAATTTTTATAAAATCATCTATAAAATGGTAAAAAAATTTAATATAAAAAAGCAGAGGGACTAGGAAGTTTACGTCAGTAGTGCTCTTGGGCGTCTAAAAAATGCCCCAAGTCCAATTAGTTGTCGTGTCAAAATTTTATTACAAAAAAACGAGGTGGGATTTTCTGTCCCGACCTCGTTTTGGCATTTATTATTTATCTTAGTGAGTAAAGTCTAGAACCATACGACCTTGGATGGTTCCAGCAGCCATTTCATCAAAGACAGCAATGGCATCTTCGACAGGACGTTTTTGAACGACTGGAACAACGAGACCTTCAGCACCAAATTGGAAAGCTTCTTCCAAATCTTTACGTGTTCCAACTAGGGAACCGATGACCTGAATACCATCAAGAACCGTTTTAACGATACTTAGATCCATCATTTCTGAAGGGAGTCCGACAGCTACTACACGACCGCCTGCACGAACAGAGTCAACTGCTTGGTTGAAGGCAACTTTTGATACAGCTGTTACGACAGCTGAGTGAGCACCGCCGTTTGTTTTTTCTTTGATAAGCCCTGGGACATCTTCGACTTCAAGACCATTAATAACGATATCAGCACCAACTTCTTTAGCTAGAGCAAGTTTATCGTTGTTAATATCTACTGCGATAACGTGAGCGTTGAATACTTTTTTAGCATATTGAACAGCTAAGTTACCAAGTCCTCCAGCACCATAGAGTACAACCCATTGGCCTGGCTCAACTTTTGCTTCTTTGATAGCCTTGTAGGTGGTGACACCGGCACAAGTGATTGAAGAAGCTTGGGCTGGATCGAGACCTTCTGGAACTTTAACGGCATAATCTGCAGTTACGATACATTGTTCTGCCATACCACCATCAACTGAGTAGCCAGCATTTTTTACTGAACGGCAAAGAGTTTCGCGTCCAGTTGTACAGTATTCACACATACCACAGCCTTCAAAGAACCAAGCTACGCTGACGCGGTCGCCAACTTTTAGGCTCTTAACATCAGGAGCGATTTCTTTTACGATACCAATCCCTTCGTGACCGAGAACACGTCCTGGAACTTTTCCAAAGTCACCATGGGCAACGTGGAGGTCTGTGTGGCAAACACCACAGTACTCAACTTCAACAAGTGCTTCCCCAGTTTCGAGCGGACGGAGCACTTTTTCTTCAATAGCAACACCAGTGCCTTCTGGATTTACAACAACAGCTTTCATAGCTATCCTCCTTAATTAGTCGTTGAGGTGCAGTGGAAAAGGGGCTTGGCTTGAGAGGTTTTCAAGTGAAGTCGAATTTGAACCGCCCTCTTATTTACTTATATGTGAAGTATGTCACGATATTTACTATAGTACAATAGTTTTGAGGTAAAAAACTATGTAATCGCTTAACCGGTTGATAAGACTGTGAAAATTGAACAAGTAAGATTGATGCATTGGCGAGTAAATACCTATAAACGCTAGAAGAGTTGACTTTATATCGCCTCTTTAAGGTTTTCAGCAAATTTTCTGAGTTTCTTCTCGAGGGGATTTTGGTATAATATAGAAAGCAATTGATCTTTCTAGTTAGAGAATTTAGAGTGAGAGGTATCTATGTCCCCTTCTATTCAGTTATTGAAAAACCGTTATTTAAAAAATATCAAAGAAAATCCAGAACTCTACATTGGTATTGAGTTGGAGTTTCCTATCGTACATACGAAAGGGAAACCCACAGATATTGAAGTCACAAAGGACTTGATGCGATTTTTAGTGAATGCTCTTAGCCTGGAAGTTGAAAAAGAGGACCAGGACGGAAATCCGATTCAACTTGTAGAACCAAAAAGTCAGGATCGGATTCTGTTTGAGGTTTCTTACACGACCTTGGAGTTTGCCTTTGGCAGAGCCCAGAAAATCCAAGAGGTCCAAGGTCGATTTCAAGCTTATATGAAGGTCATTCAGGAAAAACTAGGCGAAAAGGATCATGCTATCCAGGGCTGGGGGATTCATCCAAACTGGGATCAGAATGACAATCGACCGGTGGCTTATCCACGCTACCAGATGCTGATGGATTACTTGCATATGGGAAGTCGCCAAGATAGAGCTGATTTGCATGACTTTCCACAATACGGTGCTTTTATCTGTGGGAGTCAAGTTCAGTTGGATGTATCGACTGCTAACTACCTACGAGTTATCAATGCTTTCACTCAGATTGAAGCAGCAAAAGCTTACTTATTTGCCAATTCTGAGTTTTCGGGAGCAGAATGGGATACTAAGATTTCACGGGATATTTTTTGGGAAGCTTCCATGCATGGGATTTATTCAGAGAATGTTGGTGTCAATGCCAGACTCTTCAAAGATGAGGATGATTTCTTTGATTATCTAGACCGCTCTGCGATTTTTACAGCAGAACGAGATGGGGAAACCTACTATTTTTCTCCGATTCGGGCTAGAGATTACCTAGCTACTGAGGAAGTTTCGGCCTATACTCTAAATGGAAAAGAAACTCTGCTTGTTCCTCAAGAGAAGGATTTTCAAACGCACCGTAGTTACCAATTTCAAGACTTGACGACTAGAGGAACGGTCGAATTTCGTAGTGTTTGTACGCAACCCCTAGACCGAACCTTTGCTTCAGCAGCCTTTCATCTAGGTTTGTTGGTAAATCTAGACAAGCTTGAAGCTTACCTAGAGACAGCTCCTTTCTTTGAGCACTTTGGTCGTGACTACAAGTCATTGAGACGCCAGTTTTCTAAGAAACAGCTTTCAGACGAGGAGACAGCTGGAATTGTCCAGTTCTCCAAAGACTTGCTAGCTATAGCAGAGCAAGGTCTTGAAATGAGAGGTCAGCAAGAAACAACCTATTTAGAGCCTTTGAAAGAAAAATTGACTCTATAATTTTCTTATAAAGGAAGAATTTTCTGAAAAATCATGTTATAATGGATGAGACTATAGATAAAGGATAGAGATTTATGACATTAGTTTATCAATCAACGCGTGATGCGAAAAATACCGTAACAGCCAGCCAAGCGATTTTGCAAGGTTTGGCGACAGATGGAGGCTTGTTCACTCCAGTTAGCTATCCAAAGGTAGATTTGGATTTTGAAACATTAAAGGACGCTTCATACCAGGAAGTAGCTAAGCTTGTCTTGTCAGCCTTCTTGGATGACTTTACAGCAGAAGAGTTGGACTACTGTATCACCAATGCCTATGACAGCAAGTTTGATACACCAGCCATTGCCCCTCTTGTCAAACTTGATGGTCAATACAACTTGGAACTCTTCCATGGTTCAACCATTGCCTTTAAAGACATGGCCTTGTCTATCTTGCCATACTTTATGACGACGGCTGCTAAGAAACACGGTTTGGAAAACAAGATTGTTATCTTGACTGCAACTTCTGGAGACACTGGAAAAGCTGCCATGGCAGGATTTGCGGATGTCTCTGGAACTGAAATTATCGTCTTTTATCCAAAAGACGGTGTCAGCAAGGTGCAAGAGTTACAAATGACCACTCAAACGGGCGAAAATACCCATGTTATCGCTATTGATGGAAACTTTGACGATGCCCAAACCAACGTCAAGCATATGTTCAACGATGTGGCTCTTCGTGAAAAATTAGCAGCTAACAAGCTCCAGTTCTCATCAGCTAACTCTATGAATATCGGTCGTTTGGTCCCACAGATTGTCTATTATGTTTATGCCTACGCTCAGCTTGTTAAAACTGGTGAGATTAAGGCTGGTGACAAGGTTAACTTCACCGTACCGACAGGAAACTTCGGAAATATCTTGGCTGCCTTTTACGCTAAGCAAATTGGTCTCCCAGTTGGTAAATTGATCTGTGCTTCAAATGACAACAATGTTTTAACAGACTTCTTCAAAACTCGTGTTTATGACAAGAAGCGTGAGTTTAAGGTAACCACTAGCCCATCTATGGATATTTTGGTCTCTTCAAACTTGGAGCGCTTGATTTTCCACCTTTTGGGTAATGATGCGGTTAAGACAGCTGAACTCATGAATGCTTTGAATAACCAAGGTCAGTATGAATTGACAGATTTTGATGCAGAGATTCTTGACCTTTTTGCAGCAGAGTATGCGACTGAAGCGGAAACAGCAGCAGAAATCAAGCGTGTTTATCAAACAGATGCCTACATTGAGGATCCACATACAGCGGTTGCCTCAGCTGTTTATAAAAAATACCAAGCGGCGACAGGCGATGTGGCTAAGACCGTGATTGCTTCAACAGCTAGTCCATATAAATTCCCAGTAGTTGCAGTAGAAGCTGTAACAGGGAAATCAGGTTTGGGCGATTTTGAAGCCTTGGCTCAACTACATGAAATTTCAGGAGTAGCAGTGCCACCTGCAGTTGATGGCCTCGAAACAGCTCCAGTCCGTCACAAGACAACTGTTGCAGCAGCAGAGATGCAGGCTGCAGTAGAATCTTATCTAGGACTTTAAGACAGAGGAAGTAAACTCGGTTGGGAAACTAACTGAGTTTCTTTTCATCAGGAGGAAGGATTGTTTAAGAAAAATAAGGATATTCTCAACATAGCCCTGCCAGCCATGGGTGAAAATTTCTTGCAGATGCTCATGGGGATGGTCGATAGCTATCTGGTAGCACATCTGGGATTAATCGCCATTTCGGGTGTGTCTGTAGCGGGCAATATTATCACCATTTACCAAGCGATTTTTATTGCTTTGGGAGCGGCTATTTCCAGTGTCATTTCCAAAAGTTTGGGACAGAAAGATCAGTCTAGACTAGCCTACCATGTGACAGAAGCACTCAAAATCACCCTACTCTTGAGTTTATTTTTAGGAGCCTTGTCCATCTTTGCAGGACAAGAGATGATAGGTCTTTTGGGAACAGAAGAGGCAGTCGCTGAAAGTGGTGGACTTTACCTAGCTTTGGTCGGTGGCACAATCGTCCTCTTAGGCTTGATGACGAGTCTAGGAGCCTTGATTCGCGCCACCCATAATCCGCGCCTTCCCCTTTATGTGAGTCTTTTATCCAATGCCTTGAATATTCTCTTTTCAAGTCTAGCTATTTTTGTTCTTGATATGGGCATAACT
Organism: Streptococcus infantis; assembly: GCF_047464415.1. GTDB lineage: Bacteria > Bacillota > Bacilli > Lactobacillales > Streptococcaceae > Streptococcus > Streptococcus infantis_AE. The sequence goes on along the minus strand of NZ_JASHBX010000003.1, from coordinate 131,688 downwards.
GGTGTTGCTTGGGGGACTATTTTGTCACGTTTAATCGGGGTTGTGATTTTGTGGTCGCAATTAAAACTTCCATATACGAGACCAAGCTTTGGACTGGACAAAGACTTACTGACTTTGGCTTTACCTGCAGCGGGAGAACGTCTCATGATGAGGGCTGGTGATGTAGTCATTATTGCCTTGGTTGTTTCCTTTGGGACGGAGGCTGTCGCGGGGAATGCTATTGGTGAAGTCTTGACTCAGTTTAATTATATGCCAGCCGTTGGTGTCGCTACGGCAATAGTTATGCAAGTAGCTCGAGCAGTTGGAGAAGATGATTGGGCAAGGGTAGACAACTTAAGTAAGCAAACTTTTTGGCTATCCCTCTTTCTCATGTTGCCCTTGACGCTTAGTATCTATGCTCTTGGGACACCACTAAGTCACCTCTACACCAGTGATCCTGTGGCTATTGAAGCCAGTGTTATGGTGACACTGTTCTCACTACTAGGAACTCCTATGACGACGGGGACAGTCATTTATACAGCGGTCTGGCAGGGGTTGGGAAATGCACGCCTCCCCTTTTATGCGACAAGTATCGGGATGTGGTGTATCCGTATCGGAACAGGGTATCTGATGGGAATTATTCTTGGTTGGGGCTTGCCTGGTATTTGGGCAGGAACACTTTTGGATAATGGTTTTCGCTGGTTCTTCCTGCGCTATCGTTATAAGCAATATATCTCTTTGAAAGGATGACATATGAAAAAAATTGGATTTATCTGGGATTTAGATGGGACCTTGTTAGACTCTTATGAGGCTATCTTAGCAGGAATCGAAGAGACTTTTGCCCAGTTTGACATTCCTTATGATAAGGCTGAGGTTCGTGCCTTTATTCTAAAAACTTCCGTTCAAGATCTGTTGGAAAAGGTGGGAGAAGAAAGAGGCTTGGATGCTAATATGCTCAATCAGGTTCGTGCTCAGAGTTTGGCTGAGAAGAATGCTCAAGTTGTCCTGATGCCGGGGGCACGTGAAATCTTAGCTTGGGCAGACCAGCAAGGAATTGAGCAGTTTGTTTATACCCATAAAGGGGACAATGCTTTTACTATTTTGGAGAATTTGGGTTTGGCCCACTATTTCACAGAAATTTTAACCAATCAAAGTGGCTTTTCTCGGAAGCCTAGTCCAGAAGCTGCGATCTATTTGCTAGATAAGTATGAACTAGATCCTCAGCAAACTTATTATATCGGTGATCGGACTTTGGATATCGAATTTGCTCAAAACAGTGGGATTCAGAGTATCAATTTCCTTGCCTCTCCCGCAGCTTGTAATCAACAGATAGAGCATTTAGAAGATATTAGTTCACTTTCCTTCTAGAATTTTCTTCAAGAAGAATGTGTCAGCCTGATGACAAGAAACTAACAAACTATTTCAAGTAATGTAAATTGTTACAACGAATGTACAGTTCTGTTAAATAGCCCCAAAAGGGCTTTTTTTCTTTTTTCTTTGTGTTATGATAGACAGGTACTACATTTGAAAAGGAGTTTGATAGTATGAAGAAAAGAATTATTTTAGCATCAACAGTAGCCTTGTCCCTTGCCCCTGTATTGGCAACTCAAGCAGAAGAATTAGTGTGGACAGCGCGTAGTGTTGAGCAAATTCAAAATGATGTTACCAAGAGTGAGAATAAAACAAGCTATACGATTCAGTATGGTGATACCTTAAGTACCATTGCCGAAGCTTTGGGAGTGGATGTGAACGTTCTTGCTAACTTGAATAAGATCAGCAATATTGATTTGATCTTCCCTGAGACAGTCCTTACAACAACTGTCAATGAAAAAGAAGAAGTGACAGAGGTTGAAATTCAAACCCCTGATACAGTTCAAGGTGGCGAAGGTACAACTGCAACAGCAGATTTGACAACCAACCAAGTCACTGTAGATGACCAAACTGTACAGGTTGAAGATTTAACTCAATCAGTTGCAGAAACAACTGTAGCTGAGCCAGTGGCAGAAGCAACAACAGAAGTTGTAGCACCTGTAGAAGAGTCAGTAGTAGAAGCCACTACTGAAGTTGCAACACCAACGGAAGGATCTGCAGCAGAAACAACAACAGGAGCCGTTGCAGAAGTTTCAGCACCAGTGGAAGAGTCGGTCGCAGAAACACCTGTAGTGGAAGAAACGACTACAACAGAAGCACCAGTTACAGAGACTGTAACAGAGACTCAATCAGCACCATCAACTTATCAAGCTGAAGCAAGCCAAGGTTCATCAGCGACTTATGCAGCACCAGCAGCACCTGATTATGCAAGTATTGCAGCTTCAAAATCAGAAAATGCAGGTCTTCAGCCACAAACGGCTGCCTTTAAAGAGGAAGTGGCTAACTTATTCGGAATCACATCATTTAGTGGTTACCGTCCAGGAGATAGTGGAGACCACGGAAAAGGACTTGCCATTGACTTTATGGTTCCAGTAAGCTCTGCTCTTGGAGACCAAATTGCAGATTATGCTATCCAAAATATGGCTAGCCGTGGTATCAGCTACATCATCTGGAAACAACGTTTCTATGCACCATTCGATAGCAAATACGGACCAGCCTACACTTGGAATCCAATGCCAGACCGTGGTAGTGTAACAGAAAATCACTATGACCACGTTCACGTTTCTATGAACTAATGATTAATAAGAAGCTATACATTTAAAAGTGTAGCTTCTTTTTTTGTAAAAATAGTATTTATAAGTGAAATAAAATCTAAAACATGTTAGAATGTAAGCGGATACAAAGTTATACTAACGATTTTAAGCATAGAGCGAAAGGATGATAAGGATGACAAACCGATTAAAAACTACATTTGAGAAAACAAGAGATGATTTTGAACAGGAATTTTGTGGTGAAATTGTCGAACTCTTGATTTTTACCCTCCAAAATGTAAATGGAGCAATCTCTTTAAAAGATGGATGCAAGATACCGTCCGTTCATTTTAAAGCTAGTGTCAATGTCGAAACTCAGGACTTTTCTGAACTTGAAGGACGTTTGGAATGGCTCTTGACTCCAGAAGAATTTGAAGAAAAACGATGGGGCTTTAGTTTTGAACCCTACAAAATTCATCGTATTAAATGTCAAAAACGCCCCTTCATGGAGCTAGAGCCTTATATGTCAGAAGTGGCTAACAACTGCTACCGCTTGCTGGAATACCTAGATGACCAATCCACGGACTCTAGGTTAGAGACCTTGATTGAAAGCTATCAAAAACCTGTTATCATTCAAGACGCTCTTGGCGAGTTCACCCTAAATAGAGCCTATTCTTGGTTTGAAGGCTTCATCACCTATGAAGGCGGTAAGATTCATGCTATGTTTGATGCGGGTGAAGATGAAAGTCTTCCTCCAAGTTCTTTTGATGATTTAAAGAAATTTATGGGAACTTTCCAAGTCCATGATGCTCAGATTAAAAACTATATCGTCAAAGAATTGTGGGAAACAGCTCAAGACTGGATTGATTCAGATGAAAATGATGTGGAGTTAACAGAAGAGTATTTTACCAACTCACTTTCCTTGAGTGAACTATCAATCAACGAAGATGGGGAATTGACTCTCTACTATGATGATAGCGAGGAAATTTTTGCAGGCCATGCCATCGAAGTTGTCATCGATAAAGAGGGAGAAATCCTTCGAGCAGATTTGGTAGGTTAGTACTGGATTTTATCTAGAATATAGAATTAATAGCCTTTTGGGATTGAAACCAAGAGGCTATTTTTAGGGAGTGAGCAAAACAGTTGCGTTTTTACTCTGGTTGTAATACACTTGATAAGTCAACTATTGATAGATCAAATATCGAAGAAAGGAAAAAAATACTAAAAATGCATGAATTGCTATACCAGCTCCATTTAACAGATCAGACCATCACTCAACTTTTTGAGAAACAATTGGGAATTAGTTTGACCCGCTATCAAATCCTGCAATTTTTACTGCAACAGTCACCCTGTAACCAGATTGCCGTTCAGGAGAAGTTACAGATTGACCAGGCAGCATTGACCCGTCATTTTAAGATACTGGAGTCAGAGGGTTATGTTAGTCGCAAGCGAAATCCAATCAATCAGCGAGAAGTCTTAGTTGAATTAACCCAAGAAGCCAAGAATCAACTCTTGGTCAATCCGCCTGAACATCACTTGCGAGTGAAGGAACAGATGGAGACCATCTTATCCTCTACTGAGCAAAAAGAACTGACGACTTTACTGACGAAACTAGTATCAGGATTAGAAAAAATAGAATTTTAAGGAGAAAACCATGTCAATCATGACCACAATTTTAGCAACTATCGTTGCCCTCGAACATTTTTATATCTTTTATTTGGAGAGTATCGTAACCCAATCAGACGCCACCAGTCGAGTCTTTAATATGGAAATGGAAGAGTTGACTCGACCATCTGTAACCTCACTTTTCAAAAACCAAGGAATTTATAATGCCTTGATTGGGGTATTTCTTATTTACGGAATTTATTTCTCACATAGCTTAGAAATCGTAACAATCTTTGTTTTATTTGTCATAGGAGCAGCTACTTATGGTGCCTTAACAGCAGATAAAAAAATCATTCTCAAGCAAGGTGGTCCAGCAATCTTAGCACTCTTGAGTATCCTTTTCTTGAGATAAAAAGCGGAGGTGGAAAAAATATTGGATTTAAGAATCCATTATTATAAATCCTCATGCTTGATAAATTAAATAAAAAAGCGGACAAGATAGAATTCTGAGTATCAGAAACAAGTATGGTTCGCTTTTTTATTTACGATTAGACTTTTATACGAATTTTTGTTTTTAAGTTGGTTCACTTCAGTGTGGTTAAGGAAGTGCTGTTTGTAAATCTTTAAAAACTTATGGAAATGTGTGGTCATGTTATTCAAGACTACTTCTTTACGCTAAATTCCCAAACTAAGTTCCACCGCTAATAAAAGTGGAAGTTAATCTGATAAAAATCCTAAAAACCAGTGGAACTCCGTGTCAGGGTAAGTTCTACTGGTTTTAATAATGCTTGATTTCATCGCTTTTGTAACCAAAAGAAATCGAAAAAAAGAGCGCACAAAATCCCCACATCTGAAAGCGTTTCAGATTAAGTTCCGCTATGGTGGAAGTTAGTGTGAGACGTTTGAATGGGGTTGAAGGTTAGTTTTTAGATCTTATGTTGGAGTAATTTAGAAGATTGACAGACGTCTTCTGCAGGTATTTTAGAAATGCCGAGAAGCTTAGGAATTTCTTCTCCGTAAGTAAAAGCAAAGAGTTCATAGGCTGATTTTCCATTCAAAGCAGCGCGCTTGACGCTATTGACATGTGAACAAACGAGATTGATGTCCTCTTGAGTTAAATTGTTAAAGGAAGTTCCCTTAGGTAGAATGTCGCGAATCAGTGTGTGATTTTTCTCAATTTTCCCTTTCTGGTCAGAGCGATTAGGGTCACAAAAGAAAAGTTTACTCTCTCCTCGCACATCCATTTCGATGTCATTAACCCTAGCAAACTCTCCTCCATTATCTGTCAGAATAACAGGAAAGAGTTGGCAGAAGTCCTTGTCAGCTTCGTGAAGGTTATTCTTAATATCATAGAGATGTTTGGTAACCTCAAGGGCAGTTTTATTCTCCAGAAGCCTAGCGAAGATAAAGTTACAGAAAGATAGATTGAAGGTGAGTAGGACTTTACCTCCCATTCTGCCCATCACTGTGTCCATTTCCAGCAAGAGTCTAGTTGATTAAGGACTAAATAGTTTTGTAAATCCTCATAGGAACGGCCTTTTTTATCTTCTTTAGGGATGGAAGGTAGCTTACTTTTTTGTCTCTCTTTGAATTTAACGGCTCTAGCTAAATCAATAGGAGCGATGGACAGGTATCCTTTTCGGATGTGTCTATAGACGGTTGAGGAGCTGACATTAAGGTTATGAGTCTTGAGGATATGATAGATGTGTTGTCCCTTTTTAACCCCATCAGAAATGACTTTGTCCATGTCCCAGAAAGTCTGAGAGTTGAGAGGAGTTCCTTCACGAGCTTCAACAAGAGTTTGTTCGTACTGCTTTTGAGCTTGTTTAGAAAGGTAGAAGATTTTCTGATAGCCACAGTTTTGTCTTCTTTTAGGACATCCATTACAGACAAAGGGAGCTTTATCAAGTAGAGGGCAAGGAAGGTTGTTAGAGGTAGAGTCTCTAATTTGTTTGTTTCGTTTGACTTCTTTAGAAACAGTAGTCGGGTCTTTTAGAATAAGTTGCCCGATAGCTTTGAATGTTTCACCGCGCTCTAAACCTAATTGGATATCATTACGGTCTGAAAGGGTAAGGTGTTTATGTTTGGTCATAGTAGGCCTCATTTCTACCACAAACGTCTCACACTTAATTCCACCATAAAAATCCGTTTTAGACTAATTTCCACTTTGGTCAGGAAAGTGGAAGTTACTTTGAGAAATTACCACTACTTCTTTACTATTAAAGTTTATTTGGATAATACTTGACAAAAGCGAATGTTCATACTATAATTTTTAAAAACAAGCATTGAACAAAAAGAGGTTATCAATATGATTTCAGAAAAACAATTTAAACTACTGTCTTTTTTGCAAGAGCATCCACAAGAGGAGTTTACACAAAGACAGTTAGCGGAACAATTGGAAGTTTCTTTAGGAACAATTAATTCCCTGCTTAAAGAAATGAAAGAAGCTAATTGGATTGATCAAGAAGGTCACCTATCTGAGTTAGGAAAAGAAGCTTTAGAACCTTATCGAGTACAAAATGCAGTGATTATGGCTGCAGGGATGAGTAGTCGATTTGCACCATTGTCTTACGAAGTACCAAAAGGATTGTTAAAAGTCAAAGGGGAACGCCTGATTGAAAGGGAAATTGAACAACTACAGGAAGCAGGTATAGAAGATATTACGGTTATTGTAGGTTATTTACAAGAAAAAATGTTTTACCTTGCTGAAAAATATGGTGTAAAAATCGTTGTCAATAATGATTACTATAAATACAATAACTGTTCTTCATTAATGTTGGTTAGAGATCAACTATCAAATACTTATATTTGTTCATCGGACAATTATTTTGCCGAAAATCCATTTGAGAAGTATATTTATAGGGGCTACTATTCAACAATATTTGTGGAAGGCGAGACAGACGAATATTGTGCTACCGAAGACTCCAACAACATGATTGTTGACATACAGATTGGTGGTAAAGACACTTGGGCTATGGTGGGACATGTGTATTTTGACCGTGCCTTTAGTGAAAAATTCGTAAAAATTTTAGAAACTGAGTTTAAACACGAGCCCTATAAAGAACAGCTCTGGGAAGATTACTATACCCGTAATGTTCATGAATTGCATCTAGAAGCTCGTCATTATTCAGCGGATATTGTTAAAGAATTTGATTCCTTAGATGAGTTGCGTCAATTTGATGACCGCTACTTGATGAATTCTAATTCTGAGATTATTGATAACATCTGCAAGACCTTGAATTGTGATGCTTCGGATATTGTTCATATTAAACCACTCAAAGATGGTTTGACCAATACATCCTTTAGCTTTGATTGTCTTGATAAAAAATATGTTTATCGTCATCCTGGTAGAGGAACTGAAAAATATATCAACAGATCAAGTGAAGCGGCTTCTATGGAAATTGCAGCAAAACTGCAAATAGACAGAACATTTGTTGCAATGGATAAAAACGAAGGGTGGAAGATTTCAGAATTTATCCCTAACGCTAGACCGCTTGATTATGATAATTGGGATCATGTAGAAAAAGCTATGGGGCTCTTGAGAAAACTACATCAGTCTGGAGAGAAGACAACTCATAATTTTGATTTATTTGTAGGAATTGATGATTTTAGAGAAAAATTGAAGGCTAGCAATCGTTTTGAGTTTGATGGACTTGATGAACTCGATAAAAACATTTCAACTATTAGAGAATTTTTAAAACAGGATGACACTGAGAGAGTTTTATGTCATGGAGATTCCTATAGTCCTAATTTTCTCCTAAACGAACAAGAGGAGATGAGTCTGATTGATTGGGAGTATTCTGGTATGGGGGACCCTGCAGGGGATTTAGGTACCTTCATTGGTTGTTCGAATTATACTGTTGAACAAGCTGAGAAAGTACTTGAGATTTACTTGCAAGAAGTTCCAGATACAAAAACAAGACGTCATTATTTAGCCTATGTGGCAGTGACATCTTATTATTGGTTCTTGTGGGCCTTATTCCAAGAGAGTGTTGGAAAACCTGTGGGAGAATTTCTTTATACTTGGTATCGATTTACCAGACAATACGGACAACTTTCATTAGAGTTATATCTAGGAGAAAAATAAGATGAAATCTGTATCTGAAATTGAACAATTGGTAGCAGATGAAACGAAACGAAGACTGGAAGAAATGGAATCTCCAGACTATGATTTTGCGCAACCATTCTTAAAAAAAGATTTTGCTTTGATTGGTGTTATCATTGGAATTAATCTAATCTTGATTATCTTAGCTATGACAGGAGGAATTAAATAATGTCGAAAACGACCGACTTTATTCAACAAGAAACCATAACTGGGATTGTTCCAATGACTAGTAAGGATCGGCAATATTCCTTCTGGGATCTATTCTTATCAACAAGTGGTTTTGCGATTGCAACTTGGTGTTACACACAAGGAGCGTATGTTGCTCAATATTTGACCTTCAGCCAGATGTTAATCAATATTTTTAGCTTTAATATTATTTGGGTCTTTATCGAGTGTCTTCCCACCTTGTTTGCAGTGAGATACGGAATTGATTTATGGATTTGGCTTCGAGCGGTTTTAGGGAAGCGCGGAGTGGCATTTTTGTCAACAACTATCAGTTTAGCAAATTTTGGTTGGTATGCAGTAACTGCAAATCTTTTTGCCAGTTCTATGATTCATCTAGCTAATAATTTTGGTCTTGGACTGGAGAAGGGGATTTGGGCACCAATTCTTGGAACACTTTGTGTTTTATTGGGGACCTTGATTGCTCTTGGTGGACCAGAGGTTATAAAAGGTATTAATCGGTTTATGGTAATTGCTTTGCTAGTTGTTGGATTGATTATCGTTGGAATTTGTTTTGTAGCAGTTCCGATTACTGACATTATGAACGTTCAACCAGCAGTACAAGGAGATTTGAGTCCACTAGAGCGATTTATGATTTCAGGAGAGGGGAATGTAGCGACTGCCTTTTCTTGGTCGACGCAAGCATTAATTTTACCACGTTTAGCAAAATCAGAACGTAGTGGGTATTGGGCTACTTCTTTATCTTATGGTGTGGTAGCACCATTCTTTGCTGCGACGGGTGGTGTTATGGCTCTAGCTATGTTTGTAAGAACAGGAGTTTACGAGAGTGATCCAACTGCGATGCTTTCAACCTTGAGTACTCCTACCTTTGCTCTTCTTAGTTTATTGCTAGTAGCTTTTGCAAATATTGGAACTCAAGGGACAGGATCCTATGTGAACTGTATGATTGTTAAAAGCGGTATGCCTAAGGTGAGCTATAAACTAATGGTTTGGATTGCCATGATTTATGTGAGTGCGTTAACAATTTGGGGTGGCGTAGAAGAATATTTTGGTTCTTTTATCTCGCTTGCAGCTTATATTCAAGGACCTATTATTGGAATGATTGTTGTTGATTATTTCTTGATAAGAAAACGGAAATTAGATTTACGATCCGCTTATTTCTTAGATGGACATCAGGCTTATGATTTTACTAAGGGATTTAATTTAGTTGGTTTGTCTTGTGTATTCGTATCTCTGTTAGTTGCGGTACTCTTTGTTTATAATCCCCTAACTAAACAAATTCAAAGTTCGATCTTCTTAATCACAACAGGTAGTGGATTTACGGCGATTTTTGGTGGCTTCCTATATTGGTTGGCAAGCCTAACTCCATTAAAACACTACATGATTAAAGACAGAGATCAAGTAACCATTTAAATAAAAACAACCAGCACTTTCCATAGAAGGTGCTGGCAGATTGAAGACAAAGTCCTTAGAAGTCAAGTTTCTAAGGACTTTTCTTTGTGTAAAGTCGTATAATAGAGGCAAGAAGAGTTGTGAGGTGTTCCCTATGTTTCACAAAGAAAAACCTGATTATAATCGTAAGCAGTATGGTTTCTATACAATTGACGAATTGGTCCCAGAAGATCACTTTCTTCGACAAGTAGATTCAAAGGTTGATTTTGACTTTATTTATGACTTGGTAGAAGACACCTATAGTCCAGATAATGGTCGTCCTAGTCTTGATCCCGTCATGTTAGTCAAAATTCCTTTGATTAAATGTTTTTATGGTATCCGTTCTATGCGCCAAACCATGAAAGAGATTGAAGTAAACGTGGCCTATCGCTGGTTTCTCGGACTAACTTTAGATGATAAGGTCCCTCATTTTACCACCTATGGGAAGAATTACAGCCGTCGTTTTCAAGATAAAGAACTCATTTATGAGATTTTTTCCCAAGTTCTCAACCAAGCTTTGTATGCTGGCTTAATTGATCCTTCTGAAATATTTGTGGATGGTACCCATATCAAAGCGGCAGCTAATAGTCACAAGTATCGTAAGGAAATGGTAGACCAACAAGCTAAATTTATGAGTGAACAATTGGCAGTTGAGATTGATTTAGATAGGAAAAAACACGAAAAAAAGTCCTTAAAGCCCGCAAAAGAAAGTGAGGCTAAGGAAAAGAAAATCTCAACAACGGATCCCGAGTGTGGTTGGTTCCATAAGGGCGAACACAAGGAAGTATTTGCCTATTCTGCTCAAGTTGCTTGTGATAAGCATGGTTGGGCCTTAGCTTATACGGTTGAAGCAGGAAATGTTCATGATAGTCAGGCTTTCCCTGCCCGTTTTTCAAAGTTAGAGCCATTCTCCCCCCACTATATTATTGCGGATTCAGGTTACAAGACACCAGCTATTGCCCATTATTTATTAGAGCGAAACATCATTCCTGTCTTTTCTTATACTCGTCCAAAGGGAGTAAAGGAACTTAAGGCCTAGTAATTTTGTTTATGATGCAAGTTATGACTGTTATGTTTGTCCAGAGAATCAAGTGTTAAGCTATCGCACTACCACTCGAGAAGGCTACCGTGAGTATAAGAGTAATCCCAAAGTATGCGTTTCCTGTCCTTTATTATCCGTTTGTACCCAAAGCAAGAATTTTCAAAAAGTAGTAACGAGACATGTCTGGAAAGATGCCCTTGAATTTTGTGAGGAGATTCGTCACCAAAGAGAAATGAAAGAGCTCTATAAGAAGCGCAAAGAAACAATTGAACGGCTCTTTGGGACGGCTAAGGAGTACCATAATTTGAGATACACTAGAGAGAAAGGAAAATCCAAAATGGAGGATCAGGTTGGGCTTACTTTGGCGTGTTTAAATATCAAAAAACTGGTGAAATGGATAGGAAATATCCCTTTTTATTTTTCTCAAATTCAGATTTTTGGATAGAATAGTAGGTGATGAGACAAACTATTTTTGAAAAGATAAAAAGACAAACACCAAAAATGACGTTTGTCTTCGTTCTGACCAGCACTCTCCATAGAAGGTGCTGGTTTTAATCATTCACGTTAAATTTTTCTCCGCTTGATTTCGAGCAATCTTTGATAAAAGAAGAATTGACTACTATAGATATAAGGGAAAGAAGGGATGCTCGCAATTCCGAAGCTGATCCAGATAAGGAGATACCAAGGAAGTAGCTGTAAATCAAGTACGAAGCGTTGGAACTTATAGCCTTTCATAAGGAAGCGACTGGTTTTGAGTACACGACTTGGCTTGGCAATTCCAATTGCAAGGGTATCACATAGGAGCAGCTCTACTTGGGAATAAGCGTAGTATTGCGGCAGATAGGCAATGGTTCCCAAAATCATCAGAAAGACGCTACCAAAGAAGTAGAGTGCAAAAGTGAGCAGAAAATGTTCGATATCTGAATTGGTGACGTCTACGGCTGGAAATTCGGGATGAAGTTCTACAAATTTACGAGCCATGGCACTGCTATAGAAGAGCAAGTAGACACCAAAAAGATTAGGGATGCTCCACAAAAAGAGATAGAAACGTTTGAGCAAGAGAGTCAGAAAGGTCTGGGTGAAGAAGCGATTGTCAAGTAAGGACAGACTATCTTTAAAGGAAAGCTCTATCTCGGAAATTCTGTAGAGATTAATGGTTGTAAACAGAGCACCAGCTAGGATAATAGAACTTGTAAATCCTACTGCTAGAGGAAAGAGTGAGGACTGGATCAAGCTCATCAAAAAAGTAAAGAAGGATTGCTCAAGAATCCTCTCATCAAGTAGGGATAATGGACTTATAAAGCTGGATAGAATCAGAAAAATGCTTGGTAATAAAAAGACAAGCAATAGACGTGGATGTTCAGCTTGAAACTGTTTAGCTTGTTGACGAACTTCTTTTAAATCAATTTTTGGGTATTTCATTCTTTCATTATACCATAGTTCGTGACAGTTCCTGTTTTTTTTGATAGAATCATACAGTATGCCCTTGGGCACAAAGTAAGAACTGGGACTGTCTTTCCCAGCTTCGGAGGTAAAAAATGTCAGATTCACCAATCAAATATCGTTTGATTAAGAAAGAAAAACACACGGGAGCTCGTCTGGGTGAGATTATCACGCCACACGGAACCTTCCCAACTCCTATGTTTATGCCGGTTGGGACTCAAGCAACGGTCAAAACCCAATCGCCAGAAGAATTGAAAGAGATGGGGTCAGGGATTATTCTCTCTAATACCTATCACTTGTGGCTACGTCCTGGAGATGAACTCATTGCGCGTGCAGGTGGGCTTCATAAGTTCATGAACTGGGATCAGCCTATCTTGACAGATAGTGGTGGCTTCCAGGTATATTCATTGGCTGATAGCCGTAATATCACTGAAGAAGGGGTGACCTTCAAGAATCACCTCAATGGTTCCAAGATGTTCCTTTCACCTGAAAAAGCCATCTCTATCCAAAACAATCTAGGCTCAGACATTATGATGTCCTTTGACGAATGTCCTCAATTTTATCAACCTTATGATTATGTGAAGAAGTCAATCGAACGTACCAGCCGTTGGGCAGAGCGTGGATTAAAAGCTCATTGTCGTCCACATGACCAAGGTTTGTTTGGGATTGTACAAGGTGCAGGCTTTGAAGATCTTCGTCGTCAGTCAGCTCATGACCTTGTCAGCATGGACTTCCCAGGATACTCTATCGGAGGGTTGGCAGTTGGAGAAACTCATGAAGAGATGAACGCAGTTTTGGACTTCACCACTCAACTCCTTCCTGAAAACAAACCTCGCTATCTTATGGGGGTTGGGGCACCAGATAGCTTGATTGATGGGGTTATTCGTGGGGTCGATATGTTTGACTGTGTCTTGCCGACTCGTATCGCTCGTAACGGTACTTGTATGACTAGCCAAGGACGTTTGGTTGTCAAGAATGCCCAGTTTGCGGAGGACTTTACACCGCTTGATCCTGAGTGCGATTGCTACACATGTAAGAACTACACCCGTGCCTACCTTCGTCACTTGCTCAAGGCTGATGAAACCTTTGGTATTCGCTTGACCAGTTACCATAATCTCTACTTCTTGCTCAATCTTATGAAGCAGGTTCGTCAGGCTATTATGGATGACAATCTCTTGGAATTCCGTGAGCATTTTGTTGAAAAATATGGCTACAATAAATCAGGTCGTAATTTCTAAGATTATCAATCTAAAGCTCAAATCCTAAGTTTTCTCTTAGGATTTTTCTTCTTTTTTTGATAAAATAAAGGTAATATGGAATGAACATTAGATGGTTTTTTTACTACTCTAATGAACGGAGAATAACCTCGTATGCGTATTAAATGGTTTTCCTTGATCAGGATTACAGGCTTACTCTTGGTACTCTTGTACCATTTCTTTCAGACGATTTTTCCAGGAGGATTCTTCGGGGTTGACGTCTTTTTCACCTTCTCAGGTTTCCTAATTACGTCACTTTTATTAGAAGAATTTGGACAAAAAGGTAAGATTGATATCCTAGGATTTTTCAGAAGACGTTTCTATCGGATTTTTCCACCGGTCGTTTTAATGATCCTCGTCGTTATGCCCTTTACTTTCTTGGTTCGGCAGGATTATGTAGCCGGAATTGGTGGTCAGATTGCTGGTGTCCTTGGTTTTATGACCAACTTCTATGAAATGTTAACAGGGGGAAGTTATGAATCTCAGTTCATTCCTCATCTCTTTGTTCATAACTGGAGTTTAGCAGTTGAAGTTCATTACTATATCTTGTGGGGCTTGGCAGTTTGGCTCATGTCTAAGCAAGCCAAAACAGGTGGGCAACTACGGGGAATGGTTTTTCTACTATCTTCAATTACCTTTGTTGTTAGCTTCCTTTCAATGTTTATTGGTAGCTTTATCGTTTCTTCCTACTCAACGCTTTACTTTTCAAGTCTAACTCATGTTTATCCATTCTTCCTAGGTAGTGTCCTAGCTACCTTGATAGGGGTCCGTCATACGACACCTCTTCTTAAACGTTTGAATCAAACCCTGGACTTGAAACAGACCTTATTAGTCTTTTCAGCTGGTCTCGGACTTTTACTCTTATTGACCTTCTTCGTGAAATTCAATTATCTTTTTGCCTACTTGCTTGGCTTCTTGTTGGCAAGTTTAGCTGCTCTTCTGATGATCGTTGCAGCACGACTTTTACATGAGAAAACTCCGACGATTGAAGAGCCAAAGGTAATTAGCTTCTTAGCTGATACCAGCTATGCCGTTTATCTTTTCCACTGGCCGTTTTATATCATTTTCTCTCAGTTGATGAGCAATCTACCAGCTGTGATTCTCACTACTATCTTTTCTTATCTCTTTGCAAGCCTTTCTTTCTATGTGATTGAACCTTTCATTGCAGGGAAGAACAGTAGCTTATTGCAAAAGGTAAAAGAAATTCCGCATATTCAACCAATTTTTGCGGGTAGCGTTGGTTTCCTTAGCTTGCTGACACTGATTGTGATGCTTATTGCTCCCCAAGTAGGTGCTTTTGAAACGGATTTGATGGTAAATGGCCTCAATCAAGCTCAAACCAATATTACCCGTACAAAAACCATGGTGGATCAAGCAGAAGCAAGTCGCTACAATATTGCCGAAGGTGTATCCATCATCGGAGATTCTGTAACCTTGCGTGCAACACCTGGACTAAAAGAGGTTCTACCAGACGCTCAGACAGATGGTCAAGTCAGCAGAAATACCAAGCAAGCCAATGCTATTATGCTCAACCGCAGTCAGAATAAAGTCCTCCCTAAAATAGTGGTTATTGCTACTGGAGTGAATAACCCTGAGGATTATAAGGCTGATATCGATTCTTTGATAACAAATCTACCTAAGGGCCATCAGCTTGTACTTGTGACACCTTATGAAGGGGACAAAACTCAAGCAACTCAGCCTTATGTAGAACAGTATGCTAATTATGTGCGTGAAGTAGCTCAGAAGTATCCTTACATTGAGGTTGCAGACTGGAATCAGGTATCTAAAGATCATCCAGACATCTGGAAAGGAACGGACCAGGTTCACTTTGGAAGTGATAATACCAAACTAGAAGAGGGTGCTAAGCTCTACGCAGAAACTATAGCATCAGCTATCAAGGCCTTGGCAGATAAACCTGTGAAGTCAAAATAATATTTTAAAAGTAGAGATGACCTTTCTCTACTTTTTCTGTTTAGAAAGTATGTCTTAGAAGCTCAATCATTCTCTAACCTATGCCAATATCCTCTTGCTCTAGGTTGCTAGGTTTTTGGGCAGTTTGGTCCAAGCTATGACTAATTTCTAGTCTGTAGTTTTTATGGCGAATCCGGTCTTGATTGGGAAAGACTTGCCAAATTGTCAGAATTATGAGAAAATAGGTGCAGTTTACAAATGGAGGGAATGCAATGAGAGAAGATATCAAAATCAATGATCGTGCTCTAGCATTAGGAGAACAAATCATTGAAAAACTAGAAAAAGTTTACGATACAGATGTGGAACTAGATGTCTATAATCTTGGCTTGATTTACGAGATTCATTTGGACGAGGCTGGTCTTTGTACAATTGTCATGACCTTCACCGATACTGCCTGTGACTGTGCAGAAAGTTTACCCATCGAAATCGTGGCAGGCTTGAAACAGATTGAAGGAATTGAAGATGTCAGGGTTGAAGTTACCTGGTCACCTGCCTGGAAGATTACACGCATCAGTCGCTATGGTCGCATAGCGCTTGGACTACCACCACGCTAAAATACAAGAGCTCTCTGCTAATAAACAGAGAGCTGTTTTGTTATTAGATTCCTCTAACTGCGAAATAGTGTCCACTTGGATTTGCAAAGTTAAAGTTAGGGAAAGGTTGAGTACTGATCGGACTGGTGGTATCAATTACTGCAGCTAGGCGTTCATGAAGACTGTGAAGGTCTGCTGATTCAAAGAGTAGGCTAGGTTTCATATCAACTACCTCTGGCGATACCTGACGAATAAAGTCTTTGGCGTAGACAGTAAAATTCAGTGTACTGTCCGTGTGAGGTTTCATTTCAAAAGTTTCAAAACCCATAATTTCTGATTGATTAAAAACTTCAAAACCGATAGCAGACCAAAAGTCTCTCTCAGCTGCTACATCATCTACGTAGAGCATAATTCCTGTATTTTGTGAAAACATTGTCTCTCCTTTATAATCATAGTTAGAGCAATTATCTTATCATATTCCATGAAATAATACAAATAACTAGAAAAAGCAGTCATTTAGCGACTGCTTTTTCTAGTTATTTTTTACCAGATTGTTCCATATTCCAGAAATCTGTCACGGCACCACGTGATGCAGAAGATACGGTGTGGGCGTACTTACCAAGGACACCACGGCTATAGAGTGGTGGCAAGGTTGTTTCTGCCTTACGTTTTTCAAGTTCTTCTTCGGATACGGCCATAGAAATTTCTTTAGTATCTTGGTCGACAGTGACGATATCTCCTGTACGAAGGTAGGCAATTGGTCCACCGTCCTGAGCTTCAGGTGCGATATGTCCGACAACTAGACCATAAGTTCCACCAGAGAAGCGTCCGTCTGTCAAGAGGGCAACCTTGTCTCCTTGACCTTTACCAACGATCATAGAAGAAAGTGATAGCATCTCAGGCATACCAGGACCACCCTTAGGTCCAACGAAACGAACAACAACAACATCGCCATCAACGATTTCATCAGACAAGACAGCTTGGATAGCATCTTCTTCAGAATCAAATACCTTGGCTGGCCCAACGTGACGACGAACTTTAACCCCGGATACCTTGGCAACTGCACCGTCAGGAGCAAGATTACCGTTCAAGATGATAAGCGGACCGTCTGCACGTTTAGGATTTTCAAGTGGCATGATGACTTTTTGACCTGGTGTGAGGTCTGCAAAATCGGCCAAGTTTTCAGCGACAGTTTTACCAGTACATGTGATACGGTCTCCGTGAAGGAATCCATTTGCCAACAAGTACTTCATAACTGCAGGCACACCACCAACTTCGTAGAGGTCTTGGAAGACATACTGACCAGAAGGTTTCAAATCGGCCAAGTGAGGGACACGTTCTTGGATGGTATTGAAATCCTCAAGTGACAAGTCAACATTAGCAGCATGGGCAATGGCAAGCAAGTGAAGAGTAGCGTTAGTAGAACCACCTAGAGCCATTGTCACTGTAATGGCATCTTCAAAGGCTTCACGAGTCAAGATATCAGACGGTTTGATACCGAGTTCAAGCATTTTAACCACAGCACGTCCAGCTGCTTCGATGTCTTCTTTCTTATCAGCAGATTCTGCTGGGTGAGAAGAAGAACCTGGCAAGCTCATACCCAAAACTTCGATAGCAGTAGCCATCGTGTTGGCAGTATACATGCCACCGCAGCCACCAGGGCCAGGGCAGGCATTACATTCGAGACGTTTGACGTCTTCAGCGGTCATATCACCATGGTTCCATTTTCCGATTCCCTCAAATACAGAAACCAAGTCGATGTCTTTACCATCTAGTTTTCCAGGGGCGATAGTACCACCGTAGGCGAAAATAGCTGGGATATCCATATTGGCAATGGCAATCATAGAACCAGGCATGTTCTTATCACAGCCCCCGATAGCTACAAATGCATCGACGTTATGACCACCCATAGCAGCTTCGATAGAGTCCGCGATGATATCACGAGATGTCAAAGAGAAGCGCATACCAGGCGTTCCCATGGCAATCCCATCTGCTACCGTAATGGTTCCAAATTGAACAGGCCAAGCACCAGCAGATTTGACACCTTCTTTTGCAAGCTTACCAAAATCATGCAAGTGAATATTACACGGTGTGTTTTCTGCCCAAGTTGAAATCACTCCCACAATCGGTGTTTCAAAGTCCTTATCTGTCATACCAGTTGCACGAAGCATGGCACGGTTTGGTGATTTAACCATGCTGTCATAAATGCTACTGCGGTGACGTTTATCTAATTCTGTCATTAAGTTCCCTCCCATTTCAGTTTTTACCATTATAGCATAATTTTCGCCTGAATAACAGAAGAAAATTCAAGAATTTTCTGAAAAAAGATTGCATTTTTTTATTGACATTTAAAATTAAAGTGATATCATTTAGATATCAAATACAGGAGGTCATTCTTATGACTGAAAAATTAATCAATTCAAAACCAAATGGTGTAGTAGCATTGATTCTCATTGAGTTGGCACTCGTACTTGGTTTCTTTATATTTATAATGGGTGCTGGTTCAGAAAATATTTTTGGAATTATTATCGGACTTTTATTAATCTTAATTTCAGCTCTAGCTCATGCTGGTTTAAAAGTTGTCAAACCTCAAGAAGCTCTGGTTTTGACCCTCTTTGGTAACTATATAGGTACCATCAAAGAACCTGGTTTTTACTTTGTCAATCCCTTCAGTATAGCGGTCAATCCTGCAATTCACACTCGACTCGGACAAAGTGGCGATGTTAGCACAAAATCTCCTTTTTCAGGAATGAAATCATCAAATGGCAATGATGTAAACATTGAAATTGGCAAGAAACAGATTTCTCTCAAAGTTATGACTTTGAGTAATTCTCGTCAAAAGATTAACGATTGTCTGGGAAATCCTGTTGAAATCGGAATCGCGGTAACTTGGAGAGTTGTCGATACAGCCAAAGCAGTCTTCAACGTAGATAACTATAAAGAATATCTTTCATTGCAATGTGATAGCGCCCTCCGTAATATTGTCCGCATCTATCCTTACGATGTGTCTCCGAATGTAGACACTACAGGTGATGGGCAAGCCGATGAAGGAAGCCTCCGCGGTTCTAGTGAGATTGTAGCTAAACGTATTCGTGAAGAAATCCAAAGTCGTGTAGAGGATGCTGGTTTGGAAATTCTTGAGGCACGAATCACTTATCTAGCTTATGCACCAGAAATTGCTGCCGTCATGCTTCAACGTCAACAAGCATCTGCTATTATCGATGCACGTAAGATGATTGTTGACGGCGCTGTTGGAATGGTTGAAATGGCACTGGAACGTCTCAATGAAGGAGAGTTGGTTGAACTAGACGAAGAGCGTAAAGCAGCGATGGTTTCAAATCTCCTAGTCGTTCTCTGTGGCAATCATGATGCACAACCAATTGTCAATACAGGAAGCCTTTATTAGAAATGGCAGAAGCTAAAAAGAAGCAAATCCCCCTTCGACTCTCGAATAAGTTATATGCTGCACTCGCATCATGGGCAGAAGATGACTTCCGATCAGTCAATGGGCAAATTGAATATCTTCTTACAGAATGTGTCAAGCAACGGAAAAAAGACGGGAAATACGTCTCAGAAACCATTGATGAACCATTTGAGATTGATATTTAGTCTATTTTCCTATCCAGAAGATTGGATAGGAAAATTTTTTTATCTTTTTTTGTCAAGTAACTTTACTTTACAAAAAAGTTTTGATATACTATTAAAGTTGATGAAAATCAAACCTAACTGAATTATATCTTAAAAGGAGAAATCAAAATGGCAGTACCTGCACGTCGCACTTCAAAAGCGAAGAAAAACAAACGTCGTACACACTACAAAGTAACAGCTCCATCTGTAAACTTTGACGAAACTACTGGAGATTACTCACGTTCTCACCGTGTATCACTTAAAGGATACTACAAAGGACGTAAGATCGCTAAAGCTGCATCAGCTGAATAATAGAAGGGAGATACCATGCGCGTAAATATTACACTTGAACACAAAGAATCTGGTGAACGCTTGTACCTTACTTCTAAAAACAAACGTAACACTCCAGACCGTCTTCAATTGAAGAAATACTCACCAAAACTTCGCAAGCACGTTGTGTTTACAGAGGTGAAGTAAGGGTTTCAGTACACGTCAATAGACGTCAAAATATTGATTTAAAGTGATTTTTGATTTTTTGAAACTCATTATATCGCACTACAAATCAATAAAAACTCTACCTTTTACTCTACCTTTTTTAGATAAATATATCATCTGGATATTGAAGTTAAGCCCTGCTATCATTTCGATGGCAGGGCTTTTTAATATTTGGTACACTAACGCCTTATCTATATTTTGGTGAATTTTAAGTTGACATCTACAAAGTTTAATGTTAAAATACATTCAAAAATATATTTGAATGAGGTGTTTTATGATTCAAAATGTTGTTACTTCAATAATACTGTATTCTGGGACAGCCGTAGACTTACTTATTATCCTAATGTTATTTTTTGCCAAAAGAAAAAGCAGAAAAGACATCATTAACATCTATTTAGGACAATTTCTAGGCTCTGTTAGTCTAATATTGCTAAGTTTGCTTTTTGCATTTGTCTTAAATTATATTCCTAGTAAAGAGATTTTAGGTTTGCTCGGTTTGATTCCAATTTTCCTAGGACTCAAAGTTTTGCTTTTAGGAGATTCTGATGGAGAAGCTATTGCAAAAGATGGTTTGCGCAAAGATGATAAAAACCTGATTTTTCTAGTCGCTATGATTACTTTTGCAAGTTGTGGTGCTGACAATATTGGTGTTTTTGTCCCATATTTTATTACCTTAAATTTAGCGAATTTGATAGTGGCTTTACTTACTTTTCTAGTCATGATTTATCTCCTGGTTTTTTCTGCCCAAAAATTGGCACAAGTCCCTTCTGTTGGAGAAACTTTGGAAAAATATAGCAGATGGTTTATTGCCGTTGTTTATTTAGGATTGGGGATGTATATCCTGATTGAAAACAACAGCTTTGACATGCTAAGGACTGTGTTCGGCTAGGAGAAAAAATTATGAAAAAAGATAGTATCTGCCAAGTGGATGTTATTAATCAACAAAATGTTACAACCGCAACGAACTACTTTGAAAAGGAAAAAGTCCAAAAATCACTTCGTATTTTATCAAAGTTTACCGATAATAAACAGATAAATATCATCTTTTATCTCCTTGCAGTCGAAGAACTCTGTGTCTGTGATATAGCCTGTTTACTAAATCTCAGTATGGCATCTGCCTCCCACCATCTTCGTAAACTAGCCAATCAAAACATCTTGGATACTAGAAGAGAGGGGAAAATTATATATTATTTTATAAAAGATGAGGAAATCAAAGACTTTTTTAATCAACTAGGATAACAACTATTTTTACTACTTTACCATGATTATATATAGGACTTATCTATGAAATTTTTTGATGAAAATTACTCACAAGAAATACCTACTCGTATCAAATGTTTAAGAAAAAAGTATAATTTAAAGCAAAGCGACTTGGACTATAAAGAAATTATTTTCTAAGATATTACCAAGTTTGTTGATGATCTGTTTTATCACTGCTTCAGCTCTATTATATTTAGAGATTTAGAAACTGTAGATAGAAGTGAAGTATGCATTCAATACGAATCAAAACAACACAAAAAAGCTCTAGACAGTATGACTAGAGCTTTTTTGTGTTGTTTTGAAATTAAGTATAAATTTTATCAATGTACATTTGGTAGAAAAAAGAATACAGGACAAACAAATTCCTGTATTCTTAAAATAACTTAGAACAGATATGATAATGAAGCGACTAATAAGATTATAGCGCAAATTATTTTTCCGATTTTTACATATTGTTGTTTGAACAATTTATCAGAGAAAAGAGTCAATACAAGCGCAACACAAAACAAAGTAGTTCTTAAAGTCATGATTCATACTCCTTTCGTTATTTTGTTAATCCAGTAAATAAGTTGAATAGTAAGTATTTAATCTGCAAATATGTTTATCTTTTCTGAAAACTCCTTTGGTCATTGATCGGTATCTCTATCTATATTTATTATAGCACAAATAACATTATTAAACAATTATATTTATCCTTTATAAACTAACATTTGGCCATTTGACAAGGATGGATACCTGCTCCGAACTTGCTTCTAAAAGGTAGCAGGTTCAACTCTTGCTACCTTTTCTCTCCTCTTCTTTTTTGAGAGCGCTTGAAATATGTTATAATAGTTCTAGATTATTTTTTTGGAGGCAAACCGTGGGAAATTTTATTGAGCTAGTCTTTCATCGTTTCTTTTTGGGGATGATAGCTACAGCTTATTTTTGGTTATTGACACTAGCAGGAGGTGTGGTTTTTGGTATAGCGCCAGCTAGTGCGACTATCATGAGCTTATTTGCAGAACATGGCTATTCTTACCGTGCCTATGGTTTTAAAGAGGCATGGACTCTTTATAAGAGCAATTTTGTAAAAAGCAATCTCAGTTTCTACACCTTTATGGGACTTGACTTGATCTTGATTTATGGTTTGTATCTCATGATCCAATTGCCGCATCAGACCATTATCCATTTGGCAGCAACCTTTCTAAATATCTTTTTGGTAGCCTTGGTCTTTTTGGCTTATACAGTTTCTCTAAAATTACAAGTTTATTTTGACTTATCCTATCAAAATACCTTAAAGATTGCCTTTATCGGAATTTTTATGAGCTTATCAGCAGTGGCTAAAGTTCTTCTTGGTAGCGTCTTGTTAGCCATTATTGGGTTTTATATGCCTGCCCTCATTATTTTTGTAGGGATTGGTATGTGGCATTTCTTTATTAGTGATTTATTGGAGCCTGTTTATGAAAGCATTCATGAAAAATTGGCGTCCAAATAGGATGAAACAGTTTTGGCTTCATTCACTCCTTCGAACCTATACTTGGGTGATGATTGTCATCATTGCTAGTTTTGCCCTGTTGATTTCCTATGTGAACTGGGATAGTCGAGAAAAAGAAGCAAGACAGGTTTCCCAGCGGGTTTTGACTCGGACAGTGAGTGAGGTTGAGTATTATTATCGAGAATCAGCGCGTTCAGCCCAAAGTTTAGTAGATAATCAAGCGCGAATCGAGGGAATTTATAAGTATTTTAGCCTCAGTACACCAGATTATTTCTACTGGCAACTGGAGCGTAAAGCATCGCCCTATATATCTGTATCCATTTATGAAAATATCGATGACCTCTACGTGCGCAATGATTTTGTAACGGGTGTAGCCATTGTCTTGCAAGACTCGACAGAAGTTTATGTTTCGAAGAGGGACAATCGTAGTGGTTACAAAGTTTCTGCAGATGCCTTCAAGCCAGATGCCAATAGTTTCGCCATTCCCGTATCTGATCCTGTATCGGATCAAGCTCTTGGTGTTATTTATGTTTCTGTATCTTCTGATGTTTTTTATAAGGCTATTGACAATACCAGAGGAAATATCCCAATTGCTGTGAGCATCACCTCTCCTTTTGAAACAGATATGTTTCACCAAGGTGAAAAAAGTGATCGAGAGGAATGGTTGCAAGATGAGACTGCTCATGGTTATCAGGTTCAGGTTGCGGTTCCTAGGGATTATGTCCTTAGTGGGAGTATCTCTAGTTCTGTCTTTATTCTTGCTTTGAGTCTTCTCTTTATCGTTATTTTATATGTAACTCTGAAAAAAACATTTTCGAAGTATCAAACCCAGGTTGTCGACCTAGTGGAAACAATCCATGATATTGCGCAAGGAGAACAAGGTAAAAGAATTGATCTCACGAAAAAAGACCAGGAATTACTTTTAATTGCTGAGACAACAAATGATATGTTGGATCGATTGGAGAGAAATATCCATGATATTTACCAGCTTGAACTGAGTCAAAAAGATGCCCATATGCGCGCCCTACAAGCTCAGATTAACCCGCATTTTATGTATAATACCCTCGAGTTTTTACGGATGTACGCGGTTATGGAAAACCAAAATGAACTAGCGGATATTATCTACGAATTCAGTAGTCTCCTGCGCAACAACATCTCTGATGAGCGAGAAACAACATTAAAGCAAGAAGTGGAGTTTTGTCGGAAGTACAGTTATCTCTGTATGGTTCGCTATCCAAAATCCATTGCTTACGGATTTAAGATCGACCCTGGCTTGGAAGAAATGCGCATTCCAAAATTCACCCTCCAACCCTTGGTGGAGAATTATTTTGCTCATGGAGTTGATCATCGACGTACAGATAATGTGATTAGTATCAAGGCCTTGAAAAAAGAAGGCTATGTTGAGATTTTGGTAACCGATAATGGGCGTGGAATGCCTGCCGAAAAATTAGCAGAGATCCAGGATAAATTAGCTCAAAGAACCTTTGAACATACAGTGGATTATAGTGGGAAACGGCAGTCCATTGGGATTGTCAATGTGCATGAGCGCTTTGTGCTCTACTTTGGTGACCGATATGATATCAGTGTAGAATCTGTTGAAAAAAAAGGTGTTCGCTATCGAATTACCATTCAAAATGAAGAGAAAGGATAAAGATGTATAAAGTACTTTTAGTGGACGACGAGTACATGATTACAGAAGGACTCAAACGTTTGATTCCTTTTGACAAGTGGGATATGGAAGTCGTTGCAACAGCCAATCATGCTGACGATGCTCTGGACTACGTTCGAGAACATCCCGTCGATATTGTTATTTCAGATGTCAATATGCCTGACAAGACAGGGCTTGAAATGATTGGGGAGATGAAGGAGTTGTTGCCAAATGCTTACTATATTCTCCTTTCAGGCTACCAAGAATTTGACTATGTCAAAAAAGCCATGAATCTCAATGTCGTTGATTATCTGGTCAAACCAGTCGATAAGGTTGAGCTTGAACACTTGCTTGAAAAGATTGCCAGTCAGCTTGGTGAAAAATCTCATGAGCCCGAAATATTGAGTCAGCAACTCGATGAAGAAGCTTTCAAGACTCATCTCAGCCAAAAAGAAAACTGGTGGATTGGACTTTCAAAAGAAAAACAAGGAAATTATGCCATTCCTTACTACGTTCTAGGTCAAGACTGGCAGATCGTCCTTGCTGATCAGGAATTTGAGGGCTTATTGGTCATGCCTTTTGAAGCTTCTTATCAAATCAACTTTGAAAAGTGGAAGCGTGATATTGAAAAGACTCTCTTTTATGGCTCGGTCAATTTAGATCAGTCTGAAAGTCTCTTTTCTTACTACGAACCCATCTATCGAGTGATTATTCAAGGAAATCTCCAGCAGATTATCGAGGAGTTGACCTTACTTGAGAAGATTGTCTTAGAAAACACACCGAGGGTATCCATTACCAAGCAGCTCTTTACCCAGTTTGTCATGGATGTTTTCCATCTTTTTGAACATCTGAAGGCAGACGACATGACAGATATTGTCAAAAACATCCATGCCATTACAACTTTTGAGGACCTAGTCGCTTATACCAAGGAAACCTTGACATCCTTCTTTGGTCAATACCGCATGAATGAAAATGTTGTTAGTGTGCTCGAGGTTATTGGTAGAGATTACCAAAAAGAGCTTTCTCTCAAAGATATCAGCAAGGATCTCTTTATCAATCCCGTTTATTTGGGCCAGTTGATTAAGAAGGAAACCAATTCCACCTTTGCTGAGCTTCTCAATAAGCAACGCATTAAGGCTGCCCAGCAGCTCTTGCTATCTACAAATGATAGTATTGAGGATATCTGTTATACAGTTGGTTACAGTAATGTTGGTTATTTCTATAAGGTCTTTCGAAAACTATGTGGGAAGTCTCCCAAAGCCTACCGTAAACAGGTGGAAGCCAACTTATAGGATTTGTTTTGCTTGTTAAAATATGCTATAATAAACTAAAAAACATAAGGGGGTTGCTTTGATGAAAAAGAAACCAATCTATCTATGGGTATTACTGATTTTTTCAGCCTTACTCTCAGCAATGTCGCTATATGGAATCATATCTCCAGTACCTACTGCGGAGGGTATGAGCAATCTAGAAACATCAGCATCAGGTGTTAATGCTACTTATGCTAAGGAGCTTGTTGATTACACCATTAAGGTATCGGAGCATGGCCATTCTGTCTTCAGCATTCTCTTGGTTGTCTTATCTGTTATTCTAGTTGTTGTGGCTTTGGTTTTCCTTATTCGTAAAAACCTTCAATTGGCTAACTACACTTATCTTGCTTATGTCTTCGTTGCCATCGTTGGTTCTATCTACAACTTTATCGGCGTTCAGGATGCGGTTTCACTTTTTACAGATCCTAACATCCGTATGGGAGCGGAGCTTGGTGCCAAAGGTTCAGCCATTTTTGGGATCGTACTCAATGTTATCTTCCTAGCAATCGTCTTCTATAAAATGTGGCGTCAGCAAAAAGAATTAACTGAAGCTCAAGAAGAGGAAGAACTGGCCTAAGAGTTGACAAAGGATAACTATCAAGATACAATCTTGGTAGTTATTTTTTTGAATTCAAAAAAGAAGGAGGAGAGCATGAAAAAAATTTCCTTAGTCTATATCAGTCTGAGTGGAAATACTGAAAGTTTCGTCACACGTCTGAAGGCATACCTTTTAGAACAGTATGGGAACATTGAAGTGGAAAAGATCCATATTAAAGATTTGGTCAAGGAGGGAGAGAATTTCTTTGAGATGACCAATCCATATGTCGCTTTTCTACCGACTTATCTAGAAGGTGGCAATGGAGTTGACAATGGTGATGTGGAGATTTTGACCACTCCAGTAGGGGACTTTATCGCTTACGGTGACAATGCCAGCAAGTGTTTTGGTGTCGTAGGATCAGGCAATCGTAACTTCAACAACCAATACTGTTTGACAGCCAAACAATACAGCCAACGCTTCGGATTCCCCGTTCTAGCTGACTTTGAGATGCGTGGAATGCTGGGAGATATCAAGAAGGTCGCAGGGATTATTGCAGACTTATACGAGTTGAATACGGATTAATAGAATCATTTGATGTAGCAGTTGGGCTTCTCAACTGCTTTTTGAATACGCAAAAAAGCACCCAAGGTGGGTGCTACTTTATAAACTAACCTGCTTTTCCGATAGCGAGTGCGTAGATAAAGAAGATTGCAAAACCAAATAGGAAAATCAGTCCTGCAATAGCGAGCAGTTTCAGCCAAGAAGGAAGGTTTTTGTTCTCACGTGTGACTAAGACATAGTTTAAAAGGGCAAAGAATGGTGTTGTGAGGAAAGAACCAATCATGGCAAAGCGAAGCATGGTTGACACTTGACCTGCAAAAAATTTGATAATAACAATACCAATGATAGCTGTGATGGTCATCCAGATTTTCAAAGATTTGCTATCGTCATTCTTTTGATTAGCTAGGAGACGAAGGGAAACCTGGTTAACACGAGAATAACCATCGATAACAGTGATAACTGTTCCAAAGATACAGAGGAAAGCGATAAAGGTGATTAAGTAACGAGACCATTCACCAAGTACAGAGGCATACATACCTACAAATTGAGAGATGTATTTGGCAGAAGCGGCTTCAACTGCTTGTCCTGTAGGATACTGAATAAGCGCTCCGAGTGCTACAAAGAATACTGCAAGAATGGCTGTTCCAATATAACCTACGTTAAAATCGAAAAGAGCATCTTCTGTATTAAAGTTGACAGTCTTTTTCTTTTCAGCAGACCAAAGTGAGTTAATGGCTGAAATTTCAATAGGTGCAGGCATCCATCCTAAGAGAGAAACGATAAAGGGAAGTGCAGCCATTTGCCAAGGTGTTTTTTCAACAAAATCAGAACTGTACTCTGGATGCTTAATAGCAGCAATAATAACTGCAAGAACAGTTGCAATGGTTAAGGCAGACATGATCCATTTTGCCATACCATCCAAAAGTTTGTAGCCTCCAAAGAGCAACATAGCCCAAATGATTGCCACAAGTATGAGAGACCATTGAGTGATGCTTAGTCCAATCATTGGAAATGCACTAGCGATGATGGCTGAACAAAGAATAGCAACACCAGCAGTATTGACCATAGCAGAAAAGACATTGAGTAGAAAGAAAATCCAGAGGTAAATTTTCCCTTTTTCAGCATAACCTTCGACTAAGGTTTTTCCAGTATCAGCAGTGTATTCAGCACCAAAACGGAAAAATGGATATTTAAAAACATTAGCTAATATGACCAAGAGTAGTAGGGACCAACCATAAGAACCACCAGCTTGAGTAGAAGATACGATATGTGATCCCCCTACAGCCGCAGAAGCCATTAAGATACCAGGTCCCATTGCTTTAAGTTTACTTGTCCATGTTGATTGGTTTAACGAAGAAACTTGTGACATAATTAATCTCCTATCATTAAATTTTCAGAATAATCTGGATATGTACTCTATTCTATAAAAAAATGATTAGAAAAGCAAGTGAATTTTGAAAATATTTTGAAAATAGTGAAAATAGTTTACAATGAAATAGAGAAAAAGTGATACCGTGCTTGCTTTAGTTCTAGAGTGAGCTATAATAGAGATAAAGATAAATAGAGCGATATTATGTAAAAATACTTAGTAGAAATGGATAAGGAAATGAGTAAACTACAGAAATCATTTTTAAAGTATATAAAACGCAAACCAAGCTTCAAGGATATTATGCTATGCAGTGCTTTGCTACTATTAGCGATTGCTCTGCTACTGTTCTCTGAGAAAATTTTTGATGAAGATGCAGCACCATTTGGAACCATGGTATCCTTAGGGATTGTTATCCTGGTAGAAATCTTAGCTGTCAGAAATAAATAAAAAGACTCGAGAAATGCATCTCGAATCCTTTTTCATTTTCTGATGTCTTCAACAATTTCCTTTGAAATCATGATTCCCAAACGATATCCCTTATTGATGTAGTCGATGACATCGTTGATGTTTTCTGTTGTTTGAATCTTTTCCTTGATAGTAGCGCGAAAAGATTCATCCTTTAACAGCTGTTCTTGTAGAAGTCTTTGTAGTTTTTCCTTTTCGTATTTGTTGATGAGAAAAAGAGCGACAAGACTGATGACAACTAAAATATAAGCATATTGGCTCATAAAATCTCTCCCTAAGTGATAAAGAAGTTAATAGCAAGAGAAAAGCGAAAAAGATTTTTCGCTTTTCAAGTAATGACAATATAGAAATTAGGCAAGTGATCGCTAATCTAAAATAGTAGATGTAATGCCCTCCGCCCCTAGTACCAAATAAAAGTCCTAGAGGTTTAGGATTGGTTGCTTAAGTCGCTTTGCAATTAAATAACTTCAGAATTACGACATTCATTCAACCAAATCAATATTATTTGGTTGAATGAATTAGTGAAGCGTTTAGGCAAGTCGCCTCATTTACGACGTCGTGGCCCTCTAAAGCGATTATATTTAGAGGCCATGACTAGTGAAGCACCTAGCCAAATCCCCTATAGGATTTAGCGTTAGTTATTTAGACTGCTTTACAATAAAGTGATTAAAAGTCTACGACATGAGCCTAACCAAATCGATATTATTTGGTTAGGTGAATTAGTGAAGCGTTTAGGCAATTCGCCTCATTTACGACGTCGTGGCCCTCTAAATAGATTATATTTAGGGGCCATGACTAGTGAAGCAGTTAGCTAGTCCGCATAAAAGCGGCTAGCGTCCAACAATTAGGAACTTTAGTTCCAGTAACTTTAAGATTACGACGTCTTTCGGTAGAAATCGATAATATTTCTATCGAAAGACTAGTGAAGCGCCTAGCCAAATTCCTTATAGGATTTGATGTTAGTTACTTAGATTGCTTTACAATAAAGTGATTAAAAGTCTACGACATGAGCCTAACCAAATCGATATTATTTGGTTAGGTGAATTAGTGAAGCGTTTAGGCAATTCGCCATATAGCGATTGCCGTCAAGAGACTAGGAACTTTAGTTCCAGTCTCTTGTAACGATTTACATCTTCTCTGGCGCCTCCACACCCAGCAGACGAAGTGCTTCTTTGAGGACAACCGCAGTTGCATAGCTGAGAGCTAGACGACTGTCGCGTTCTGGGCTTTCATCCAAGATGCGAGTGTGAGCGTAATATTTGTTAAAGGCTTGCGCTAAGCTAATTGCAAATTTAGCAATGATAGAAGGTTCAAAGTTATCTGCCGCACGGTTGATAATACGTGGGAAATCTTGGATGAGTTTAATGATTTCCCAGCTTTCAGCATCATTCAAGCTATAGTTGGCAGCTGTTTCTGGTTTGAAATCCGCTTTGCGTAAGATAGATTGGATACGAGCATAGGCGTATTGAACATAAGGGCCAGTCTCACCTTCAAAGGATACCATAGCTTCAAGGTCGAAGTCGTATCCATTTGTACGGTCGGTTTTAAGGTCATAGAATTTAATGGCTCCAACTCCAACAGCATGCGCCACCTGGTCTTTATTTTCAAGTTCCGGATTTTTGGCTTCAATTTGCGCTTTGGCACGGCTGATGGCTTCTGCGACAGTAGGCTCTAGCAAGATAACATTCCCTTTACGAGTAGAGAGTTTCTTCCCTTCTTTTGTTACCAATCCAAAAGGAACATGGACAATATCTTGACTCCAATCGTAACCCATCTCTTGCAAGACAGCCTTAAGCTGTTTAAAGTGAGCAGATTGTTCTTGACCAACGACATAGATAGATTTAGCAAATTGATATTCGTTTTTACGGTAAAGGGCAGCGGCCAAGTCACGTGTGATGTAGAGTGTTGCACCGTCAGATTTCTTGATAAGAGCTGGGTGTTCAATTCCATATTTTTCAAGATTAACAACTTGGGCTCCTTCTGACTCAACAAGAAGTCCTTTTTCAGAAAGGATATCTACAACTGCATCCATCTTGTCATTGTAGAAGGCTTCCCCGTTGTAGCTGTCGAATTCAACCTTCAATTCATTGTAAAGGCGGTTAAATTCCACCAAACTTTCATCACGGAACCATTGCCAAAGTGCGAGAGCTTCCTCGTCTCCATTCTCAAGTTTACGGAACCATTCGCGTGCTTCTTCATCCAAGCTAGGGTCATTTTCAGCTTCAGCATTGATGCGAACGTAGAGTTTAAGAAGTTCATCAATCGGATGAGCTTTTACAGCTTCTTCGTTGCCCCATTTTTTGTAGGCAACAATCAGCATTCCAAACTGTTTGCCCCAGTCTCCTAAATGGTTGACCTTGACTGTTTGATAACCGATTTTTTGGAAAATATGTGACAAGCTATCTCCGATAACAGTTGAGCGTAGGTGACCAATAGAGAATGGTTTAGCAATATTAGGACTAGACATGTCGATAACAACATTTTCTTGTTTACCAATATTTTGGTCAGCATAGTGTTCTTTTTCAGTGATAACAGCTTGTAATACTTGAGCAGAAATGGCATTTCTATCAAGGAAGAAGTTAACATAAGGTCCAGTAGCGACGACTTTTTCAAAGGCTTGGCTATTGATTTTTTCAGCGATATCTGCTGCAATCATTTGTGGAGCTTTTCTCTCAACTTTTGCTAGAGTAAAGGCAGGGAAGGCGATGTCTCCCATATCAGAGTTTTTGGGTTGTTCTAGTAAATTTAAAATAGCCTCTTGATCCAGGCTGTCAATGACGCTAGCCAATTCGCTAGCAATCAATTGTTTTGTATTCATTATAAACTCCTTTGGACTTTTCTTCTATTTTATCATAATTTTGAGGAATGATAAGAATTTTTTTGAAATATTCGGTTTTTTTGGTATAATGTTCTTATTAAATAGTTGTAAAATGTTATAAATATTCACTCGAGAGGATGTTATGAGAAAAAGAGAACGCCATCAGTTAATCAAACAAATGATCACTGAGGAAAAATTAGGGACTCAAAAGGAGATTCAAGATCGGTTGGAAGCACGCAATGTTTTTGTGACGCAAACGACATTGTCGCGTGACCTTCGCGAACTGGGCTTGACCAAGGTTAAGAAAAATGATAAGGTCTACTACGTACTAGCAAATGAGACAGAGAAGATTGACCTGGTTGAGTTTTTATCCCATCATTTGGAAGGTGTAGCAAGAGCTGAGTTTACCTTAGTTTTGCACACTAAATTGGGTGAAGCCGCAGTTTTAGCCAATGTTGTCGATGCCAACAAGGATGAATGGATTTTAGGAACAGTTGCGGGTGCCAATACTCTCTTGGTAATCTGCCGAGATCAGCATGTCGCTAAACTCATGGAAGATCGTTTGTTAGATTTGATGAAGGATAGATAAGGTCTTGGGAGTCTCTCTCAAGACTATTTTTAACAAGGAGAGAATGGATGACGACAGAAAAATTATCACCAGGCATGCAACAGTATGTGGATATCAAAAAACAATATCCAGATGCTTTTTTGCTCTTTCGTATGGGTGATTTTTATGAGTTATTTTACGAAGATGCAGTCAATGCTGCCCAGATACTAGAAATTTCATTAACCAGTCGCAATAAAAATGCTGACAATCCTATTCCCATGGCTGGAGTTCCCTATCACTCTGCTCAACAGTATATTGATGTCCTAGTTGAGCGTGGCTACAAGGTTGCCATTGCTGAGCAGATGGAGGATCCTAAGCAGGCAGTAGGGGTTGTTAAGCGTGAGGTTGTGCAGGTGATTACACCAGGTACAGTCGTTGATAGTAGTAAACCAGATAGTCAAAACAACTTTTTGGTGGCTATCGACCGTGACGGTCAGCAATTTGGTTTGGCATACATGGACTTAGTGACGGGTGATTTATATGTGACAGGTTTATTGGATTTTACCCTGGTCTGTGGTGAAATCCGAAATCTTAAGGCAAGAGAAGTTGTCATCGGCTATGCCTTAACTGAAGAGGAAGAACAGATTCTCAGCCGTCAAATGAATTTGGTGCTTTCTTATGAGCAAGAATTATTTGAAGACATACATCTGCTGGATCCACGCTTGGCGCCTATTGAACAAGCTGCCAGCAGTAAGCTTCTTCAGTATGTTCATCGGACTCAGATGAGAGAGCTCAACCACTTGAAGCCAGTTGTCCGTTATGAAATTAAGGATTTCTTGCAGATGGATTATGCAACCAAGGCTAGTTTAGATCTAGTAGAAAATGCTCGTTCTGGCAAGAAACAAGGGAGTCTTTTCTGGTTGCTAGATGAAACTAAGACTGCCATGGGAATGCGTCTTTTGCGCTCTTGGATCCACCGTCCCTTGATTGACAAGGATCGTATCCTTGAACGTCAGGAGGTTGTACAGGTCTTTCTGGATCATTTCTTTGAACGTAGTGATTTGACAGAAAGCCTAAAGGGAGTCTACGATATTGAGCGCCTGGCTAGTCGTGTGTCTTTTGGGAAAAGTAATCCTAAAGACCTCTTGCAATTAGCGACTACCTTGGGAAGTGTTCCTCGAATTCGGGCAATTTTAGAAGGAATGGAGCAACCAGCTCTAGCTTATCTAATTGAACAACTGGATGCTATTCCTGAGTTGGAAAATCTCATTAGTGCAGCCATTGCCCCTGAGGCTCCTCATGTGATTACCGAAGGCGGTATTATTCGGACTGGCTTTGATGAGACCTTGGACAAGTATCGTCGGGTACTGAGAGAAGGAACCAGCTGGATTGCTGAGATTGAGGCCAAGGAAAGAGAAAATTCTGGCATCAGTACGCTCAAGATTGACTACAATAAAAAAGACGGCTACTATTTCCATGTGACCAATTCGCAGCTTGGTAACGTACCAGCCCACTTTTTCCGTAAGGCTACGCTAAAAAACTCTGAACGTTTCGGGACAGAGGAGTTGGCTCGTATCGAAGGAGAAATGTTAGAAGCGCGTGAGAAATCAGCCAATCTTGAATACGAAATTTTTATGCGGATCCGTGAGGAGGTTGGCAAGTATATCCAACGCCTGCAAGCCCTAGCCCAAGGAATCGCTACTGTCGATGTCTTACAAGGTTTGGCAGTGGTAGCAGAAAATCAACACCTGATTCGGCCAGAGTTCGGAGAGGATTCACGAATTGACATCCAAAAGGGACGTCACGCAGTTGTTGAGAAGGTCATGGGAGCCCAAACCTATATTCCCAACAGCATCCAAATGGGTGAAGATACTAGCATCCAGCTGATTACAGGGCCTAATATGAGCGGGAAGTCAACCTATATGCGTCAGCTAGCTATGACAGCAGTCATGGCCCAGATAGGATCTTATGTTCCGGCAGAAAGTGCTCACTTGCCTATCTTTGATGCGATTTTTACCCGTATCGGGGCAGCAGATGACTTGGTTTCCGGTCAGTCAACCTTTATGGTCGAGATGATGGAAGCTAATAATGCTATTGCACATGCTACTGAAAAATCCCTGATTCTCTTTGATGAGCTTGGACGCGGAACGGCAACTTATGATGGCATGGCCTTGGCCCAGGCAATTATCGAGTATATTCATGAACATATCGGAGCCAAGACTCTCTTTGCGACTCATTACCATGAATTGACTAGTTTGGAGACTAGTCTAGGACATCTGGTTAACGTTCACGTAGCTACGCTTGAGCAAAATGGACAGGTTACCTTCCTTCACAAGATCGAAGCAGGACCAGCTGACAAATCATACGGTATTCACGTAGCTAAGATTGCAGGTTTACCGGCAGACTTGCTGAAAAGAGCAGATGAAATTTTAACGCAATTAGAGAGTCAAGGTCAGGAAAGTCCTGCTCCAATGAAACAAACACATGCAGTCTCTGAACAAATTTCCCTATTTGACTCGGCGGAAGAAAATCCTATCCTAGCAGAATTGGCTAAAGTAGATGTGTACAATATGACACCGATGCAAGCCATGAACCTCTTGTTAGAATGGAAACAAAAATTATAAATCAAAACCCACTCAGTCCTGTGAGTGGGTTTCTGTTGTATTATTTCTTCTGAGCCAATAATTGGTTGATGTGGGCAACCTTCTTTGATTCTCTTTTATAAAGAATCGCCCAGATGATGAGATAGACGATGGCAAACTCTGGGATGAGTTGAAGGATGAAAGTCCAGCGAAGTGGAAACCAACCTGCCAGAATTGCTAGAGGAACAAAACCTAATAGCATGAGGAAGAAGTGAGTGACAGTCGCACGAAGAAGGCTCCAGTCTTTGGCAAAGAGACGGCTACCAAAACTAAAGAGGACTCCGATAGCTGCCCAGATAAGTGCACAGTAGAGTAAAACTAGAGCGCCATGTACCTGTTGTTGGATCATGAATTGGCCAATCAAAGAGTTGGGGCTAAGTGGTGCGTAGTTGCTTGGTGAAAAGATAAAAGAAAAGATAATAGATAGGATGAGGCCGATGAGGATACCAGTTGTGGCATCGTGAAATACTTGTTTTTTCATAGTTCTAATTTCTCCTTAATAGTTTTGAGGTAACGGCGAGATGAGTAGGTGAAACTTTCGTTTTTTAGATAGATTTCAATCAAGCCGTTAGAGGTTAGTTTTAGATGACTAATAGCATCGATGTTGACAATTTCCGATTGGGAAATTTGGATAAAGGAAGCAGGTAGAATTTCACTTGCTTGGTAAAGACGAATGTCGAGAGCGTAGGTTCGACTATCAGTTTCAGCCAAAACTTTACGATTTTCAATGTAAATTCGCTGGATTTTGCTAATCTGAATCAAGTAGACCTGGTCTTGAAATTTTCCTTTAAGAGTTTCGTTTTGCTCCAGTGATTGAACAAAGTCTTGAACTTTTTGAACTCTAGGGGACAAAGATGGTGCTTCTATGATGATTTGTTCTTCGGCGTATTGTTGATCAATGTCAAGTCTAACTTTCATATTTTCTCCTTTGTAAAAGTTGTAATAGAGATCTCTTACTTACAAATCTATTAAACACCATTTTGTTGACAATTACAAGAAGCTTTGTCTATGTGGTCGGTTGAAGAGTCTATCTGGCAGGTGACCGTTTTCATAGAATTTTTAGAGCAAAGAAGTCAAAAAATAAGAAGAAATATATTGACAAAAATAGAAAAAACGTGGTACAATAATAGACGGTACTTTTTACTTTTGGTCTCTCAAGAGTGTACAGGGACGTGCTGACAAATGTTGCAAAAGTACACACAGATGATAGCTGTCACCAAGTGTATCATCACCAAAAATAAAAAAAACACAGGAGAATGTAGATGCCTACAATTAACCAATTGGTTCGCAAACCGCGTAAATCAAAAGTAGAAAAATCTAAATCACCAGCTTTGAACGTTGGTTACAACAGTCATAAAAAAGTTCAAACAAACGTTTCTTCACCACAAAAACGTGGTGTTGCAACTCGTGTTGGAACAATGACACCTAAAAAACCTAACTCTGCCCTTCGTAAATTTGCTCGTGTACGTTTGAGCAACCTTATCGAAGTTACTGCCTACATCCCAGGTATCGGACACAACTTGCAAGAGCACAGCGTGGTGCTTCTTCGTGGTGGACGTGTAAAAGACCTTCCAGGGGTACGTTACCATATCGTCCGTGGTGCACTTGATACTGCAGGTGTTAACGATCGTAAACAAGGCCGTTCTAAATACGGTACTAAACGTCCGAAAAAAGCATAAGGAAAGGGGATAAAGAGAAATGAGTCGTAAAAATAGAGCTCCAAAACGTGACGTATTGCCAGATCCGCTTTACAATTCACAATTAGTTACTCGTCTTATCAACCGCGTTATGCTTGACGGTAAACGTGGTACAGCTGCTTCAATCGTTTACGGTGCTTTTGAACAAATCAAAGAAGTTACTGGTAACGATGCACTTGAAGTATTTGAAACAGCTATGGAAAACATCATGCCTGTACTTGAAGTACGTGCACGTCGTGTTGGTGGTTCTAACTACCAAGTCCCAGTTGAAGTTCGTCCAGAACGTCGTACAACACTTGGACTTCGTTGGTTGGTAACAATCGCTCGCCTTCGTGGTGAACACACAATGCAAGACCGTCTTGCAAAAGAAATCTTGGATGCTGCTAACAACACTGGTGCAGCAGTTAAGAAACGTGAAGACACTCACCGTATGGCTGAAGCTAACCGTGCCTTCGCACACTTCCGTTGGTAAAATCATGATGCTAGGAACGGTAAGGATGCAAGGTGAAAATAGGAAACTGACGCAGTATTCGATGAATACAAGGAAGTTTATCTTTTTCACACAGCATCCCGTTCCGGCTCAAATCGGCTAATTAACTTTAGCTCGAGTACAACTCAACTTACCATTTCGTAAGTTGAAACCAACCATAACAAGATAAACATTGAGAACGGGTAGGTCCTGCCTATCCGTTTTTATTAAATCGTGTTATAATAAAATAGAAATAAAAAAATATAGGAGAAACAAACCTCATGGCACGCGAATTTTCACTTGAAAAAACTCGTAATATCGGTATCATGGCTCACGTCGATGCTGGTAAAACAACTACTACTGAGCGTATCCTTTACTACACTGGTAAAATCCACAAAATCGGTGAAACTCACGAAGGTGCGTCACAAATGGACTGGATGGAGCAAGAGCAAGAACGTGGTATCACTATCACATCTGCTGCGACAACAGCTCAATGGAACAACCACCGCGTAAATATCATCGACACACCAGGACACGTAGACTTCACAATCGAAGTACAACGTTCTCTTCGTGTATTGGACGGTGCGGTTACAGTTCTTGACTCACAATCAGGTGTTGAGCCTCAAACTGAAACAGTTTGGCGTCAAGCAACTGAGTACGGAGTTCCACGTATCGTATTTGCCAACAAAATGGACAAAATTGGTGCTGACTTCCTTTACTCAGTAAGCACACTTCACGATCGTCTTCAAGCAAACGCACACCCAATTCAATTGCCAATCGGTTCTGAAGATGACTTCCGTGGTATCATCGACTTGATCAAGATGAAAGCTGAAATCTATACTAACGACCTTGGTACAGATATCCTTGAAGAAGACATCCCAGCTGAATACCTTGAGCAAGCTCAAGAATACCGTGAAAAATTGATCGAAGCAGTTGCTGAAACTGATGAAGATTTGATGATGAAATACCTCGAAGGTGAAGAAATCACTAACGAAGAATTGAAAGCTGGTATCCGTAAAGCAACTATCAACGTTGAATTCTTCCCAGTATTGTGTGGTTCTGCCTTCAAGAACAAAGGTGTTCAATTGATGCTTGATGCGGTTATCGACTACCTTCCAAGCCCACTTGATATCCCAGCGATCAAGGGTATTAACCCAGATACAGATGAAGAAGAAACTCGTCCAGCATCTGATGAAGAGCCATTTGCAGCTCTTGCCTTCAAGATCATGACTGACCCATTCGTAGGTCGTTTGACATTCTTCCGTGTTTACTCAGGTGTTCTTCAATCAGGTTCTTACGTATTGAACACTTCTAAAGGTAAACGTGAACGTATCGGACGTATCCTTCAAATGCACGCTAACAGCCGTCAAGAAATCGACACTGTTTACTCAGGTGATATCGCTGCTGCCGTTGGTTTGAAAGACACTACAACTGGTGACTCATTGACAGATGAAAAAGCTAAAATCATCCTTGAGTCAATCAACGTTCCAGAACCAGTTATCCAATTGATGGTTGAGCCTAAATCTAAAGCAGACCAAGACAAGATGGGTATCGCCCTTCAAAAATTGGCTGAAGAAGATCCAACATTCCGCGTTGAAACAAACGTTGAAACTGGTGAAACAGTTATCTCTGGTATGGGTGAGCTTCACCTTGACGTCCTTGTTGACCGTATGCGTCGTGAATTCAAAGTTGAAGCGAACGTAGGTGCTCCTCAAGTATCTTACCGTGAAACATTCCGTGCTCCTACTCAAGCACGTGGATTCTTCAAACGTCAGTCTGGTGGTAAAGGTCAGTTCGGTGATGTATGGATTGAATTTACTCCAAACGAAGAAGGAAAAGGATTCGAATTCGAAAACGCAATCGTCGGTGGTGTGGTTCCTCGTGAATTTATCCCAGCGGTTGAAAAAGGTTTGGTAGAATCTATGGCTAACGGTGTTCTTGCTGGTTATCCAATGGTTGACGTTAAAGCTAAGCTTTACGATGGTTCATACCACGATGTCGACTCATCTGAAACTGCCTTCAAGATCGCTGCATCTCTTGCACTTAAAGAAGCTGCTAAGACTGCACAACCAGCTATCCTTGAACCAATGATGCTTGTAACAATCACTGTTCCAGAAGAAAACCTTGGTGATGTTATGGGTCACGTAACTGCTCGTCGTGGACGTGTAGATGGTATGGAAGCACACGGTAACAGCCAAATCGTTCGTGCTTACGTTCCACTTGCTGAAATGTTCGGTTACGCAACAGTTCTTCGTTCTGCATCACAAGGACGTGGTACATTCATGATGGTATTCGACCACTACGAAGATGTACCTAAGTCAGTACAAGAAGAAATCATTAAGAAAAACAAAGGTGAAGAATAATTCACCGTCACTTTAAAAGAAGTCACTTTGTGGCTTCTTTTTCGGCTCTTTGTCAGCTGTTGTGGGTTGAATAAAAGCTAACATCTGAGTCTAGGACAATAGTCCCTTGTCTCCCAAAAAAGCAACGGTTTTTGCCGTTGCTTTTTGCATGTTTGCGATAGTCTTTGTAAAATAGAATTTCACAATAAACCATTTAGAAAAGCTATTCCATGCATATTCACTATAACAAAAATCAAACAACTTTACCACGAGAAATCAGTTCATTCTTGCCACAAGATCATCTCGTTTTACTATTGAAAAAGTGGTGAATACCTTGGAGGATCGTCACGTCCACGCCTTCTATCACGCCTTTAGTCGCCGTCCTATCACCCTAAAATGCTTTTATCTACTCTTTTGTTTGCCTATTCACAAGGGATTTTCTCTGAAAGATAAGTTAATAAGAGGTAAAGTATCTGGAAGAAGGTATCAGAGGATTTCTTTGGTTGCAGGGCTAATAAATGGCGAGTTAATCGCTCCAATGACTTACGAAGAGACGATGACGAGCGACTTTTTTGAAGCTTGGTTTCAGAAGTTTCTCTTACCAACATTAAACACACCATCAGTTATTATTATTATGGATAATGCAAGATTCCATAGAATGGGTAAGCTAGAGCTCTTATGTGAAGAATTTGGGCATGAACTTTTACCTCTTCCTCCCTACTCACCTGAGTACAATCCTATTGAGAAGAAATGGGCTCATGTTAAAAAGCATCTCAAAAAGGTATTACCAATTGCAATACTTTTTCCGAGGCTCTTTTATCTTATTCTTGTTTCAATTGAATATAAAAATTCTAAAAAGTGTTGACAATGGGTTTCTCATTTTTTTACTGAAGTAATCTGGACGTAAAAATATTTTAAAAAAGTGCTAAAAAAGGCTTGACAAAGGGATTCGGGGGGGGGGTATACTAAAGGTGATACATTTTAAATAATGAGGAGATACAAGATGTCAAGAATAAAGCGTTATAAACATGATCGAAAAAAGGCTATTAAGTTGGAGAAATTTGCTTTGCTCGGTCTAGCAGCCGTGACAGTCGGTGTAGCTGGAACAGCCCTTGTACATGCAGAGGAAACTGTAACGGAACCATCAAAGAGCTTAGTCGATACTCCAAAGTCCAAGGAAAAGGAGCAAACAGCAGAAAAAAATACAAACTCTACTGTGGAAACTTCTAGTCAACTACTAGATAAAGAAAAGAAGACGGTTGAGGGAGAGAAACCAGCTTTGCAAACAGTTTCTTTTGATGTGGTTGAAGTATATTACGTTTTCCAACCTGGCGGTCGGGGAACTGCTGAATTGTCCCGCAAAACAATCACTCTCAAGCCAGGAGAAAGCTATACTTTGCAGGCAAATACCTATAAGGATTTTGTGCTTTTTGATTATAAGGGATTCGATGATTATGAGGAAAACCTTAAGAATATCGGCAGAACCATTACCAATGACGGCTCTGAGCAAATCCAAAAGGAGTATATTATCACCTTCAAAGAAATTATGCGAGAAGTTCCAGACCCTACAGATCCGACTAGTCCAGATATAACTACGATTCCTGAAAA
This sequence comes from Streptococcus infantis, assembly GCF_047464415.1. Taxonomy (GTDB): domain Bacteria; phylum Bacillota; class Bacilli; order Lactobacillales; family Streptococcaceae; genus Streptococcus; species Streptococcus infantis_AE. Next base: position 90,649 of record NZ_JASHBX010000003.1, on the reverse strand, counting down.
ACGAGAATTTTTAAGGGTAAACCATGCTATAGATGTGGACGAGAGTGGTAGGGCAAGGCATCATGGATTAACGAGGGTTTATAGCGTTCCTGCTGGAAAACGTTTTAATCCCAAGGATCTATCCAATCCAGCCTATGGGACTTTGTTGAAGTATGAATTGCACACCAACAGTAGCATAGGAGGTGTCGCATTCTTAAGTTTATACTACAAATCTCACCCCAAGGAGACACTCGTTTCTCCTACGACGAACGTCTCTGTATCTCTAACAGGAGCAGATGTTGCTGCGGTTGATAAGATCATAGCGGACAAGGTTTTAGATACCAATATTCTGGCTAAACTTCCAGCAGAACTTCCAGCTAAAAATGTTGAACTTTACGATGTTAAGACTCAAAAGGCAGATGGTAGTTTTGTACAAATCACAGGAGAAGCAACTGTAACGATACCTGTGGATCCTAGTCGTAAAGTAGGAAAGGTTATCTACTTCTTACCAGAAACAGGAGCAGTTGAGGAACTGCCGTTTGAATTGAGTGCTGATGGAAAATATGTTCATTTCAAAGTTTCTCACTTCTCAAATTATGGGGTTGTTTATCAATCTCAAAACACTGAGAAACCAAATCCACAGCCAGATCCAGCACCACAGCCGAACCCAGCACCGCAACCAGATCCAGCACCGCAGCCGAATCCTGCACCTCAACCAGATCCAGCACCACAGCCGAATCCTGCACCACAACCGGAACTAAACTTGAAACCTCAGGATAATGGTAAGAATAAGGATTCTAGGAGTCTGTCTGAGGAGCCGAAAAAAATTGAAGATGTGAAGTCTGGTCCATCTAAGAAAGAAATAGAAAAGACTGAAGATAAAGAAAAAGCTTTACCAAAAACAGGAGAAAGTAGCGGTCTTTTAGGATCGGTTGGAGCAGTATTACTAGGAATGATGACGCTTCTTAAATTCTCTTTCAAGAAGAAAAGAAACTAGTGTTTATTAAAAAAAGTCGAATAAAAGCTAACATCTGGAGAGGACAATCGTTGTCCTCTCCATTTTTATATTGGCTCTTTGGTAGAAATAGGAAAAAGTGCCTTAAATATGGTAAAATAGAGGGAGTATATTGTGAGGAAAATGGATGTCAACCACTTTTGAAATTTTAATGAATCAGTTGGGAATCCCCGCTGAAATGAGAAATCATGTGGCCTTCTCTCAGGCTAAAATAGAACAAGTCATTGTTCATAAACGAAGCAAAGTTTGGGAGTTTCATTTTGTTTTTGAAAATATCTTGCCTTTTGAACTTTTTCTAGAGTTGAAAAGAGGCTTGAAGGAAGAATTCTCAAAAACGGGAAATCAGGCTAGTTTTGAGATAAAAACGCGAAATCAGGAATTTTCTAGAGAACTTTTACAAGCCTACTATCGAGAGGCTTTTTCGGATGGTCCTTGCGCTAGTCAAGGTTTTCGTTCTATATATCAGAATTTTCAGGTTCGCTTTGAAAATGACCAGTTAATCATTGAAGCTTCTGAAGCCGCAGATACTGAGCATTTTAGAAAAAATCATCTGCCAAATCTTAGCAAACAGTTGGAACACTTTGGTTTTCCCAAACTTTCCTGCAGTTTAGAAAAAAATGAAGAACTCACGAGGGAAGAGCAAGAGGCCTTTCAGACGGAAAATCAAATGATTATCCAAGCTGCTAATGAAGAAACACTTCGGGCTATGGAACAATTGGAACAGATGGCGCCACCACCTCCAGTAGAGGATAAGCCTGTCTTTGATTTCCAAGCCAAGAAAGCAGCTGCCAAGCCAAAACTAGACAAGGCAGAGATTACTCCAATGATTGAGGTTAATACTGAGGAAAATCGTCTGGTTTTTGAAGGAGTTGTCTTTGATGTCGAGCAGAAGGTGACTAGAACGGGTCGTGTCTTGATTAACTTCAAGATGACGGACTATACTTCTAGTTTCTCTATGCAAAAATGGGTCAAGAATGAAGAAGAAGCCCAAAAATTTGACATGATTAAGAAAAATTCTTGGCTCCGTGTTCGTGGGAATGTTGAGGTCAATAATTTTACACGGGATTTGACCATGAATGTGCAAGATGTCCAGGAAGTCGTCCATTATGAACGGAAAGACTTGATGCCAGAGGGAGAACGTCGTGTTGAGTTCCATGCGCATACCAATATGTCGACCATGGATGCTCTACCTGAAGTCGAAGAACTCGTTGCGAAAGCTGCTAAATGGGGACACAAGGCGGTAGCAATCACGGACCATGGGAATGTTCAATCCTTCCCTCATGGCTATAAGGCGGCTAAGAAAGCTGGAATCCAGCTGATCTATGGGATGGAAGCCAATATCGTTGAAGACCGTGTACCTATCGTCTATAATGAAGTTGAGATGGATTTGTCTGAAGCAACCTATGTAGTCTTTGACGTGGAAACGACTGGACTTTCAGCTATCTATAATGACTTGATTCAGGTCGCAGCTTCTAAGATGTATAAGGGCAATATCGTAGCTGAATTTGATGAATTTATCAATCCAGGGCACCCCTTATCGGCCTTTACGACAGAATTGACGGGAATTACGGATGACCATGTAAAAAATGCCAAACCCTTGGTTCAAGTTCTGAAAGAATTCCAAGAATTTTGTAAGGATACCGTTCTTGTCGCCCACAATGCAACCTTTGACGTTGGCTTTATGAATGCCAACTATGAACGTCACGGTCTACCAAAAATTAGTCAACCTGTCATCGATACGCTAGAATTCGCAAGAAATCTCTATCCTGAGTATAAACGTCATGGTCTAGGACCTTTGACCAAGCGTTTTGGAGTTGCCCTAGAACACCATCACATGGCCAACTATGATGCGGAAGCAACTGGCCGTCTGCTTTTCATCTTTATCAAGGAAGTGGCAGAAAAGCATGGCGTGACAGATTTAGCTAGATTGAATATTGATTTAATCAGTCCGGACTCTTATAAAAAAGCTCGCGTCAAGCATGCAACTATCTATGTAAAAAATCAAGTGGGCTTGAAAAATATCTTTAAGCTGGTTTCTCTGTCAAATACTCAGTATTTTGAAGGAGTACCACGGATTCCACGTACGGTACTGGATGCCCATCGAGAAGGTTTAATCTTGGGTTCTGCTTGTACAGAAGGGGAAGTTTTTGATGCAGTCGTTTCCCAAGGAGTAGATGCGGCAGTCGAAGTGGCTAAATACTATGACTTTATCGAGGTGATGCCTCCTGCTATCTATGCACCTTTGATTGCCAAAGAGCAGGTCAAGGACATGGAGGAACTCCAGACCATCATCAAGAGCCTGATAGAGGTTGGAGATCGCCTTGGGAAACCCGTTCTTGCGACAGGAAATGTCCACTATCTCGAACCCGAGGATGAGATTTATCGTGAAATCATCGTGCGAAGTCTAGGTCAGGGAGCTATGATTAACCGAACTATCGGCCATGGAGAAGCTGCCCAACCAGCTCCGCTACCAAAGGCGCATTTTAGAACAACCAATGAAATGTTGGATGAGTTTGCCTTTCTAGGGGAAGACTTGGCTCGCAAGATTGTTATTGAAAATACCAATGCCTTGGCAGAAATCTTTGAACCTGTGGAGGTTGTAAAGGGTGATTTATACACACCTTTCATTGACAAAGCCGAAGAAACAGTTGCTGAATTAACCTATAAAAAAGCCTTTGAAATCTATGGAAATCCACTCCCAGATATCGTTGATTTACGGATTGAAAAAGAATTGACTTCTATCCTAGGGAATGGTTTCGCCGTGATTTATCTGGCTTCACAGATGCTAGTGCACCGTTCCAATGAACGAGGTTACTTGGTTGGTTCCCGTGGGTCTGTTGGATCCAGTTTCGTTGCGACCATGATTGGAATTACCGAGGTTAATCCGCTATCGCCTCACTATGTCTGTGGTCAGTGTCAGTACAGTGAGTTTATCACGGATGGTTCTTACGGTTCAGGATTTGATATGCCAGATAAAGACTGTCCTAACTGTGGTCACAAGCTCAGCAAAAATGGACAGGACATTCCTTTCGAGACCTTCCTTGGTTTTGATGGGGATAAGGTTCCCGATATCGATTTGAACTTCTCAGGTGAGGACCAGCCGAGTGCCCACTTGGATGTTCGTGATATCTTTGGGGAAGAATATGCCTTCCGTGCAGGAACGGTTGGTACGGTGGCTGCTAAGACAGCTTATGGATTTGTCAAGGGTTACGAGCGTGACTATGGCAAGTTCTACCGTGAAGCTGAAGTAGAGCGCCTAGCCCAAGGAGCTGCTGGTGTTAAACGGACGACCGGTCAGCACCCAGGGGGAATCGTTGTTATTCCAAACTATATGGACGTCTATGACTTTACACCGGTTCAATATCCAGCAGATGATGTGACCGCTGAATGGCAGACTACTCACTTTAACTTCCACGATATCGACGAGAACGTCCTCAAGCTCGATGTCCTAGGACATGATGATCCGACCATGATTCGGAAACTTCAGGACTTATCAGGCATTGATCCAAATGATATTCCTATGGATGACCCTGGTGTCATGGCCCTCTTCTCAGGAACCGATATTCTGGGAGTGACGCCTGATCAAATCGGGACTTCAACTGGTATGCTTGGTATTCCAGAGTTTGGGACCAACTTTGTTCGTGGAATGGTGGATGAAACCCATCCGACGACCTTTGCGGAGTTGCTTCAGCTTTCTGGTCTGTCTCACGGTACCGACGTTTGGTTGGGAAATGCCCAAGACTTAATTAAGGCTGGAATTGCGGACCTGTCAACCGTTATCGGATGTCGGGATGACATCATGGTTTACCTCATGCACGCTGGTCTAGATCCAAAGATGGCCTTTACCATCATGGAGCGAGTGCGTAAGGGAATGTGGCTCAAAATATCGGAAGAAGAGCGCAATGGGTATATCGAAGCTATGAAGGCCAACAATGTACCTGAATGGTACATCGAATCTTGTGGGAAAATCAAGTATATGTTCCCTAAAGCCCACGCGGCAGCCTACGTTATGATGGCCTTGCGTGTAGCCTACTTCAAGGTTCACCATCCGATTTATTATTACTGTGCTTACTTCTCCATCCGTGCCAAAGCTTTTGATATCAAGACCATGGGTGCAGGCTTGGATGCTATCAAACACAAGATGCAAGAAATTGCTGAAAAGCGCAAGAACAATGAAGCTTCCAACGTGGAAATCGACCTCTATACAACGCTTGAAATCGTCAATGAGATGTGGGAACGTGGCTTCAAATTTGGGAAGTTGGACCTCTATCGTAGTGATGCAACTGAATTCATCATCGATGGAGACACCCTCATCCCACCGTTTGTCGCTATGGATGGTCTAGGGGAGAACGTTGCTAAGCAATTGGTTCGTGCTCGTCAAGAAGGTGAGTTCCTCTCTAAAACCGAACTACGCAAGCGAGGTGGACTTTCCTCAACTTTAGTTGAAAAGATGGATGAAATGGGAATTCTGGGCAATATGCCAGAGGACAACCAGTTGAGTCTGTTTGATGATTTGTTTTAAATAAAAATTAACAGACGGACAAATATTGTCCATCTGTTTTGTTATACTTATATTATAAAAAATAAAGAGGTTTAAATGATGAACAATACAGGCTTAAATAACAAATATCAATTTGAAAATTTTGTAGAAAAAGATGGTAATGATTTAGCAAAGAAAGGAGCCTTAGCAGTAGTAGAGAACCTAGGATTAAAATATAATCCCCAATATAATCCACTTTATATTTATGGAAAAAAAGGTTCGGGGAAAACACATCTCCTTCAAGCAATTGGAAATAAGGTTCTTGAGAATAATCCAGAAAAGCGAGTAAAATATATTTCTGCCGTAAACTTATTGGAAAATGAGCTAGAAATCCAAAAAGTTAGAAGTGAGCAGTTTGATCTCCTAATCGTAGATGATATTCAGGTATTGGGAGAAAAGGATATTCTTATTCAAGAAAAATTTTTTAATCTTTTTAATTCTCAACATTTTAAGAATAAACAAATGGTTTTCTCTAGTGACACTGAACCAGATCAATTGGGGAATGTGCCTTCTAGTTTGATTGTGCGTTTTAAATGGGGGATGACAGCGTGTCTAACATCGCTTGAAGATTAACAAAAAGGACATTAGATGAATGATCAAGAGAGACTACTAACAATCTTTTTACGCTTACAGTTTGGGACTCCGTTAGGAAAAAAGCAATTAGCCCAGGAATTTGAGGTTAGTGAAAAGACGATACAGAGAGATTTTTCGCTACTCCGTGATATTTTATCCAGTCATCCCGATTTTAGTGGAGAATTGTTTTATAGTCGTAAAACGAAAAAGTATAGCCTATCAAGTAAGTCAGTTTTTAATAAAAAGGATATTCTCGTTATTTCAAAGATTTTATTGGAAAATCGAGCACTGAATAAACCAGAAATTGATAGCTTACTAAAAAATTTACTTGCCTTAGTTCCTCGTGATGACCAGAAAGAAATTGAGCAGATCATTGGCAGTGAAAAACTTAACTATACTCCCTTAACGGATCAGCAAGATAGAGTAGAGAAAATTTGGGATTTATCGGAAGCTATTTTGCATGAACAGGTTCTAGATATTATCTATCAAAACCCGTATTCTGAGTCTTCTAAGAGGCCGACTGTTTTGCCAGTCTCTCTTTATTATGATAGTCATTATTTCTATCTGGTTGTATACCAGTTGAAATATGAGACTTATATTACTTTAAGAGTAGACCGTATCCAGTCCTGGTCTCATAGTGATATAGAGAAACCCTCTATTTCTTATCGAGATAAATTTAGAGATGGAGACATTCGTAACGAGAGAGTAGACGCTTTTATCGGGAAGAAAATCAGTATTGAGATCGAGTTCTTGTACGATCCTACTATTGTGATGGATCAATTTCCAAATGCAAAAATAGTTGGGAAAAATGGTGGCTGGACTCATTTTAAGTTTGAAAGTCAGCATACACCGGGTCTTAAACGCTGGTTGCTGGGACAAGGGGAAGCAGTTACTGTTTTGTCTCCTCGGATTTTAGTAGAGGATATGAAGCGGACCGTTCAAGAAATGATAGATAAATATAGATGAGGATAAAATGAGTATTCAATTTACTTCTAAAAAAGTTGGAGAACTATTGAAAGAAGAGAATTTACGGATTCCTTCTTATCAAAGACCTTATAAATGGAACAGAAAGCATATCCGTAATCTTTTTTATGATCTACGAGATGCTATGGGGAAAAAGGAATATCAGGTTGGTTCTGTTATCTTGCATGAAAATGATGGATACTTAGATATTGTCGATGGACAGCAACGGCTAATTTCTATCTCCTTGTTTCTTTATTTACTAGATGATTTTGAGGATTATAAGGGTGCTAATCAACTACTAAGTGCTGAATTTGGAGAGCTATCTTGCTATCATGCGAGTGAAAATTATAATGAGTGGGAAAATTTGACTCAATTGATTGGTGAGAATCAGGCAAAAGATATTTGTAACTTTCTATTGGAAAATTGTTCTGTCTCTGTGATTACTATGCCACAGGAACGATTATCAGAGGCCTTTCAGCTATTTGATTCTCAGAATAATCGTGGAAAATCTCTAGAACCTCATGATTTGCTCAAAGCCTATCATCTTCGCAAGCAAGATTCTGAAGATGAAAGAATTGTTGAAAAGTGGGAGCAAATTGTAGAGGATAAAGAGTTAAGTCTCAAAGAGTTATTTGATAAGCATCTTTTTCGTATGAGACGTTGGTCTAGGGGAGAAACAGGATTAACAAACAAGCGTTATGGCTCTTATCTACGATTTACAGAGGATTATATTGACGACTTTAAAGGCGTTGATTTGAATCAGAACTTTCCATACCTAGAATTGTATCGTCATATTGAAAAATTTCCTCTTTCGATTACTATGCCAATCATTGACGGAAGTAAATTTTTTGAGTATATTGAATCTGCTCATGAAACTATTAAAGATCATAAAGATTTTTTAAATGAAAGGTTAGGATTTTCTGATGAGCTTGAAGAGGGAGAAAAAAATGTAGCTTACCCAGAAGGCATGTTGAACATTTACAATAGCTCAAAGGGACGCTATCTCAAATGCTACAATCTGTTTCTAAATATTTGCTCTCTTTTTGCAGAGAGATTTGGAAAAGATGAGCTATCAAAGGAGATAATAGAGACCTTGTTTATTTGGTCTTATTACCCTCGAGTTAAGTCTAAAGCTATATATGATGCAACGGTAGGGAAATACGCCGCTGGTGGAAGTTTTAGACAAAAAGAGGCTCAAAAGCTATTTCAACTTTTATCCCATGCTGTCACTCCGAATGATTTCATGATCAAGATAGATAGAGAGCTATTTGAAAATTATACTGTGGACAAGATTATAGAAGAGGAAAAAGATAAATGGTAGAAACACATATAAGGTTATCTGTTAATCGTTTGTTAAATGAAGATACCTATGCTATTCCTCTTTATCAGAGAAATTTTGCCTGGACTTATGATGAAATTGAGCAGTTATTGAACGACGTAGCAGATGCTTTTCAAGAAAATAGAGACAACTACTATATTGGAACATTAGTCGTTAATAAAGAGAATGACATTTTCAAAATCATAGATGGGCAACAACGGACAACAGCCCTTAATTTGATTGCCTTAGCTTTGAAGCATGAGTTTGGTTTTGATAGATTGAAAGCTGTCAATCTTACCTTTCCAGCTAGGAAGAAATCAAATGAGAATATTCAAAAACTATTTACTAAGCAAAAAATCTCTGAGGACGATGAAAATGAATTAACTAGAGGTTATGGGAATGCTAAAGATGCATTGAAAAAAGTGCTAGAGGAGCATCAGCTTAATCCTCAGTCTTTCGTTGATTATCTTTTTGAGAATGTCATCATTTTTCGGAGTATACTTCCTGAAGATTTAGATTTGAATCTTTATTTCGAACGTTTCAATTCTCGAGGAGAACAACTAGAGGCTCATGAGATTCTCAAGGCGCAAATGATGGCTAAATTCGGTACAGATCAAGAAATGGCTCAAAAGTTTGCAAGAATTTGGGATGCCTGTGCAGAGTTTGATAAACCGGTATCAAGTCAATTTAAGATGCGACGGAAGAGAGCAGATGATTTTCAAGAACGCGAACGTATTTTTGGATGGCATTTTACAAATTACTCATTTCATAATATTTATGATGATATTGATTTTTATCAAAATGAAAGAAGAAAGTTATCAGATATATTAGGAAAAAAGATAAATGAAAAAAATATAGAAGTAGAAAAAGATTTTGGTGATTATACCCAAGTTATCGATTTTCCAACCTTCCTACTCCATGTATTGGCAATTTGGGAAGGTAAGGATACCAATGAGGTTCAGTTAGACGATAAGAAACTTTTAGCTCTATTTGATATAAAAAATAAAAATAAGACTTGGATTATTGAATTCAGTGAATTTCTTCTTAAAATAAAACATATTTTTGATAATTACATCGTTAGAAATTCAAATATGGATTCTTCAAGCAGAAATAAGGATGAATGGTTTTTGCAGAAGGGGACTTATTATGAATATCAACCTAATGGAAAAGCGAAAGAGCATTACATAGTTGAAGAACGCTTTACTAAGAATACATTTTCAGATTCGGAAATTAACAAAAACATTATTCTTCTTCAATCCATGTTCGCTGTAACCTTCACTGCTAATCGTGATAGTCGTTGGTTATATGAGATTTTACAATTTCTCTTCAGACATATTGAAGAACTAAATGATCAAGAATTTGGTGCTCGTTTTAAAGAATTTCTAGAAAAAATGGCAGTGACGTATGCAGAAGAAAGATTGTTTACTGAGGATAGAAGAATTAAGAAATATGGTACAATTCCTGTTTATGCTTTTAACTTTGTAGATTATGTTTTATGGAAAAATCGTGAAGAATTAAAGAAAGATTATGATGTTAAGTTTGAAGATTTCAAATTTGCATATCGTCGTTCTATAGAGCATTGGTTTCCACAACATCCAAATAGTGATGAAAGAGTTGAAAAAATTGATGATAAATTTTTGCACTCCTTTGGGAATCTCTGTATCATTACAGATAGTCAAAATTCGAAGTTTGGAAATTTAGTTCCAAGTGCAAAATATAAACAGTGGGAAGGAATTTTCAACCGCCAGAGTTTAAAATTACAGATGATGGCAGATGTAACGGTAAAGAATGATAAATGGGGTATTCGTGAGATTCAATCTATGGAAAAAGAAGTGGAAAGATATGTACACGACTTTTGTGATAGTTAAATAAAAACAAGCTTTATTAGGCTTGTTTTTAAATTTACATCATATGTGATATACTAGTAACGGAGGACATTTCATGAAACTTAGAATTTTTGCGGAAAACAAGCCAGCTCAAAAAGTTTTTGAATATCAGTTAGAACTTGTTGATCAGACAATTCTTCTATCGACAGCACTCTTGTCAGGTGCTATTGCTTTGGCAGGATTATTTTCTGCTTTGAAAGAAAAATAAAAATAGAAAAGAGAAAACAAGAATGGTTTTACCAAATTTTAAAGAAAATCTAGAAAAATATGCTAAGTTGTTGGTTGCAAACGGTGTGAATGTGCAACCTGGTCATACCTTGGCTCTCTCAATCGATGTGGAGCAACGTGAGTTGGCTCACTTAATCGTTAAAGAGGCTTATGCACTTGGTGCACACGAAGTTATCGTTCAATGGGCAGATGACTTTGTGAATCGTGAGAAATTCCTTCACGCGCCACTAGAGCGTTTGGACAATGTACCAGAATACAAGATTGCTGAGATGAATTACCTTCTTGAAAACAAAGCAAGTCGTCTCGGTGTTCGTTCTTCTGACCCAGGTGCCTTGAACGGAGTTGATGCAGAAAAACTTTCAGCTTCCGCCAAAGCTATGGGAATTGCCATGAAACCAATGCGTATCGCAACTCAATCCAACAAGGTTAGTTGGACTGTTGCTGCTGCAGCTGGACTCGAGTGGGCTAAGAAGGTCTTTCCAAATGCAGCGAGCGACGAAGAAGCAGTGGATCTCCTTTGGGACCAAATCTTCAAGACTTGCCGTATCTACGAAGAAGACCCAGTTAAGGCTTGGGAAGAACATGCAGCTATCTTGAAGAGCAAGGCAGAGATGCTCAACAAAGAACAATTCTCAGCCCTTCACTACACAGCACCTGGAACTGATTTGACACTTGGCTTGCCGAAGAACCACGTTTGGGAATCAGCCGGTGCTATCAATGCTCAAGGCGAAGGTTTCTTGCCAAATATGCCAACAGAAGAGGTCTTTACAGCCCCTGATTTCCGTCGCGCAGATGGTTATGTAACGTCTACAAAACCTCTTAGCTACAATGGAAATATCATCGAAGGCATCAAAGTGACCTTTGAAAATGGTCAAATCGTTGATATCACAGCTGAAAAGGGTGATCAAGTAATGAAGGACCTCGTCTTTAAGAATGCTGGTGCGCGTGCCTTGGGTGAATGTGCCTTGGTACCAGATCCAAGTCCAATTTCTCAGTCAGGTATTACCTTCTTTAACACCCTTTTTGACGAAAATGCTTCTAACCACTTGGCTATCGGTGCAGCCTATGCAACGAGCGTTGTTGGCGGAGCAGAGATGAGCGAAGAAGAGCTAGAAGCTGCAGGACTTAATCGTTCAGATGTTCACGTAGACTTTATGATTGGTTCTAACCAAATGGATATCGATGGTATCCGTGAGGATGGGACACGCGTACCACTCTTCCGTAATGGAGATTGGGCAATTTAAGGAGAATCTATGCTTGGAAGTATGTTTGTCGGGCTTTTAATCGGACTATTAGCAGGAGCTATCACCAATCGTGGAGAACGGATGGGATGCTTCGGGAAAATGTTTCTCGGCTGGATTGGTGCCTTTTTAGGACAATTAATTTTTGGTTCTTGGGGACCAAGCTTAAGCGGTACAGCCATTATCCCATCAGTTTTAGGAGCCATGATTTTATTAGCCATCTTCTGGGAAAGAGGAAGCTAAGTTTCGATTAAAAAGCTTGTATAATAATAAAGATTAAAGGAGGTTGGAATTGTTTCAACCTCTTTTTAAAGTGCTAGATAAGGTCATTTGAAAGCACTCATCTAAGCTTTGCCACAGAGCTTTCAGTGACTGGTTCTTTTTATATTGCCTCAAGTATGGTACAATAAAAACATGAGAATTCAACAATTACACTATATTATCAAAATTGTAGAGACTGGTTCGATGAATGAAGCTGCCAAGCAACTTTTCATTACGCAGCCCAGTCTATCAAATGCAGTTCGTGACCTAGAAAATGAGATGGGGATTGAGATTTTTATCCGAAATCCTAAGGGAATTACCCTCACACGTGATGGGATGGAGTTTTTGTCCTATGCCCGTCAGGTTGTCGAACAAACCCAACTCCTAGAAGAACGCTATAAGAACCCAATCGCTCATCGTGAGCTTTTTAGTGTGTCTTCGCAACACTATGCCTTCGTAGTCAATGCCTTTGTTTCCTTGCTCAAGAAGAGCGATATGGAAAAGTACGAGCTTTTTTTGCGTGAAACCAGAACCTGGGAAATCATCGACGACGTCAAGAACTTCCGTAGTGAAGTCGGAGTCCTCTTTTTAAATAGCTATAACCGTGATGTCCTTTCTAAGATGTTGGATGATAACCATCTAGTTGCTCACCATCTCTTTACAGCCCAACCTCATATCTTTGTCAGCAAGACCAATCCTCTTGCTAAAAAAGACAAGGTGCAGTTGGCAGACCTAGAAGACTTCCCTTACTTGAGCTATGATCAAGGAACCCATAATTCCTTCTATTTCTCAGAGGAGATTTTGTCTCAGGAACACCACAAGAAATCCATCGTTGTTAGTGACCGTGCGACCTTGTTCAATCTCTTGATTGGTTTGGACGGCTATACCATCGCGACTGGTATCCTTAATAGTAACCTCAATGGAGACAATATTGTTTCGATTCCACTTGATATTGATGATCCGATTGAGCTGGTTTATATCCAGCATGAGAAAACTAGCTTATCTAAGATGGGTGAACGCTTCATCGAGTATTTGCTTGAAGAAGTTCGTTTTGATAGCTAATCGTAAGTACATTAGAAAAGAAAAGGAAATATGACTACAATGAATACCAATGATTTTGATTTTCACTTGCCTGAGGAGTTGATTGCACAAACACCTCTGGAAAAGCGCGATGCCTCTAAACTCTTGATAGTCAATCGCAAAACAGGGGAATTTCAAGATCGCCATTTTCACTCTATTATTGAAATGCTAGAGCCAGGTGATGCCCTGGTTATGAATGACACCCGCGTACTACCAGCGCGACTTCATGGTCAAAAGGAAGAAACAGGGGGCCATGTTGAACTCTTGCTCTTGAAAAATACAGCAGGAGACGAATGGGAAGTCTTGGCAAAACCTGCTAAACGTCTCAAGGTCGGAGCTAGAGTTGTCTTTGGCGATGGTCGGCTAAGCGCAGTTGTGACTGAGGAATTGACCCATGGTGGCCGTATTGTGCGTTTTGAATATGAAGGAATTTTCCTAGAAGTACTTGAAAGTCTTGGAGAAATGCCACTGCCTCCTTATATCCATGAAAAGTTGGATGACCGTGAACGTTACCAGACAGTCTATGCCAAGGAGAGCGGCTCAGCGGCTGCCCCAACTGCAGGCCTGCATTTTACCAAGGAATTACTGGAAGAAATCCAGCAAAAAGGGGTTCACCTAGTCTACCTGACCTTGCACGTTGGACTTGGGACCTTTAGACCTGTTTCCGTAGATAATCTGGATGAGCACGAGATGCACTCAGAGTTTTATCAATTGTCTGAAGAAGCTGCTGCGACCTTGCGACAGGTCAAAGAAAATGGGGGTCGTGTCATTGCGGTTGGAACAACCTCTATCCGTACACTAGAAACCATCGGAAGCAAGTTTGATGGGCAAATCCAAGCAGACTCTGGCTGGACCAATATCTTTATCAAACCAGGCTATGACTGGAAGGTTGTGGATGCTTTTTCTACGAATTTCCATTTGCCTAAGTCTACCTTGGTCATGCTCGTTTCTGCCTTTGCAGGCCGTGAATTGGTCTTAGAAGCCTACCAACATGCTATCGACCAAAAATACCGTTTCTTTAGCTTTGGCGATGCCATGTTTATCTATTAAAGCTTTTGAAAAATCAAAGAAGATATAAAGAGAGACTGATTCATTCTTGGATCAGTTTTTTGCTTGATCTTACACAAAGTTACCAAAATAACTATTGAATTATAGACAAATAAATGATACACTGAAGACTAGGGCTTGGCCGTCAAAAATATATGTAATTTCGGACTAGCCATTTTAGACTCAGACTAAACTGGGTCATCATTTTAAAAGGAGATTATCATGAAAAAAACATTGAGCTACACCAGTCTTTCAGCTCTTGCCTTGTTGGCTGTGGTGACACTTGCTGCTTGTGGAGGAAATACTGAAAAAACTACAGCATCTTCAAGCAAAGAGGCTTCTTCCTCTAAAGTAACTAAGGAGTCATCAAGTAAAACAGAAGCTAGTCAAAAAGAGGAGCCGAAGTCTGAAACGAGTCCATCAAGTTCCGCAAGCACTCAAACGGATAAGAAGGAAGAGAAGAAAAAGTCGCCAGAAGCTTACGCAAAATTTCTTGGAACATGGGAAAACTATGCTGGAACAACTGCTACAGTCACAGCTGATGGAATCGTGACCATTCAAAGTTCAAAAGGAACCTTCCAGTATGAAATGGGCCAAGTAGAGGAAAAAGATGGCTACTACTCAACAGGAATCCATCTTGTCGATGGTGGAGAAGGTGCACGCCTTATCTTTACACCAGCAGGTGTAGCAAATGAATTGACAGGTACGGATGGCAGCCAAGACGTCTTGGCAATCGGCCAATCACCAAGCGACAAAGATAGTCATTTTTACCGAAATTAAGAATGAAAAAAGAAAAAATGAGCCAAATCGACGGCTCGCTTTTTGAGTGGTGAAAAGTATGGATGAGATTGATTTGACAAGTAAAAAAGCCTTGATTCCAAGACTTTTTCCTGTTGTTTAGATGCCCCTGCATAATTTTTGAAGAGTTTTCATGTTGAAAATAATCAAAACTATTGAAATAAGTAAAAAGTTGAATTATAGTGAGTATTGTGTCACAATAGGTAATATATAAATAATTAATGGAATGGATATAATTCTTTCCTACCTTTACAAGAAGGATTGGTTGCACCTTTTTTATCTAGCAATTATGGTTAGCTTTCAAGTTTAGCTAGTTTTTAAAAGCTCTGATTTCGACTCAATAAAACAAATTTCAGAAGTGCAAAAGACAAGATGGTGACATTGCTACAGTCAGTCGCCATGTCTTGCTGGCACAGGCTGTTTGTGCCGTCAGCTATTTACCAGTCAATTTGATCAAAGGGCTTAATTATTATTTTTGAAAGGTCTTTTATGGAAAAAATTCTTTCTTTAGGTCTGACAGGTAAGAAATTACTTGTTCAGGGTTTCTTGTTTGTTCTGCTAGGTCTTATCTTGATGGTCACGGGAACTTGGTTGCCAGTGACGGTTATTCGACTGGTTCTGTTTTTAGCTTGGATAGCAACGGTCTTAGATTTAGTATTACGTATTTTCAAAAAAAGTCAGTCAACGGACACCTTGGGAGTTGCACTGGTTAAATTGTTAGTGATGGGATATTTGCTAGGCTCGAATCTTGCTACTGATGTGCCAATTTATATTTTGGCTCTTGTGATTGGAATTTATCAGATTTTTCATGCTAGTATCAACCTTGTCACCTATGTTCTCTACCGCAAAAACAAAATTCGACCTCGTTTTCGTTTCTTACTAGATGGTCTCGTACTAGTTTTTCTTGGTGGGACTAGTCTTTTGTCCTCTACGGGAAATTCTGTCTTTCAACTCTTTGTTTTAGGGGCTTATTTTTTCCTTTATGGTGTGTCCAATATCCGTGACGGTTTCTTGTTTGAGGGGGAAATTGGGAAAAACCATCTCAAACGTCGTGTAAGAATGAGCTTACCTATTGTCCTAGCCGCTCTCATCCCTGCAAGTACTTTAGCAAAAATCAACAAATTCATGCAGGAAAATGCTGATGAGAGAGAGGATATCCATCTTGGAATGGTGAAGTCTGGTAAGACAGCGGAGCTTGAAATTTTTATTCATACAGCTGAGACCTCTCTGTTTTCGGCAATTGGTCATGTGGATATCTGCTATCAAGGCCGTGTTATTTCTTATGGCAACTATGATCCGTCTTCTGAGACCTTATTTGGCATGGTAGGAGATGGTGTCTTATATTTCTGTGATCGTGACAAGTACATTGACCTATGTAAACGGGAGAGTCAAAAAACGCTATTTGGTTACGGAATAGATTTGACACCGGAAATGGAAGAAGCGGTTCAGGAAAAATTAGCTGAATTGAAACAACTGACGATTCCATGGGAGCCAAGCGCAGATAAAATTAAAACGGAAGATGGTAAGGAAGACTACACCTACGCTTATAAAATCAGACATGAGACGGATGGGGAACTTTATAAATTTATCAAATCTAAGTTTAAATCCTACTTTGTCTTGTCCACAAACTGTGTGCTCTTGGCTGATACCATAGTCGGTCAAGCTGGAACAGATATCCTCTCACCAAAAGGATTTATCGCACCAGGAACTTATCAAGCCTACCTTGACCGAGAGTTTGAAAAACCAAATAGTATAGTCGTATCTAAACATGTTTATTAAGGAGAATTTATGAAGTTAGTTAGAAAATACACCCCGTTAATCCTTTTTATAGGGCTGGTTGCTCTTGTGATTCTGAATGCATCGAGCTTTATATCAGGAGCAATCTCTCTTTTTGATGTAACATCAACCTTGATTTATGGTGCTGTTATTGCTTTTGTGCTTAATGTTCCTATGAAAAAAATTGAACAGTACTTAGTTAAATTGAAGGTAAAGGCAGAGTTGCGTCGTCCGATTGCCATGGTACTTGTTTTCCTAGCTCTTATCTTAATCGTGATTGCTCTTTTGGTTTTGGTGCTGCCAACCCTAGCTCAGACTATTAGTCAGCTGGGAACAGTCCTTTCAACAGTCCTGACTCAACTTGGGAAATTGCTAGGCAGCTCGGAATTTGTAACCAAAGACATGTTGTCAACTATCGTATCAGGCATACAGGGACAATCTAGTTCTATTAGCCAAGCTTTGATAGGTTTTTTATCAGGTCTGACTAGTAATATCGGCAATATTTTTTCAAGTTTGATGAATGCCTTTTTGATTATAGTCTTCACCTTTTTATTTTTATCCAGTAAGGAACATTTGGCAGCGATGACGAGTCGACTTCTAAAAGTTTTTCTTCCAGAGAAGGTGGTGATAAAGTTGACTTACATTGGACAAGTAGCACTAGAGACTTATGACCAATTTTTGATGAGTCAGCTGATTGAAGCAGTTATCATAGGAGTTATGATAGCGGTTGGTTACAGCATGTTTGGGATACCCTATGGAGTAATGACAGGTATCTTTGCAGGAGTGCTATCGTTCATTCCTTATGTAGGGCCTATGATTGCTTGTGTTGTGGGAGCGATTTTTATCTTCACAGTGAGTCCTACTCAAGCCTTACTTTCTCTTCTTCTATATCAAGTTATACAGCTGATTGAAGGAAACCTTATTTATCCAAAAGTTGTAGGTCAGTCTATTGGTTTGCCAGCTCTTTTCACACTTGCAGCAGCTAGTATCGGAGGGAATCTTTTCGGACTGCTTGGAATGATATTCTTTACCCCCGTATTTGCTGTTATCTATCGACTGGTTAAAGAATTTGTCGTCGCAAAGGAAAATCAGGTAGATTGAGAAAGACTGAATTTAATAAGATATACTAAGAAGAGAGTGAAAGATTCTCTTCTCTTTTATTTCTAAATGACTTGCTCTTGTTCTGTTGCGAAAATTTATGAATTCATAATAGCCCATTTTAATCTCTATGCGGATTGGCCATGTAATATGGGCACAAATTAGTATAGTTTAGTTAATTATAGACTAGCTCTGTACTGTAAAAAACAGTTGGTCTTATCAAATATTGCTAGCAATTGATTGAGAATAAATGATAAGTTTGATAAGGTTGGAAAACCTTTATAATGATTTGCTACAAAAAGTTATTTGACATCAAAAAAGCCTTGATTTCAAGGCTTTTTCCTGTTGTTTAGATGCCCCCTGCATGAATTTGTAAGAACTTTTCATATTGAAAATAAACAAAAATGTTGAAATATAGCTGATTTTAGGGAAATACTTTTAGGTGTTTTCAATGTCAGGATTTAAAAATGGGGCAAAAGTGGGGCAAAAACGAATGACTCACATTTGGTTTGAAAACCTATAATACCTAATGATTATGCCATACTAGATATATAGTGTTGTTATAAATAAATGTCAGTGCGAGTTCAAATCGGAGGATAAAATGGAAAAACAAATTAATGAAAAAAAAGCCTTGGTTCCCAAAGCTTTTTAATGTTATAAACTCATTAAAATATCCCCCAGTTAGATTTGGAATATTTTTTATTCTGTGTCATATAAAAATAAATAAAATGAATGGCTATAGCTAGAGCTAAAATGGTTGCAATACTCAACACTGTTATAGGATTAGAAGCGAAAAGCAAAGAGAGAATCAAGGCAGCCAGATAGAGTGTCGCTTGAGCACAGTAGTAACTTCTCGGATAGCGAAGATAGTTTTTGTTATAGGGCCCATTTGCTAGGACAGCAGCTTGGAAGAGGCCAATTCCGATATAAAAGAAGCTGATTGCAACGAGAAGATTAGCCTCGGGATTCAGGAGATAACCCATCGAAACTGTCATCAACATAAGCCCGATGAAAATAGGATAGTGACTATAAATTACAAATAATCCCTTTTGACTAGATCCTTCATCAATAGCATGGTCAAATTCGCCAAAATAAAACAAGAACAGGGAAAGCATGATAACGAAATTGAGAACCGAATAAATCGAGAAATTCTCGACTGTAAAGAAGCTAGCTAGCCCAACAACCATCTCTCCAAACGTAATAATCACAAGAAGGGAGACGCGCTCGATTAAATGGGGAAGATTTACCTGGAAATGCTCATCTTTAGTAATCAAGAAAATTGGCACAATAAATGTTAGCAGAATACTAGCAATAAAGATATAGACTCCAACGTAAATAGGAAAAAGAGCTGCCAGATAGACTCCTAAACTTCCTAGACCTGTTAACCATAGAAAACCTTTGATACTTTCCCGATCAGTATTATCGGTTGATTTTCTAAAAAATTCAACCAAATATTGAAAAAATAAGGTAAGGGTCAATGTACCAACAGCCCAACAGGTATAATAGAACCATTGTTGCCAATTGTATCCAATCATATTGGACATAAAGAGCATAAGTCCCATGTTGATAAACATGATTACCATGTTAAATAACGAGTTTGTTCCATAGCGATTGGTATAAATGGTTTGAATCATCCAGGAATTGATGATAACCATGACAGAGATGAAGAAATCAAGTAAAGAATCCCAAGCCACAACACCGCTATGAAGAGGGTGAATTAAAGCAGTTGCTTTTGAAATTGCAAAAACAAAAACTAAGTCATAAAAAAGTTCTGAAAATTCTACACGTTTATGTTTAATAAGAGTTGTCATCTTAAGTCCTTTCTATTCTAGAAGTACAATTTATTATAACAGAAAATGGTAATGAGAGAAAAGGATATGCTTAAATAATTTCATGTGGCGCGAATTGTCAAAATCTTGGAGCACATTTACCTCACGTACCAGATTACAGGCGGTGTGTTTGGTGATTGATAATGAAGTACGTGTATTCTGAGGCAAAAGATTTCGAGACTCCATTACGTAACTCCCATCTATAAATAAAAAATGATAGTTTCATCATAGCAAATCTAAAGAAACACGCTAAAAAGCAACCCTGACGAGTTGCTTAAAATCCTATTAAAAATTAACTGTGTCAGGATCATTCTGAGTTTTGGTGCCTTGAATCTTATCCAAGACTGCCATATCTTCCTCTGATAAGTCGAAGTCGAAGATATCCAAGTTAGCTTTTACATTTTTAGGTGTCACAGACTTAGGAAGTGGCAAGAAACCTTTTTGGAGGCTCCAACGCAGAGCAACTTGTGCCACAGATTTACCGTTACGTTCGGCCACTGCTTCAACATCTTCATTTCCAAAAATGCTACCTGTACCTAGTGGACTATAGGCTTCAAGAAGGATATCGCGCTCTTGGCAATAGTCAACTAAGTCTTCTTGGTCACAACCTGGAGCCAAGAGGATTTGATTGACATGTGGAACAATTTTAGCTGTTTCAAAAAGAGCTTCTAGGTGATGTTGCATAAAGTTTGACACACCGATAGCACGCACCTTACCTTCTTTGTAGGCTTCTTCCATAGCCTTCCATGCACCCGCATTGCCAGCCTTCCAAGCATCATTCTCACGAAGCGCCTTTGGATTAGGCCAATGGATAAGCAAAAGATCCAAATAATCCACACCAAGTCTTTCGAGAGACTCATCGATAGAAGTCTTAGCCAACTCGTAATCGTGCTTATCATTCCAAAGTTTGGTAGTTAGGAAAATATCCTCACGTGCCAAATTACTATCAGCAATCGCCTTACCTACAGAAACCTCGTTACCGTAAATTTGTGCGGTATCAATATGTGTGTAACCCGCCTTAAGTGCGAAGCTAACGCTGTTATAGGCTTCTTCGCCTTCAGCAATTTGCCAAGTTCCAAAACCAATTTTAGGAATAGTAACCCCATTTGCAAGTGTATATGTTTCCATGATTTTCACCTTATCTTTTTTTAATAGTACTATCTTAAAAAAGATAAGACAAAAATGCAAAGATTTACTACGGCTATTATTATGAATAGTTCCTTACTTCTTTTTCCGCTGTTCGTAACAGCATTTGGAGATATTATTACTTGGGAAGAGAATGAATTTGTTGGTATTGTAAAATACAATATTCAAGACTGCGACATTATTATTAAGAGCCTGAAATATTTTCTTCAGTATTTAGATAACTCATATGTGACTGATAACTTTGAATTGGATTTATATAGACAGGCTGTGTTAAAACATGGTCCCTTGTCTTATAACCAATGTTTCGGTTTTGTTCCTTTACTAGCCTTGGGAGGCGTAAAAGATGTGGATCATATGGATAAGGTAAAAACCTTGGAACACATTTACCTCATGTACCAACTCACAGGCGGAGTGTTTGACGATTGATAAAAAAGAACCACCCTCGCGGTGGTTTTTTCGATGAAAACGAGATGTTAGATAAATAGCGAGTCTTTGATGAGAGTCGCTTATTTTGTGAATATAAACTTTTTGGTACAAAAAACAAAATGACAAGCAAAAAAGCCTTATAAATCAAGGCTTTTTCCTGTTGTTTAGATGCCCCCTACATGGATTTGTAAGAACTTTTCATATTGAAAATAAACAAAAATGTTGAAATATAGCTGATTTTAGGGAAATACTTTTAGGTATTTTCAATGTCAGGATTTAAAAATGGGGCAAAAGTGGGGCAAAAACGAATGACTCGTATTTTGTTTGAAAACCTATAATACCTAATGATTATGCTATTCTAGATATATAGTGTTGTTATAAATAAATGTCAGTGCGAGATCAAATTGGAGAATAAAATGGAAAAACAAATTTCTACGCAGAATGGAATGCGAAAAAGTGATAATTAAAGAGACAAAAAAGCTGAGAATATGATTTCCCAGCTTTTTTGAATGCGATAGAAATAGCAACTAGACTATTTACGAAAGGCCTCAATAATGTAGGTGAAGCCAGTAACTAAAAATGAAAAGGCAATGACATAAACGACAAAGACACCTGTAGCCACTGGATTGAACAGAATCACTAGACCTAGTAAAAATTCAAGCAAGGCTACCCACATGATATTGCTACCAATAATAGGGAAAATCAATCTTAGACGATTGCCTTTAAAGAAAGCAATAATGGCTTCTACAATTAACCAAATTCCTACAATGGTCGGAATGACGACCGGCAGGGTCACAAAGCCATAAGCAACGAGGTAAAGAGCTAAGAGAAGACTAACAAATCCTTGGAAAAGATAAACAGGTGAGCGAAGCTCTTTTGGTGCAGAGAAATAGCCTAAAATAGCTGCTATAGAAGAAACCAGTAAACCAAATGAAATCCACCAGCTGTAAGCAACAAGATTAGCTACTGGGTTTGTAAATAGGAAAAGTCCTAAAAGGACAAAAACAACTCCTGCAAGGAATAGCAGTAAACGATTAGAAAATTTCATTTCAATACCCCCTATCCCTATATAGTATAGTTTTCTAATAAAACTATTGTACTTATTTTTATAGAAAATGTCAATAAAATAAATAAACAATTTGGAAGTTTCAGTCTGACTTACAAAAAGAAAAGGAGTTTTCACTCCTTTTCACAGATTGAAGACAAAGTCCTTATAAAAGTGTCTTCTAAAGATTTTAACTTCAATCTGAAGCGAGGTTATCCTCGCTTTTTCTATTTATCAAACAATTCCTTATTTTCAATTAAGAGTTCTAGTGGAGATTTATCCCTTGCTTCAATAAAACCAGGTTCATATTGGTTATGAAGTGTTCTTTTCTGAGAAGTTGGATCAATATACAACTCATCTCCATCTTCTGTGTATAGTTGGTTGCCTCTTGTTAAGTAAAGTAAATCCTCTAAGTACTGTCCATCAGTTTCTAGAAAATGTTCGATGTATTTGACAGCCTTTAAGATCTCACTTACTTTATCAGAGTATTCATTCGATTCAAGAACACTCTTTTCTAATTCAATCTCTTTACTAGTTCCAAAAAGTTGAGTTGGAGTTGCATTAAAATATTCTGCTATCTTATCTAAATTTGCAAAGGTAGGATAGCTTTTTTGTTTTTCGTAATCAGAGATGTTTGGAAAGATTGCTCATAAAAAAATGTGGGGCAAATGATGGGGCAAATCAGTTATAGACAAGCAAAAAAGCCTTATAAATCAAGGCTTTTTCCTGTTGATTTAGATGCCCCCTACAGGGCTCGAACCTGTGACCCATAGATTAAGAGTCTACTGCTCTACCAACTGAGCTAAGGAGGCAAATAAAAAGCTGTATTGGTGCCGAAACTTCACGGTTTGTATTGAACCCGCGCAATTAAGCAGGTGGGCAACTCGCTCTAACTGAAGCTGTTTCCGTGTGAGACGGCCTACATGCTGTTAGAAGACTTTTGTTTCCCTAATAATACAAAAAATAGTCGGTCAACACTTAAATGTGAAGTCGTACACCACAGCGTTTCTATGATTATATGATACCACTTTTTCAAAAAAAATCAAGGGAAAATTAAAAATTTTGAAAAGGATTTCATAAGTTTCGTAATTTATCAATGGTTTCCTTGCGTTGAGCCAGGGCACGTTCGTATTTTCCACTATCTTCTGGTGAGAAGTAGCTATGGTTGCGAATTTTTTCTGGCAAGTACTCTTGTTTGACCCAGTGACCTGGGTAGTTATGTGGATAGAGGTAGTTTTGGGCATTGCCTAATTCCTTGCTACCACTATAGTGGCCATCTCGCAGGTGACGTGGGATTGGTAGGTGACCTGAGGTTTTAAGGTCAGACAGAGCCTTGTCCATAGCTACATAGGCTGAGTTGGATTTTGGAGAAAGGGCCAAATCAATCACAACATTGGCAATGAGGATGCGGGCTTCGGGGAAACCGATCCTCTGTGCTGCATCCAGAGCAGTCACGGTATGAATCTGGGCTTCGGGATTGGCCAAACCGATATCTTCATAAGCAATCACAGTCAAACGACGAGCTAGGCTAGGAAGGTCACCGGCCTCTATCAAGCGAGCAGCATAGTGGAGACTAGCATCTACATCCGAACCTCGAATGGATTTCTGTAGAGCGGAGAGAACGTCGTAATGTCCATCTCCATCCTTGTCCATAGTAATGTAGCTTCTCTGCAGACTATTTTCCATAATATCGAGCGTGATATGGCGGATGCCTTCGTTATTTGCCGGAGTAGAAAGAACTGCCAAATCCAGCGAGTTGAAGGCAGAACGGAGGTCTCCATTGGTAGATGTTGCGATAAAATCAAGGGCATCATCATCTAACTCAACTGGGAAATCAAAACCTCGTTCAGGGTCAGTCAGGGCGATTTGAATAGCTTCTTTGACATCTTGATTCGACAAGGGTTCGAGTTCAAAAATCTGAACACGGCTACGGATGGCTGGTGTTACAGAAAAGAAAGGATTTTCAGTTGTCGCCCCAATCATGATGACCAGTCCACTTTCCAAGAGAGGGAGGAGAAAGTCTTGCTTGGTTTTGTCGAGACGATGAATTTCGTCAAGGAGCAGAACTAGTCCACCCGAAAATTTTGCTTCCTCGGCAATTTCTTGGAGACGTTTTTTGCTATCAACTGTCGCATTAAAGGTCCGAAAGGCATACTTGGTCGTTCCAGCGATGGCCGAAGCGATACTGGTTTTTCCGATGCCTGGAGGTCCATAAAGAATCATGGATGACAGGCGGTTAGCTTCCACCATGCGACGGATGATTTTTCCTGGGCCCACCAGATGCTCTTGACCGATGACCTGGTCGATGGTTTTGGGGCGCATACGAAGCGCGAGATTGTCTGGCATAGCAGTCCTTTCTAACATGGATTTTCTGATACTAATGTGGTAATATGGTAGTATCTATTTTAGCATATTTCCGAGTATTCGGGGCGATTTAAGAGTCGTATAGAAAGAGGACAAAATGGCAACATACGGATTTTTAGATGTTTTACAAGAAGAGTTGGACAAGAACTTTCCTTTTGATTATGAGATTAGCTGGGATAAGCGCAATCATGCGGTTGAAGTGAGTTTTCTGTTAGAGGCGCAAAATGCCGCAGGAGTGGAGATGTTAGATGAAGACGGAGAGGTTTCGTCAGATGATATCCTCTTTGAAGAAGCGGTACTTTTTTACAACCCTGCCAAGTCAACAGTCAATGAGGAAGATTATTTAACTGCTATTCCATATCTCCCTAAGAAAGGTTTTTCTCGTGAATTCTTAGCTTATTTTGCGCTATTTCTTAAGGATACTGCCGAGGTCGGACTAGATGCCCTTATGGACTTTTTGGAAGACCCAGAAGCAGAAGAATTTGTCATGGAATGGAATCAAGAAGTCTTTGAAGAAGGAAAAGCAGGCTTGGAAGAGGGAGAGTTTTATCCTTATCCGAGATATTAGGAGTTGGTTGGAGATTTTTATGAAGAAAATTGGGACTTATTTGGTTTATGTGCTAGCTTTTGCCTTTATTATGCTAGCTTTTGCTTGTGGAACCATCGCATTTGCAGAGTTGGGATATTCCGCAGTTTTAGCCTTTACTTTTGGTTATGCCTTCGCTCTTCTAAGCATGTATGTGATCTTTATTCTTCATGAGCTGGGACATGCCTTTTGTGGTTACTTGACAGGCTATAGGCTAGTAGCTTTTGGATTAGGTAACTTTCTTTTGGTTAAAAAGTCAGGCAAGTTTTATCTTAGCCGAACAGCTGTTCTCAAAAATGTTGGCGCTCAATACATTGGTTTAAAAGAGGATGAAAACGATCAAAGAATCATCCTGATGCTTTCAGGAGGCTTGATGGTTCATCTCAGCTTGATATTATTGGCGATAGTGTTTGGATTTTTGACAAGAAGCTGGTATTTTGCAGGGACTTGGATTTTTCTTAATTTGTCTTTCTTCCTAAATAACATTTTGCCAGTCGGCATCACCGATGGAGCAAAAATAGTAGAAATGATGCGGCATCCTGAGAATGTGACTTATGCTTATGTGATGTTGAGGCATTCTGCTCAAACTTTGCTGGCTCCTCAAGAATATGATTTGAAAGATTTTGTTCAACCAGTTCCTGAGGATGCAAAAGGGAGCTTTGTTGGTAGTGTATCAGCACTACAGGGATTAGTTTTTATCATGGAGGGTAAGCTTGAGTCAGCTAAAAAGCACTTGCAAACTTTACTTGAAAATACAGATAACTCAATGATTAGAACAATTTCTCAGTTATACCTTCTTCAAGTAACCTTGCTAGAAGGAGATAATAAGAAAGCGGAAGAATATGCAAGCATTCGAGGAGTCAAATCCTTTTTATCTCTAAAAACAGCAGATATGCAGGTCATTCAAGCTCGGTATCAATTTAAGGTAAAGAAAGATGTAGTTCAAACTCACAAGGCTATGAAGATTGCTAGACAGAAAATGAATAGCAGCCGAATGCTGCGGGATGAGAAAGCCTACTACCAGCAGTGGTTAGATGAGTTGGAACAAGCCATACAGGAAGAAGAGACTCAGGTTAGCTGAGAAATAGAAAAGGGAGCTGTCCGATGCTTCAGAAATTTAAGCGGTTATTTAGTAAGAAATCCCAAGAATCTCAAGAACGTGAGTCGTTTCTTCACCGCAATCGCTTTGCGGATCTAGATTTCGAGAGAGTATTGAAGTCAGGAACTCGTCGCCTTGTTAATGAGGAAGGACGCTATGCTGAGGATGGGAAAATAACAGAACTTGAATTTCCTGAAGACTTTGCGGAATTTGAATTTCTAGTTGGTTTTAAGACGGAAGAGGAAGACCAGTTTCAGCAACTATTAGCTCGTTTAAATAGTATTGATAATGCCATTCAGTCCCATTTGGAAAGCGAGTTGCAACAACCCATCCCTCAGTATGCTAAGGATCTAGGCTATACTCAGAAGAGGTGGGAGAAAACCTTTTACTTCCATCCTTGGATATTAAGTTTTGAGGAAAACCCGCCTAATCTTCGCTATGTTGCAGATTATGTAAATGATGAGTTTACGGTGTTTTTTGCTAAAAAACATGGTAGATGGCAGGCGTACTGGGATGCAGAGTGCCAAAAGGTGATTGAAGAAAGCTAGCTAGGGGTTTTCTATAGAGTAGTAGTTATGATAAGAAAAGGTCATCATCATGGAATTATTGGATAAACACTTGGATTTTACGGGTTGTAAAATTGCCCTCTTTTGTGGAGATAAGCTACTGACCATCTTGCGTGATGACAAGGAAAATATCCCTTGGCCCAATATGTGGGAGTTGCCAGGTGGGGGCCGTGAAGGGGATGAAAGTCCTTTCGAGTGTGCGGCACGTGAAGTTTATGAAGAATTGGGAATTCATTTAAATGAGGATTGCCTGCTCTGGAGCAAGGTCTATCCCAGCATGCTCTATGAAGGCAGACAGTCGGTCTTTATGGTTAGTCAGATAAGTCAAGAACAATTTGACAATATCACCTTTGGAGATGAAGGTCAGGCTTATAAGCTGATGCCCGTTGAAGAATTTCTCAATTCTAAACAGACAGTTCCTCAGCTCCAGGGCAGATTGAGGGATTATTTGGAGGAAAGTTTATGATAAGACTTGAGAGAGCAGGAGCAGAAGATTTAGAAACGATTATTGCCATTCAAAGGGCTAGTTTTAAAGCAGTTTATGACAAATACCAAGATGAATACGATCCTTATCTGGAGGATCGCGAACGAATCAAGTGGAAACTAGTCGAGCGTCCCAATAGCTATTACTACTTTGTGAAAGAAAACGAAGATAAAATCGGATTTCTACGAATTCAGACCAATGACGAGTTGACAAAGGCTTGGTTGGGAACGGCAGCGATTTTGCCCCAGTATCAGGGAAAAGGATATGGTTCTGAAGGATTGGAATTGCTGGAAAAGGAATTTCCAACCATCACACAATGGGATTTGTGTACTGTATTACAGGATGAAGGCATGGTTGC
Source organism: Streptococcus infantis (assembly GCF_047464415.1). GTDB lineage: Bacteria > Bacillota > Bacilli > Lactobacillales > Streptococcaceae > Streptococcus > Streptococcus infantis_AE. The sequence goes on along the minus strand of NZ_JASHBX010000003.1, from coordinate 62,943 downwards.
TTTTTACGAGAAGAATGGCTACCAACAAACCCATATCGAGCCTGAAAAAGAAGGTATGGATATGGTCTACATGAAAAAATTGATTGACAAATAGAAAGGATGGTTCGGTTAAATTTCTAAACTGAACCCGCCCTAAACACTGTGCCAAAAAGATAAACTTCTCTTAGACACAAGCGTCTTCAGAGAGTTTCCTATTTTGGCTTTGTGTTTTAAGGGCTTGGTATCTTAATAATGGAAACATGGCAAGAGTTAAAAGTTACAGTGAAGCGTGAGGGTGAGGAGTTGGTTTCCAATCTCTTGATCGAGTTAGGTGCCCAAGGGGTTGCAATCGAAGACAGTATGGACTATGTGGGAAATGTGGACCGCTTCGGTGAGATTTTCCCAGAAGTCGAGCAACAGGAAGAAATCGTGGTGACTGCCTACTACCCTGACACAGTTGATGTAGCAGCTGTTGAAACGGATTTGCAGGCGCGTCTTGCAGAATTGACAGACTTTATGGACTTAGGAGAAGTCAAGATTGGCACGACTGCCTTGGCTGAGGAAGACTGGGCTGACAATTGGAAGAAATACTATGAGCCAGCTCGTATCACTCATGACTTGACCATCGTGCCGTCATGGACGGACTATGAGGCGACAGCTGGCGAGAAGATTATCAAGCTAGATCCAGGGATGGCCTTTGGGACAGGAACCCATCCGACGACCAAGATGAGCCTTTTTGCCTTGGAGCAGGTCCTTCGCGGTGGCGAAACGGTGCTAGATGTGGGTACTGGATCAGGTGTCCTTTCTATTGCCAGCTCGCTGCTTGGTGCCAAGGAAATCTTTGCCTATGACCTGGATGACGTGGCGGTTCGAGTCGCTCAGGAAAATATTGAGCTCAACCCGGGCATGGAAAACATCCATGTGGCCCCAGGCGATTTGCTTAAGGGTGTGGAGATTGAAGCAGATGTTATCGTGGCTAATATCTTGGCAGATATCCTCATTCATCTGACGGATGATGCTTATCGCTTGGTCAAGGATGAAGGCTACCTCATCATGAGTGGGATTATCAAGGACAAGTGGGACATGGTGCGTGAGTCAGCTGAGTCAGCTGGATTTTTCCTTGAAACCCACATGATCCAAGGGGAGTGGAATGCCTGTGTCTTCAAGAAGACCAAGGATGTCTCCGGTGTGATTGGAGGCTAGCATGCAGCAATATTTTGTCAAGGGTAGTGCAATCTCTCCTGTCACCATCGAGGACAAGGAAACCAGCAAGCATATGTTTCAGGTCATGCGTTTGAAAGAAGATGACCAGGTTACTTTAGTCTTTGATGATGGCATTAAGCGTTTGGCGCGCGTGGTCAATGTGGAGGCGCGTCAATTTGAGTTGGTTGAGGAATTGGATGACAATGTGGAACTGCCAGTCCAAGTGACCATCGCATCAGGCTTCCCCAAGGGAGACAAACTCGAATTTATCACTCAAAAAGTGACGGAACTCGGTGCCAGTCAAATCTGGGCCTTCCCTGCTGACTGGTCCGTTGCCAAGTGGGACGGCAAAAAATTGGGCAAAAAGGTTGAAAAACTAGAAAAAATCGCCCTCGGAGCAGCAGAACAAAGCAAACGTAATCTGATCCCAAGTATCAAGCTGTTTGAGAAAAAGGCAGATTTTCTAGCACAGCTGGACCAGTTTGACCGCATCGTGGTGGCTTATGAAGAGTCGGCTAAAGAAGGAGAGGCAGCTGCCCTCATCCAATCTGTTGCTGGACTGGAAAAAGGAGCAAAGCTGCTCTTTATCTTTGGACCAGAAGGTGGTCTTTCACCTGCTGAGATTGAAAGTTTTGAAGCCAAAGGAGCTGTTCTAGCAGGACTTGGGCCTCGGATCTTGCGAGCAGAAACAGCACCGCTTTATGCCTTATCAGCCATCAGTGTATTACTAGAATTAGAGAAATAAGAGGAAGAAGATGGAACAAAAACACCGTTCAGAATTTCCAGAGAAGGAACTTTGGGACTTAACTGCCCTATATCAAGACCGTGAGGATTTCTTGCGTGCGATAGAAAAGGCGCGTGAAGACATCAATCAATTTAGCCGTGACTACAAGGGCAATCTTCACACTTTTGAAGATTTCGAGAAGGCCTTTGCGGAATTGGAACAAATCTACATTCAGATGAGTCATATTGGCAATTACAGCTTTATGCCTCAGACGACGGACTATGGTAATGAAGATTTTGCCAATATCGCTCAGGCTGGGATGGACTTTGAGACAGATGCCAGCGTAGCTTTGACCTTCTTTGATGACGCCTTGGTAGCAGCAGATGAAGAAGTCTTGGACCGTTTGGGTGACTTGCCACATTTGACGGCAGCTATTCGTCAGGCCAAAATCAAAAAAGCCCACTATCTTGGGGCGGATGTGGAGAAGGCCTTGACCAATCTGGGTGAAGTTTTCTACAGTCCACAGGATATCTATACTAAAATGCGAGCTGGGGACTTTGAAATGGCTGATTTTGAAGCCCATGGTAAGACCTACAAAAACAGCTTTGTGACCTATGAAAACTTCTACCAAAACCACGAGGACGCTGAGGTTCGTGAGAAATCCTTCCGTTCCTTCTCAGAAGGGCTTCGTAAGCACCAAAATACGGCTGCGGCAGCCTATCTTGCTCAGGTTAAATCTGAAAAACTGTTGGCAGATATGAAGGGCTATGATTCAGTCTTTGATTATCTTCTGGCTGAACAAGAAGTGGATCGTACCATGTTTGATCGACAGATTGACCTCATCATGAAGGACTTTGCGCCAGTTGCTCAGCGATACCTCAAGCATGTTGCCAAAGTAAATGGTCTTGAAAAGATGACCTTTGCGGATTGGAAATTGGACTTGGACAGTGCTCTCAATCCAGAGGTTAGCATTGATGATGCCTATGATTTGGTCATGAAGTCAGTAGAACCTTTGGGACAAGAATATTGTCAGGAAGTTGCTCGCTATCAAGAAGAGCGCTGGGTGGACTTTGCTGCCAATAGTGGCAAGGATTCTGGTGGCTATGCAGCTGATCCATACCGTGTGCATCCTTATGTTCTCATGAGCTGGACAGGTCGTTTGAGTGATGTTTATACCTTGATTCATGAAATCGGGCATTCTGGTCAATTTATATTTTCAGATAATTACCAGAGTTACTTCAACGCCCACATGTCGACCTACTATGTTGAAGCACCGTCAACCTTCAATGAATTGCTTTTAAGTGATTACTTGGAGCATCAGTCTGACGATCCGCGTCAAAAACGCTTCGCTCTTGCTCACCGCTTGACAGATACCTACTTCCATAATTTTATCACCCACCTTTTGGAAGCAGCATTTCAGCGTAAGGTGTATACACTGATTGAAGAAGGGGAAACCTTTGGAGCAAGCAAGCTCAACAGCATTATGAAGGAAGTTTTGACAGATTTCTGGGGAGATGCTATTGAAATTGATGACGATGCGGCCTTGACTTGGATGCGCCAAGCTCACTATTACATGGGCTTGTATAGTTACACTTACTCTGCCGGTCTTGTAATTTCAACTGCTGGCTATCTCCATCTGAAACAATCAGAAACTGGAGCTGAAGACTGGCTCAATCTCCTCAAGTCAGGAGGTAGCAAAACACCACTTGAGTCAGCCATGATTATCGGAGCCGATATTTCAACAGATAAACCACTCCGTGATACCATTCAATTCTTGTCTGATACGGTTGACCAAATTATCAACTACAGTGCCCAGTTGGGAGAATAGGGGAATAGGCCGATTTTAGGAGAATAATATGAATAGAATAAAAAAATGGCTAGAGCAAGATCCCAAAAGAATGCTCTTTATCAAAATTGGTATAGTTTTGTTGGGAATTATTTTATTGATTGCTCTACCTACTCTCTATCTTGTTTTGAGTGGAGTTGGTATTTGGTATTTTGTAAAGAAAGCACCAGATATTCGAAAAAGAAATTTAATGATAGGGCTTTTCATTGTCAGTTTTGTTGCAGTTGCTCTCCAAACTCCAACAGTCACAAAGAAAACTTCATCTGCTCAGTCAGAAACTAAGCAGACTGTGACATCTACTTCTTCGACAGCTTCGACGACGGATACTTCATCTAGCATAGAGGAGGCAAAACGAATCGAAGACGAGAAAAAAGCTAAAGAAAAAGCAGAAGAAGAGAGAATTGCCAAAGAAAAAGCTGCAAATGAGTTGCAAGAGAAAGGTGAAGCCTTAGTCAAACAATTGGAAGAAAGTCAAGATGCGAATCAAGTGAAGTCTGCTAAAGAAACAGTTAATCAGATTGAAAATAACGATAAAAAAGCAGAATTGATCGATAGGATAGGTGCAGTTGAGTCATTAATTTCTCAAAAAGAAGAAGAGAAAAGAATTGCACGTGAAGCTGAGATTAAAGCCCAACAGCAAGATAGAATTGTTTATGTCGCTAAGAATGGGCAAGCGAAAGTATATTGGTATAACAAAGATAGAATGTCGTCAAGTACTAATAAAGCTAATGTTGTTGAGATGACAGAGGCCGATGCAATTGCTGCAGGAAAAACTCCCTCTAAAAAAGAATAAGATACAAAATCATTTAAGAACGGCTTTTTGATAAATCATCAGAAATGTAGAAGTATTGAGGAAATTTTCTCCTAACTGATAATGAAAACTAATAAAAGAGGTTGGCTGATTTTTCCATTCAATTCTTGTCTGATACGGTTGACCAAATTATTGCCTATAGTGCCCAGTTGGGAGAGTAAAATCATAAAAGTGCAACAATAGAATTATATTGTTGAGATTTTAGAATGACATTTATTTCATAAAGTTTGCCGAAGACTTTATCTTCAGAATGTGCATCATTACAGATCTATCGGTTGGATTTTATATTTTGTCGTGGGCGATTAGACTAGGGGAAATACTTAGAAAAGGACGGATATGCTAGTGCGTGTCAATAAAAAACTTAGCTTGGTTATCATTGGAATTGCTATACCGATTTTGTTTATGATTTGGAAATTCAGTCAACCTGTTCTTCCAAAAACTTATCAGGAAGCTGTTCAGTATACTAAAGCAATCAATATGAAAGAAATGCGCTCCAAACTTGCAGATGGCGACGAGTTTGTTGTCTATATTGGAAGAGAATCCTGTCCCTACTGTCAAAAGTTTGTGCCCAATTTGGCTCTAGCGATTCAAAAAAGTTACCAGACGGTCTATTATTTAGATAGTGCTTCTGATGAAAAGGATGAGATTACAGCCTTTGCAAAAGAAATGGATATCCAAACGGTTCCGAATCTTTCAGTCTATCAAAATGGTAGTAAATCACGCTATTTAGAGCAGGGGAGTACTGCTAGTCTTGAAGAAATACTATCATTTTTAAAGAATGAATAGTGCTGAAGAATTATTATAAATGGCAAAAAACGACTCCGAAAATTGGAGTCGTAGAGATGATAAAAGAGGTTGGATTTTTTCCCAACCTCACTTTTTTAATCTTAATGGAATTGCATACCACCATCAACGATAATGGTTTGACCTGTAATGTAGTTTGAATCTGGTCCAGCAAGGAAGCTAACTGCTGCAGCTACATCTTCTGGTTCAGATAGGCGTTTCAATGTAATATCTTTTGCGAATGTTTGCATACCCCACTCGTCGTCTTTTCCTGCATTTTTTCCAACTTCATGAGCGATATCATACATCATTGGTGTTTTAACGATACCTGGAGCATAGGCGTTGACAGTGATACCTGACTCTGCTAAATCACGCGCCAATGTTTGAGTAATACCACGAACAGCGAATTTTGTACCGCCGTAAACAGTCAAGTTTGGATTTCCGACAACACCTGCCTGAGAAGTAGCATTGATGATTTTACCACCGTGACCAAGTGCTTTAAATTGAGCTTGAGCAGCTTGAGCTCCCCAAATCACACCACCGACGTTAATAGCAAATGTGCGAGCGAATTGTTCCTCTGTAATTGTATCCAGAGGTGTAGTAGGAGCGACACCAGCATTGTTTACAACAACGTTCAAGTCTCCGAAATGATCGACAACTTTTTGGAAAGCTGCAGCAACTTCTGCTTGTTTAGACACATCAGCTACAACAGCAAAAGCTTTATCTGCTGACAATTCAGCAACTGCTTTCTCAGCTGTTTCAGCGTTGTAGTCTAAAACTCCAACCTTAAAACCATCTTGAACCAAGCGTTTTGCGATTGCAAAACCGATCCCTTGACCTGCACCTGTAACGATAGCTACTTTAGACATATGATTCCTCCTCGGTATCCGTGATACCATTCAAACGTTCATAAAAGAACAGCAAAAGGTTTATAAGTGAGTCGTGATAGGTTTCTAAAAGAAGTCCTATCACGTTTCAGTATACACCTTTGTGAAATTTGTGTCAAACAAATACTTGGTTTTTGGAAAAAATTAACCCTCTAAGAGTGAAAAAACTATCTGAGACTAACATGTTTATCTCTTATAATGAAGATAGCTAGAAAAGAATGTTGTATAATAGGTGTGAATGATTGGAGGTACGGGGATGTATCCAGAATTGAAAAGAAAAGTAATAGAAGCAAAACCGAGTTATCGTCAAGAAGAAATCCTGTGGTTGCTTGAGCACACAGGGGATCCGAGTCCAGAGATTCGCGATGAATTGGTTTTTACTAGTTTAGCTAGGGGGATTCAAGAAGAGTTATTTACCAAGGAGCAATTTCAGTTGATCGCTGATGTGATTGTTTCTGATGGTGGCCTAGATAAAGAGATTGATAAGGCAGGAGCTTCAACGCTTGAACGTTCTTTTAGGGCACTTATTTATGCCAATCTCTTATCTGCCGATGGCAATGAACAGTCTCTTTTTTATCAAGTGCTTAAAACTGATATCAGAAATACGTTGCTCGATCAAGGGTTGCATTACCTTGAAAAAGAAGAGGATACGACAGGTTTTTCAAGTCAATATGGTTGGGTGCATGCTTTTGCTCATGGGGCTGATCTTTTGACTGAAGTTGTTTGTCATCCAGACTTTTCTAAAAATAGAGTTCATGAAGTATTTGACATACTTGGCCAACTATTTAAAAGAATTTCGGTTCGATTTATAGATGATGAGGACTGGCGCTTGGCCAGAGTCCTTTACGAACCTATTTTGCAAGGAAAAGCGGAGTAAGCGACACTGGCTTCTTGGATAAAGTCACTTGATTTCCCGATAGAAGAGAGGGAAGATTTTTATAAATTTTCCAATTTCAGATCCTGTCTCTTAGAAGTCTATGTTCAACTTGACCAGAGAAATAGTTTACAAGATGACTTGAAAGAAGCTATTCAATCTTTCCAATATTAGATTTTGATTATCAAATGTGAAAACTTGCACAAAAGTTCCAAGCACATTTCTTGAAACCCTTTACTTCTTCTGATAGACTAATACATAGTTTGAAAAAAGGAGATTTAACATGAAAAAATTTGTTGCTGAATTAATCGGTACTTTTATGCTTGTGTTCATCGGAACAGGAGCTGTTGTTTTTGGAAATGGTGTTGAAGGACTTGGACACCTTGGGATTGCTCTTGCTTTTGGTTTGGCAATCGTAGTCGCAGCCTTCTCAATCGGAACTATTTCAGGTGCTCACTTGAACCCAGCTGTTTCTATCGCTATGTTTGTTAACAAACGTTTGTCATCTTCAGAACTTGTAAACTATATCCTTGGTCAAGTGGTTGGTGCTTTCCTTGCATCTGGATCTGTACTCTTCCTCTTGGCGAATTCAGGTATGTCAACTGCAAGTCTTGGTGAAAATGCCTTGGCAAACGGTGTAACTGTTTTTGGTGGTTTCTTGTTTGAAACAATCGCAACATTCTTGTTTGTTTTGGTGATCATGACTGTAACATCAGCAAGCAAAGGTAATGGCGCAATCGCTGGTTTGGTCATTGGTTTGTCATTGACAGCTTTGATTCTAGCTGGCTTGAACATCACTGGACTTTCAGTAAACCCAGCTCGTAGCTTGGCTCCTGCTGTCTTGGTAGGTGGCGCAGCCCTTCAACAAGTTTGGATTTTCATCCTTGCACCAATCGTTGGTGGAGTTCTTGCAGCTCTTGTAGCTAAAAACTTCCTTGGAACTGAAGAATAATTGAAACTCAAAAAGCCTTGCTCCTCATGATGAGGAACAGGGCTTTTTCGTATCTGTTTATACTCAATGAAAATCAAAGAGCAAACTAGCCGCAGGTTGCTTAAAGCACTGCTTTGAGGTTGTAGATGAAACTGACGAAGTCAGCTCAAAACACTGTTTTGAGGTTGTGGATAGAACTGACGAAGTCAGTAACCATACCTACGGCAAGGCGACGTTGACGCGGTTTGAAGAGATTTTCTAAGAGTATTAGCGGTTGTCAATTTTCTCTGGATAAAGGTCGTGTTGGAAGAGGCGTTGTTCTGCCAATCCTTCATACTTGGTTCCAGGTCTACCGTAGTTGTAGTAAGGGTCGATTGAAATACCACCGCGAGGTGTAAATTTCCCCCAAACCTCTAAATAGCGAGGGTCTAGCAAGTTGACCAAGTCTTTCCCGATGGTATTGATACAGTTTTCGTGAAAATCCCCATGATTTCGGTAACTAAAGAGGTAGAGTTTTAGGGATTTTGACTCGACACAGAGCTTGTCAGGAATGTAGGAAATATAAATCGTTGCAAAGTCTGGCTGCGCAGTGATTGGGCACAGTGAGGTAAATTCAGGGCAGTTGAATTTGATGAAATAGTCATTTTCTACATGACGATTGTCAAAGGATTCGAGGACTTCTGGTTGATAGTCAAAGATGTAGGTAGTTTCTTTGTTGCCCAGTAGGCTGAGGTTTTTCATTTCTTCTTGTTGTGACATGATTTTTTCTTTCTAATCTTAAACACCACGTTGGTTGTCGTAGAGGAGGGTATGGAGTTGAGGAAGGACGCGGACATTGCCCCAGCTATCGTCGGCAGCGATACGTTCCCAGAGTTCTTTGAGGCGGTCCAGTTGGTCTTGGACAATATTGCCTGTAGCCTTGGGCTCAGGATTTCCCGCCGATAAGAAGAGGACATCTGGTTGGTAGCGTTCTTGAATACCTTTGGCGAAGGCTAGATCTGCATCATCAAAGACAGGGATTTTAAAGGTGACTTTGTCTGGATCTAGTTGGGAAACGATAAAGTCCAAGGTCTCAAAGTTGACTTCCATCTTGGAGGAAGGAGGTTTAGGACTCAGAGTGACTTGGTCGATATCTTTTAACCAATTTTGCCAGCGGGAGCCTTGGGTTTCAACAGCCAGAGTAACCCCACGTTCCTTGAGTTTGGTGACCAGTTGAGCCATATTGGCTGCTAGGATAGCAGGATTTCCACCAGATAGGGTTACATAGTCGTAGCTTCCTAGTTTATCTAACTCAGCGATTACTTCATCAGCTGTCATGCGAGTTGGTTTTTCAGATCCATCCCAAGTAAAGGCAGAGTCGCACCAGTCGCAGTGGTAGTCGCAACCAGCAGTGCGGACAAACATGGTTTTCTGGCCGATAGCACGACCTTCTCCTTGAAAGGTTGGGCCGAAAATTTCCAGAACTGGTAGTTTGAGGACACGTTCCTTAGTCATCTAACCACTCCCGTCTAAACTCTGCAAAGGCAGTCGGAGTTTCATAGAGGCGAACATATTCCAAACGGAGACCGCGCTCGTCTGGCAACTCTTGGCTCATGGTTTGGAAAATCCAGTAAACCATATTTTCAGCAGTCGTGTTCATATAGGGAAGAGTTTCGTTGAGATAGCGATGATCCAAGTGGGGCTCTAAGTAATTCTTGTAGATCGCTTTGATGTCTCCGAAATCGTAGGTCATACCTCTATCATCTAAAAATCCACTGACAGCGATTTGCAGATGATAGGTGTGACCGTGTAGGGATTTGCATTTTCCTTCATAGTGAAAGAGGTGGTGGGCAGCATCGAAGGTAAATTCTTTTGAGACTAAGGTTCTGTGAGGATTGTAGACAAGAGATTCCCCAGTTTCTTGTTTGATTTCTTTGGGGGCAAAAAACATCAGACCTCTCCTTTCTGAGAGAGATAAACCTCTAAACCATGTTGGCGTAGATGGCAGGCAGGACAATCTCCACAACCAGTACCGATAATCCCATTGTAGCAGGTCAAGGTCTTCTCACGAACATAGTCAAAGGCACCAAGTTGGTCAGCTAATTCCCAAGTTTCAGCCTTGTCTAGCCACATGAGAGGCGTTTGGATCACAAAGTCGTAATCCATAGCAAGGTTGAGCGTGACATTGAGTGATTTGACAAAGACATCCCGACAGTCAGGATAACCTGAGAAGTCTGTTTCGCACACTCCTGTCACGATATCCGTAATTCCACGCTGCTTGGCAAGGACTGCAGCAAAGGACAGAAAGAGATGATTGCGACCGTCAACGAAGGTATTAGGAACCTCTCCTTCTTTTTGCTCAATTTCTAAATCTGAAGTCAAGGCATTTTCAGTAATTTGTCCTAGCAGAGACATATCTAGGATATGATGACGAATTCCTTGTTCCTCAGCGATTTCTTTGGCCACTTGAATTTCTAAATGGTGGCGTTGACCGTAGGCAAAGGTAACGGCTTCGACCCTTTCATAGTGTTGCTTGGCCCAGAAAAGGCAGGTTGTTGAATCTTGTCCGCCACTAAAGACGACCAAGGCTGATTGACGTTTCATAGTACTCCTTCCAAAATGGGAAATGTTCAGAGCACGCAAAAAGCTCCCTAGAGGGAGCTAAAAAATACCAAGTAAAGGTTTTTTTTAGCGATGGCATGTCCCAAACATCGTAATATTCTAGTTACAGTCTAGCATATTTTTTGAAAAATGGCAAAGGGCAAGAAAAAAGAGACCAAATGAATGCACTTGGTCTCTCCTTTGATTAGCTTAATTCAGCAACGATAGCTTTGATTTGTTCTGCTGTGTGGACACCAGCCACTTGTTTAACCACTTGTCCATCTTTCTTGAAGAGTAGAGTAGGGATAGACATGATACCGAATGAACGAGCTGTGTTAGGATTTTCATCAACGTCCATTTTAACGATTTTCAAGACATCTTCTGAAAGTTCTTCAGACAATTTGTCCAAGATTGGACCTTGCATACGACATGGGCCACACCAAGTTGCCCAGAAGTCTACCAAGACCAATCCGTCTTTAGTTTCTTGTTCGAATGTTGCGTCTGTAATTGCTTTTGCCATAGTATTTCTCCTTTTTAGTTATATTGGCTTAAATCTTGTTTCATGAGATAGAAGAAAACATCTCCATAAGTCCCATGGTAGTCCAAATCATGACCCTTGTAGGTTACTTTTTGGACGGGGTAATAGTCTGCGACACCAATCAGGCAGGCATGCTGAGAACGTTCAAAGTCTTCATAAGACTCGAAGGTCATAGTTCTCTCTTGCTTGCTGGCATCAAGATAAGTGATTTCAATCATAGGATTCTCCTTTGCTAAATCATGTTTTCATTTTACTCCTTGAAAAAAGGAATGTCAAGAAAAATGATTGCGCACGCAAGTTTTTTAAAAATATTTTAGGCTAACCAGTTTGATTTTCTTGCTAAGCTTTTTTCGACAGCTGTTTGTAAATAAGCCAAGGTAGTCTGTCCTTCGTTAGTCAGGCAAATAAAACTAGCTCGCTTGTCCTGATCGCAGCATCTCCGACTAAGTAAACCGCAGTTCTTGGCTTCTAAGCGAGCCACCATCCGTGAAACAGCACTAGGGCTCAGGTGGAGTTTATCTGGCAAGTCGATTTGTCGTAGGGATTTGCTTTCAGCCTGATTTAGAAAGTGCAAGAGGTAAAACTCCTTGAGTGTCAAGGTTTGTTCACTCTGCTCAGCGATGGTCTCTTCTAAAATAGCTTCTAGCTCTACTTGCCTACGGTTGAAGTCAAACCATTTTTCTAAGTAAGTCATGTCCATCTCCTTTCCCTCTATAATAGTGTAATCATACTAGTGCATCTATGATGCTTGCGCACGCAATTAGTATACACCTTTTTGGCTTGGATAGCAAGAAGGATGTTTCTTATATATTTCCTTGAAATTTTCTGAAAAAAGAGTAAACTGGTATGCAGAAAGTCTATTTGTGGAGTTTACAATGAAGTTATATGTTCAGTTAATGATTCTCTTTGTGATTTCTCTAATCGGTGAAGGAATCTCCAGTTTTTTTCATTTGCCCATACCAGGAAGTATCATCGGCTTGATTATTCTGTTTCTAGCCTTGCAGTTCAAGTGGTTGCGCATCCGCCATGTCAATATGGTGGGGAATTTTCTCCTAGCCAACATGACCATTCTTTTTCTACCTCCTGCAGTTGGAATTATGGAAAAATTTGATGTGATTGCTCCCTATCTTCTGCCGATTGTTTTGATTGTCTTTTTTGCAGCAGTGATTAATATCATCTTGATTGCGCTTGTGGTTCAATTTATCAAAAAACGCTATGAAGGTGACTACGAAGAAAGAGGTGCTAAATGAGCGAATTTGTATCCAATCCCCTATTTGGGATTGCCTTGTCAATCTTAGCCTATCTTGGGGGAATGATGATTTTCAGACGCTATCCTCATCCCTTAACGACTCCCTTGTTGCTGTCAGCTATTTTTATTATCATCTTTCTAAAGGTAACTGGCATTTCCTACCAAGATTACTACCAAGGTGGGGTTTATCTTAATAACTTGATTGTTCCTTCAACAGTGGCTCTAGGAATTCCCCTCTATAAGAGTTTCCACTTGATGAAGCATCATGTTAGGAGTATTTTGCTGGGGAGCTTTCTAGCTGTCATCGTCAATACCACTTTTACCGCTCTAGTCGCAAAAGTCTTTGGCATGGACTTTTTCCTAGCTATTTCCCTCTTTCCTAAGTCAGTAACGACCGCTATGGCAGTAGGAATTACAGAAAAGTTGCAGGGTTTGACTACCGTGACCCTGGTAGTTGTAGTAGCGACGGGGATTTTGACCAGTGTAATCGGACCAACACTTCTAAAATGGCTCAAGATAGACGATCCAGTGGCTGTTGGACTAGCACTGGGAGGAACAGGACACGCGGTTGGAACTGGAACGGCCTTCCGCTATGGACCAGTCGCAGGTGCCATGGGAGGACTAGCCATCGGTGTTACAGGTGTTCTCTATGTATTTGTCAGTCCTATTGTAGCTAATTTGATTTTAAGTTAACGCAAAAACCCAGCTCTAGTAGCTGGGCATTTTTTATTGCAAATTAACTTTATTCTTCAAGATATAGTAGGTTCCGAGATAGAAGGCTGCGCTGAGGATTAGGTCTTTAACGATTTCAAAGGAGATCATCCAATTGTAGTCGATATCTATGCGAAGGTTGAGACCAACAAAGCCGAGAATGGTTTGGATAACAATATAGGCTAAAACGGCAAGAGCTGTACGGTATTCATTAAAGAGCTGTCCAATTGAAATAGACAAGTAGATGCAAAGGATGCTAGCTACAGTGCTAAGGATGAATGAAATCACAGAAAGCCAGAAACTATCCATGTAAAATTTAAAGAGGTATTCGAGAGAAAAGATATCAAGGAAGTTTGCACCAGTCAGAACTAAAATGATATAAATACTCAAGATAAAGACTAATGAGCTCGCCAGAGACCAGATGAAAGCACCCAAAAGTTTGGATAAAATGATTTGGTGCTCAGATACGGGGAGTGTGAGAGTTAGGTATCCCTGACGATCGTAGACACTACCCTTGAAGCGACGGATGATCAAAATCAAGGTTGAAATACTTAAAGTAATGATTAGTCCACCAAAAACTAGAGCCAGAAAAACTAACATAATCATTTGTTGATCAGGTGTATCAATGGATTTTAGGGAACTAGCTTGAACCCCGATAAGGGCAGAAAGAGCCAACACAGCACCATAGAGGGCTAAATACCATTTGTTAACATTTTTAAATTCATAACGAACTAAATTCCAAAACATAATAATCTCCTTTATCTAGGCTTTGAATTCGTGGCGGAAGAGCTGGTCGATAGACTCTCCAGACTCATAGCGAATATCATCAACATTTCCTTGACGGACGACTTTTCCATCCTTTAGGAAGATAATCTCATCCAAGATTGGTTCGATATCTGAAATCAAGTGAGTTGAAATCAAGACAGTCGAAGTTGGAGAGTAGTTGTTAATGATGGTGTTCAAGATATAGTCACGAGCTGCGGGGTCGACACCACCGATTGGTTCATCAAGAACGTATAGACGAGCATCGCGACTCATGACAAGGATCAACTGAACCTTTTCTTTGTTCCCTTTTGAGAGTTTCTTGAAACGGCTGTTCTCATCGATGCCAAGGTCACGAAGGAGACCTTGAGCACGTTCTAGATTGAAATCTTGGTAGAAGGTCTTGAAATAAGTGAGAGCTTCTTTGACCTTCATCTGTTCGTTGAGGTAGGTCGTATCAGGGAGATAAGAAACAATCGCTTTAGTTGCTGGGCTTGGTTCTATGCCGTTGATAAGGATACGCCCTTCCTCTGGCTGTAGCAAGCCGTTGATTAGTTTAATCAAGGTTGTCTTTCCAGAACCGTTTGGACCAAGGAGGCCAACGATTTTTCCAGCTGGAATTTCAAGGGAAACATTTGTAAGAGCAGGGCTTGCTCCATAGGATTTTGACACATTTTCTAATGCTAACAAGGTCATAGTTTAAACTCCTTCAATATAATCTCTCAAAACAGTCGGTAGTTCTTCTTTTTCATAGCCGAATTCTACCATGCCTGTTACAAACTGTTGCAGCTGTTCTTCTGACAGTTGCTTACGGGATTGGAGGATCAAGTCCAAATCCTCTGTGACAAAGCGTCCTGACGTCCGCTTGGTATAGACAAAGCCTTCTCTCTCCAAGTCCGCTAGGGCACGCTGGATGGTGTTGGGATTGACCCCTGCCTCGCTTGCTAATTCTCTAACGGTTGGAAGTTGTTGATTGGGCTCGAGTTTATGGGAAATAATCTGCAATTTGATTTTCTCCATAATCTGCAAATAAATGGGTTTATTGTTATCAAATGTCCAAGACATCACGATCTCCTTTCTAATTACCTTTGTGTTAATCCAATAATACAACGAAACAAAAAACTTGTCAAGCCAAAAGGAGAATTATTTTGGGAATTGTTCAAAAAATGGTATAATGAAAAGAAAACGACAAGGAGGGGAAGGCATGCGTTGTCCAAAATGTGGCGCTACAAAATCAAGTGTGATCGATAGTCGCCAGGCTGAAGAAGGAAATACAATCAGAAGAAGACGTGAGTGTGAAGAGTGTCAGCATCGGTTTACAACCTATGAACGTGTTGAAGAGAGAACACTAGTTGTGGTCAAAAAAGATGGTACACGGGAACAATTTTCAAGAGATAAAATCTTTAACGGGATTATTCGCTCAGCCCAGAAACGTCCAGTGTCTAGTGATGAGATTGGCATGGTGGTCAATCGTATCGAACAAAAACTCCGTAGTCGCAATGAAAATGAAATTCAGAGTGAGGTTATTGGCTCTTTGGTTATGGAAGAGTTGGCAGAGTTAGATGAGATTACTTATGTACGTTTTGCCAGCGTTTACCGTAGCTTTAAGGATGTGAGTGAGCTTGAAAGCCTACTCCAGCAGATTACACAATCCTCTAAAAAGAAAAAGGAAAAATAAATGAAGCCAAATGACCGTTTTTCTTTTGTAAAGAATAATCGGGTGTCGCAAGATACCTCATCAATGGTGCAGTGCTACCTCCCGATTATCGGTCAGGAGGCGCTGAGCCTCTATCTTTATGCTGTGACTTTTTGGGATGGTGGTCAAAAGGAACATCTCTTTGCAGCCATGCTTAATCATCTGAATTTCGGGATGGATACCCTTTTAAAGGCTTTTAAAACTCTGACAGCCATGAAATTGGTGACCCTCTATCAGCAGGATGAGGCCTATAACTTGTTAATCCATCCTCCCTTATCAACTCAAGAATTTTTACAACATACAGTTTATCGGACCTTATTAGAAAAAATGATTGGGGATAGTGCGGTAGCAGCCATGAGACAGGAAGGTGTTGAAGGGGAACCGATCTCGGTGGCCTTGAGTCAAATCTTTCCTCAGTTATCTGAGTCTGCGAGTCAAGAAACCTCTGGCAGTCAGCCAGCAGCAGATGATTTTGATTTGGAGCATTTCCGTCAGCTTATGGCTCGCGATGGTCTTCGTTTTCAAGATGAGACTTCGGATGTTTTGGCCTTGTTTGCAATAGCAGACGAGCAGAAGTGGACCTGGTTTGAGACTTATCAAGTAGCCAAAGCGACAGCAGTGTCGCAAGTGATTTCTGTCAAACGCATCCGTGAAAAGATAGCGCAAAAGCCTGTGACTTCTGACTTTAGTCCCAAGGAAGCAACTATTATTCGAGAGGCTAAGAGAAAGACAGCCTTGCAGTTCCTTGCTGAGATTAAGCAGACCCGCAAGGGAAGTATTACCCAAACTGAACGGGACCTGCTCCAGCAGATGGCAGCCTTGGGTTTGCTGGATGAAGTGATCAATGTTATCTTGCTCCTGACCTTTAATAAGGTTGATTCAGCCAATATCAATGAAAAATACGCCATGAAGGTGGCTAATGACTACGCCTATCAAAATATTCGTAGTGCCGAGGAGGCTGTCCTCCGTATTCGTGAACGTGGCCAAAAAGCAAAAACGCAAAAGCAGAATCAGACTGCCCCAGTAAAAACCAATGTGCCTAAATGGAGCAATCCTGAATATAAGAATGAAACGAGCGAAGAAACTCGCTTAGAACTAGAACGTAAGAAAAAAGAAATGTTAGCTCGATTAGAAAAAGGAGGGGACTAGATGGAAAGTGTCGGAGACGTACTCAAGCGTCAACCAAGCCGATTTCAGTATCAGGATTTGGTCCAGCAAATTGTGAAAGACCCTGATGTTGCGGCCTTTATCCAGAAAGAATCTCTCAGTCAGGAGGAGTTAAACCGAAGTATTTCCAAGTTTAACCAATATATCACTGAGAGAGATAAGTTCCTCCGAGGAGATACAGACTATATCGCACGTGGCTACAAGCCTATCCTAGTCATGAACCACGGCTATGCAGATGTCTCTTATGAAGAGACTCCAGAGCTCATCGCGGCAGAAAAAGAAGCGGCGATTAAAAACCGTCTCAAGCTAATCAATCTTCCAGGTAGTCTTAAAAAAGCTAGCCTAGCTCAAGTAGACTTGGATGATTTGGGGCGCTTGTCCGTTTTTGAAAAACTTTTAGACTTTGTGGAGCAATATCCAACTATTCGAAAAGGTCTGTACTTATATGGAGACTTTGGTGTGGGTAAAAGTTTCATGGTGGCTGCCCTAGCCCATGATTTGTCAGAAAAACGTGGCGTTTCATCAACTCTCCTCCACTATCCTAGTTTTGTCATCGATGTCAAAAATGCCATCGGTGATGGCAATGTTAAGACCTTGGTGGACGAGATTAAGCTGGCTGAAGTCTTGATTTTAGATGATATTGGTGCCGAGCAATCAACAGCTTGGGTGCGTGACGAGATCTTGCAGGTCATTCTCCAATATCGCATGCAGGAAGATTTACCGACCTTTTTCACCTCCAATTTCAATTTTGAAGATTTGGAGAAGCATTTCGCTAAAGGGAAAAATGGAAATGACGAAACCTGGGAAGCCAGACGCGTCATGGAACGCATTCGTTATTTAGCAGAGGAAACCAGACTTGAAGGAGAAAACCGCCGATGACAGAAACAATCAAATTAATGAAGGCTCATACTTCAGTGCGTAGATTTAAGGAGCAAGAGATTCCCCAAGAAGATTTAAATACCATTTTGTCTGCAGGACAAATGGCTTCTTCTTGGAAAAATTTCCAATCGTATTCTGTGATTGTAGTTAGAAGTCAAGAAAAGAAGGATGCCTTATTTGAGTTAGTTCCTCAAGAAGCGATTCGCCAGTCTGCAGCCTTTCTCCTCTTTGTCGGTGACCTAAACCGTGCAGAAAAAGGGACCCGTCTCCATACGGATGTTTTCCAACCTCAAGGGGTGGAAGGACTCCTCATCACTTCAGTAGATGCTGCGCTTGCTGGGCAAAATACCTTGCTTGCTGCAGAAAGCCTAGGCTACGGAGGAGTGATCATCGGTTTGGTGCGTTACAAGTCTGTTGAATTAGCAGAATTGTTTAAGCTTCCAGACTATACCTATCCAGTCTTTGGGATTGCACTAGGTGTGCCAAATCAAAAGCATGATGTAAAACCAAGATTGCCACTCGAGCAAGTTGTCTTTGAGGAAGAATACCAAGAACAGTCAACTGAGGCTATTGAAGCCTATGACCGTGTACAGACTGAATATGCAGGTGGCGCGTGCGACTACAACTTGGAGTCAACGTTTGGCAGAGCAATTCGGCAATCCAGAACCAAGCTCGACTCGAGAAAATCTTGAGCAGAAGAAGTTATTGTAGAAAGTGAGAAAACATGGCCTTACCAACTGTTGCCATTGTGGGACGTCCCAATGTTGGGAAATCAACCCTATTTAATCGTATCGCGGGAGAGCGCATCTCAATCGTAGAAGATGTTGAAGGTGTAACGCGAGATCGTATCTATGCCACGGGTGAGTGGCTTAACCGTTCTTTTAGTATGATTGATACTGGGGGGATCGATGATGTCGATGCTCCGTTCATGGAACAAATTAAGCACCAGGCAGAAATTGCTATGGAAGAAGCGGATGTTATCGTCTTTGTCGTGTCTGGTAAAGAAGGAATTACAGATGCGGACGAATACGTTGCCCGTAAACTTTATAAAACCCATAAACCAGTCATCTTAGCCGTTAACAAGGTTGACAATCCAGAGATGCGAAATGATATCTATGATTTCTATGCTCTTGGATTGGGCGAACCTCTACCAATTTCATCTGTTCACGGTATCGGGACAGGGGATGTGCTAGATGCTATTGTGGAAAATCTCCCGCATGAAGTTGAAGAAGAAAATCCAGATGTTATTAAATTCAGCTTGATTGGACGTCCCAATGTTGGAAAATCTAGCTTGATCAATGCTATCTTGGGTGAAGACCGCGTCATTGCTAGCCCTGTTGCTGGTACAACACGTGATGCCATTGATACCCATTTTACAGATGCTGACGGCCAAGAGTTTACCATGATTGATACGGCTGGTATGCGTAAGTCTGGTAAAGTCTATGAAAATACTGAGAAATACTCTGTCATGCGTGCTATGCGTGCCATTGACCGTTCAGATGTAGTTTTGATGGTCCTCAATGCCGAAGAAGGTATTCGTGAGTATGACAAGCGTATCGCTGGATTTGCCCATGAAGCTGGTAAAGGGATGATTATCGTGGTCAATAAGTGGGATACTCTTGAAAAAGACAACCACACCATGAAAAACTGGGAAGAGGATATCCGTGAGCAGTTCCAGTATCTGCCTTACGCACCGATTATCTTTGTTTCAGCTTTGACTAAGCAACGTCTCCACAAGTTGCCTGAGATGATTAAGCAAATCAGCGAGAGTCAAAATACCCGTATTCCATCAGCTGTCTTGAATGATGTGATTATGGATGCTATCGCCATCAACCCAACACCGACCGACAAAGGAAAACGTCTTAAGATTTTCTATGCGACCCAAGTGGCAACCAAACCACCAACCTTTGTCATCTTTGTCAACGAAGAAGAGCTCATGCACTTCTCTTACTTGCGTTTCTTGGAAAATCAAATCCGCAAGGCCTTTGTTTTTGAGGGAACCCCAATCCATCTCATCGCAAGAAAACGTAAATAAAAAAGTAGAATCTGGAATGACATTTCCAGATTTTTTTGATAGAATGAAGCTGAAGAAAACGCTATCGAAAAGAGGTGTCGATAATGAAGCTGTCGTTTAATCAATTGATACTCTTATTTCCTTGCTTTTGCTTTTTCTATTGGATAGACAATGCTGATAGAAACAGTAACTTTTTCCCCATCATCTACTATTTCTACTGGATTTATTTTTCCCTTTTAGCTCTATTTAGCCTGGATTTGACAATTTTTTCATTCTTATTTTTCCCTCTTGTTCTGAAACATGTATCAGATACGAGTGCTTGGGGTGTTTGGTTGCTGTTGATAGTCCTATCTCTAAGCAGTGACTGGCTAGACTACATCTTCTTCAAAAAAATGTTTCGTTTGAGACGGGAGTTAGGGAAATCTAAAGGCGGAAGGCATTGATTTATACTCTTCGAAAATCAAATCCGCAAGACCTTTGTCTTTGAGGGAACTCCAATCCATCTAATCGCAAGAAAACGGAAGTAGTGGATGTAAAAAAACGGTAGAACATCAAGACTTGTTCTACCACTTATCTACCCCACCAAATTATTTTCAAAAGATGTGAATAGGATTTGATTTGTAGTATATTATTGAAATAGAAAAAGGATGGAATGATTTTCCATCTTTTTTATAGCGGAATAAATCTATATTCCTAGGGGGACAATGTTTAATCTTTCTTACCTTTTAGTAAGAAGGTAGCCGATAAGGCTAGGCTGAGACTTGCCATAAAGAGGAGAGGGCTAGTTTGTTCACCTGTGGCTGGGAGTTGTTTGTCATTCGTAGAGACCTGATCATTGGCTTCATTACTTTCAACCAATGGTTTTGTGGTTTCTAGGTTTCTTTTTTCCGTATGAGCTGGGACAGGTTTAACAGTTGAGCCTTCTGTCTTGTAAACAATAGCGTAGGTGCTCACGTCAAAAGTAATAAACTCAATCATACCGTCTCGAATGGTGAATTCTTGTGGTTTTAATTCACTTGTTGAAGTTAATTGATAGAGTTCTTGAACATCACCTGAAATTGGTAGTCGAACGAGTACAGCACCTTTTGGTTGAACTGGCTGTCCATCTTTATCCTTGAGTTGAAGAGTATAAGCATCGTATTTCTTGCCCAAGAGTTCTTTGTTTTCAACTTTTTGACTATCGAGGTAGCTTGCGCCTCCTAGTTCAGTTGTTCCACTAATAACTTGAACTCTTGTAGTCTTGTCTTTCAATACTTTGAGTTTAAACTCAGGAACTGTGTTACTTGGCGCGGCTTGACCACTACCTGTTCCAATAGGTTTGGTATATTCAGGTCTTTCCACAGTAGGTGCTTTCTGGACCCCAACTGTTCCGACAGGGCCAGTGTATTCAGGTTTTTCTACAGTAGGCGCTTCCTGATCCCCAACTGTTCCGATAGGACCAGTGTATTCAGGTCTTTCCACAGTAGGTGCTTCCTGGTCTCCAGCAGTTCCGATAGGACCAGTGTATTCAGGAATTTCCACAGTAGGTGCTTCTTGATTCCCAGCAGTTCCGATAGGACCAGTGTATTCAGGTCTTTCTACAGTAGGTGCCTCCTGCTCACCAGCAGTACCAATAGGATCTGTGTACTCAGGAATGGTTACTACTGGAGCAGGCTCATCCCCTTTACTTGTTTGGATTTTTTCTTCCACTGGACTAGTTTCATCCTTAGGAAATACTGTTACAACAGAGCTGCTGATTGTTTTTCCTTGGATAGCATAAGCTTCTATCGGATTACCAGCTTTACGATCTGTAGTTTCAGGGATGTCTAGTTGGACCTTGTTATCCTTAATGGTTAGAACAGTTTGTTCACCTGATGTGACAAGATGGTCATCATCGACTTTTCTGAGTAGAAGAGGATCTTTGATACCAGGGAAAGTGACAGCGACTCCATCCCAATTGCCAGTTGGTAGAGTTAAGGTAACAGTCTTATCTTTGGACTTAATAGGATCAAGGCTTGGACTATCGAGAGACACAGATGGTGCCTTTAAGATATCAAAGGAATCGAGAGAGATTTTCTTTCGCCCTTCTGGAGAATCAGGATCTACTTTCAAAGTTAGGATGTGATCACCATCAGCTAGATTGGTGAATTCGCCAATCAAAGCACCTTTTTCAGTCGCTCCTGGAGTGTAGAAGTCAAGGGTTGGCATCTCTTTTCCATCCAGTGTGACAAGTGCCTTGCCTAGTGATGCCGTTTTTAATCCATAGATTCGGATACCTGTTCCAGAGAATGGAATAGTTGCAGTGGCTTCAGAAGCGAGACTAGCATCAGCGTTGATGTCAGCATATTTTTCTGTAGAAGCATATAGTTCTGCATCGCTCCAATCCTTAAACATGGAACCATACTGGATACGAGGGTCACGGTCGTCGATTTTCTCAACACTTGCTCCTTGGCCTGGGAAGACTTTGAAGTAATCGAGAGAAATTTTTGCACGCTCGTTTGTACGTCCTTTGTGCTCGCGTTTAACAGTGATAGTCATAAGGTGAGGGGCTGAGGATAGGTTTGTATAACGACCGATTAGGACACCTTTTTCAGTTGCTCCTGCTGTATAGAAGTCAAGTTCTCCAACAGATTTACCATCGATTTTAACGTCAGCAAGTCCCAATTGAGATGACTTGAGTCCGTAAATTTCAATACCAGGTCCATTGAATGGAATGGTTGCAGTCGCATCCTTATCGGAGTAATTTCCATTTGAGATATCGGCGTATTTCTCTGTTCCACCAAAAAGTTCTGAGTCAGCCCAGTTTCCATAGGCAGAGCCGTACTGGATGCGTTTGTCACGGTCATCCATCAACTCACTGAAGGCATCGATGGAGGCAGGATCTGAAACTGGTGTTGTACGGTCCCCTAGCATAGCCTTAACGGTATAGGTATAGGCATGGCTAGAATCAATCGAGCGATCGATAAAGTGAGTTTGATTGGTGATAAACTCACGAACGCTAGGAGTTTGACTGTTTTCATCCTTGCTTTCTCGTCGGATGACATAATGAGTTGCTCCCTCAACTGTGTTAAAGTCGAGTTCGGCTGTGACGGAATCTTTTCGAAGGGCTGATAAGCGAGTCACTCGTCCAGGGAAGTTTTCAAAGGTAATGACATCACCTTTTTGAGTCGCAAGTTGGATACGGTTATCTTTAAGGCGACTAGCTTGAACTTCCTTGCCATTAATCTTGATAATACTAGATTCGATATTTGGATAGTCTACGACTAAGTCTCCACCAACATTAGAAAGGAAAGATAGCGTTTCAAGATTTTTCTCTTTCCATTTCATGCTGACTTCAAAATTGCCACGAGCTACAAGACCTGAAACTTGTCCATCCTTCCATGCATCTGGAAGGGCTGGTAATGGGGCAATGTAGCCTGTGTGAGACTGAAGGAGCATTTCTGCCATACCGCTGGTTGCACCAAAGTTTCCATCGATTTGGAAAGGCGCGTGCGTATCCCAGAGATTTTCTAGAGTTGAGGATCTGAGCTGTTCTGCCAACAAACGGTGGGCACGATTTCCATCTAGGAGACGGGCCCAGAGGTTGATTTTGTTGGCTTTAGACCAACCAGTTCCACCATCTCCACGGTGGTTTAGGGTTGCGCGTGCAGCTTCTAGATATTCAGGCTGATCCTTGCCAAATAGAGTACCTGGGAAGAGTCCAACTAGATGAGAAACGTGGCGGTGATGGTTTTCAATGCCTTCGTTGGTGAATTGTGGGCTGTCTTCCTCGTACCATTCCTTGATACGGCCGTCTTGGTTGATATGAAGTGGTTTGAGCTTATCAAATTTAGCCTTCACTTCTGTCACCAAATCTTGGTCGACTTTCAGATGATTGGCTGCTTCCATATAGTCGTGGAATAACTGCCAAACTAGAGCTTGGTCAAAGGTATTCCCAATCGTGATGGTTCCATGTTCTGGTGAGTAGGATGGAGAAGAAACCCAGCGGTCACTAGCCTTGTCGTAGTGCAAGAAGGAATTCCAGAACTTAGCAGTTTCCTTGAGCATTGGATAAATCTTTTCTTTTAGGTAAGTTTCATCCTTGGTGAATTTGTAGTAGTCATAGACGTTCTGCATCATCCAAGCATTGGCAGCAGGAGACCAACCCCAATAGTAGTTCCAACCAGGAGTAGTCCAGCCGAATGGTGTCGCCTGAGTATGAACCAACCAACCATTTTCTTGACCTTCTTTAGACTCGATACCTGCATATTCTTTAGCAGCTATACGGCCATAGTAGCGCATGTCATCGATATAATTGATCATTGGCTTAGCCGTTTCTGCGAGATTGCTCATGTAGGCAGGCCAGTAGTTCATCTGTAGGTTGACATTGAGGTGGTAGTCTGAGTTCCAAGGTGGATTATCTACAGCATTCCAGACTCCTTGCAAGTTGGCAGGGAGGGCATCTGTCCGGTTACGAGAAGAACTGATCAGTAGATAACGTCCGTATTGGAAGAAGAGTTCTTCTAGCTTTTGGCCTTTTGTTGGATTATAGGTTTGAAGAGCTTCTTTTGTAGTTTGATTAGACTTGCTACCTCCGAGGTTTAATTGGACACGGTTGAAAAGACTTTGATAGTCCTTGATGTGTTCATTTTTCAGAGTTTCATAGTCTTTTGCCTTGGCAGCATCTACGATAGATTTGACAGTTTTCTCTACGTCAATATCCTTGCGATAATTAGTTTTTGGATTTTGAGCAAAATTAGTCTTGGCACTGAGTAGCAGTGTTGCATAACTGGCTCCAGTGACAGTCAAATAACCATCTTGAGCAGTGACTTGTCCGTCAGTCTTGATACCAAGATAGGAAGCAAATTTCAGACCATTATCTTTGACAGTTCCCTTGAGTAAAATACCATTAGAATCAACGCTCACAGTCCCTTGTTTGTACTTAGAATTCTCCCAAGAATAGTCTCCGTTAGCAATCAAATCTTCAGTCAAGCTATTCCAAAGGGTAAAATCAAGCGTCTTATCTCCCTTTTTAGTCAAGTGGGTAACAGTGACGTCGTCTGGATAACTAGAGAAGGTTTCTCGTTTGAAACTTGTCCCATCTTGAGTATAGGAGGTAGTTGTGATAGCTTCAGAAATGTCTAAGCCACGATGATAGTCAGTAACATTTTCCAAGCCCTTCTTCTGGTTATTAAAGACCATGAAGATATCACCGAAGGCTAGGTAGCGACCGTATTGGGCATTGTTTGGTCCAACCAAATTTCTCTCTGCTAGTTGTTTGGCTTTTTGACGGTCACCGTCTTCTAAGGCCTTACGGATTTCGGCTAAGACTTTGTAGCGGTCCTTGTAGTTTCCTCCGTTGTAGTCTTGACTATCAGGTTGTGGGCCTCCAGACCAAAGTGTTTTTTCGTTGTACTGAATTCTTTCTTCACCGATGAGTCCGAAAACCTTGGCACCCATTTCCCCATTTCCGACTGGGAGGGCTTGTTTTTCCCATCCATCATAGGAAGGAGCAGTTGGTTGGTTGTAATGTAATTCGTAATGTTCTTGCTTGTTCACAGGAAGTTCTGGTTTCTCGCTCTCCTTATTGTCAGCAGGGGCGGTAGTAGTACTTGTCTCTGACTGACTACTAGTTTGAGGTAGTTCTGTCCCTGGGTTTGTTTGCTTTTCAGCTGATTCAGCTACAGGCTGAGTCTCTGTGTTAGAAACAAGAACTTCCTCTACCTTCGTATCCGGTTTAGCAGAGGTTTCAGTAATTGTTGCCTCACTTTCCGTAATCTCGACACCATCAGCAGCCACACCCTGTGCTGCTAAAAACACAGCTCCAAGTAAGACAGATGCAGCTCCGACACTTAGCTTGCGGATGCTATACTTACAGGATTTTTCCCAATATCTCTTATCCACAAAATTCTCCTTTCTTAAATCTGTAAGCGCATACATTCTCTTTTTAAAAAAAAATAAGTCTTGCAGAAATATGTGTGATTTTTTCAGATAATCTTAATATAACAAATAAACAAAACTATTGCAAGGGCTTACAAGGTAAATGGACTTTTTTTACCAAATTTTACTAAGTATGAAGTATTTGCTAATTACTTAGGAAATTACAGTGGATGTAAGCGTAACTCAAACTAGTCAGGCGTAGGACTTTATGGTATAATATAGAAGATTCAAAAAGAAACAGGAGAAATGTTATGAACCTTATTTTAGCAATTGTATTGATTCTTTTAGCTTTTCTAGGAGGAGCTCTTGGAGGTATGTACTTGGTGCGCAAGCAAATCGAAAAAGAATTTGCGGATAACCCACGTTTGAACGCAGAAGCAGTTCGTACTCTCTTGAGTGCAAACGGTCAAAAGCCAAGCGAAGCTAAAGTACAACAAGTTTACCACCAAATCATTCGCCAACAAAAAGCAGCCCTTGCTAACAATAAAAAGAAATAAATAGGAAAAGTCTGGGATGAAAGTTCCAGACTTCTCACTATGTTTGACTGATATTTAGAGACAAGACTTTTTCCTTGCATTCTATTGATATTTGATTATGATTAAGAGGGAGACAGTCGGGAGCTACCCAGACTGTCAGAAATTTCAGGAAGAAATGTAATGATAATGAACTATCAATCAGAAAAAATACTAGAAAGAAGACTGTATGGATAATCGACCAATTGGTTTTTTGGATTCGGGTGTCGGGGGCTTGACGGTTGTGCGTGAACTCATGCGCCAGCTTCCTCATGAAGAGATCGTCTATATTGGAGATTCGGCACGGGCTCCTTATGGTCCCCGTCCTGCTGAGCAAATTCGTGAATATACTTGGCAACTGGTCAACTTTCTTTTGACCAAGGATGTTAAGATGATTGTCATTGCTTGCAATACAGCAACGGCAGTGGTCTGGGAAGAGATTAAAGCTAAGTTGGATATTCCGGTGTTGGGTGTGATTTTGCCTGGTGCGTCAGCAGCTATCAAAGCGAGTCAGGGTGGGAAGATCGGTGTGATCGGAACCCCGATGACGGTAAAATCAGATATTTATCGACAAAAGATTCATGATCTAGACCCAGATTTACAAGTGGAAAGCTTGGCCTGCCCTAAGTTTGCTCCCTTGGTCGAGTCAGGTGCTCTATCGACCAGTGTGACTAAGAAAGTCGTTTATGAAACCTTGCGCCCCTTGGTCGGAAAAGTGGATAGCTTGATTTTAGGCTGTACCCATTATCCGCTCCTTAGACCTATCATCCAAAATGTCATGGGGCCTAAGGTTCAGCTGATCGATAGTGGAGCTGAGTGTGTGCGCGATATCTCAGTCTTGCTCAATTATTTTGAGATTAACCGTAGCCGAGATGCAGCGCCCCTTCAACACCATTTTTATACAACTGCAAATAGCCAAAGTTTTGCCCAGATAGGAGCAGAATGGCTGGAAAAAGAGATTCATGTGGAGCATGTAACATTATGACAAACAAAATTTATGAATACAAGGACGACCAGGACTGGTATGTTGGATCCTACAGTGTTTTTGGTGGCATTCGGACTTTGACGGATGATGACTTAGAGTTTCCTTTGTTTGATTTAGCCAAAATCTTTCGAGATGAGGAGCGAGGATTTCCACTTTCAGTCACTGTTTTACGATATGATTCAGCCTATCGCTTACTCTCTTTTGTGGTAGATATTCTCAACCAAGAAGCGGACCGAAACTTAGAAGTCATTCAACGTCAGGGTGCCTTGCTCTTAGTTGAAAATGGACAACTTCTGCATGTCGAATTGCCTAAAGAAGGAGTCAACGTTCAAGATTTCTTTGAGACAAATAAGGTCAGAGAAACCTTATTGATTGCGACTCGTAACGAGGGCAAGACCAAGGAATTCCGAGCTATCTTTGATAAGCTAGGTTATGATGTAGAAAATCTCAATGACTATCCTGACCTGCCTGAAGTAGCTGAAACAGGTATGACCTTTGAAGAAAATGCCCGCCTTAAGGCAGAAACCATCTCTAAATTAACAGGCAAGATGGTTTTAGCTGATGACTCTGGTCTTAAAGTCGATGTTCTCGGTGGATTACCAGGTGTCTGGTCAGCTCGATTTGCAGGAGTGGGGGCTACTGACCAAGAAAATAATGCTAAACTCTTGCATGAGTTGGCTATGGTCTTTGAACTCAAGGACCGTTCGGCACAATTCCACACCACCCTGGTCGTGGCTAGCCCAGGTAAGGAAAGCTTGGTTGTCGAAGCTGACTGGCCAGGCTACATTAACTTTGAACCTAAGGGTGAAAATGGTTTTGGTTATGATCCACTTTTCCTAGTAGGAGAAACTGGCAAATCCTCAGCTGAATTAACCCTCGAAGAAAAAAATAGTCAATCCCACCGTGCCTTAGCCGTTAAGAAACTTTTGGAGGTATTTCCATCATGGCAAAGCAAACCATCATTGTAATGAGTGACTCCCACGGAGATAGCTTGATTGTAGAAGAAATCCGTAACCGCTATCTGGGGAAAGTCGATGCTATTTTTCACGATGGTGACTCTGAGCTTCGCCCAGATTCACCCCTCTGGGAAGGAATCCAGGTAGTCAGAGGAAATATGGATTTTTATTCAGATTATCCAGAACGCTTGGTGACTCAACTAGGCCCTACCAAGATCATCCAGACCCATGGACACTTATTTGATATTAACTTCAATTTCCAAAAGCTTGATTTCTGGGCGCAGGAAGAAGATGCGGATATTTGTCTTTATGGTCACTTGCATGTTCCAAATGCTTGGATGGAAGGAAAGACCCTCTTTTTAAATCCAGGTTCTATCAGTCAGCCACGTGGGACTATCAGAGAATGTCTCTATGCCCGTGTAGAGATTGATGATAGCTACTTTAAAGTGGACTTTTTGACACGTAACCATGAGGTCTATCCAGGCTTATCCAAGGAGTTTGCTCGATGATTGCCAAGGAGTTTGAACAGTTTTTACTGGAGCAAGAGGAAACCTTTTTAACTCCTGCTGAAAATTTGGCTGTACTCATTGATAGCCACAATGCAGATCATGCAATTCTCCTCCTTAGCCAGATGACCTATACCAGAGTGCCAGTAGTGACTGATGAGAAAGAATTTGTCGGAACCATTGGACTTAGAGACATTCTGGCCTACCAGATGGAGCAGGGCTTGAGTCAGGAAGCTATGGCAGATACGGATATCGTACATATGACCAAGAAGGACGTAGCAGTTGTAAGTCCAGACTATACACTGACGGATGTTTTACATAAGTTAGTGGATGAGTCTTTCCTACCAGTCGTTGACAAGGATGGTATCTTCCAAGGCATTATCACACGGAAATCAATCCTTAAGGCTGTCAATGCTCTCTTGCATGACTTTAGTAAGGAATATGAGATTCGAAGCAAATGAGAGAAGGAATTTCAGCATTTTTAGAAGAAAAACAAGGTTTGTCTGTAAATTCTAAGCAATCCTATAAGTATGACTTGGAGCAGTTTTTAGATTTGATTGGAGAACGAATCTCTAAGACAAGTTTAAAAATCTACCAAGCTCAACTATCAAATTTTAAAATCAGTGCCCAAAAGCGTAAGGTTTCTGCTTGCAATCAATTTCTTTACTTTTTATACCAGAAGGGGAAAATTGACACCTTTTATCGTTTAGAATTGCCAAAACAGGCTGAGAAAAAGCAAGTTCAGTCAGAACTTTTAGACCTCAGTTCTTTCTGGCAAGAAAGTGCCTATCTAGAGGGACGCTTATTGGCCTTACTGATAGTTGAATTGGGCCTCTTACCAAGTGAAATTCTAGCCTTAAAAACAAGTGATGTGAATCTAGACTTTCAAGTATTGAGAATCAATAAAGCTTCTCAACAAAGAATCTTGAGCCTTCCCACAAACTTGCTTGCAGAGTTAGAACCCTTGATGGGGCAGACCTATCTCTTTGAAAAAGCTGGGAAGCCATACTCCCGTCAGTGGGCCTTTCGTCAGTTAGAAGCCTTTCTAAAGGAAAAAGGTTTTTCAGACTTATCGGCTCAAGGATTGAGGGGACAGTTTATATTAAGACAAATCGAAGAAAAGGTTGACTTGTACGAAATTGCTAAAAAATTAGGATTAAAGACAGTCATGACCTTGGAAAAATATAGATAATGGATATTAAATTAAAAGATTTTGAAGGGCCTTTGGATCTTCTTTTGCACTTGGTTTCAAAGTACCAGATGGATATCTATGATGTGCCGATTACAGAGGTTATCGAGCAATATCTAGCCTATATCTCGACATTACAAGCTATGCGTTTGGAAGTCGCAGGTGAGTACATGGTCATGGCTAGTCAACTCATGCTGATCAAGAGTCGCAAGCTCTTGCCGAAGGTTGCAGAAGTGACAGACCTAGAGGATGACCTGGAGCAGGACCTCCTTTCTCAAATCGAAGAATACCGCAAGTTTAAACTTTTGGGAGAGCAGTTGGAAGTGAAACACCAAGAACGAGCTCAATATTACTCAAAAGCGCCGACAGAGTTGATTTATGAGGATGCTAAACTTGTCCACGATAAGACTACTATCGATCTTTTCTTAGCCTTTTCAAACTTGCTTTCCAAGAAAAAAGAAGAATTCTCGCAAAGTCACACAACCATTTTACGAGATGAGTATAAGATTGAGGACATGATGGTTATCGTCCGAGAAGCCTTGGTTGAAGGTCAACAATTGCGCTTGCAGGATTTGTTTAAAGAAACCAAGGATTTACAAGAGGTCATTACACTCTTTTTAGCGACCTTGGAGTTGATTAAAACCCAAGAAATTCTCTTAATTCAAAAAGAGAGCTTTGGAGATATCTATCTCCTGAAAAAGAATGAGGAAAATCAAGTAGAGCAGAGTCGATCTTGATAGAGAGGAAATATGAGTACTTTAGCAGAAATAGAAGCGCTCTTGTTTGTAGCGGGTGAAGAGGGGATAAGGATTCGACAGTTGGCTGAACTCCTTTCTTTGCCACCGACTGGGATTCAGCAAAGCTTAGAAAAGTTAGTTCAAAAGTATGAAAAAGACCAGGATTCCAGTTTAGCCTTGATTGAGACAGGTGGTGCCTACAGATTGGTAACCAAGCCTCAATTTGCAGCAATTTTGAAAGAATACTCTAAGGCACCCATCAATCAGAGCCTGTCTCGGGCTGCCCTTGAAACCTTGTCCATCATTGCTTACAAGCAGCCTATCACACGGATAGAGATCGATGCTATTCGGGGGGGTAATTCAAGTGGAGCGCTAGCTAAGTTGCAAGCCTTTGACTTGATAAAAGAAGACGGGAAAAAAGAAGTTCTTGGACGCCCTAATCTCTATGTAACGACGGATTATTTTCTGGATTATATGGGCATTAACCATTTGGAAGAGTTGCCCGTGATTGATGAGCTTGACATTCAAGCACAAGAAAGCCAATTATTTGGTGAAAGGATAGAAGAAGATGAGAATCAATAAATATATTGCCCACGCAGGTGTGGCCAGTAGGAGAAAAGCAGAAGAGTTGATCAAGCAAGGCTTGGTAACTGTCAATGGCCAAGTGGTTCGTGAACTAGCAACGACTATCAAGTCAGGCGACAAGGTCGAAGTTGAAGGACAACCAATCTATAACGAAGAAAAGGTCTACTATCTGCTCAATAAACCACGCGGTGTGATTTCCAGTGTGACAGATGACAAGGGTCGTAAGACTGTTGTCGACCTTTTGCCCAATGTTAAAGAGCGTATCTACCCTGTGGGACGTTTGGACTGGGATACGTCTGGAGTTTTGATTTTGACCAATGATGGAGACTTTACAGATGAGATGATTCACCCTCGTAATGAGATTGACAAGGTCTATGTTGCGCGTGTGAAAGGGATTGCCAATAAAGAAAATCTCCGTCCCTTGACTCGAGGGGTTGAGATTGATGGCAAGAAGACCAAGCCAGCTGTTTATGAGATTCTTAAAGTGGATCCAGTTAAAAACCGTTCAGTTGTTCAGTTGACCATTCATGAAGGACGCAATCACCAGGTCAAAAAAATGTTTGAAGCTGTTGGTCTCCAAGTAGATAAACTTTCTCGAACTCGTTTTGGTCATCTAGACTTGACAGGACTTCGTCCAGGAGAATCACGCCGTCTCAATAAAAAAGAAATCAGCCAACTACACACCATGGCTGTAACAAATAATAAATAATGAAAAAAATCTTAATTGCGCCAGTGCGCTTTTACCAACGCTTTATCTCGCCAGCTTTTCCACCGTCCTGCAGATTTGAGCCTAGTTGTTCAAACTATATGATTCAGGCAATTGAAAAACATGGATTCAAGGGAGTTTTGATGGGCTTGGCTAGGATATTACGTTGCCATCCTTGGTCTGAAACGGGTAAAGATCCAGTACCAGACTACTTTTCATTAAAGCGAAATACAAGATAAAATTGGCTTCTAATGTATAAAACACAGATAGATGATACTTGGTATTTATCAAGTGCCATCTATCTGTGTTTTTATTTATTATTGATGTTTCTGTTATTTATTCCAAAATGTTTTTGCCTTCTTTAACACGCCAATGATAATCTGATAAAATAATATCTTCAAGGGAGTAGCTAGCCTTCCAATCAAGATATTTTTTAGCTTTTGATGCGTCTGCTAGGACGCTAGCTGGGTCACCAGCACGGCGAGCAACAATTTCGTGTGGGATTTTTTGATTCAGTAATTCTTCAGCAGTTTTAAAGATTTCTTTGACGGTATAACCTTTTTCAGTTCCTAAGTTAAAGATTTGAGAAGAACTGTCTTCTTGAAATAGGTAGTTCATTCCTTTAACATGAGCCTGTGCAAGGTCCAAGACATGAATGTAATCCCGAATACATGAACCGTCACGTGTATCGTAGTCATCTCCAAATATTTTTAGGCTATCATTTTGTCCCAATGCAGTCTTGTTGATGTTGGGAATGATGTGAGTTGGATTTTTTACACGGAGACCATTTGAAGCATCCATTTCTGCACCAGCTACATTGAAATAGCGGAAAATGACATATTTCCAATCATAACGATTAGCCATCCAGTAAATCATTCGTTCGCCCATCAGTTTTGTCTCTGCATAAGGGTTGACAGGGTCGAGTAGGGTATCTTCAGTTGCTGGCTTGTCAATACAGTTATTACCATAGAGGGATGCAGTCGAAGAGAACATGATTTTTTGAATGCCAACTTCAGATAAGACTTTGAGAACTTGGTTCATACCAGCAACATTGGCAGTGAAGTATTTGCTTGGATTTTCAATACTTTCGCTCACAACAATTTCACCTGCACAATGCAGAACAGCATCAATCTGATTTCCTTCTAAGTAAGCTTTTAAGGCGCTAGCATCATAAACATCCAGTTGTTTAAAGCTAGCACGACTATCTACAGCTGAACGATTTCCTGTAGAGAGGTTATCTAGGACATGAACCCGATATCCAGCATTTAAAAGAGCTTTGACAGTATGTGAGCCAATGTAGCCAGCACCGCCTGTAACAAGAATTGTTTTAGTCATGATTTTTTCCTTTTTCTAATTTTGTTCTATTTTAAAAAATGTAGAAGAAAAAGTCAAATATTTTTTATAGTTTCATAAAAGTAAAGACGTTGGTGTTATAATTTTTTTAGACCTTTCCTCATATACAAGGGAATACTGTTTTACTACTTAGAAAATAAAATAGGATTTGTAGAAAGTGGAAAAGGTACAATTTAGAAATCTAACTTCCTACTACCCTTCTCCTATAAAAAGTGGTAAAATGGTTGAAAGAAAGAAGGGATAGAAATGACAACATTATTTTCTAAAATCAAAGAAGTAACAGAACTTTCCGCTATCTCAGGTCATGAAGCACCTGTACGTGCTTATCTTCGTGAAAAATTAACACCTCACGTGGATGAAGTTGTGACTGATGGCTTGGGTGGCATTTTTGGTATCAAACATTCAGAAGTTACGAATGCACCTCGTGTCTTGGTAGCCTCTCACATGGATGAAGTTGGTTTTATGGTAAGTGAAATCAAGCCAGACGGAACCTTCCGAGTAGTCAGCATTGGTGGTTGGAACCCTATGGTTGTTAGCAGCCAGCGTTTTAAACTCTTTACGCGCCAAGGACGTGAAATTCCAGTCATCTCAGGTTCAGTACCTCCACATTTGACTCGAGGTACAGGTGGCCCAACCATGCCAGCTATTTCAGATATCGTTTTTGACGGTGGTTTTGCGGATAAGGAAGAAGCTGAAAGTTTTGGTATCCGTCCTGGGGACACAATCGTGCCAGATAGTAGCGCAATCCTAACTGCTAATGAAAAAAATATCATCTCAAAAGCATGGGATAACCGTTACGGTGTGCTTATGGTTAGCGAGTTAGCTGAAAACTTGTCAGGTCAAAAACTGGGAAATGAACTTTACCTTGGTGCTAACGTCCAAGAGGAAGTTGGACTTCGTGGTGCCCATGCATCTACAACAAAATTTGATCCAGAAGTATTCTTTGCGGTGGATTGCTCACCAGCAGGTGATGTTTATGGTGGTCAAGGTAAGATTGGTGATGGAACCTTGATTCGTTTCTACGATCCAGGTCACTTGCTTCTCCCAGGCATGAAGGACTTCCTTTTGACAACTGCTGAAGAAGCTGGTATCAAGTACCAATACTACTGTGGAAAAGGTGGAACTGACGCAGGTGCAGCTCATCTGAAAAATGGTGGTGTCCCATCAACAACAATCGGTGTATGCGCTCGTTATATCCACTCTCATCAAACACTTTATGCTATGGACGATTTTCTTGAAGCCCAAGCTTTTCTACAAGCCTTGGTTAAAAAATTGGATCGTTCTACAGTAGATTTGATCAAAAATTACTAAACTAAAAAGATGGAGGTGATAGGTATGGAAGAACCAAACCTAGAAACCTTGATACGGGACCTTTACAATCATGCCCGTAAAAACTTGAGTGAAGATTTAGTGGCTGCACTCCTAGAAACTGCTAAGCAATTGCCCAGCACCAATGAGCGCTTGCTTGCAGTCCGACTTTCAGGGCTAGTCACACTTGAACTCCTCAAGAATCCTAGAACACCAGCGCCAGAGTTAGTTAATCTGGCCCGCTATATCAAAAAGGAAGAAGCAAGGTACAAGGGTGCAGCTGCCTCTTCCTTTATGATTGGAGAGCTATTTAAAATGCTTTGATTCGAAAGAATCAAAGCATTTTTTTATATTTATGTGACTTTCAGTCCGTCTCGCTCCGTGAGATGCGAGACAAATAAACCACCCGCTATGCGGGTGCGCATCGAAGGTTATACCAAAAAAACTCCAAACGCGATACAATAAAGGTGTTCAAGCCAATTGTAAAGCGAAAGGAGAAAACCATGGCACAAAAGACACATAGTTTATCACACACAAAGTGGCACTGTAAGTATCACATTGTGTTCACCCCTAAGTATAGACGAAAAGTCATTTATAATCAATATCGAAGTAGTTTGGGAGAAATATTCCGCCGATTATGTAGTTATAAAGGTGTTGAGATTATCGAGGGCCATTTAATGCATATG
The DNA here is from genome assembly GCF_047464415.1 of Streptococcus infantis. Classification (GTDB taxonomy): domain Bacteria; phylum Bacillota; class Bacilli; order Lactobacillales; family Streptococcaceae; genus Streptococcus; species Streptococcus infantis_AE. Next base: position 27,888 of record NZ_JASHBX010000003.1, on the reverse strand, counting down.
TTAGTCAGTATTCCACCGAGGATAAGTGTTTCAAGTTTCATGGGTTATTTAAAAGGTAAAAGTGCACTCATGATGTTTGACAAACACGCTAATCTCAAGTACAAGTTTGGGAATCGGCATTTCTGGGCAGAAGGTTACTATGTGAGTACAGTAGGGCTTAATGAAGCCACAATTAAGAAATATATTCAAGATCAGGAAAAGTATGATATAGCACTAGATAAATTGAGTGTAAAAGAATATGAGGATCCCTTTAGGGATAGTGGTAAGTAATACTCACGCCTCTTTAAGAGGTAAGTGACGAGTCAAGAGCAATGAGGCTTGAACAACGTGAAAGCCAGCGTCTTTAGGCGCTGGCTGGTAATTTGGGCTTATAGCCCTGGTTCAAACCACCCGTTAGACGGGTGGTCATGATTAAATTTGTTCAGCCAAAACCTTTTCAGCAAGGTTCATAGCGTGGTCTGACACACGAGTATAGTGTGAAATGATATCGATAAAGTTGACACCTGCTTGGGTAGAACATTCACCATTGTTTAGGCGCTTGATGTGAGTCTTACGAAGGACACGTTCCATCTTGTTGATGGCTTCATGGCGTTCAATAAGAGCTTGAGCTTTTTCAAGGTCATTGTTTTCAACACTTTCAAGAGCATCTTTAACGAAATCGCTTGTTTGACGGTAAATCTCTTCCAACTCTTCTAGGGCTGAGTTAGAGAATTGAACATTCTTGCGTTGCAAGTAGTCGTTAAGATTAATCAAAGCTTCAGCGTGGTCACCGATACGTTCCAAGTCACGAGAAGAGTCAAGGATGTTGGTTAAGACTTCACTCTCTTTTTGGCTCAATGCTTCACTAGATAGACTAATGAGGTAACGTGTTAATTTCTCGTCGATTGTGTTGATAGCTTCTTCAGTCTTGTGTCCTTTTTCTGCGACTTTTTCATTAGAATTGATAATGTAGTCGTAAGAGAGGTCAAATGCTTTAACCGCATAGTTTCCTAAGTGCAAGAGTTCTTTCTTGGCATTTCCTAGAGCGATAGAAGGAGCTTGCTTGATGAGTTGTTCATCCAGATAAAGTGGTTCGTATTTAACGACTTCGTCTTCACCAGGGATTAGCTTAGTAACAAAGTAAGCCAGAGCACCGATGAATGGGAATTGTACAATGGTGTTACTTACGTTAAAGGCACCGTGTGAGAAGGCAATCGTCATCTCAGGTGAGAGGTGAAGTAGTGCCTGGAAGTACTCGATCATCGAAGTGAATGGGCCTAACAAGATTAAGCAGAGGATGGTTCCTAAAACGTTAAAGGTAACGTGTGTTGCTGCAACCCGTTTAGCAGAGATGTTTGCTCCGGCTGCTGCGATAATAACCGTTAAGGTTGTACCGATATTATCTCCGAATAGGACTGGTAGTGCCCCTTTGAGATCGAGGAATCCACCTGCATAAAGACCTTGTAGGATCCCGATGGTTGCAGAAGAAGCCTGAATCAGAACGGTAATAACTGCACCAGCCACAACTCCCAAGATAGGATTTTGACCCAAGGTAACCATGTATTCCTTAAACTGAGGCAAGTCTTTAAGAGGGCTCATCCCAGCACTAATGAGGTTAAGGGCATAGAAGATACCACCCACACCAAAAAGGATACGTCCAATATTATTTGCAGTACGGTTTTTTGTAAAGAATAAGAACATGGTTCCAAGGAAAATCAAGGGTAGGGCATACTCGCCAAGTTTGAAACCGATGATGAAGGACGTTACGGTCGTTCCAATATTGGCTCCCATGATAATCCCGATGGCCTGTCTAAGGGTGAGGAGACTAGCACTGACTAGTCCAACCGTAATAACCGTTACACCTGTACTTGACTGGATTAGGGCAGTGACGACAATCCCGACTAAAACCCCTAAGAAGGGATTACTTGTGTACTTGTCAATGTAATATCGAAGGCGGTCTCCAGCAGCTTGTTGCAAACCGTCTCCCATGGTCTTGATACTATATAAAAATAGACCCAGACCACCTAAAAAGTGAAAAATAATTTCCTGCCAATTAATGGACATTTTCTTTTTCCTCCGAAAAATAATCGCGGAATTTCTCCCATTCTATTTTAAAGGATAAAAGTAAATCTAACAAGTAGTAAATGCTCTTTTTTTGAGAAAAATGTTGATTTTATTCGAAAAATGGTCAATGATTGTCTAATTTATATTAATTCTTCACTTCTTTATAGTTCTTGAAGGGCTAGTGTTGACTCTTTTTCTAAATATCGTAAAATAAAAATGACCTGTTCTGTATATTTTTGGAACAGCTACTTTTTTAATTCAAAAATAAAGCGCTTACTTTTACGGAAAGTCAAAGGAGAAAAAGATGAAGAATCCATTTTTTGAAAAACATTGTCGCTATAGTATTCGGAAATTGTCAGTGGGTGCCTGCTCATTGATGATTGGTTCAGTTCTATTTGCAGGTCCAGCTTTGGCTGAAGAGTCTGTCGTTCCAGAAAATGGGGCAACAACTACAGCAGTAGCTTCAGAGCAACCGTCAACCACTACTCCAGCAGAAGCAACCACACCAGCACCAGAAGTATTGAAGGAGCTGGAAGCGACGGAAGATAAGACAAGCGAGCAGCCTGTTTCAGAAGAGAAACCAAGTTTGGATCAATTGACTGCAGCTGATAAGGAAGCAACTAATCCAGTTGCTGAAACGCCTAAGGCTGAAGAAACGCCTGCTACTACAGAAAATAAGCCAGAAGAAAAAGCTACTGTCGCTGACGTTCCTAAGAAAGAAGAAAAAAGTCTTCGACCAAAAGAAATTAAGTTTGACACCTGGGAAGATTTGTTGAAATGGGAACCAGGTGCCCGTGAAGATGACGCTATTAACCGTTCTTCAGTTGAATTGGCTAAACGTTACCGTGGACATGTAGTCAACGAAAAAGCCAATAAGGACGCCAAGGTTGAAGCTCTTGCCAATACCAACTCTAAGGCTAAAGACCACGCTTCTGTAGGTGGTGAAGAGTTTAAGGCCTATGCTTTTGACTACTGGCAATACTTGAATTCCATGGTCTTCTGGGAAGGGCTTGTTCCAACTCCAGACGTGATTGATGCTGGTCACCGTAATGGTGTTCCTGTATTAGGAACTTTGTTCTTTAACTGGTCTAACAGTATTGCAGACCAAGAAAAATTTGCTGCAGCCCTTCAACAAGACGAAGACGGAACATTCCCTATCGCTCGCAAGTTAGTTGATTTGGCTAAATACTACGGCTTTGATGGTTACTTTATCAACCAAGAAACAACAGGTGATATCGTAACGCCCCTTGGTAAGAAGATGCGTGACTTCATGCTTTATACCAAGGAATATGCTGCCAAAGTCAACCATCCTGTCAAGTATTCTTGGTATGATGCCATGACCTATGAATATGGTCGTTATCATGAAGACGGACTAGGCGAGTACAACTATCCATTCATGCAAAAAGAAGGAGACAAGGTTCCTGCAGATCACTTCTTTGCCAACTTTAACTGGACCAAAGAGAAAAATGACTATTCTGTAGCTATGGCCAAATGGCTAGAACGCAGTCAGTATGATGTTTTTGCAGGTTTGGAATTGCAACAAGGTGGTTCTTACAAGACAAAAGTGAAATGGGATGCCCTTTTTGATGAGAATGGCAAACTTCGCTTATCACTTGGACTTTTTGCCCCAGATACTATCACGAGTCTTGGGAAAACAGGTGAAGACTATCATAAGAATGAAAATATCTTCTTCACAGGTTACCAAGGAGATCCAACTGGCCAAAAACCAGATGACAAGGACTGGTACGGGATTGCTAACCTCGTAGCTGACCGCACACCAGCAGTAGGCCGTACCTTTACAACATCCTTTAACACAGGACATGGGAAGAAGTGGTTTGTAGACGGTAAAGTTTCCAAGGATTCTGAATGGAACTATCGCTCTGTATCTGGTATCTTGCCTACATGGCGTTGGTGGCAAACATCTTCAGCTGCTAAACTCCAAGCTGACTATGACTTTGAAGATGCCTACAATGGCGGTAACTCACTCAAATTTGCAGGTGATTTAGCCGAAAATACCAACCAAGATGTTCGTCTTTACTCTACAAAACTGGAAGTAACAGATAAAACAAAACTTCGTGTTGCCCATAAAGGTGGTAAGGGAAGCAAGGTTTATGTAGAATTTGCGACTCAGAAAAACTATACTTATGGTGGTGAGAATGCTCGTAAAGAACTGACTCTATCCGACGATTGGACAAAAGACGAATTTGACTTGAGTGCCTTGGCAGGTCAGACCATTTACGGTATCAAACTTACTTTCGAAAATACTGCTGCTCTTAAGGATTATCAATTTAACTTGGGTGAGTTGACCGTGTCAGATAATCAAGAGGCTCCTCAAGCACCAACAGCTCTTAAAGTAGCCAAACAATCTCTCAAAAATGCCCAAGAAGCGGAAGCCATTGTCCAATTTACAGGTAACAAAGATGCTGATTTCTATGAAGTTTATGAGAAGGATGGCGATGCTTGGCGTCTATTGACAGGTTCATCTGCTACTACGATTTATCTTCCCAAAGTTAGCCGTTCAGCTACTGCGACTGGAACCAGTCAAGAGTTGAAGGTTGTCGCAGTTGGTAAGAATGGCCTTCGTTCTGAAGCTGCAACCACAAACTTTGACTGGGGAATGACGGTCCAAGATACCAGTCTTCCAAGACCTCTAGCAGAAAACATCGTTCCAGGAGCTACTGTTATCGGAAGTACCTTCCCAAATACAGAAGGCGGCGAAGGTATCGAAGGTATGTTGAATGGTACGATCACCAGCCTATCTGATAAATGGTCTTCTGCTCAGTTGAGTGGTAGCGTTGATATCCGTTTGACACAACCACGCCGTGTCGTTAGATGGGTCATGGACCATGCCGGTGCTGGTGGAGAATCTGTTAATGACGGCTTGATGAATACGAAGGACTTCGACCTCTACTACAAGGATGAAGCTGGAGAATGGAAACTAGCTAAAGAAGTTCGTGGCAATAAAGCCCATGTTTCAGATATTACTCTTGATAGTCCAATTACGGCCCAAGACTGGCGTTTGAATGTTATCACATCTGACAATGGAACACCATGGAAAGCTATTCGTATCTACAACTGGAAGATGTATGAAGCTCTTGATACGGAGAGTCAAAACATTCCAATGGCTAAAGTGGCAGCGCGTGTCCTAACGGACAATAAGATTCAGCTTGGATTCTCAGAAGTTCCTGCTGGGGCAACCATCACAGTTTATGACAAGGCAGATTCACAAACTCCAATCGCTACCTTAAATACAGCAGTTGGAGGGGATTTGGCGACAGAACCATTGAGCTTTGAAAAACGTCCGAGCCTTCTTTACTATCGTACACAATTGCCAGGTAAAGAAATCAGTAATACTCTTGCTGTAACGATTCCTCGGGATGATAGAAAGATTAAGTCTGTCAGTCTAGAAGCGACACCTAAAAAGACAAGTTACCAAGATGGCGAGGAATTGAATCTCAAAGGTGGTCTTCTCCGTGTCAAATACGAAGGGGAAGAAGCAGATGAAGTCATCAACCTTAGCCATGCAGGTGTTGTAGTCAACGGTCACCGTCACGGCGAGCAAGAGTTAACAGTGACCTATCTTGGTCTACCTGTTGCAGGAAGCTTTAAGGTTCAAGTGACAGGTGAAGAAGCTGGTCCAAAAGAAGTCGCAGCCTTGTATATTAGCAAGCAACCAAAAATTGATTACTTTGTAGGCGATACTCTTGACTTATCAGAAGGACGTTTCAAGGTCTTGTATGATGATGAAACGGAGACTGAACATAACTTTACAGACCAAGGAGTCGAAATTACAGGCTATGATGCTCAAAAAACAGGCCGTCAAAAACTTCAGTTACACTATCAAGGACAAACTGTCGACTTTGATGTTCTAGTATCACCTAAAGCGGCTGTCAACGACGAATATCTGAAACAAGAAATCACATCTGCTCAAGGACGCAAAGAAACAATAGCTTATACATTTGCTGATGCAGCAAAACAAGCAGCTCTAGTTGAGAAGATTGAAGCAGCGAAAGCGATATTAGAAAATCATGATGCTAGTCAAGAAGCAGTCAACCAAGCCTTGAATGACTTGAAACAAGCTGGTACTGAATTGGATGGCAATCAACGTTATCAAACTGCTAGAGAAGAATTGGAAAGCTTGCTCGAATCCGTCATTGAAAAAGATCCTCAATCTGAGTTGATTGCGGAAGCTGAAGCTTTGTTGTCTTCACAAACGCCAACTCCAGAAGCATTTGCAAACCTCAAGGAAGAACTCAATAAAAAACTCCTTGTTAAAGAAAGCCATCATGTGGGTAGCTTAGAAGAAGGTGAAACTGCGCCAACAGTTGAAGCACTACCTGAATTAGTGGTTGAGACAGAAACTCAAGCCTTCGAGCGTCAAGAACGTCCGTCAGGAGACCTCTTATTGGGTGAACGACGTCTCGTTCAGGCTGGTGCAGAAGGACAAATCCGTCATTTGATTGAAGTGGATGCCAAAGGCAACCGTACTCTTCTTCAGACAGAAGTCGTCAAGGAAGCAGTGGCAGAGATTACTGAGGTTGGTACTAAGATTGGTACTAAGATTGAAAGTAGCACTCAACCGCTTGACGGTCCAAAAGTCTTAGAAGTTAAGAAACCAAGCTTGGTTGTGGAAGAAGAAGTTCTTGCCTATGGACATGAAGAACGAGTAAATCCTAGCCTCCCAGTAGGAGAACGTCGCTTGGTTCAAGTAGGAGTTGCAGGCCTTCGTAGAAACCTTGTAGAGATTGATTCTGAAGGACATCGCAGTCTTAAGGGGACAGAAGTTCTCAAGGAAGCCGTAACTGAAATTGTTGAAGTCGGTAAAAAAGTAGTTAAAGTACCAGGTGACAGACCAGTTACACCTGCTCCAGCTACTCAAGATACTAAGAAGGAAACTACAAAAACAGAACCTAAAACTGAAACATCCGTTGCGTCAGTTCAAGTAAGCCAAGCAGCGAAGCAAGAACCAGCAAAAGCAGAAGCACAAGTACAAGCTGAAAAGACTGAAGGAAAACAACTTCCAAATACAAGTGCAGAAGTAGATGCAAACCTCCTAGCCCTTGGCTTGGTCGGAGTTTTAGGTGGCTTTGGACTTCTCGCTCAAAAGAAAAAAGAAGATTAAGATAGAGAGTGTATCTAACACTGACTTCATATAATAAAAAGATTTGACTTTTAAGTGTCAAATCTTTTTGTATAGGGGAGGAGAATAAAAATGGCAGAGTATTCTGTCGTAGTTACAAGCACTGTCCTTACTTAGTCGAGAAAAATTGTTGTGGATAAAAGTTTAAGGTTTTGCTATCTCTTTTATTGATTTTGTGATATAATTAACACGTAAAAAAAATTAAGGAGTCTTTCCAAATGGCAAAATTGACTGTTAAAGACGTTGAGTTGAAAGGGAAAAAAGTTCTCGTTCGTGTTGACTTCAACGTTCCTGTAAAAGATGGCGTGATTACTAATGACAACCGTATCACTGCAGCTCTTCCAACTATCAAGTACATCCTTGAACAAGGTGGACGTGCGATTCTTTTCTCTCACCTTGGACGTGTAAAAGAAGAAGCAGACAAAGCTGGTAAATCACTTGCTCCTGTAGCTGCTGACTTGGCTGCTAAATTGGGTCAAGAAGTTACTTTCCTTCCAGGTGTAACTCGTGGTGCTGAATTGGAAGCAGCTATCAACGCTCTTGAAGATGGACAAGTTCTTTTGGTTGAAAACACTCGTTTTGAAGATGTTGACGGTAAGAAAGAATCTAAAAACGATCCTGAACTTGGTAAATACTGGGCATCACTTGGAGATGGTATCTTCGTAAACGATGCATTCGGTACAGCTCACCGCGCACACGCATCTAACGTTGGTATCTCAGCAAACGTTGAAAAAGCAGTCGCTGGATTCCTTCTTGAAAACGAAATTGCTTACATTCAAGAAGCAGTTGAAGCTCCAGAACGTCCATTCGTGGCTATCCTTGGTGGTTCAAAAGTTTCAGACAAGATCGGTGTTATCGAAAACTTGCTTGAAAAAGCTGATAAAGTTCTTATTGGTGGTGGGATGACTTACACATTCTACAAAGCACAAGGTATCGAAATCGGTAACTCACTTGTAGAAGAAGATAAATTGGATGTTGCGAAAGCTCTTCTTGAAAAAGCAAACGGCAAATTGATCTTGCCAGTTGACTCAAAAGAAGCGAACGCATTTGCTGACTACACTGAAGTGAAAGACACTGAAGGTGAAGCAGTTGACCCAGGTTTCCTTGGTCTTGACATCGGTCCAAAATCTATCGCTAAATTTGACGAAGCTTTGACTGGTGCTAAAACAGTTGTATGGAACGGACCTATGGGTGTATTTGAAAACCCTGACTTCCAAGCTGGTACAATCGGTGTGATGGACGCTATCGTGAAACAACCAGGCGTTAAATCAATCATCGGTGGTGGTGACTCAGCTGCCGCAGCTATCAACCTTGGTCGTGCAGACAAGTTCTCATGGATTAGTACGGGCGGAGGCGCTTCAATGGAACTTCTTGAAGGTAAAGTTCTTCCAGGACTTGCAGCTTTGACTGAAAAATAAGAATATAAAAAAGGAGAACTCAGCTTCTCCTTTTTTTGCGCTCTTTTAAAGTATGGGAGTACCGAGGGATAATTGGACAGAATCCAAAAAAAACAGTAAAATAGAGGAATACCAATCTAAATGAAATTTGAGTGATGAACGTGGAAAAAAGAGACAATCTTACAAAAACAGCTATTTGTGGAATTATCAATGTCACCCCAGATTCTTTTTCTGATGGGGGCCAGTTTTTTGCTGTTGAGGAAGCTTTGAAGCAGGCTCGAAAATTGATAGCTGAAGGTGCCACTATCTTAGATATCGGTGGAGAATCCACTCGACCTGGGAGTAGCTATGTTGAGATAGAAGAGGAAATCCAGCGTGTGGTTCCAGTCATTCAGGCTATTCGTCAAGAAAGTGATGTTCGGATTTCGGTAGATACTTGGAAGAGCCAGGTGGCAGAAGCGGCTTTACGAGCTGGGGCTAATATAGTCAATGACATTACAGGACTCATGGGTGATGAGAAGATGGCAGAGGTGGTTGCCAGGGCTGGAGCTCGGGTAGTCATCATGTTTAATCCAGTCATGGCACGCCCTCAGCACCCTAGTTCACTCATATTTCCTCATTTTGGATTTGGAGAGACTTTTACAAAGGAAGACTTAGCAGACTTTGAACAACTACCAGTAGAAGAATTGATGATAGCCTTCTTTGACCGTGCTCTAGCAAGAGCGGAAAAAGCAGGAATTTCGAAAGGAAACATCATGCTGGATCCTGGGATTGGCTTTGGCTTGACCAAAAAGGAAAATCTCATCCTCCTACGTGATCTTGGAAAATTGCACAAAATGGGCTATCCTATCTTTTTAGGAGTTTCTCGCAAGCGCTTTGTCATCAATATCCTTGAAGAAAATGGATTTGAAGTCAAGCCAGATACTGAAGCTGGCTTCCGCAATCGTGATATTGCTTCGGCTCATGTGACTAGCATTGCTGCTAGACAGGGTGTAGAAGTGGTGCGCGTGCATGATGTAGCCAGCCACAAGATGGCAATCGAAGTTGCATCAGCCATCCGTCTGGCAGACCATGCGGAAAATTTAGATTTGAAACAATATAAATAATATGAATAAAAACGAAACGAACCAGTGGATAGCAAACTACCGGACAGATCAACCGCATTTTGGTCTGGAGAGGATGGTGGAGCTATTAGCTTTACGTGGTAATCCTCATCTTAAACTCAAGGTTATCCATATTGGTGGGACCAATGGAAAGGGCTCTACTATAGCCTTTTTGAAGAATCTGTTGGAAAAGATGGGACTAAGAGTTGGTGTCTTTAGCTCTCCTTATCTGATTCATTATACCGATCAGATTGTCATTAATGGGGAATCTATCCCAGAAGCGAGATTAGAGTCCTTGATGGTGGATTATCGTTCACTACTTGAAGGGGAGCATGCTCAAGCCTTGCAAGGAACGACAGAATTTGAGATTATCACTGCTATAGCTTATGACTATTTTGCTTCTGAGCAAGTCGATGTGGCGATTATGGAAGTTGGTATGGGCGGACTTTTGGATAGTACTAATGTCTGTCAACCTATCCTAACAGGCATCACGACTATCGGATTAGACCATGTAGCGCTTTTAGGGGATAGCTTGGAAGCCATAGCAGAGCAGAAAGCAGGGATTATCAAGCAAGGAGTTCCTCTAGTGACAGGACACATTGTCCCAGAAGCCTTGTCGGTTATCGATCAGATTGCGAAAGCGAAACAAGCTTCTAGGCTTGCTTATGGGGAAGATTATCAAGTTAGCCATCATGAGAGTGTGGAGACGGGCGAAATTTTTGATTATTCAAGCTCAATCAGACAAGGTCGTTTCCAAACAGGATTGCTTGGTTTGCACCAGATAGAGAATGCAGGGATGGCGCTGGCCTTGTTAGATAGCTATTGCAAAGAGACTGGTCAAAAATTACCAGATAATGCTTTAGTGGCTCAAGCTTTGGAAGAAACAAGCTGGCCTGGACGCTTGGAAGTTATTTATAGGGAACCCTTGATGATTTTAGATGGGGCCCACAATCCCCATGCCATCAAGGCCTTGTTGGCTACCTTGAAAGAACGCTTTACGGACTATCAGAAGGAAATCCTCTTTACTTGTATCAAAACTAAGGCCTTGGAGGATATGTTGGACTTGCTAGAAACTTTGTCCAATACTAAGATTACACTAACTCATTTTGAGGATAGTCGGGCGACGGATGAAAAAGTCTTGAAAGAGATGGCTGATTCTAGAAATCTCAACTACCAAAGTTGGCAGGAATTTCTAGACAAAAAATTATCAGAAAATGAAGAGAAAAAAACAGTTAGGATTATCACGGGCTCATTATACTTTTTAGCCCAAGTGAGAACCTACCTAATGGAGAGGAAAAATTAGAATGGATACACAAAAAATTGAAGAAGCTGTAAAAATGATTATCGAGGCAGTTGGTGAGGATGCAAATCGCGAAGGCTTGCAGGAAACACCAGCCCGTGTCGCTCGTATGTACCAAGAGATTTTTTCAGGTCTTGGGCAAACTGCTGAAGAGCACCTGTCAAAATCCTTTGAGATTATTGATGACAATATGGTAGTGGAAAAGGATATCTTTTTCCATACCATGTGTGAACACCACTTTTTACCATTTTATGGTCGAGCTCATATTGCCTACATTCCTGATGGGCGTGTAGCAGGCTTATCAAAGTTAGCTCGTACGGTGGAAGTCTACTCTAAAAAGCCACAGATTCAAGAGCGTTTGAATATCGAAGTGGCTGATGCCTTGATGGAGTATTTGGGAGCCAAGGGAGCCTTCGTTGTCATTGAAGCAGAACATATGTGTATGAGTATGCGCGGTGTTCGAAAACCAGGAACTGCAACCTTGACCACAGTGGCTCGTGGTCTATTTGAGACAGATAAGGATCTTCGTGATCAAGCTTATCGTCTCATGGGACTTTAAAAAATCCGCGTTAAGCGGATTTTTCTAGAAAGGACTAGTTATGGATCAACTGCGAATTAAAGACCTAGAAATTTTCGCCTTTCATGGACTCTTTCCTAGTGAGAAGGAACTGGGGCAGAAGTTTGTCGTTTCAGCTACCCTATCCTATGATATGACCAAGGCTGCGACAGACTTGGATTTAACTGCTTCTGTCCATTACGGAGAACTTTGCCAGAAATGGACGACATGGTTTCAGGAAAATACTGAGGACTTGATTGAAACAGTAGCCTACAAACTAGTAGAGCGTACTTTTGAGACCTACCCTCTCGTTCAAGAGATTGAGCTGGAACTAAAAAAACCTTGGGCACCTATCCATCTACCGCTGGATACTTGTTCAGTAACCATCCACCGTCGCAAACAGCGTGCCTTTATCGCTTTAGGAAGCAATATGGGGGATAAGACGGCTAATCTCCAGCAAGCGATTGACAAAATGCAAGATCGTGGTATCCATATTCTCAAAGAATCTAGTGTGATTACGACCGAGCCTTGGGGTGGTGTGGAGCAGGATAGCTTTGCCAATCAAGTCATTGAAGTGGAAACCTGGTTGCCAGCTCCAATCTTGTTAGAAACCTTGTTAGAGATTGAATCAGAGATGGGACGGGTTAGAGAGATTCATTGGGGACCTCGCTTGATTGACCTGGATTTGCTTTTTGTAGAGGACCAGATCATCTATACAGACGACCTCATCTTGCCTCATCCTTATATTGCTGAACGCCTCTTTGTCCTAGAATCACTCCAAGAAATAGCTCCGCATTTCATCCATCCAACACTGAAACAACCGATCCGCCACTTGTATCGTCAATTGGAGAAAGAAAATGCCTAAGTTTTTCGAAACTTATAGTAAATGGAAAAGTCTAGGGGAAGGAATGCTAGTTATTATCCTAGGTTTTCTCTTGATTTGTTTTGGACAGATTGTACCGAGGCTTGGTTATCAACTCTTGATGGCCTACTTTTCCTTGTCGACTGTTTGGCATTTATTGACACGATGGTTTCAGGAAAAGTCCTGTAGAGAAAATATTTTTGTAACCATAGCCAAGTTAGGACTTGCTGTCATTCTATTTGAGTCAGTCATCCTGCAAGGGATAGCCCTCTATGTCTTAGTCATTGCTATTGGAAGTTATCAATTGTTTACAGGTTTGATTAGCCTGATTACCTGGTTGATTTACCGAAATAATCATATCCATCCGAGGCTCAATTACTTATTTGATGCTTTGTGGATGATGGGATTTGGTTTCTATAGTATCTCCCCTTTTCATGATGCAACAAATTTTGAATTGCTCTTACTTGGTTTTTACTTACTGATGTTAGGGGCAAGTAGTCTCAGAGATGGTTTCTTTTTTGAAAAAGGAATCCGTAATCCTAAGCTTAAGCGGAAGATACGAATGACCCTGCCCATTTTTGTAACAGCTCTAATTCCTATCAATACCCTACGTCGATTGAATAAATGGTTTTCTAATCATGAGTCCGAAGAAGGGAAAGTACATTCAGAGAGAAAAAATGATCAGACAGTTGATATGGAAATTTTTATCCATACTTCAGAATCCTCTTTCTTTTTAGCCATGGGGCATGTGGATATCTGCTATCAAGGTCAGGTTATTTCCTATGGTTCTTATGATCCGCACTCGGAGCGTTTATTTGGGATGATTGGGGATGGGGTTTTATTTAAGGCTAATCGAGAAAAGTATATCGAACTCTGTAAGAGAGAAAGTCAGAAAACTCTATTCGCCTATGGATTAAGCTTGTCTGAGCGACAGAAAAAAGCTATAGAAGAACAACTGAGAGAAATTGAAGAACTCTTAATTCCTTGGGAACCAAGTTCTCAACTCATGAAAAGAAGAGAAGGAGAAATCAATCATACCTACTCTTATCAGCTGAAACACGAGGCTGATGCCGCTCTTTATAAGTTTAGTTCGTCTAAGTTTAAGACCTATTTTGTTCTCAGTACAAATTGTGTCTTATTAGCTGACTCTATCGTGGGTAAAGCTGGAACAGACATTCTCAGCCCCCAAGGATTTATCGTCCCAGGAACTTATCAGGATTATCTTGATTTAGAATATACCAAACCAAGTGGTATAGTAGTCAGTCGTTCTATTTATTAGCAAAAAGAAAACTCTAGTTTCCTAAGTAGATAGGGGAAGCTAGAGTTTTTAAAATAGGTCATTTTCTTCTGGTAGGAGAATGGTTTCCTTCCCATCCATATCCAAGACCAGAACTTTAGGTGGATAGAGAGGGTCAAAGGGATGGTTGAAGTCGAAGTCAATCGTTGTTGGAAGATGTTGACTAGAAAAACGAAAAGTGATGGAGCCTTCATTATTCAAAAGCCGAAATTCCAATTCATCTTCTAGATCAAAAACATGCTTTAAAAAATGATCGATTATATACCAGATTGAATCGATAACATCGTCGGGTAAATTGGTCACTACACCGAAACTAGCGCATCGTCTATGAGAATCTGTAAAAGCCATCCCTATCTCCTAATTGATTTTTTAATTATCATACTGCAAACTGCTAGAAAAATCAAGAAAAGTCAACTACCTTTAAAAAGATGAGAATGATTTTGAAATTTTTTCAACGAATCTTCATCAAATGCTTGAAAATGCTTACAATTAGTGGTAAAATGAAAACAGTGGAATCATGAAAACAAAATTTTCAAAGTAGAAAGGAAACGGAATGAACACAGATGATACAGTAACAATTTATGACGTTGCCCGAGAAGCGGGAGTGTCAATGGCGACTGTCAGCCGTGTTGTCAATGGCAATAAGAACGTCAAAGAAAACACCCGTAAAAAAGTCCTAGAGGTCATTGATCGTCTTGACTACCGCCCTAATGCAGTAGCTCGTGGTCTAGCAAGCAAGAAAACAACAACAGTTGGAGTTGTTATTCCAGATATCACAAACACTTATTTCTCTACCCTTGCTAAAGGGATTGACGATATCGCGGAAATGTACAAATACAACATCGTCCTTGCTAACAGTGATGAGGATGATGAAAAGGAAGTATCTGTGGTCAATACTCTCTTTTCTAAACAGGTGGATGGCGTTATCTTCATGGGTTATCATTTAACTGAGAAGATTCGCTCAGAGTTTTCACGCTCACGCACACCTGTGGTTCTTGCAGGAACAGTGGACATAGAACACCAACTTCCAAGTGTCAATATTGACTATAAACATGCTACTGTTGATGCAGTCCGCCATCTCTTGAAACGAAATAAAAAAATTGCCTTCGTTAGTGGACCATTAGTGGATGATATTAATGGCAAGATTCGCTTGGCTGGTTACAAAGATGCTTTGAAAGAAGCGGGAATTAACTACAGTGAAGGTCTTGTTTTTGAATCAAAATACCGTTATGATGATGGTTATGCCTTGGCAGAACGCTTGATTTCTTCTAAAGCAACAGCAGCGATTGTAACAGGTGATGAATTAGCGGCAGGTGTTTTGAACGGACTTGCTGACAAGGGAGTTTCTGTACCGGAAGACTTTGAAATTATCACCAGTGATGATTCACAAATCGCGCGCTATACTCGTCCAAACCTAACCACCATTGCGCAACCTTTGTATGACCTTGGTGCTATTAGTATGCGTATGTTGACGAAGATTATGCATAAGGAAGAGTTAGAAGAGCGTGAAGTTCTTTTGCCACATGGTTTGGTAGAACGTCATTCAACTCGTAAAGATTAACAAGAAGAGGCTGGGACAAAAGTCCTAGCCTCTCAATTGTATTTGGATTGTCGAGCAAGACGCAGTGGTTGAGTGGGCTCTACTACGCTGATTTCATCAGCTTTTACAGTCCTACTCAACTGTGCGGAGGTGGGACGACGAAATCGAATTCTAACGAATTACCGATTTCTGTCCCACTCTCGCTTTTTAGTAGTAAAAACTTTTTGGTCAATGGTTCAAGCATCAAGTTGATGGTAGAAGGCTTGCGGGGGTGACTAGAAAACAAGACTTGATCTAGTAATTTCTATCTCACCGACTTTTTTATACTCAATGAAAATCAAAGAGCAAACTAGGAAACTAGCCGCAGGCTGTACTTGAGTACGGCAAGGCGACGTTGACGAGGTTTGAATTTGATTTTCGAAGAGTATTATCCTTCCATATAGGCTCGTAATTCATCCCCTGTAAGGCCAGCATTAATAGCAATGAGGAGTTTGAGACGAGCCTTTTGAGCATTGAGCTCTTTGACAAAGAAGACACCAGCCTTTTGTAGACAAACGCCACCGCCTTCATAGGCATAAACAGGTTCAGCAATCCCGTTAAAACAACGAGAAACCAAGGCGATTGGGAGTCCTTCTTGGATAAGGGCGTTCAATTTTTGTGATGTTTCCTTGGGAACATTTCCAGCACCAAAGGCCTGGATAATAAGACCATCTAGCTGGTCAACAGGAAGCAAATCAAGGAGTTCTTCTGTCATACCAGCATAGACAGGGATAATAGGGACCAAGCCCTGGATCCTATCAAGGTCAAAACGAACACGGGGTTCAGCTGTTTTGAAGTAGAGAATCTCGTGTTTCATGATGAGCCCAAGAGGGCCGTGGGTCGGCGTTTGAAAGGTACTAACGTTTGTCGTGTGCGTCTTGGTCACATACTTAGCAGCGTGGATTTCATCATTCATTACGACCAAGACCCCCTTATCAGCAGCCTTATCGTCACTCACTACGCGTAGGGCACTGAGATAATTGTAGACACCATCGCTTCCGAGTTCGTTGGAACTACGCATGGCCCCTGTTAGTACGATCGGTTTGTGAGGAACCTCCATGGTATCGAGGAAATAGGCAGTTTCCTCCAAGGTATCTGTCCCATGTGTAATCACGAAACCGTCATAATGATTAGCCTCCTCTTTGATTTTTTGATAGAGGGCCAGCATATGCTTGGGTTTAATATGGGGACTTGGCAGATTAAAAAAGTCGAGCGCGTGGACTTCAACTCCTCCAAGTGGATTGGATACATGATTCATAGGGTTTTCTTGGCTAGTTACAACAGCGCCAGAGTCATCGGCTTGCATGGAAATAGTACCACCCGTATGTAAAACAAGGATTTTCTTAGGCATGATTTACTCACTCTTTCTGAAATGTGGTATAATCATTGTATCACAAAAGGGGAGAATGAGGTAGGATGGAAGTCAAAGCTGTTTTTTTTGATATCGATGGAACACTAGTCAACGATCGCAAGAGTGTTTTGAAATCCACTAAGGACGCGATTAAGATTGTGAAGGAACAGGGAGTGCTTGTTGGAGTAGCGACAGGGCGAGGCCCTTTTTTTGTTAAGGATTTAATGGAAGATTTAGATCTGGATTTTGCCGTAACCTATAACGGCCAATATATCTTTAATAAAAACAGAGTCTTGTTTACAAGTCCTCTTTCCAAGTCTCATTTACGGCAGTTGATCACCTATGCCAAAAAAGAGGGCAAGGAGATTGCTCTAGGGACCAAGGATGCCATGCTGGGTTCGAAAATCATGTCTTTTGGCCTAGGTTCTTTTTCTCAAAGGGTGAGTCGTTTTGTCCCCTCTATGTTGACTCGTACAGTTAGTCATTCCTTTAATCGAATGGTGAGTAAGATTGTTCCTCAGAAGGAAGAAGACTTGCTTCAATTGATGAATCAGCCCATTTATCAAGTTTTGATGCTAATGACGCCAGAAGAATCTGAGAAAGCAGCAGCTGATTTTAAAGACTTGAAATTAACTCGTAGTAATCCTTTTGCAGCCGATGTCATTAACCAAGGAAATTCCAAGTTAGAAGGCATTCGCCGAGTCGGAAAAGAGTATGGTTTTGATCTCAATCAAGTCATGGCCTTTGGTGACTCGGACAATGACTTAGAGATGCTGGCGGGTGTTGGGATGTCAGTCGCTATGGGCAATGGTAGTAGCAGTGTCAAGGAAGTGGCGAAGCATATCACAACCAGCAACCAGCAAGATGGGATTCACAAGGCCTTGGAACACTTTGGTGTTTTGGCTTCAGAGAAAGTCTTTGTCAGCCGTGACTATCATTTCAATAAGGTCAAAACCTTCCACCACATGATGGATGAACGAACTCAAGAAGAGCCACAAGCTTGGGATTTAGAAGGTGCCACCCATAGAGCGGGATTTAAGATAGAAGAACTGGTCGAATTTGTTCGAGCTGCTAGCTCTTCTGAAGAAGATTTCGAACGGGCAGTTGGACAGTTACACCAAGCATTGGATCAAGCAGCAGAGAAAGTTGCTAAGAAAACACCTGCTAAGCAAGATTTGGTAGGGCAAGTAGATGCCTTAATTGATACCTTGTATTTTACCTATGGTAGCTTTGTTTTGATGGGAGTGGATCCAGAACGGATTTTTGATATTGTCCATCAAGCCAATATGGGTAAAATGTTTCCCGATGGAAAAGCTCATTTTGACCCAGTTACTCACAAAATCCTAAAACCAGATGACTGGGAGGAGAGATATGCTCCAGAACCAGCCATTAAAAAGGAGATTGAGCGTCAGATAAAGGCCTATGAACGCCACAAGGAAAGAGAAGATAAAAAATAGACGATCGCAGAGGAAGCCTGGAATGATATTTTGAGTTCCTAGCTCTAACTACGACATCAACAATTTATAAAAAAATGAGGTTAGGAGAAAAATCCCAACCTCATTTCTGTTTTTATTACAAAGTTTTATCCTTATCTCTAACGACGAGAAGGTCAACGCTGGTATGGCGTAGGATATATTCTGATGAAGAACCAACTAGCAGACGCTCAAAGGCATTGAGTCCTGTTGCTCCAACTAAAATCAAATCAACCTTTTCTTTATCTGGAATTGTTTTAGCTAAGAGAGTTTTAGGATTTCCCATCTCAATAACAACTTTAATGTCTGTGAGCCCAGCATCTTTTGCACGCTTTTCATATTCAGCCATCAAATCGTTGGCCTCGACTTGCAATTCTTCGTAAACTTCGGCATCAAATGTTGAGATGCTTTGAAGAGCACGTGTGTCAATGACATGGGCAATCGTTAGTTTTGCCTGGTTACGTAGTGCTGAATGAACCCCTTTGATGAAAGCCAAGTCAGCTTCCTTAGAACCGTCAACCGCTACCATGATGTTTTCATAACGTTGTGCCATAGCAAAAACCTCCTCGTTCTTATTACCTTCATTGTATTCCTTTTCACTAAAAAAGTAAAGTAAAAAACGATAGGAATATAGATGCTTTTTGACTTTGACTTGGAGTTTGTTATAATAAAACTAGAAAAGCTAAGAGGAAGAGATATGACAAAAATCGCAGTATTATCGGATATACATGGCAATACGACAGCTTTGGAGGCTGTTCTGACAAATGCGCAGAAGGCGGAGGTTGATGAGTATTGGCTCTTGGGAGATATCCTCATGCCTGGAACAGGACGAAAAAATATTCTCCAGATCTTGGACACTTTACCCATCACCCTTAGAGTTTTAGGGAATTGGGAGGAGAGCTTATGGCGCGCTTGCCATCGTCAGTTGGATGAAAGTAGACCCAGTCATCGTTATCTCCTGCGCCAGTGTCAGTATATTATGGAAGAACTCAGTGTTGAGGAGATTGAGGAACTGCAGGACTATCCCTTGCAAGTGCATCGTCAGTTTGGAGATTTGAAGCTAGGGATTAGCCATCACTTGCCTGATAAAAATTGGGGACGAGAACTGATTCATCTTGGAAAGCAAGAGGACTTTGACCGCCTTGTCACCAATCCAGATTGTGATATTGCCATTTACGGGCATATCCATCAACAGTTTCTTCGTTATGGTAGTGGTGGCCAACTTATCCTGAATCCAGGTTCCATTGGTCAACCCTTCTTTTTATCTGAACATTTACGCAAGGACTTGCGGGCCCAGTACATGATATTAGAATTTGATGAAAAAGGATTGAAAGATATCGATTTTCGTCGGGTTGATTATGATATTGATGCAGAATTACAACTAGCCAAAGAGTTACAATTACCCTACTACCAAGTTTATTATGAAAGCTTGGTTAATGGGATTCACCATACCCATAATCAGGAACTACTTCATGAAATTGCCCAAAGTCAAGGGCATGATGCAGAACTAGACGATTGGTTGAGTGGTAACTCTTGACATTACAACTGCAAGAGATATAATAAATATAAGTAAAAAACGAACTAGTCTAATAGAAAAAGGAGAACCTTATGCAAATTTCAAGTCGATTTACCATCGCGACCCATATGTTGATTATCATAGCTTTGAAAGGGAAAGAAAGTAAGGTGACTAGTGATTTTCTTGCTAGTAGCGTTGGAGTCAATCCTGTCATTATCCGTAAGACCTTATCTCAACTGAAAAAGGCGGAGTTGATCTCAGTTGCGCGTGGAACTGGTGGAGCAGAGATCATCAAAGACCTAGAGGATGTCAGTCTTTTAGATGTTTACCAGGCAGTTGAATGTCTAGGAAAGACAGGTCAACTCTTTAGCTTTCATGACAATCCCAATCCAGCCTGCCCAGTTGGCGCAAATATCCATGGAGTTTTAGATGAGAAATTACAAAAGATTCAGCTCGCCATGGAGCAGGAGCTGAGCCAAACCAGCCTTGCCCAAGTAGTGGCAGATGCCGAAGCAAGGATAGAGAAATAGAAACTATACAAGTAGCAGAAAGAGTCTTTTCGGTTTAAAGCACTAAATTTCCTTTTTTAAAAATCAAAATAGTAAAAAGCGAAGATACCAGAATTTCGATAGTTAGAGTTCTGGTATCTTCGCTTTTATAGGTTATGGGAATTGTTCTCTAAGATTCTAATGTCTGAGCAAATCTATTCTTCAATAGACTTCCTTAAAGTTTACCAATTGAGATAGTGTTCAGTTGGTTAATAACCTGAAGATTGGACATGCGACCGATATTGATTAGATTTGGATGTTTTAGTCCATCTATATCGAAGTTTGTTAAAATGGCATCATATCCAGCATTCATAATCTCATCAACATCTAGTGTCTCCTTATCCCAAGTTTCAAATTGGATATTTTTAGAGGTGTAGAATGTATAAAGAGAGATTAAAGCATGAGGGTGGGCAAAGTCAAACTCACTCAAAACAAGGACACGAATGTTACTATGAGCTTCTAACAGTTGTTCCATCAAATCTGAAGCGTGAGTAAAAAGGGTATAGACAAGATGAACAACTGCATAGGCATGTTCTTTTTGTCCCAGGCTAGACTTGTAGCGCATCATTTCGAAAACAGATGCTTCATAAAATTCAGGGAAAAATTTCTTAATTTTGTTGAGAGCATAGGATTTGTTGTGTGAAATGATGGATTCGGAGTTGATTTCTTGACGTTCAAGAAGGGCGGTGTTGTGCAAGTGCCAGACTAGTTCATCTGTATTTGAAAATTGAACGCCAAACTCACGTGTTAAGTTATCAAGGACATCTCGGGCAGCGTGGTAAGAACGGTTGACTTGTTTATCAACTGATCGTGCATCTAGGAATTCCTCAACTGTAAAGAAGATTCCTTCTTGGGTATAAGAGTAAAACAGTTGATCTAAAGTGTCACGGTTAATTTCAATGTTCAGCTCCTTAGCCAGAGGTTCAAGCTGGTTCTTAAATTCAGAGAGTTGGTCATATAAAGGGAGAACACTTGAAGAATCACCTGTTGTTTGAATAGTAGCACCAATTCTAAAACGGTGCAAATTAACAGCGACTAGTGTTTCTATCTGAAATAGGTTTGCATAGTTGGCAGTGAAGCCTGTTATATCTAGGAAGAAACGAACAAATCCTTCGATATCTTCCTTAGAATCAATAAACGGCCATTTGAAGTAACCATAGGCTTCATGGAAGTACTGGGCAAAAAAGAAGCGGATGTCTCTTTCATCCCCAATGATAGAGATTGGAGTGACCTTGAGTTTGAATCGGTAATTGTTTTGCAAGACACTGTTAATTTCAGCAACTTTCTTGCGAAGTGCAGGTAATGAAACATCGAGGGTTTGAGCTAGATGTTCGTAGGTAAACGGTGCTTCTAATAAAAAGAATGCCTTTAATACTTGAAAATTAGAAGAATTTTGTAAAGCGTGGCGGTAAATTCGTTCAATACCTAGATTACCATTATTAGCTAGTCTGATACCAGCGGTTGAAGATTGAATTTCGAAGCAAGAGAGGACCTCGCGCATTTCCTTGATATCGCTTTTAATGATACGAGTGTTGATATCGAGAGCTTCTGCTAAAGGGTCCAAATGAATCCAACTTGGATTTTCAAATAAATATTCTAAAATCCTTAATTGCCGTTGTTCTTTTTGAGTTAATAATGTTCTCATTGAGTTTCTCCTATACTATACTGTTTATGAATATTCGGGATAAATTTCAATCACCCTCTATTATATCACAGGATTTATAAAAAGAATAAAGATTATGCTCGGAATTATTTTCTTTAGAAAATTTTAGTATAAAAAGATAGTAAAATCAAAAAAAAAAAATAAATACCCTTTCATTGACTATACATCGGGGGTGTTGTATAATGATAGTGTATGTAGAAAACATGCTTTTATTTTATAAAAGGAGACAATGTCATGTATTTTAATCGTAAAAATGCAGCACAAAAGAACTGGCGTATGATTAAAAAAGGAAAACACTTCCTTTTTGGTTGTTCGCTTGTTTTTGCAGTTGGAGCAACTTTGGTGACTCCGACAGTTAAGGCAGATACAGTTGCTGGTAAGGGGGAGGTAGAAACTACCACTACCAACTCGGATAGCAAGGCCAGCCCTGATGAAGAGGTGGGGACTTATAAAGCGCCCGCTACTGTAGCAGCTCAACCAGCAGCAGTTGAAGAGGCAGTTGTAGCAGAGAAACCAACAGTCAAAGTGGTTAACAAGGAAGCCTTGACTCAGTTGGTGACAGAAGTGAAAGGTTTGGACAAGGCAGGAAAAACAGAGGATTCTCTTTCTCGTTTAAACACAGCGCTTGAACAGGCTCAAAATGTTTTGGAAAATGCAGAAGCTAGCCAAGACCAAGTAGATGCAGCGGTTGCTAGTCTCAAAGAGGCAGTAGCTCAACTTGCTGCCAAAGAAGAAAAAGCAGCAACAGTTGCAACAGAAGAAAAAACTGTAGCAACAGAAGAAAAAACTGTAGCAACAGAAGAAAAAACTGTAGCAGCAGAGGAAAAGACTGAGGCTACAGAAGATAAAGCTGTACCAACAGACGAAACAACAGAAGTTTCAGCCACTCAACCTAAGTCAAGAAGCCGTCGAGCTGCAGGACAAGAACGTTCGATGGAAGGAAGAGATATCAAATATGTCTGGCAAAATAGACAAGCTACGTTAAATGGTGGAGAACCAACTCAGCGTGCTAAGATTGAGTACAGACAGCTAGATGACTATGAGGTTGTCAATGGGAAAACAGTGGCTACTGACCCATCTGGTCAAGGACGTCCGGTATTGGAGTGGACTGTAACCTTTAATGAGGCCCAGTATGATAAACCAGGAGGCTACTGGTATTTCACAATCCCTAAAAACGTATCGGATCCTTATAATGTTGTGACAGATTATGACGGTGTCTACATAAATCGATATGGTTGGAAGGATGCAAATAAGGAGTCTGGTGCTGGGGCAGCAGGCCGAGAAGGGGTTCAGTATATTGACGCTGGCAATAAACTTGAGATGCGTGTGAAAAATTCTACCGGATCTAGAGACTATAATAAGGTCGATGGTTTGAGTGGTGTTATGGGCGATTCCAAGAAGGTCTACGTCCTTCAAACAAGTATTTACTCAGGTGTTCGCAAGTTTACTGTTCGCTACCGTACAGTGGTTGAAGACCCATCACAAACAATTTCTTATCTTGCAGGTGTCGAATCATCAGGGAACCTACCAAGATTTAACTGGAATGTGATCTCAGGTAAGTACGACAAGCACTTGGTTAGTCAGGTTGCAACACCAAGCGTAACTCCAAACTTGACCAATACTTCTGTCAACGTTCCTGTTCAGACAGTAGCTTCGACTTCAAGCACTCTTTCAGGTACAGGAACTCCAGGGGCAACTATCAAACTTTATATTGATGGTCGTGAACAAAATATCGGCAATGTCACTGTGGATGGTAGCGGAAACTGGACTACAGGTGAGCTTCCGACAGCCTTGAACAACAACCAAGGTGATGGTACAACCATTAAACCACGTCAAACGGTACAGGTGAGTCAAACTGTCAACGGAACTGAAAGTAGCCGTCGTACAGTACCAGTATCTGTCGGTGTAACCACCGTTGATCCTTCAAGCTTGACTACTAATCAAGATGCAGTTGTAGCAGGGCAAAAAGAAGTTACTCTTAAGGTTCCTCATGATGCAGGAATTGCCTACATGCGCTATACAAATACTGCGGGTCAAGCAGTTGAGATTCCAGTCAAACGTGACAATGCCTCATCTGCATGGGTATCACAAAAGTCAGATAAGGCAACTGTCAAATCTTACGAACACGGAAAGTTTGAAGATACGATTGTGCTTACAATGGCTGACAAGATTGCAGGTACAGAAGTATCAGCTATTTCAAACGTAACCGATGGTGGATTCTCAAGTGTGGCTGGTTGGCAACCTCGTGGAGTAGAAAACCAAGCACCAACTATCGCATCAGCTGTTGAAGGAAACAGAAAAACTGTTACTCAAGGTGCTCAACTTGACCTTGCATCTCTTGTGACCGTAGCAGATAAAGAAGATGATGCCCAAGCAACTCTAGGTGATAAGGTACATGCTGAAGTTGTTTCAGTAAATGGCAACGCAGCAACCAAGACAGTTGATACAAATACCCAAGGCACTTACACAGTTAAGTATAAAGCTGTTGATAGCCAAGGTAAAGAGTCAGGTGAGATTGAAGTTACTGTAGTTGTTGAACAACCAGCACCAAAAGAAACAGTTCGTCCAGTATTGAACATTCCTTATGATGATGCTGATAATCAAGCAATCTACGTTTATTCAGGTGAAACAAACAATATTGAACTTAAGGTGACTGATAATTCAGGTAAGATTGTCAAAGCTTACTTGGCTATGCCAGCTGATAACCGTCAAGGCCTAGGAACTGAAGATACTTCCTATCTTGGTGGTGGTTCAAGAGCGGGCTTATATTTGAAAGCTGATCGCATCAAGACTGAAACAGAGGCAACTGAAACTACCCCAGCAGTTATCCATGTAACAGGTGAAGTTCCAGCAAATACGTACACTGAACAAAATGGTCAGTTTACTCGTTACCTATTTGCAGAAGATGCAGCTGGTAACACAGCTTATGAACATGTTGGAGCACCAATGGACAAAGGTGCGCTTGGACGTATCCGCTTCATGTGGAAACCTCAAACATTCAAATACACTGCAACAGCGCCAACAACTCCACTTGTAGGAGATAATGCGCCAACAGCTGCTGAACTAGAACAAGCAGTTAAAAGTGCTAACCCTACATTTAGCGATAAGATTAAGACAGTCGCTGTGAATGGTGATAAAGTTATTGTCACTTATAACGATGGAAGTACAGATGAACTTCCAAAAGACTCAGTCTTCAAAGTTCGTCCAGCAGCCCCAGTAGTTACTCCAACTATTCCAGCAACTGCAAATAATATGCCTGGAGCAGGAGTAAGTTCAACTGATAAGACCATTTCAGGTACAGGAACACCAGGTGCAACTGTTACAATCAAGTCAGGTGATAACACACTTGTTGAAAATGTACCTGTTGGAGCAGACGGAACTTGGACAGCTACTCTTCCAAAAGGATTGAATAGTAACATTACTACTCAACCACAGTTGACTTCAAAAGAAAAAGTTACCGTTACTCAAACGCTTAATGGTGTTCCAAGTGCTGAAACAGAAGTGCCAGTTGGTCTAGGTGAAACAACTATCCAGCCAGATGAAAAATCATCTGATAAACAAAGTATTGTCGAAGGTGCTGAAACAATTACTGTTAAAGTGCCACACGATGCAGGCATGGCTTATCTAGGTTATACGAACAAAGATACCAATAAAGCTGGCGAAGTTGCTCTTAAACGTGATTCAATCGATGGACCATGGTATGCGAAAGATGAATCAAAAGCTGTTGTGAAATCATACGCAACAGACGGATTCACAGATACTATCGTTCTTGAGATGAAAGAACCGGTCAAAGAAGGTAAAGCCAAAGCTATCGCGAACATTGTTGAAGGTAAATACTCAAGTCCAGTTGGTTGGAAGGAAATCAATGTTGAAAGAGATACAACAGCTCCAGAGAAACCTGAAATCACAACAGATCTTAAAGATAAAGCAGGAACTCAAACTCCAGTAACTGTGAACGCAGAAAAAGGATCACATGTTGTCTTGTATGACCAAGCTAACAATGTGATTGGTGAAGGGGATGCTAACGAACAAGGCGTCGTTGAAATCACCCCAACTAAGCCTATCCCAGAAGGTAATGTGACAGCTAAAGCAACTGATAAATCAGGAAATACATCATTAGCAAGCGATCCAAAAGTAGCGACAACAAAAGAAACAGTTCGTCCAGTATTGAACATTCCTTATGATGATGTTGCAAACCAAGCAATATACGTTTATTCAGGTGAAACAAACAACATTGAGCTTAAGGTGACTGATAACTCAGGTAAGATTGTCAAAGCTTACTTGGCTATGCCAGCTGATAACCGTCAAGGCCTAGGAACTGAAGATACTTCCTATCTTGGTGGTGGTTCAAGAGCGGGCTTATATTTGAAAGCTGATCGCATCAAGACTGAAACAGAGGCAACTGAAACTACCCCAGCAGTTATCCATGTAACAGGTGAAGTTCCAGCAAATACGTACACTGAACAAAATGGTCAGTTTACTCGTTACCTATTTGCAGAAGATGCAGCTGGTAACACAGCCTATGAACATGTCGGAGCACCAATGGACAAAGGTGCACTTGGACGTATCCGCTTCATGTGGAAACCTCAAACATTCAAATACACCGCAACAGCTCCAACAACTCCACTTGTAGGAGATAATGCGCCAACAGCTGCTGAACTAGAACAAGCAGTTAAAAGTGCTAACCCTACATTTAGCGATAAGATTAAGACAGTCGCTGTGAATGGTGATAAAGTTATTGTCACTTATAACGATGGAAGTACAGATGAACTTCCAAAAGACTCAGTCTTCAAAGTTCGTCCAGTGGCCCCAGTAGTTACTCCAACTATTCCAGCAACTGCAAATAATATGCCTGGAGCAGGAGTAAGTTCAACTGATAAGACCATTTCAGGTACAGGAACACCAGGTGCAACTGTTACAATCAAGTCAGGTGATAACACACTTGTTGAAAATGTACCTGTTGGTGCAGACGGAACTTGGACAGCTACTCTTCCAAAAGGATTGAACAGTAACATTACTACTCAACCACAGTTGACTTCAAAAGAAAAAGTTACCGTTACTCAAACGCTTAATGGTGTTCCAAGTGCTGAAACAGAAGTACCGGTCGGTCTAGGTGAAACAACTATCCAACCAGATGAAAAATCATCTGACAAACAAAGCTTGATCGAAGGTACTAAGACGATCACTGTTAAAGTACCACACGATGCAGGCATGGCTTATCTAGGTTATACGAACAAAGATACCAATAAAGCTGGCGAAGTTGCTCTTAAACGTGATTCAATCGATGGACCATGGTATGCGAAAGATGAATCAAAAGCTGTTGTGAAATCATACGCAACAGACGGATTCACAGATACTATCGTTCTTGAAATGAAAGAACCGGTCAAAGAAGGTAAAGCCAAAGCTATCGCGAACATTGTTGAAGGTAAATACTCAAGTCCAGTTGGTTGGAAGGAAATCAATGTTGAAAGAGATACAACAACTCCAGCGAAACCAAGCAAACCAGTTGTATCTACAGATCTCACAGGTAAAGCCGGCACTAAGACCCCAGTTGAAGTGACAGCAGAACCAGGCTCAACAGTTGAGTTGTTCGATAAAGACGGCAACAAGATTGGTGAAGCTACAGCAGGAACAGATGGTAAAGCAACCATCACACCAACAGTAGATATTCCAGAAGGTAATGTGACAGCTAAAGCTACAAAAGATGGTCAAACATCAGATGCAAGCGCACCAAAAGAAGCTACAGCAGCAACACCAGCTAAACCAAGCACACCAGTTGTAGATACAGACCTTACAGGTAAAGCCGGCACTAAGACACCAGTTGAAGTGACAGCAGAACCAGGCACTAAGGTAGAATTGTTCGACAAAGATGGTAACAAGATTGGTGAAGGCGTAGCTGATGAAAATGGTAAAGCTAAAATCACACCAACTGTAGATATTCCAGAAGGTAATGTGACAGCTAAAGCTACAAAAGATGGTCAAACATCAGATGCAAGCGCACCAAAAGAAGCTACAGCAGCAACACCAGCTAAACCAAGCACACCAGTTGTAGATACAGACC
>NZ_JASHBX010000002.1:0-170668 GCF_047464415.1 Streptococcus infantis | reverse complement strand
TTGGCTTGAACACCTTTATTGTATCGCGTTTGGAGTTTTTTTGGTATAACCTTCGACGCGCACCCGCATAGCGGGTGGTTTATTTGTCTCGCACCTAACGGAGCGAGACGGACTGAAAGTCACATAAGATAAACAAACCCCTTGAAAACACTGAATTTTCAAAGGGGTTATTTTTATTCTTAGAATCCGTCTACGTTTGTGTAGATTTTTTGTACGTCTTCGTCGTCTTCAAGGACTCCGTAGAGTTTTTCAAATGTTTCCAAATCTTCACCTGACAACTCAACTTCTGATTGAGGAATCATTTCCAATTCAGTTACTTGGAATTCTTCAATACCAGATTCACGCAAAGCAACGATAGCCTTGTGAAGATCAGTTGGAACTGTGTAAACAGTGATTGTTCCTTCTTCTGCTTCTACATCGTCTACATCGACATCTGCTTCAAGCAAGAGTTCAAAGATAGCATCAGCATCTTCACCTGCAAAGACGATAACACCTTTGTTGTCAAAGAGGTAAGATACAGAACCTGAAGCTCCCATGTTCCCACCGTTTTTACCAAAGGCAGCACGCACGTTGGCAGCTGTACGGTTAACGTTTGAAGTCAAAGTATCAACGATCAACATAGAACCATTTGGTCCGAATCCTTCGTAACGTCCTTCTGTAAAGGTTTCGTCTGTGTTTCCTTTTGCTTTATCGATTGCTTTATCAATAACGTGTTTTGGCACTTGCGCTTGTTTGGCACGATCGATAACGAATTTCAAAGCAGTGTTTAGTTCTGGATCTGGCTCACCTTTTTTAGCTGCTACATAGATTTCTACACCAAATTTTGCATATACTTTAGAGTTAGCTCCATCTTTAGCCGTTTTCTTAGCTACGATATTGGCCCATTTACGTCCCATTAGGAATCTCCTTTTTTCACATTTTAATCTTTCTTATTATAACACAAGTCTATCCGATTTTCACTAGAGGAAATGGATTTTTCTTTTGTAAATTAAGCTAGGATTTCCCGCCAGTAGCCAAGAGTTTTTTGCCTTCTTTGATCCATGGATGTTTGGAAAGTGAGAAGTAAAGTTGGGCAGTCATAACTAGCCAGAGAAGGGGCTCACATAGAATCACACCTGTATAACCTGTCCAAGGAATAATCCAAGCGACGAAAATAATTTTACCAAAAAACTCGATAAAGCTAGATACGAGGGGCAAGAATTTTTGACCGAGACCCTGCAAGCTATTTCTATAGATCAATAAAAGACTCAAAAACGGATAGAATACCGAACTGATACGTAGATACAAAGACCCATTTTCAATCAAGTAAGCGTCTGTCGAACTTGCCAGGAAAGAAACTAGGCTAGGACTTGCAAAAAATAGGAACACACAAGCAAAGGTCGCCCAAGACATACTCAAATAACTCCCTATACGAAGACCTTGAACGATACGTTCGGGACGTTTCGCTCCAAAGTTTTGAGAGATAAAAGTCGTCATCGAAGCCGAAATAGCCGTCATTGGCAATAGGGCAAAGGCCATGATTCTACGCGCTGCCGTTTGGGCGCTGATAATCACTGCTCCAAAGCCATTAACAGAGGATTGCAAGATGACGCTTCCGATAGAGACAATTGACCCCATCAGGCCCATGGCTAGACCTTGTTCCAAAAGATCCACATAAAGATCCTTATTCCATTTGAAATGTTTGAGACCTGGAAGAAGATCCGGAACACTCTTGCGAATATAGAAATAGCAGAGGATTGCGGACAAACCTTGCGAGATGATGGTTGCAAGACCAGCAGATTGAACACCTAACTGCAATTGTGTAATAAAATACAAATCCAGAATGACATTAACGATGGCTGAGAAAATAAGAAAACCAAGCGCCGCTAGGCTATCACCAACAGAGCGTAGCAAACCTGCAAAAAGATTATAAGCAAAGCTCACTCCCACACAAGTAACAATCATGGAGATATATTCATAGGATTGGGGGAGAATTTCTGCAGGTGTTTCTAGGTACCGTAAGAGTGGATAAAGACCAAAAAAGCCCATCAACATGACAAGCACACTCAAGATAATCCCTAAAATCCAAGTTGCTGCGACAGCTTCCTTAATCTTTTCAAAATTACGAGCGCCGTAGAGACGTGCAATAACAACACCCATCCCATTTCCAACACCGAGAGCAAAGCCGATAATCAAATCAAAAATGGCTGTCGTTGCTCCGACTGCCGCCAAGGAATCTTGCCCTAAAAAACGCCCAACAATCAAGATATCAGCTGTATTGTAAAGTTGCTGAAAGATATTGGACAGTAGAATCGGTAATGCAAAACTAATTAGCGCGGGAAGGATGGGACCATGAATCAGGTCCACTGTTGATTTTTTATTCATAAGGCTATTATATCAGCTTTCTAGTAGGGGAACAAGAGAATTTGGATAAGAAAGCGTTGCCTAGATACAAACAATCTGGTATAATCGTGACAGAAAAGGAGGCTATGTATGAGCTTAACCAGCCAGTTAATTACAGATGTATTCCCAGACCTTGAGAAAGTTGACCAATTAAACAAGGAAGCCTTTCCTGTAGAAGAACGGGTCCCTTTGGAAGAATTTTTAAGTTACCAGGATAGAGATGATGCCCACTTTTTCGCTTTCTATAACGAGGAAGAATTTGTCGGCTTCGCTTTTGCCATTTCCAACCAAAAAGCTTTCTACATTAGCTTTTTTGCCATTATGCCTCATCTCCGTAGTCATGGCTACGGGAGAGAAATCATTGAAAAACTCATCGATTTTTACCAGCGTACTATGATTCTTGAAGTAGAACGATTGGACGAAGACTGTGATAATCTCGAACAACGAAAGGCCCGCATGGATTTCTACTTACAAAATGGTTTTAAAACTGCCAATGCTTTTTTGGAGTACGAAGGTCTTAGTTTTGAGATTCTATATCGTGGCGACCACTTTGATGAAGAAGTCTATCGGAATATCTTCCAAAAATTGCAAGAAGAAAATTATTTTGACTTCCACATCGAGTACCGTCGCTTTAGTGAACACTAATCTAGATTGCAACCTTGAATCTCCATTAAAGATTTGTAATTTTCTCTGTAACCAATATACAATCACCTGTCGTAGGTGATTTTTTGTTATTCCCAAAGAAGATGAAAATTTGAAAAAAACTATCCCTAGCTCATCATAAATAAGGCTGAAACAATTTTGTCTCAGCCTTATCATGATTTACCTTATAAAGATGCACTAAGTTTACGCTTCTGTTCCAGCTTCTGGCATGATGAGCCAAAGAATGAGGTAAGCAAGAATTCCTGATCCACCTAGCAATGTGAAGAGAATCCAAAGCCCACGAACAAGTGTTGCATCAATATCTAAATAGTCAGCAAGACCTGCACAAACACCAGCAATCTTTTTATCTTGAACATTACGAACTAGACGTTTTTCCATAATAATCTCCTAATACTAATTTTTCTTTTTATTTATTTTATCATCAAATCAAATCTTTTTCAATAGGCTTTCTGCTTTTTATCTGAAGGTGCTAGTTTTAGCAATTCTTAAGCTCTCATTGTTTCATACTCTTCGAAAATCAAATTCAAACCACGTCAGCTTCACCTTGCCGTACTCAAGTACAACCTGCGGCTAGCTTCCTAGTTTGCTCTTTGATTTTCATTGAGTATCAGTTCTTTAGTCTAAGATAACAGAAAAAGTGGGGATTCCTCCGCCACTTTTACTTTTTGGCTCTATAATTTCTGTAGTGGGTAAAACCACCATAGGAATTATGGAGCCTATTTTATTGTAGAAAAAAGTCCCATAAGACCTATAATGAAAAGTGACCAAACCATCATTAGAAAGAATCTTATGGAACAATTAAATTTTATCACAAACTTACTCGGAATTAAAGACAAGAACATCATATTCTTGGATTATCTTGATGCTGGAACGCATAAAGAAGTCATCGCTAAGCTAGATTATCCTGCTCCTAAGTGTCATCACTGCCTAGGGCAAATGACTAAATATGACTTCCAGAAAGAATCTAAAATTCCCTACCTCGAATGTGCAGGATATAAGACACTCATTCGATTGAGAAAACGTCGTTTTCGTTGTAAAGTCTGCGGAAAAATGGCTGTATCAGAGACTTCCTTAGTCAAAAAGAATCACCAAATCCCGACCATCGTCAACCAGAAAATCACTCAAAAATTAATCGAGAAAGTCCCTATGACGGCTATCGCAGAAAGTCTATCTGTCTCTACTTCGACTGTCATTCGTAAATTGAAAGAATTCAAATTCAAGACAGATTTATCTTTCCTACCAACTCACATGTCTTGGGATGAATACAGCTTCAAGAAAGGTAAGATGAGTTTCATTGCACAGGATTTTGATTCCAGAAAGATCGTAACTATCCTGGATGGACGAACTCAAGTGACTATTCGCAATCATTTTTTTCGTTATTCTAGTCAGGTGAGAAGTCGCGTGAAAGTCATTACCATGGATATGTTTAGCCCCTACTACGATATTGCCAGAAAACTTTTTCCTAACGCTAAAATCGTTCTGGATCGTTTTCACATTGTCCAACATCTCAGTCGAGCTATGAATCGTCTTCGCATCCAAGTCATGAATCGTTTTGATCGTAAATCGCACGAATATAAGGCACTAAAACGTTACTGGAAACTCATTCAACAGGATAGCCGTAAACTCAGCGATAAACGATTTTATCGTCCGACTTTTCGCTCACACTTGACCAATAAAGAGATTCTCGAAAAGCTCCTTGCATACTCTCAAGAACTTAGAGAACACTATGAACTCTATCAACTATTACTGTTTCATTTCCAAGAGAAACAAACAGACCATTTCTTTGAACTGATTGAAGAAACGATTTCTTGTGTAAATCCTATTTTTCAAACTGTTTTTAAGACCTTTTTGAAAGATAAGGACAAAATCATGAACGCACTGGAACTGCCCTACTCAAACGCGAAACTAGAGGCTACTAATAACCTCATTAAGGTCATCAAGCGCAATGCTTTTGGCTTCCGGAACTTTGAAAACTTTAAAACTAGAATCCTCATTGCTTTGAACATAAAAAAGGAGAGAACCAAGTTGGTCCTCTCCAGGTTATAACTTTTCATCAACCCACTACAGTTGACAAAGAGTCTACTTTTTAATCTTCAATTTCGATTTCAAGATCATCGCCAAGGTCAAGAATTACTTCTTGATTAGCTACTTCTACTTCGGGAGCCTTTACTTTTTCATCAGCTACTGCATCATCTTCAATCAAGCCAAACTTGACACGAACTTGGTGGTCAATCTCGTCAAAGACTTCTGGGTGATCCGCCAAGTATTTCTTAGCATTTTCAGAACCTTGACCGATCTTTTCGTCTTTATAAGAGTACCATGCCCCTGCCTTCTTGATGATGTCAAGATCACTTGCAATCTTCAAAAGCTCACCAGTTCTTGAAATTCCTTCACCATACATGATTTCAACAAAGGCTTCTTTGAATGGTGGAGCTACCTTGTTTTTAACAACCTTAATCTTGGTTTCCTTACCTACGCTCGTATCTTTTTGGTCACCAGTTCCCTTGATTTGTGTGCTTCCACGAACATCCAAACGGACAGAAGCGTAGAATTTAAGGGCACGTCCACCAGGAGTTGTCTCTGGATTACCAAACATAACCCCTACTTTTTCACGCAATTGGTTAATGAAGATAGCGATTGTCTTAGTCTTATTAATAGAAGCTCCGAGTTTACGCATAGCCTGGCTCATCATACGAGCTTGAAGACCAACGTGGCTATCTCCGATATCTCCATCGATTTCCGCACGAGGTACAAGAGCAGCAACTGAGTCGATAACAACAAGGTCAACTGCACCTGAATCAATCAATTTTCCAGCAATTTCAAGACCTTGCTCCCCTGAGTCTGGTTGTGACAAGAGCAATTCGTCAATGTTAACCCCAAGAGCTGCTGCATAGGCTGGGTCAAGAGCGTGCTCTGCATCGATAAAGGCAGCAATTCCACCTTCTTTTTGGGCTTGCGCTACCGCATGAAGGGCAACCGTTGTCTTACCAGATGATTCTGGCCCGTAGATTTCGATGATACGTCCCTTTGGATAACCACCTGATCCGAGTGCGATATCAAGAGCCAAAGAACCTGAGCTCATCACTTGGACCTTTTGCTCTGCACGTTCCCCCAAGCGCATGATTGACCCCTTCCCAAAGTCTTTTTCAATCAATTTAAGAGCATCGTTCAAGGCTTTTTCACGATCAGCACCAAATTTTTTGCCAATTTCGTCTAATTTTTTTGTTGGTTTTTTCGCCATTTTATTCTCCTGTATTCTAATAGTCCTTAGACCTTCTTCTATTATAACAAATCTCCAGCACTTAATAAAGCTTTGCGAACTAGGTTAAAGGCATGTAGAACTGCAATTTCTCGCACATCTGCTCGACTTCTGCCTGCGATATTGGCCTGGATAACTTCTGTCCCCGAAGCTTGCGCCAAAGCAATAAAAACTGTACCTGCTGGATGTCCTTCTAGGCTATCTGGTCCAGCCACTCCTGTCAAACTAATGCCAAAATCTGACTGGGTCTTGATTCGCGCCTGTTCAGCCATTTTTTCAGCAGTAAAGGCTGAGACGACTCCGTGTTTTTCCAATTCAGCATGTGGAATATCAAGCATCTTAGCTTTTTCTTCAAGGCTATAGGTCACAAAACCACCTTTAAAGATAGCAGATACACCTGAGAAATCAGCCAAAGTAGCTTGAAAAAGACCTGCAGTCAAGCTTTCTGCTGCAGTGATAGTTTTCTTTTGCTTTTTCAACTCTTCTACTACCAGGCTAGCCAAGCTGGTTTCTTCCCCATAGCCATAGCAAATTTCTCGAAGTGAAACACCCTCAAAGGTTTCTCTTTCAAGGATTTTTTGTTCTAAAGTATCTAGAACACGATCCGCTTCTTCTTGACTCTTAGCCTTGGTCGATAAGCGAAGCGTCACTTCCCCAGTTTTAGCATAAGGTGCCAAGGTTGGATCCGTCTGCTGGTCAATCAAATCTGATAGAATGGTCACTAGCTGGCTCTCACCAATCCCAAAGAAACGTAGCACACGTGAATAGAGCTTAGATCCCGTTGTCAATCTTGGAAGCAACTCATTTAAGACCATAGGTTTCAATTCACTTGGAGGTCCTGGTAGAACGACGTAGGTTACCCCAGCCACCTCGATCATGCCACCGACTGCCAGTCCTGTTTTGTTTGGTAATGGAGTTGAACCTTGAACGATTTGAGCCTGGCGTTCATTATTTGGAGTTCTAGCATAGTCTGGTCGATGAGCAAAAAAGTCATCTAGCTTAGCCTGAGCCTGAGGATCAAAAGTCAAGTCACGTCCTAAAAATTGAGCCAAAGTTTGCTTGGTCAAATCATCTTCTGTCGGCCCCAAGCCACCTGTTAAAATGACTAGGCTACTGCGATTCTGAGCAATTTCCAACAAGGATAAGAGACGAGCTTCGTTATCTCCTACAGCTGTCTGAAAATAGACATCTACACCGATTTCAGCCAACTTTTCAGACAAGAATTGCGCATTGGTATTGACAATTTGACCTGTCAAAATCTCTGTTCCAACAGCTATAATTTCTGCTTTCATTTTTTCCTCCTACTTACCTATTCGGATTTCTTTGAAAAAATCGCAGGATAATTCCTACGATTTGATGAATAGTTTCCTATTATTCTAACTCTTCTACTGCAACACTAGTAGATTGAGGCAACTGACCCTGACCATAAAGATTCTCATACAAGACTACGTTGGTCTCCAAATTCGTAACTTCTGGTTGCCCGAGCGAGCGGCGTAAAAGATTTTGCATCTCTAACATATGCTCAGATGTCACGATTTGGTAAGATGTCCCTTGAAGCATTGCATCCTCTCCACGCAATTGTTGAGACTCAATATTCTTAAATGAATCTTGATACCCCATCAACTGAGGAATCGTTGTCGTTGTAATCTCGATATTTGTCTGCATATTGTCACTAAGAGCCTTCAGAATCTCTTGATAGTGACTCACACTGTTCAAACTAAGAATCTTCTCAACAACTTTTTGAATCACTTCACGCTGACGTTTTTGACGACCATAGTCTCCTTCTGGATCCTGATAACGCATACGTGAATAAACAAGGGCTTCTTCACCATTTAGTTTCTGTTCACCAACACCGATAGAAATCGTATTAAATGGTTCCTGATCTTGGATAGAGATTGGGAAACCTAGAGTGTTGTTCACTGTAATTCCACCTACTGCATCAACCATTCTTTGAAGTCCATGCATGTTGACCATCACATAACGGTCAATGTGGATATTCATCATTTTTTGAATCGTTGAAATAGACAACTCTGCTCCACCATTGGCGTAGGCGGCATTGAGTTTAGCCTCCGTTACACTACCATCTGGCTGCTGGATTTGTGTGAGAATATCACGCTCCAAACTCATCATGACTGTCTTCTTGGTTTTAGGATTCACCGTCACCAAGATCATTGAATCACTATTACCAGCCCATGGATCTGTACGTTCAACATTCCCTGTGTCCACTCCCATAAGCAAAATCGTCAGAGGTTCGGTCGCTTCAATGACCTTGGTTTCTTCTCCGATTTTTTTATAGGTTTTGGCCAAAGTCTGTGTACTCTGTTGGTAGATCGTATAGGCATAAGCTCCCACACCAAGTACTGTCACAAGAACAAAGCCTAAAAACATTCCGATTATCTTTTTTGCCATACTCTTATTCGTCTATCAGTTGACCCATTAGGTAAACATCTAGAAACTCTCCTCCTTCTATACAAGCACCACGTTCCTGTAATCCTTCTATGTTAAAGCCCATTTTTTCATACAGATGCACCGCAGCAAGATTTCTTTTTTGAACTGTCAATTGTAAACGTCGAATACTACCACTTGATTTGGCCCATTCAATAGTTTCTTCCATCAAGATACTACCGAGACCATTTCCCCAGTAAGCTTTTTTTATTCCTAAAAAGACATCTCCAATATGACGGACTCGCGGACGTTGATCAGCTGTTGTATTGATGATTCCTACTAACTCATCATTCAAAAAAGCGAGTAGGGTAATTTGATTATCCGACTGGGCCTGCTTATCCAAAAAATGTTGCATTTCAGACTCACTCATTGCAATCCCATTTTCATCCAGACTGGTATAACTAGACTCTTGACCAATTTGATCTAATAGAGCAATGACCGCTGAAGCATCCTGGGCTTCCGCTTCACGGATTAAAAGATCATACTCCATCCGTCAATCCTTTCAAAAGTTCTGTCGCTCTTTGGCCATGAGCATGAAAGACGATTTCTCGGCCCTCATCTTTTTTAAGGATTTCTAACTCCAGATAATCTGATGGAAGATTTTCCCCCAATAGATGTCCCCACTCAATAACCGTTACACCTGAACCAAAAAGAAATTCATCCAAGTCGATAGAATCTGCATCCCCTTCGATGCGATAAACATCTAAGTGATACAAGGGTAGACGTCCTTCATATTCTCTAACAATGGTATAAGTAGGACTCTTAATCATTTGATGAATGCCTAATCCCTTAGCCAGACCCTTTGTTAGCGTTGTTTTCCCAGCACCTAATTCACCAGTCAAAATCAACACATCATTTTTTTCTAACAAATGCCCTAAGTCTTCCCCAAGTGCAATCAACTCATCTTCATTTTTTGTGTACATGTAATTATTATACCAAAAAGTTTTATTTTGTGATATTTCCATCAACAAAAAAAGAGGAGACTCCCCTCTTTTTTTAGTTTTTGTCATTAGTTAAGAGCCATACTGATGTAGTTCAAGATAAACAAGGCATCCAAAATCCAAATCATGACATGCACATCTTTCACTTGACCTTTGACAACCTTCGTCAAAGTATAAGTTAAGAAACCAACGGCAATCCCTTGTGTGATTGAGTAGCTGAATCCCATAAAGATAGATGTGAAGAAAGCTGGAACAGCTTCAGCCATATCATCCCAAGGGATATTTTTCAAGTTAGAAAGCATCATAATTCCGACGATGATCAAAATTGGTGCAGTTGCAGCTGTTGGAACAATTGCTAGAAGTGGGCTAAAGAAGCTTGATAGGGCAAAACAGATGGCAACAACCAAAGCTGTCAAACCAGTACGTCCACCAGCACCGATACCGGCTGCTGACTCAACATAAGTCGTAACGTTTGAAGTACCTGCAATAGCACCTACTGAAGTTGCTACCAAATCAGAGTAAAGAGCTTTATCCAATTTAGCTGACTCATGGTTTTCACCACTTGTAGCTACGATACCTACTTTTTCACCAGTACCGATAAGAGTACCGATAGTATCAAAAATATCTGTCAATGAGAAAGCAAGAATGGCCATCAAAGTTTCTGGTAAGCGAGAAGTATTTGAAATCAAAGATCCTAAACCTTCTGAACCAAGAGCAGCACCAAACAAAGTTCCTAGGTCGTTGACTGCTGATGAAAGATTGTTGCTAGCGAAGTCAATCCCTGACACATTAACAAGACCAACAGCAATCGCAAGAACTGTCGTTGTCAAAATAGAAAGGATGATACCACCTTTGATCCCCTTAACAACGAAGAAGATAGTAATGGCAAGACCTGCAAGAGCTACCAAGACAGCTGGAGTGTTGAAGTCTACCAATCCTGGAACAGCTGCTGAGTTTGCAGTAAGTGCTGCTTGAGCCTTATCTGCTCCTTCACCTGCTACTGTATAGGTACCTGGGTCAATCGAGAATTTCAAGAGACCAGCATTCTTAATCCCAACATAAGCAAGGAAAACCCCAATACCAGCTGAAATCGCTGAACGAAGAGTTGTAGGAATAGATTCGATAATCATTTTACGAACATTGGTCAATGTAATAATCAATGAAATAATCCCACAGATGAAGACCATTCCAAGGGCTTCTTGCCATTTATAACCCATCCCAAATACGACGGTAAATGTGAAGAAGGCATTTAGTCCCATACCTGGAGCTTGCGCATATGGCAAGTTAGCATAGAAAGCCATCATCAAAGTTCCCACAACAGAACCGATAATTGTCGCCAAGAATACACCCTGAACAGGCATTCCTGTTTGTGAAAGCATTTGAGGGTTTACAAAGAGAATATAACTCATTGCAAAGAAAGTTGTTAAACCAGCAAGAACCTCTGTACGGACATCTGTCCCGTGCTCTTTTAGTTTAAATAGTTTGTCCATTTTTAATCTCCTTTGTCATTTTACGAACAATACTACCATTATATCACCAATCATTCATCTTTTCAAGATGTTTTTTCTAATTTAAAAAATTCTTATGAGATATTATTCTCCCTATTTTCGCTTATTATCAGCTTTTCTAGTCACTTTCTGATATAATAGAAAACATCTTATCTGAAACTAGATTCGGGAGGATCTTATGACTAAAAAAATGATTGCCGTCGACTTGGACGGAACCTTACTTAATGGCGAAAGCAAACTATCGGATTTTACCAAGGATACTATCAAACAAATATCTAAAAAAGGCCACCATGTCGTGATTGCAACAGGTCGCCCTTATCGTATGGCTAAAGATTTTTATGACCAGCTTGAACTTGAAACGCCTATGATCAATTTCAATGGTTCACTCACTCACCTGCCTGGTAAGGTTTGGGAGCATGAAAAATGCCTGACTGTGGACAAAAAATATCTCTTAGATATGGTTCAACGAAAAGAGGAAATCGAGGCAGACTTTATCGCTGGTGAATACCGTAAAAAGTTTTACATTACGGCTCCAGACAAGGAGATTGCCGACCCTAGGTTGTTTGGTGTTGAAAACTTCAGACCTGAAAATCAATTTAATTCCGAACTTGTCACCAAGGATCCTAACTGCATTTTATTGCAGACTCGTGCAAGTGACAAATATGCCCTAGCAGAAGAGATGAACAGCTTT
The DNA here is from genome assembly GCF_047464415.1 of Streptococcus infantis. Taxonomy (GTDB): domain Bacteria; phylum Bacillota; class Bacilli; order Lactobacillales; family Streptococcaceae; genus Streptococcus; species Streptococcus infantis_AE. Next base: position 158,779 of record NZ_JASHBX010000002.1, on the reverse strand, counting down.
TACAAGCACCAACTCAATATCAACACTTGGGGTGGCCCTTTGAACATTCTCGAATGTACTCCCAAAGGAGTTCACAAGGCCTTTGCCCTCGAATATCTTCTCAAGGTCATGAATATAGACAAACAGAATTTGATTGCCTTTGGTGACGAACACAATGACCAAGAAATGCTTTCTTTTGCAAGTAAAGGATATGCCATGAAAAATGCTAATCCCGCTCTACTTTCTTTCGCAGACGAGCAATTATCACTAACCAACGAAGAAGACGGAGTCGCTCACTTTTTACAGGAACGATTTCTTTAATTTCACTCATTCTATACTTTTTGGGTAGACATTAGCCACCTTAAAAGTATGGAATTTTTTTGAACTCAAAGTCAATGAAAAAAGGATTTGCACCTGTTTTAGCCAGATTCAAATCCTTACAAAATATCTATTTCTTTAAGACAATACGATCAGAAACGCCGCGGCCCATGTCATCGATAATAATCTGGTTCTCTTCTGCCACATAAATCTTGACATCATCACCGACGATGACTTTCTGATTTTCTGGTTCGAAGGTCACCTTCTTAACCTCTTGATCTCCGTCCGCTTCAACTTCTGTCCACGTTCCGGTATTTCCAGTAACTACAAGAGTAATGCTATCACCCTCGTCTTATCCCTTGTAGGTCCCATCTATATTAGTAGTCGTGTCAGTCTTTGCACTAATAGTAGAACTAGAAGCACTGGTTTCTGACACTTGACTAGTGCTCGCCTCAGAGCTAGTGCTTGCTTGGGATGAAGGTGTCGATTTAGCTGTTGACGAACAAGCAACTAAAAGACTAAGACTTGCCACAGTAGCAAGAGAGAGTGTAATTTTTTTAGTGACATAATGTCTCCTTTCTTTCAGGAGCTAAAGGCAGAAAAACTGCTGAACTATTCCACTTATACTATAGCAAATAAAGGAAACAAGGTCAATCAAGCAACTATGTTTTTATAAGGTAGGCACGAACTTCAGATATAAAATAGAGGGAACCTGTAACAAACAGTAAGTCTTTCTCCCCTGCAGACTTTTCAAAATCATCTATAAAGTCTCGATAGGAAGCAACTCTATGATAGCCGCTCAAATCCTGCTCCTCCAAAGAGCCATGATAGTCGAAGCTCGTCACATAGAGAGTTGTATCAGGTAAATGATCTGTCAAATAACCAAGCATGCCACTGTAATCTTTACGCTTTAAAGCTCCAAAAAGGATTTGAGGTTGATGACCTTGCTGAATTTTTTGCTGGATAAATTCAACTAACCGCTCCAAGGCTGGTAAATTGTGGGCACCATCTAGATAAATGTGCTCCGTAACAGCTTCTAGACGCCCAGCCCAGCTGGTTGTTTTCAGAGCACGCCGGATAGCTTCCTCATTGATCTTTTCACCTCTCTCTGTCATAAACAACAGAAATGTCTGCAAAGCCAAAGCAGCATTCTCCTCTTGATAAGCTCCTTCCAAACCCAGTTTTAGTCGGGTCAAATCCGCTTGAGAAGAAGAGAAATGTCCAGATTTGAAAGAAAAATCTTGGTCAGCTTGATAGAGAGTGACATCTAAATATTCTGCTATCTTTTGACAAACGAGCTGGGCTTCAGGAGCTAAGTTTGCAACCACTGCTGCTTTTTCTGGCTTAAAAATTCCTGCTTTCTGTTCAGCGATTTCTTCCAGACTATTGCCCAAGGTCTCCTGGTGATCCAGGCCGATTGATGTAATAACTGCGATCTCTCCAGTCACCACATTGGTCGTGTCAAGCAAGCCACCAATTCCAACTTCTAATAGAACTAGATCCACCCCTTGTTCTTTAAAATAAAGCAAAGCAATCACGGCTAACAACTCAAAAAAAGACAACTGGTCATGTGTTTCTAGAAGTCTTTGCTCCATTTCCTTAACTTGATTTGCTAAACGGATAAAGTCTGCGTCCGATATGGGTTGACCATTGATACAAATCCGATCATGGATGCTAACAATGTGGGGCGAAGTAAAGGTCCCCACCTTCTTACCATGAGAAAGAAAGAGCTCTCTCATAAAGGCGATGGTTGAACCCTTTCCATTTGTCCCTGTCACATGGATAATAGGATAGGCTTGCTCAGGGTTCCCCAGCAAGTCTACCGCTCTCTGCATCCGCCCCAAACCTGATCTGAAATTCAAACCGATTCGACTATGAAGCCATTTTTCTACTTCAAACACGCTTAATCTCCTTAATCCTTAACAAAAAAGCGAAGATTCTCTTCGCTTTTTACTTCATTAGCTAGTATTTAATTCTAGTATGGGAGAAAAATGTCCCCCGGACGTTCCAACTCTCCCTAGTTTCTAGGAGTTGGGGTAAAAACGTTCCCCGGACTCGCCAGCTCTCTCTTAATTCAAGGAGCTGGGCTGATACAGTCTCCCAGACTTACTTACGGTCTTTACTTTTAGCGTAAGGCTAAAAACGTTCCCCGAACGTTCCTGCTTTTTCTTATTTCTAGAAGCAGGGCTAAAAACATCCCCCGGACTTACTGACGGTTCTTATTTTTAGCGTCAGGCTAAAAACGTCCACTGGACGTTTTTACTCCTCCATAAAGCTGTTGAAGACTTCTTCAATCATGTTCCATTCATCTTCTGAATCTTCAGGGATTGGTTGCAATTCACCTTCTGTTCCATCTTCATTTTCGATGAATGAGTATGCTTGGATTTCAACTTCACCGTTTTCATCCTCTTCTGCATTAACTGGTACAAGAAGGACATAGTTTTTACCAAATTCTTCTTTTCCGTCAATAGTCAAAAGGATTTCAAACAAAGTTTCGTTTCCTTGCTCATCTACAAGTGTAATAAGTTCACGTTCTTCGTGATCGTGGTTGTGATCGTGTGACATAGTTTCTCCTCTGTCTTAAAATTTTCTATCTAAATAATTTTGCAAAATCAATTGAGCGGCTAATTTATCAATAACTTTTTTACGCTTATTGCGACTAATATCCGCTTGCTCAATCAACATACGCTCTGCAGCGACCGTAGTTAGGCGTTCATCTTGATACTCTACTGGTAGACCAAAGAGTTCTTCTAGTTTAGCCCCATAGGCTTGACTGGCTTCCACGCGCGGTCCGCTGGTATTGTTCATATTTTTAGGCAAACCAACAACAAAACGGTCTACCTTATAGGTTTCAACGAGTTCCTTGAGGCGTTCAAAACCAAACTGACCTTGATCTTCATTGATTTGGATGATTTCAAGCCCTTGTGCCGTAAAACCTAACGGATCGCTAATCGCTACTCCTACCGTTTTGGAACCAACGTCCAATCCCATAATTCTCATAGATTATAGATCGACTCCTTGTCCTTTAAGGTAGTAGCGAACCAATTCTTCAACGATTTCATCTCGCTCATACTTACGGATTTGATTTCGTGCATTGTTATAACGAGGAACGTAAGCTGGGTCTCCACTGAGAACATAGCCCACGATCTGGTTAATAGGGTTATAGCCCTTTTCATTCAAAGAAGCATAGACATCTGTCAATGTTTCACTGATTTCTTTTTTATTGGAATCGTCCAATTTAAAACGTACGGTTTCTTCAGTAAATCCCATTCTAACACCCTCTTTCCTTAGAATAGTACTATTATAGCACATTCGCGGTCGTTCTACAAATCACACAGTCTGATTCTGCTGATTTTCTCTGACTTTTTACTGGACTGTTGCCCCATTTGCAACACGATTAGCAATATAGTCCTCTGGTTCGTTTTTCAATAGATTTTCCAGTCCAACATTCTTCAAGTATTCGTTTTCACTTGCTTTTTTGAGATCCAGTGTTTGGAAATCATAGCTAGTCTTGGTTTCCATCTCTTTCTCATTTAAAAGAGTCGTTTCGATGGTAAATCCTGAAATTTTTCGAGCCGCTTGAACAGACTCATCCTTGTCCTCAGCTTCTTTTAGAGCTTTTTTAGCTTCATCTAATCCTCGCTCAGAAATATAATTTTTTAAATCTTCTGATACAGGACGCTTTTGCTGAATGGTCAAGCTTAAAAATTGATTGCCTTTGTAGGTAATGATTTGAGTTTGCTGAGCACCACTCTCATCAGCTGGCAAAACCAAGGTCTTAGTAACAACTGTATTCTTGGTTGCATTTTCTAATACGGGCAAGGTAGACTGTAGGGCTTCTTGAGAACTCTCAGTAGTTGAAGCTGCTGTTTCTTTTTTCTGACCACATCCAACGAGCAAAAATAGTGCTGCGAATGTTCCAATGACTAACTTTTTCATAAATCCTCACATGTTATCCAATTTAAATATTAGAGAAGGCCAGGAGTCACTCCCAGCCTTGATGTTTTATAGAGCCGCACGTAAACGCGCTTCTGCATTTTCCACATTACGGACAGAGCGTGGCAAAAAGGCACGGATATCGTCTTCTTTATAGCCAACTTGTAGGCGTTTCTCATCTACAAGAATCGGACTTTTCAAGATACGTGGTGTTTCCATGATTAGGTTGAGCACTTCATTGACACTCAAATCTTCGATATCAACACCAAGAGCCTTTGCATAACGATTTTTCGATGATACGATACTTGCAATTCCATTGTCTGTTTTTGTCAAAATATCAAGTAGTTCTTCTCTCGTGATTCCTTCCTTACCGAGGTTTTGTTCTTTATAACTTAACTGGTGGGCATTGAGCCAGGTCTTCGCTTTTTTACAGCTAGTACAACTTGAGACTGTATAAATTTTGATCATGTACCTACCCCTTTCGCTACATGTTACTATCAGTTTAGACTATTATACCATAAAAAACATCGGACTTGCGACCTATTTTTAAAAAATTTTAACTTTTTTGGCAATTTTTGAACTTTTTTCTTGACAAAACACGAACTATAACCATTCTTTATATTTCTTAATGTAAAATTTCTTAATAACTGTAACACTAAACATATACAAGAAAATAATACAGATTAAGAACAAGAAGTAAGGAAGTCCTAAAGGTTCTAGACGAAGGATATTTACCAGTGGTCCATAAGGTAGGCTGGTTACGAAAAAGGCTGCAACCAGAGTCATCAAAATCACAAGCCAAGCTGGTCTGCTTTGTAGAAAAGGAACTTTTGCTGTACGAAGCATATGGATGACCATGGTTTGAGACCACATAGATTCGATGAACCATCCTGTTTGGAACAAGATAATAAACTGAAGGGCAGATTCAGATCCGTGAACATAGTGATGGCCTGTCACCAATGGAACAATGATAAAGTAGAGGAAGATAAAGGTCAAAATATCAAAGACAGATGAGATTGGTCCCATCCAAACCATAAATCGCGTAATGGATTTTGCTTCCCATGTATGGGGTTGTTTAAGGAAGTCTTGATCCACATTATCAAATGGCAATGCCACACAAGACAAATCATAGACTAGGTTTAGGACAATGAGATGAACAGGGGCCATTGGTAAAAATGGCAAGAAGATACTCGCAACAAGGAGTGAGAAGATATTCCCAAAGTTTGAACTAACTGTCATCTTGATGTACTTAGTCATGTTGGCGTAGACCTTACGGCCCTCAACAATACCAGTCTCAAGAACCATGAGATCCTTGTCTAGCAAAATAACATCCGCTGTTTCTTTGGCGATGTCTACTGCTGTATCTACAGAAATACCGACATCTGCCACCTTCATGGATGGAGCGTCATTAATACCGTCACCCATATAACCAACACCGTGACCATTTTTCTTTAACTGTAGAATGATACGAGCTTTTTGGTCAGGAGATAATTTGGCAAATACTGTTACTTTTTCAACCACTTCTGCCAATTCTTGATCTGTCATTTGGTCAATGTCAGCCCCTAAGAGCATATGCTCAACGTCCAAACCAACCTTTTCACAAATGGCTTGGGTTACTTTTTCGTTATCCCCAGTTAAAATTTTTGTTTTGACACCATGCTCAAGTAGAGCTTGAATAGCTGGTGCTGCAGATGGTTTTGGCGGATCCAAAAAGGCAAGGTAACCCGTAAGGATCATGTCACTTTCATCAGTCACAGCATAGGCATAATCTTCACGTAGACCTGACTTGTAACCAACACCTAAAACACGCAAACCTTGACGGTTTAATTGACCAACTTCTGCTAATACTTCTTGGCGAATGTCTGCGGTTAGGGGAATGATTTCTCCGCGATATTCCACATGAGTCGAAATGGTCAACATTTCTTCTAAAGCGCCTTTGGTAACCATACTAACGACATTGCTGTCGTCTTTGACGATGACACTCATGCGTCTGCGTTCAAAGTCAAAAGGCAGTTCATCAATCTTTTGGAAGATGTTATCCAAATCTTGTAGAATAACGTGTTCTTTAGCTTCTTTTTCAGTTCTACTGATAATGGCACGGTCCATCAAGTTTTTCAAACCTGTTTGGAAATGTGAATTTAGATAAGCTCTTCTTAAGACTGCCATGTCCAAATCACCATGGATATCCAAAGGGTATTCTAAGACAATCTCATCTTGCGTTAGAGTTCCTGTTTTATCTGTACATAGGATATCGATTGCTCCTAAGTCCTGGATAGCATTGAGTTTTTTGATGACCACCTTTTCCTTGGCCATGATAATGGAACCTTTGGCCAAGCTGGCTGTGATAATCATTGGAAGCATTTCTGGTGTCAGTCCGACACCAACGCTCAAGGCAAAGACTCCAGCCTCTAGCCAGTCTCCATCAGTCAACCCATTTGCGAAAAACACGATCGGAACCATGACAAGCATCAAGCGGATCAAGAGCCAAGAAATGCTGTTCATTTCACGTTCAAAAGAAGTTGGCTCATCATAGGTGTTGAGAGTTTGCTCAATAGCTCCCATCATGGTATCATCACCAACAGCGAGAACCATAGCTGTAGCACTTCCTGAGATAACGTTTGTCCCCATGAATGCCAAGGATTCTGCTTCTAAAAGACTCTCTACATTTTGATTAGTAGCTTCATTTAAAGCAAGCTTTTCGACTGCATCGCTTTCTCCAGTCAAACCTGACTGTTGAACGAAAAAGTCGCGGGATTCAAACAAGATAACATCTGCAGGAATCATATCTCCCGCACTCAATTTCACGAGGTCTCCCACAACCAACTCATCGATAGGTAACTCTTGTTCAAGACCATCACGAATAACAGTTGCAGTGTTGACAATCATTTTTGAAAGGTTGGTTGTTGCCTTGTCGCTCCGCAACTCTTGGACAAAACGGATGCCTCCTGAAATCAAAACCAAGACAACGATAATGATAGAAGTCGTTGGATCCTCTTGACCAGGTTTGGCAAGCCAGACGTTTGTAACGAGAGAGATAAAGGCAATCACAAGCAAAATGATTGTGAAAGGATTGATAATGGACTCATAAATCTTTTTAAAGATAGAATCCTCTTGACCCTTGGTGATGGTGTTTTCACCATATAGATCACGGTTTTCTTGAACTTGTTCTGAATCTAAACCTTTTTGACTTGTATGGTAAAAAGCTAGACTCTCTTTAAATGGAGTTTGAATAGCTGCTGCTAATCTTTCTTTTGTAGTTTTCATTGGTTTCTCCTATCTGTATGAATGGTGATTTCATACACAGGGACCAATCACTTTATAAGGACAGAACGACACAAATCAGCGATTGGCTGTGTATGTGCGGCTCTGGATGATCGTCAATTTGCATCGTTTGTCTCCTTTCTTTGTTCTAAAACAGCAGAAAATCCTGCCATAAAATGGCAGGACTAAAAAACTGATTATCTGTTTTCGTTCAAGCTTTAACTCCATAGGGCGATGTAATGAGCTTAGTCTTGACCTTCGCGACCAGGACTGTTGACCAACGAGTAGTGTCTCCACTGCTTTGCGGTAGTCATCCGTATCCCTATGGTAGCCTCACCTACCGTTTTCGCCTTTCAGTATAAACCTTTAACTAGTAAAAGTCAACGATTTATCTCATTTTTCTTAGATTACGATTAATTCTTTTGGAGCAAGGGTTAATAACTCACAACCGGTATCTGTAATCAGGATATCATCTTCGATACGAACTCCGTATTTACCTTCAATATAAATACCCGGTTCATCAGTCAAGACCATACCAGTTTTGATAACTTCTTTAGAAGTTTGGCTAAAGTAAGGTTCTTCGTGAATATCAAGTCCGATACCATGCCCGATACCGTGTGTAAAGTATTCTCCATAGCCTGCTTCCACAATAATATCACGAGGAATTTTATCAAAATCACGGAAACCTAAGCCATCCTTAGCTTGGTCAATCAGAGCTTGGTTAGCCTTCAAAACAGTGTTGTAGATTTCTGCTTGTTCATCACTGACATGACCTAGGTAGATAGTACGTGTCATATCACTGACATAGTGGTCGTAAAGGCAACCGAAGTCCATGGTAATAGCTTCACCTAGTTCTACTGGCTTGTGCATTGGGTGGGCGTGAGGTTTAGAAGAGTTGATCCCACTCGCTAGAATCGTGTCAAAAGACAAACCAGCAGCGCCTAATTCACGCATACGGAAGTCCAGGAAGTTGGCAATTTCAATTTCTGTCTTCCCAGGCTTGATAAATTCAAGCGCATCGTGGAAAGCTTGGTCTGAGATTGAACAAGCCTTACGAATAGTCGCAATCTCTGTCTCGTCCTTAATCATACGAAGCGCTTCAACAAACTGAGATTGAGGAAGCAATTCTAAACCTTCAAAGGCGGTTTGCATACGATGGTAATAAGAAACTGAAATTTCATCTTCAAAACCGATGCGAGAAAGACCCATATCTTTTGCAATCTTTGCGATAGTTGCCAACTCATCACGTTCTGCAAAAATCTCAAAGCCAGTAACTTCTTGCTTGGCAGCGATAATATAGCGAGCATCTGTCACCAAGACTTGACGGTCACGACTGATAAAGACTGTCCCATTTGAACCCCAAAATCCTGTCAAATAGTAGACATTTTTAAGGTTATTGATAATGATTCCATCTAGTTCTTTTTCTTGCATTTTATCTAAAAATGCTTGCACACGTTTATTCATGATGTAACTTTCCTTTCAAATACTGTCCTGTATAGCTAGCTTCATTGGCAGCTACTTCCTCTGGTGTTCCTATTGCGATAATAGTACCACCGCCAACACCACCTTCTGGGCCTAGGTCGATAATATGGTCTGCTGTTTTGATAACATCCAGATTGTGCTCAATGACGAGAACTGTATTGCCATCGTCTACAAAGCGAGCCAAGACTGTAAGCAAGCGAGCGATATCCTCTGTATGGAGTCCTGTCGTCGGCTCATCCAGAATGTAGAAAGATTTTCCTGTCGATCGTTTGTGGAGTTCACTAGCCAGCTTCATACGCTGGGCCTCACCTCCAGAAAGTGTCGTAGCTGGTTGTCCCAAGGTCACATAACCTAGACCAACATCTTTGATGGTCTGGAGTTTGCGTTGAATTTTCGGAATATGTTGGAAAAATTCTACTGCGTCGTTGACTGTCATATCCAAAACTTGCGAGATATTCTTTTCCTTGTAGTGAACTTCCAGGGTTTCGCTATTGTAGCGAGTCCCATGACAGACTTCACAAGCTACGTATACATCTGGCAAGAAGTGCATTTCAATTTTGATAATCCCGTCACCCGAGCAAGCCTCACAGCGTCCACCCTTGACATTGAAACTGAAACGCCCCTTCTTATAGCCACGAATCTTGGCTTCATTTGTCTGAGCAAAGAGATCCCGAATATCATCAAAGACACCTGTATAGGTAGCAGGATTGGACCTCGGTGTTCGTCCAATTGGACTCTGGTCAATATCTATCAGACGGTCGATATGTTCGATTCCTGTAATCGTCTTAAACTTACCAGGTTTGTCTGAATTGCGATTGAGTTTTTGAGCAATGGCTTTTTTGAGAATACTGTTAATGAGGGTCGACTTCCCTGAGCCAGAGACACCTGTCACCGCAATGAATTTTCCGAGTGGGAAGCGAGCGGTGATGTTTTGCAAGTTGTTCTCACGCGCTCCTGTCACTTCAATAAAGCGTCCATTCCCAACACGGCGTTCCGTCGGTACTGGAATTGCACGTTTACCTGACAGATACTGTCCTGTAATGGATTTGCTGTTGCGAGCTACCTGCTTAGGCGTTCCTGCAGCAACAATTTCTCCACCAAAGACACCCGCTCCAGGACCAACGTCAATCAGATAATCAGCTTCTCGCATAGTATCTTCATCGTGTTCCACCACGATCAAGGTGTTTCCCAAGTCACGCATTTTTTTCAGACTGGCAATCAAGCGGTCATTGTCCCTCTGGTGAAGACCGATAGATGGCTCATCAAGGATATAGAGAACTCCTGAGAGATTGGAACCAATCTGAGTCGCCAAGCGAATACGTTGACTCTCCCCACCTGATAGGGTTCCTGCCGAGCGGGATAACGTTAAATAGTTAAGGCCCACGTTATTGAGGAAAGTCAAGCGGTCCTTGATTTCCTTCAGGATAGGACGAGCGATGATAGCTTCATTTTCAGATAGGGTTAGCTGGTCAATAACTTCCAAATGGTCTGCGATGGAGAGGTCTGAAATTTCTCCGATATGGAGTCCTTTTTCTCCCCCTACTCGAACAGATAGGGCCTGGTCATTGAGACGATAACCATGACAAGTGCCACAAGTTAGCTCATTCATATAGAGACGCATCTGAGTACGAGTGTAGTCGCTATTGGTTTCATGATAGCGACGCTTGATATTATTGACAACACCTTCAAAAGGAATGTCGATATCACGAACTCCGCCAAATTCATTTTCATAGTGGAAATGGAATTCTTTCCCATCTGAACCATAGAAAATGAGATGTTTATCCGCCTCAGATAAGTCCTCAAAAGGCGTATCCATATCCACTCCAAAAGCTGTCATGGCTTGTTCCAGCATATTTGGATAATAGTTAGAAGAGATCGGATTCCAAGGCGCTAAGGCTCCCTCGCGAAGAGTTTTGCTAGCATCTGGCACTACTAAGTCCGTATCAACCTCTAGCTTGATCCCCAAACCATCACACTCACTACAGGAGCCAAACGGTGCATTGAAGGAGAAGAGACGGGGTTCTAGCTCTGGAACTGTAAAACCACAGACTGGACAAGCATAGTGTTCTGAGAAGAGCAACTCTGAATCATCCATAGTATCAATAACGACATAACCTTCAGCGATACGGAGAGCTGCTTCAATCGAGTCAAAGAGACGACTACGGATACCATCTTTGATGATAATACGGTCTACCACCACGTCAATGTTGTGTTGTTTATTCTTTTCAAGTTCAGGAACTTCGGTCACATCGTAAACAACTCCATCGACACGGACACGGACGTAACCATCCTTTTGAATTTTTTCAATCAGCGTCTTATGTTGCCCTTTTTTCTTACGAATAACAGGAGCCAAAATCTGCAAGCGTTGGCGCTCTGGCAATTCCAAAACCTTGTCTACAATCTGTTCAACAGACGAAGCCTTGATAGCCCCATGTCCATTGATACAGTAGGGTGTCCCTACACGTGCATAGAGAAGACGTAGATAATCGTTGATTTCCGTCGTTGTTCCAACTGTCGAACGAGGATTTTTACTGGTCGTTTTCTGGTCAATGGAAATGGCAGGGCTGAGACCATCGATAGAATCCACATCTGGCTTTTCCATATTGCCCAAGAACTGACGAGCATAGGCTGACAGACTTTCAACGTAGCGACGTTGCCCTTCTGCATAAAGAGTATCAAAGGCCAAACTAGACTTCCCAGATCCAGATAGTCCCGTCACCACAACTAGCTTGTCACGCGGAATTTCCACATCTATATTTTTTAAATTATGGGCGCGTGCCCCATGGATGACAATCTTATCTTGCATATTACTTCTTTCTAGTTCATTGTTGCTTTCCATTATACCAAAAAAAGTGAAATTCTATTACCAAAAAAGCCGATTTTGTAGTATAATAGTACGGTGCTAAAAATCACTTAAACACAGAATAGATTAGGAAAGGATAGGGGATATGAAACAAGTCTTTCTCTCAACAACAACTGAATTTAAAGAGATCGATACGCTCCAGCCGGGCACTTGGATCAATCTCGTCAATCCTACCCAGAGCGAATCGATGGAAATCGCTTCTGCTTTTGATATTGATATCGCTGACCTCCGTGCACCACTCGATGCGGAAGAAATGTCTCGTATTACCATTGAAGATGAATACACTCTGATCATCGTAGACGTTCCCATTGCCGAGGAGAGAAATAACCGTACCTACTATGTGACCATTCCCTTGGGGATTATCATCACAGAGGAGGCTATTATTACTACTTGCTTGGAACCTCTCCCACTTCTAGATGTCTTTATCAATCGGAGACTTCGAAATTTCTATACCTTTATGCGTTCTCGCTTTATCTTCCAAATCCTCTACCGCAACGCGGAGATTTACCTAACCGCCCTCCGTTCAATCGAACGTAAGAGTGAGCAAATCGAAAGCCAACTTCACAAATCTACTCGAAATGAAGAATTGATTGAACTCATGGAGTTGGAAAAGACCATCGTCTACTTCAAGGCCTCTCTTAAGACAAACGAGCGCGTGATTAAAAAATTGACAAGCGCAACTAGCAATATTAAGAAATACCTTGAAGACGAAGACTTACTTGAAGATACCTTGATTGAAACGCAACAGGCCATCGAGATGGCGGATATCTATGGAAACGTCCTTCACTCTATGACAGAGACCTTTGCCTCTATCATTTCAAACAATCAGAACAATATCATGAAAACCTTGGCCCTTGTGACCATCGTTATGTCTATCCCGACTATGATTTTCTCAGCTTACGGAATGAACTTTAAGGATAATGAAATTCCTTTAAACGGAGAACCGCATGCTTTCTGGCTCATCGTCTTTATCGCCTTTGCTATGAGTGTTTCTCTCACTCTTTACCTCATCCATAAAAAATGGTTCTAAACAGGAGTTATTATGTCACAGATTGATTTAAAAGAATTAACAAAGAAAAACCAAGAATTTATCCACATTGCAACCCAACAATTTCTCAAGGACGGAAAAACAGATGCTGAAATCAAGGCTATCCTTGAAGAAGTGATTCCTCATATCCTTGAAGAACAACCAAAAGGAGTGACAGCTCGTTCTATCTACGGAGCACCAACTCACTGGGCTCATAGTTTCAGCGAAAAAGAGCAATACGAAAAAGAACATCCAAAAGAAAACGACGATCCAAAATTGATGATGTTGGATTCAGCCCTTTTCATCACAGGATTATTTGCAGTAGTTAGCGCCTTGATGAGCTTCTTCTCAAACCAACCTGTGGCCTACGGGTTGGTAACACTTATCAGTGTAGGGGCCTTTGGTGGAGTTGCCTTCTACCTGCTCTACCACTTCATCTACCGCTACTACGGACCAGATACTGACCGCAGTCAACGCCCTCCATTCTGGAAATCACTTTTGGTTATGTTAGCAACCATGTTTGCATGGGTCTTTATCCTCTTCTTGAGTAACTTCCTTCCACAAGCCATCAACATCAGTCTACCACCTCTTGTTTTGTTGGTCATCGGAGGAGCTCTCCTTGCCCTCCGTTTCTACCTCAAAAAACGCTTCAACATTAAGAGTGCAAGTGCAGGACCTGCTAGATATTAAGATAAACAAAAAAAGTAGTGTGTTTTGTAGACAGACTACTTTTATTATGGCTCCAAAGTATTTTTTGATTCTCCAAAGAAAAGTAGCTACATTTTCTAAAAACGTTCTAATGTAAAGGCTTCCCTTAGAATCCCAAGGTTTTATCCTTGAATTCAAGTTGTTTTTCTGTTATGCTAATAAAGTAATAAGGAGAAATATATATGACTAAACAGAGAATTAATCAAATTGTTGGTTCAATTGGTGCCTTTATCGGGATTATTGTATTTATAGCCTACATCCCCCAAATTTTTGCCAATTTACAAGGGAACAAAGCTCAACCATTCCAACCTTTATCAGCAGCAGTCTCTTGCTTAATCTGGGTCATTTATGGATGGACAAAAGAGCCTAAGAAAGACTGGATTCTAATCATTCCAAACTCAGCCGGGGTTATCCTTGGCGGACTGACTTTCCTTACTGCTCTATAAGAATACAACTACTATAAAAAGCAACCACACGATTGGTTGCTTTTTTGCTTACTTTTTTGATCTAAAAGTCTTTTTCTGATTCTAATTCTTGTTGTTTCTCCTTATCTTTTGTGATACAATAGCATCAATCTATTTCTAGGAGGATGAGATATGGTTTCTACTATTGGTATTGTTAGTTTGTCTAGTGGCATTATCGGAGAAGACTTTGTCAAACACGAAGTGGACTTGGGTGTCCAACGTCTCAAGGATCTGGGACTTAATCCTATCTTTTTGCCCCATTCGTTAAAAGGCTTAGACTTTATCAAGGACCATCCTGAAGCGCGTGCGGAGGATTTGATGCAAGCCTTTTCTGATGATAGTATCGACATGATCCTATGCGCCATCGGTGGAGATGATACCTATCGTTTGTTGCCCTACCTTTTTGAAAATGACCAACTAGAAAAAGTTATCAAACAAAAGATTTTTCTTGGTTTCTCGGATACAACCATGAACCATCTCATGTTGCATAAACTAGGTGTTAAAACTTTTTATGGTCAATCCTTTTTAGCAGACATTTGTGAATTAGACAAAGAAATGTTGCCATATAGCCGCCACTACTTTAAAGAATTGATTGAGACTGGAAAAATCTCAGAAATCCGCCCTAGCGACGTTTGGTATGAGGAACGGATTGACTTTAGTCCAAAGGCCCTGGGAACAGCTCGTATCAGTCATGTAAATACAGGTTTTGACTTATTGCAAGGAAATGCTCAGTTTGAGGGAGAAATTCTCGGTGGTTGCCTTGAATCTCTCTATGATATCTTTGACAATTCTCGATACGCAGACAGTACGGAGCTCTGCCAAAAATACAAACTTTTCCCTGACTTGTCAGACTGGGAAGGAAAAATCCTCTTGCTAGAAACCAGCGAAGAAAAGCCTAAGCCAGAAGACTTCAAAAAGATGTTGCGGACTTTGAAGGAAAATGGGATATTCGAGGTTATCAGTGGACTCTTGGTCGGAAAGCCAATGGATGAAACCTTTTATGACGACTATAAAGAGGCACTATTGGATATCATTGATAGCAATATCCCAATTGTCTATAATCTAAATGTTGGTCATGCAACTCCAAGAGCTATTGTCCCCTTTGGGGTCCACGCCCATGTAGATGCAACGGAGCAAGTCATTCGCTTTGACTATAACAAATAAAGCTGAGATAGAAATCTCAGCTTTTTTCAGTATCGTTACTAGCATTTTCATCACATACTACCGATAGCTAAAATAATAAAGGAGAGGCTATTGCCTAACATGTGAACAAGTAGGGGATAGTAGATATTCTCCTTTTCTTTCACATAAATAATAGAAAAGGCAAGGCCCCCACCTAGGTATCCGACTGCACCGACCCACTCTGATAAAGACAAACTGTGCATATGAGCAAGCGCAAAGGCAAGGCCGACCAAAAAGACACTCAGCCAAGTTGGCAGACTTTTCCTAAAATATCTCAATAAAATTTGACGGAAAAAGAGCTCTTCCACTAAAGGTCCTATGACACAGGCAAAAACCGCTATCAGTAGTGGTTGTTCTTGAAAGGTACTTTGAATATTCGACTGGTTTAGACCTTGTCCGACCAGCCCGAAAAACTGCCTCAACAACTCTGATACAAATCCAAAGGCAACAGTCATCAGAATGAGAAAGAGCCATCCTGTTAAGACGCCAAAGAAGAATTTTCTTTTAGCCTTTCTAATCTCTTCCCACTTTTGGAGCAATAGGGACTTAAATAAGAAGCAACCATACACAAACATGATGGTATAGACTAAATATGTCCCTGCAGAAGAAGGTAATGGAGCATCAAATACTCGTATACCATCAAACACAAAAAGGACTGTATAGAGAATCGCAAAAATCAGAATTCCCTTATATTTGTTAGACATCATTTAATTCCCCTTCCATTCACAATCATTCTCATGGTCATCAACTAGCCCTGCAGCTTGTAGAAAGGATAAAACAGCGACTGGTCCTGTGAACTTGAAGCCACGTTTTTTGAGTTCCTTGGATATTTTTTCGGACAAAGGCGTTTTGGCTGGTGCTTGACGGTAGTCCGGGATATCATTAACTATGATTTTCCCATCTACAAAAGACCAGAGATAAGCATCAAAAGAGCCATACTCTTTCTGAACTTGTAGAAAGGCCTGGGCATTAGCTCGCGTCGCAAAAATCTTGGCGCGATGACGAATGATAGCTGGATTTTCTAACAAAGATTCCAGTTCTTCATCCGTCATGTCTGCAACAGCTTGAATTTGGTAACCATGAAAAACTTGACGGAAGGCTTGGCGTTTATTGAGTACCGTTTCCCAAGATAAGCCTGCCTGATAAGTCTCCATACAGAGCAACTCAAAAAGCGCTCGGTCATCATGGAGGGTCTGGCCCCATTCCTCATCGTGGTAGGCTACATATAGAGGGTTGTTCATTTTAACCCAACCACAGCGTTTTGGCATAGACTTCTCCTATTTCACCAACATCTTAAGGGCAGATTTGATGTAGTTTTCAGCTGTATCAGTCGTTCCTTCAAAGAATTTCTTGATTTTCTTAAGCTCGGTCGCCTTGTAGCCCAATGCCAACATGGCTTCCATGGCTTCTTCCAATTCTTGGTTGTCACTACTAGATGGAATTGTAGCCTTAGCAGGGAGGTCATCACCTGCCACAGCCACCTTACCTTCTAAGTCCAAGAGCATCTGTTGGGCTGTTTTCTTCCCGATTTTAGGGAACTTGGTCAGGTAGGTTATATTCTTGGTCTCGATGGCTTGAACAAGCCCTGCATTGTCATCAGCTGCAATAATGGCAAGAGCTGATACAGGACCAATGCCTGACACCGAGATCAAGCTGAGAAAGAGTTTTTTCTCGTCTTCTGAACGAAAGCCGTAAAGCAGGTGAGCATCTTCGCGAACAACTTGATGGACATAGATTTGCGCTTCTTGATTGACTTGTCCTGAGTAAGCATAGGGGTTAGCCACGTGCAAAATGTAGCCGATCCCGTTAGCTTCTAGAACAATGTATTTAGCAGTAATTTTGGTAATAATACCCTTTAGATATTCGTACATAATTTTCCTTTAAATTTAGTATTTCCCTAGTTCGCGTAGGCTTGTATGATTTTCTTGAATGCGACGGAACATCTTTTCCATATCTGACTTGGTAAAGTGGACCAAAACAGGGCGTCCGTGTGGACAGTTGTAGGGGTTGTCACATTGGGAAAGCTGATAGAGGAGTTGTCTAGCCGAGTGATCATCGATACGGTGGTTAGCCTTGATAGACCTCTTGCAGGACATCATAATGGCTAGTTCAGCTCGGTATTTCTTGATTGAAACTTCCTTGGTCAAGAGGAGCATGTCGCACATCTCATAGATTCCAGATTCAATTTCCTCCTCTGCCATCCAAATGGGATGTTCGCGCAAGATAAATTGATTCTCCCCGTACTCTGCTAGAAAGACGCCAACTTCCTCTAAAAGAGACATTCTTTCCTTGAGGCGAAGGGAATCATCCGCAGGAAATTCAAAGATATAGGGCACTAGGAGTTGCTGCTGGCTCTGGTCAACATTGCCAATACTTTCGCGATACTCCTCATACTTAACCCGCTCCTGAGCTGCGTGTTGGTCTATGATGTAAAGCCCATCTCTACCTTGGGCAAAGAGATAGGTTCCATGCATCTGACCGAAAAATTCCAACTCCGGAAAGCTTGAAGATTCTTCTCGCTCCAGCTTGTCATAAGCCTTATCCAAATTAGCCATATCTAACTCAGGATGATCCAGTTGGTCGTAACTGATAGACTTTCTCTCTGCAAAATGCAGTTTTGCTGGTTTGGTCAGCTGATCCAAGGTTTCCTTAGCGAAGAGGTTCAAATCCTGTCTTTCTTCAGTCAGATTCACCTGATGGTCTGCTACCTCAGCTTGAGGCGGTCTTGTCAGCTCCGTTTGCTCGTAGTAAAGATTATTTTCTTTAAGCGGGAGAATGGTTTGCTCTACTTTTTCACGATTGCGTACGGTAGACTTTGCCAGATTTTCCAAGGCATCTGGAATCAAGGTCTGTTCCTTGAGACTCTTTGCGATAGCTTCTGAAACCAGTGCCATCAGCTCTCTTTCCTTAGAAATACGCACCTCTTGCTTGGTCGGGTGCACATTGACATCTGCTAGATAAGGATCGATATGGATGTGAATAACAGCTAGCGGAAAACGCCCCACCATAAGCTTGCTGCCGTAACCATCTAAAATGGCACGATTGAGCAGGAAGTTTTTGATATAACGACCATTGATAAAGAGACTGATATAGTTACGATTAGCCCGTGTCAATTCCGGCAAGGACACAAAGCCTGAAATTTCAAAGTCTAGGTCAGAATTCTCAATCTCAACCATTTTTTTAGCACTGGCTAAACCATAAATTCCAGCAATGGCTTGGCGGAGTTGACCCGTACCAGCTGTTCGTGTCATTTCCTTGCCATCACTAATTAGACTAAAGGAAATCTCAGGATGGGCTAGCCCCAGACGATTGACAATATCGATGATATGAGACAACTCTGCCTGCTGGCTCTTCATATACTTGAGACGAGCTGGTGTGTTAAAAAAGAGATCCTCCACACAAACCTTGGTCCCAACAGGACTAGTCGCAGGGATGATTTCTTCTACTTCTCCCCCACGAGCTACTAGCTTAGTCCCGTGACTTGCACCCTCTACTGCAGTCAAAAGAGTCAGAACACTGACAGAAGCGATAGAGGGCAAAGCTTCACCACGGAAACCGAGCGTACGAATCCGAAAAAGATCTGCCTGATTCTTAATCTTACTGGTTGCATGACGACGGAGAGCCAACTCGACTTCATCGTGGGCAATCCCGTGACCATTATCGGTAATTTGGATTTTCTTAAGACCAGCTTCTTCGATCTCAACGATAATCTGGCTAGAACCAGCATCGATAGCATTTTCAACCAACTCTTTAACTACGCTGGCAGGACGTTCGATAACTTCTCCTGCCGCAATCTGGTTGGCCAAAACCTCTGGCAATTCAATAATATGAGACATCTTTCAGCCCCTTTCTTAACTGTTTTTATCTATTTCTCTGAAAATAATACTCTTCAAAAATCAAATTCAAACCACGTCAGTCTCGCCTTGCCGTACTCGAGTACAGCCTTCGGCTAGCTTCCTAGTTTGCTCTTTGATTTTCATTGAGTATAAGCTAGTGCTATTATACCATATTTCACTCGTTTCCAAAAAAGTCCAAGCAGCAACTTTCTTCCCGATTTTACTAGGTTATTTGCCAAGTTTGTGGTAAAATAGGTAGAAACAATATTTTAAAAAGGAGAAAAGACACATGCACATTTTTGATGAGCTAAAAGAGCGTGGTTTGATTTTTCAAACGACTGATGAAGAAGCTTTGCGTAAAGCCCTAGAAGAAGGTCAAGTTTCTTATTATACTGGCTACGATCCAACTGCTGACAGCCTTCACCTAGGTCACCTTGTCGCAATCTTGACAAGTCGTCGTTTGCAGCTAGCAGGTCACAAACCTTATGCGCTCGTTGGCGGTGCTACAGGTCTCATCGGAGATCCGTCCTTCAAAGATGCTGAGCGTAGTCTCCAAACAAAAGACACAGTAGAGGGCTGGGTCAAGTCTATCCAAGGACAACTTTCTCGTTTTCTTGACTTTGAAAATGGTGAGAATAAAGCTGTCATGGTCAACAACTACGACTGGTTTGGCAGCATCAGCTTCATTGACTTCCTCCGTGATATCGGAAAATACTTCACTGTCAACTACATGATGAGCAAGGAGTCTGTGAAGAAACGTATCGAAACTGGGATTTCTTACACTGAGTTTGCCTACCAAATCATGCAAGGGTACGACTTCTTTGTCCTTAACCAAGAGCACAATGTAACCCTCCAAATCGGTGGTTCTGACCAGTGGGGAAATATGACTGCTGGTACAGAGTTGCTTCGTCGTAAGGCTGACAAGACCGGTCACGTCATCACTGTCCCACTCATTACAGACGCAACTGGTAAGAAATTTGGTAAATCTGAAGGAAACGCTGTTTGGCTCAACCCTGAAAAGACTTCTCCATACGAAATGTACCAATTCTGGATGAATGTCATGGATGCTGACGCTGTTCGCTTCTTGAAGATCTTTACCTTCTTGTCACTTGATGAGATTGAAGACATCCGTAAACAATTCGAAGCAGCACCACACGAACGCTTGGCTCAAAAAGTCCTCGCTCGTGAAGTTGTGACTCTTGTCCACGGTGAAGAAGCCTACAAAGAAGCCCTTAACATCACTGAACAACTCTTTGCAGGAAATATCAAAAACCTTTCTGTCAAAGAACTCAAACAAGGACTTCGTGGCGTGCCAAACTACCAAGTACAGGCAGACGAAAATCACAACATCGTTGAACTTCTCGTATCTTCTGGCGTGGTTAACTCAAAACGCCAAGCCCGTGAAGATGTCCAAAATGGAGCTATCTACGTCAACGGCGACCGTATCCAAGACCTTGACTATGTCTTAGGGGATAACGATAAGTTAGAGAACGAACTGACTGTTATCCGCCGTGGTAAGAAGAAATACTTTGTATTGACTTACTAAATTGTTAAACATTTACCTATAAACAAAGGAGTTAACCTCGATAAAGGTAACTCCTTTTTGCTGTGAATAGTCCCCACCTATCCCTTAATAGACAGGCTACGCAGTACAATGCGTAAGGTTGTTAGATTATGTAAGATAGAAAGATTTGAAGGGCTGAGCCAGTTAAACAAGCCAAAGCCAATCAAACTACTATTTACGACAACGGTATCTTGAATATTCTTCTTGATGAGTGTTTGCAAAGATGATGATAGCGAATCCAACTCTTGGAAGAAATCCAAACGATTATCTAACAATAAGATATCGCTCATCTGCTTAGAAATATCTGCACTCTCATTCATCACCACACCGATATCTGATAGGGTTAGAGCCGCTGAGTCATTCAATCCATCTCCAACCATCAAAATAGTGTGACCTGCTTTCTGCAGTTCCTCTACTAACTCAAATTTCCCATCAGGTTTCAAGTCTGTATAGACCTGATCAAAGGGCAAATCTTTGACTAATTCCTCTGTCCTAACCAGGGTGTCCCCTGTTGCCAGAATCAATTTTTTCCCTTGTGCCTTAAGTTTCTCCAAGGCTGCTTTTGCTTCTTTTCTCAAAGGAG
Organism: Streptococcus infantis; assembly: GCF_047464415.1. Lineage (GTDB taxonomy): Bacteria > Bacillota > Bacilli > Lactobacillales > Streptococcaceae > Streptococcus > Streptococcus infantis_AE. Next base: position 137,576 of record NZ_JASHBX010000002.1, on the reverse strand, counting down.
TATGAATACAGAACATTCCAATCAATTCATTCTGGTAGGCTAAGAATAAGAGATTGTAGTGACTCTTGTACTCTTCAATTAAAGCATTTTGTTCTGAACTGATATGAATCTGCTCATCCTGCATCAAGACATAATTCCCAATAAGAACTGGTTGGCCATCTATATGAGATTTGATCCCCTTACTTGCGATATATTGGAGTTTCCCATGCATTTCCTCATGTTCAATTCCCTCTATCTCGGCTTGCTTGACGATGGCATTAGCAATAGGATGATAAATGTGTTCCTCAAGACAGGCACTGATTCTGAGAATATCTTCCTCACTATTGTCTCCAAAAGGTAACACCTTTTCAACTATCGGATAGCTAGTTGTGATTGTTCCCGTCTTATCAAATAAGAAAGTATCAACTTCCAGATATTTCTCCAGAACAGCCCCATCCTTAATCACCATTTCACGGTTCAACCCCTCCTTGATAGCTGTCAAATAAGCTACAGGAGTAGAGATTTTCAAAGCGCAGGAGAAATCGACCAATAGGAAAGAAATAGCCTTAGAAAAAGAACCTGTTAATAGGTAAGTCAGACCAGCCCCCAAGAAATTATATTTGACGACCTTATCCGCCATTTTGATGAAATAGCGTTGTTTCGTTTTCTTGTTTTCTTCAGATTTCTTCATCAACTCAATCAGTTGTAAAATCCGGCTGTTCATCTGATTATCGGTTACACGAATGCGTAACTCTCCAGTTTCTAATACTGTATTTGCACAAACCAAATCAGACTCTCTTTTTTCAACTGGAAAACTCTCTCCCGTCAAGGAACTTTCGTTGACCATACCTAAACCTGAAACTACTTGTCCATCAAACAGAATTTCATTTCCTTGAGATAATACCAAGACATCTCCTATTTGAACATTGGAACTCTTGATACTAACGACCGTATCACCCTGTACTAGGAATACATCGCTCTCTTTTGCAAGAAGACTCTGTTCTAAATCTGTTGCAGTTTTTTTCAAGGACCACTGATCTAAATGATTCCCCAAATCAAGCATAAACATGATATTGCTAGCTGTCTTGGATTGGTTCATAAACAAGGACAATAAAATCGCCGAACAGTCCAAGACCTCCATCGTTAGTTCCTTACGCGCTAGTGTTTGATAGGCTTCTCTAATATAACCCAAAGCCTGATAACAAGTCCATATATAGCGAATAGGATACGGCACAAAACTACGAAAAAGTACACGCTTAATCGCTGCACCTGAAACAATAGAATAAGCACTCTCTTCTCTACGAATGGGAAGAGTCATCAACTCAGAAACTTTCCCTTTATCAATTCTTTTTAAAAAGGCTTCTGCATTATCTAATACAGAAAAGCCTTCTTTTATGCGTAGAGTAAAGTGCTGTTGATCCATGTAAAACTGGATAGACTCAATCCCCTTTTCATCTCTCGCCAAGGAACGAAGATAGTCTTGAATATCCAAGGTGAGTGAAAAAGAAGATGATAGTCGGATATGTTGGTATCCTCTATGTAGCACTTTAAAAGACATATTATTCTCCTATAAGGCTATCTAATTGCTCTTCTTTTTTCTCTTGCTCGTACAAATATTTGGCATCTTGCAAGACATCGTCTCCATGTTGTTTCACAACAGAAACAGATGCATCTAGCCCGTCTTTCAACTTGTAAGCCTTAGCCAAAGCTTTAGAATAACCTTTTTTAGCTTCCTTACTTGCTAAGATTTTCAAACCAAGGGTACCAAATGCGACACCACCCAAAAAGAGTGATGATTTTTTCGCAACTTTTGCAACGGTTAGTACTTCTTTTAACATACTTATTTCCTCCTTATCATTATTATATAGCAATTTAGATATAAAAGCAATTTCATTCTATAAATTGGAGAATTAGTTTTATTTCTACTGAATCTCCCATTTACTTATTCCTAAAGTTGCTTTCATTTGCCTCTTTTGATACACTTAAACTATGAATACAAACCTTAAACCTAAACTCCAGCGCTTTGCTTCTGCTAGTGCCTTTGCCTGCCCTATCTGCCAAGAAAATCTGACCTTGGTAGAGTCTAGTCTTAAATGTGAGAATCGGCATTCTTTTGACCTAGCAAAATTCGGCTATGTCAATCTTGCCCCTCAAATCAAACAATCCGCCAACTACGATAAAGAAAACTTTCAAAATCGCCAGCAAATCCTAGAAGCTGGCTTTTACCAAACTATTCTAGATGCCATCTCTGATTTAATTGCAAGTTCAAAAACTGCCAAAACAATTTTAGATATCGGCTGTGGCGAAGGCTTCTACTCTCGCAAACTTCAGGAAGTGCACCCTGACAAGACCTTCTATGCCTTTGATATTTCAAAAGATTCGGTCCAAATCGCTGCCAAGAGCGAACCTAACTGGGCAGTCAATTGGTTTGTCGGTGACCTGACTCAACTTCCTATAAAAGACGCTAGCATGAATATCCTTCTTGATATCTTCTCGCCTGCAAATTATGGAGAATTTCAACGAGTTTTATCAAAAGATGGTATCTTAATCAAGGTCATCCCGACCGAAAACCACCTCAAGGAAATCCGCCAAATAGTACAGGACCAGCTGACAAAGAAGGACTATTCCAATCAAGATATCAAGGTACACTTCCAAGAATATTTCAGCATCCAATCTATCCAGACTGCTTCCCTGACCAAATCCATTACAGCAGAGCAAAGACAAGCTTTACTCAGCATGACACCCCTCCTCTTTCACGTTGACCAAAGCAAGATTGCTTGGAGCCAACTGACAGAGATTACCATCGAAGCAGAGATTCTGGTCGGAAAAGCACTGTAAATAAATTTTTGAGATACTACAAAGCCCGCACCTCTTCTTGAGATGCGGGTTTAAAACACGATTTTTCACTGTCTTTCCGAAAAGTATAAAAAATTTTGACCTCTCCATTTATTTTCGATTTGAAATGACAAATTTATCAATAAATAGCAAGTGATATAAGGCAAGTGATGCCCCATAACAACATCCATGAAAAGAGATTTCTTGATGAGTCAGTGGAAACGAAGTGCTATTGCCCATATAAAGGCATGACCAAATTACCAAAAGAATCCAAAATAAATCAGTCCATTTATATTTTGAAAAATATTTTTTTCACATAAGAACACCCTCTTTCTTTACTATAATACTATTATAATACCATTTGTAAACGAATACAAGAAATTTGAGGTAACAGCTAAGAAGAACCTGAGGCTTAAAGGTAGTACAACCAACCTTCTTAGTGTTCTCTAGGTCTGATTTTTAAGTCTAGAAATTATTGACAAATTATTTTTTCTTTTGAGACCAGTCAACCTCAAATCCATAACATTCAAAAAAAGCGAATTTCAATTGAAACTCGCTTTTTTGCTAGATAGTGTAATAACTATTAAATTGTATATCTTAGTTCAAGTGCCAGATATCTTCGTTATACTGAGCGATTGTACGGTCAGATGAGAAGAATCCTGCTTTAGAAATGTTAACGATGACTTTATCCAACCATGCGTCACGGTCTTCGTAGTCAGCAAGCATTTGCTCTTTCACTTTGATGTAGTCTTCCAAGTCAAGAAGAGTCATGAACCAGTCTTTGTTGATTAATTCGTTATAAAGACGTTCCAAACGTTCAATCTTACCAACTGCAAGAACAGCGTCGCTCACGATAAAGTCAACCAATGGTTTGATCGCTTTACGAGCGTAGAATTCGCTTGATTTGTAAGCTGATTTTTCGTAAAGGTCGATAACAGTTTCTGAATCTTCACCGAAGATGTAAATGTTTTCATCACCAACCAACTCAGCGATTTCCACGTTAGCTCCGTCCATAGTACCAAGAGTCAAAGCTCCGTTCAACATGAATTTCATGTTACCAGTACCTGAAGCTTCCTTGGAAGCAAGTGAGATTTGTTCAGAGATATCACACGCTGGAATCAAGAAGCTTGCTGCAGTAACGTTGTAGTTTTCAACCATAACCACTTGTAAGTGTGGTGCAACTGCTGGGTCATTAGCAATCACTTCTGACAAGCAAAGGATCAAGTGGATGATGTCTTGAGCAATTGTGTAGGCAGGAGCTGCTTTACCACCAAAGAATACTGTAATTGGACGAGCAGGGATATTACCAGCCTTGATGTCCAGGTATTTGTGAATCACATACAAAGCGTTCATTTGTTGACGTTTGTACTCGTGAAGACGTTTGATTTGGATATCAAAGATAGAGTTTGTATTGATTTCCACACCTTGGTGCTCTTTCAAGTGACGAGCCAACTTACGTTTGTTGTGAGCTTTGATGCTTTCCAATTTTTCTTTGACAGCAGCCTTGTCTTCGTAAGAAAGAAGGTCTTCCAATTTAGAAGCTTCATGGTGCCATTCGCGGCCAAGAATCTCATCCAAGTAGTGAGACAAGCTTGGGTTAGCATGCATGAGCCAACGACGGAAGGTGATCCCGTTTGTTTTGTTGTTGAATTTTTCTGGGTAGATGTCGTAGAAAGCTTTCAACTCTGAGTTCTTCAAGATTTCAGTGTGAAGAGCGGCAACCCCGTTTACGCTGTATCCATAGTGGATATCCATGTGGGCCATGTGTACACGATCGTTTTCATCAATGATTTGAACAGCTGGATCTTTGTATTCTGCTTTAACACGACGGTCCAATTCTTTGATGATTGGTACCAAGTGAGGAACCACTTCTTCCAAGAATTCAAGAGGCCATTTTTCAAGGGCTTCAGCAAGAATTGTGTGGTTTGTGTATGCAGTCATGCTACGAACGATAGAGATTGCTTCATCAAGTTCGATACCACGTTCAGTCAAAAGACGGATCAATTCAGGAATCACCATTGATGGGTGAGTATCGTTGATTTGTACAACTGCGTAGTCAGCAAGGTCATGCAAGTTGCTTCCTTTTTCGATTGCTTCATCGATGATCAATTGTGCACCGTTTGAAACCATGAAGTATTGTTGGAAGATACGGAGCAATTCACCTTGTTTGTCGCTATCGTCTGGGTAAAGGAAAAGAGTCAAGTTGTGAGCGATGTCTGTCTTATCAAAGTTAATGCCATCTTCAATGATAGATGAATCAACTGAATCCAAGTCAAACAAACGCAAGCGGTTTTTCGTAGCAGTTTTGTAACCAGGTACATCGATATCGTAAAGAGTAGATGTCAATGTAAAGTGTGCAAATGGCACTTGGTAGCTACGGCTTGAGCGAACCAACCAGTTTTGGTCAGTCAACCAAGCGTTAGGAATAGTTTCTTGTTGGTTGTTTTTAAGCACTTGTTGGAAAAGACCAAAGTGGTAGTTCAAACCAACACCGTCACCGTTCAATCCAAGTGTAGCGATGGAGTCGATAAAGCAGGCTGCCAAACGTCCCAAACCACCATTACCAAGTGATGGTTCCAATTCTACTTCTTCGATTTCGATCAACTCTTTACCTGCGTCAGCAAGTTCTTTTTTAACTTCGTCATAAAGACCAAGGTTAATCAAGTTGTTTGACAAGAGTTTACCAATCAAGAACTCAGCTGAGATGTAGTAAACTTTTTTCTTACCAGTGTTCACTGGTTTTTGGCTGCTTGCAAGTTTGCTGTAGTTAAGAAGAGCAAGATAAAGCTCCTCATTGCTACATTCTGCGATAGATTTATTGTAACGATTTTGTACAAATTCTTTTAATGGTAACATTTTTATGTCTCCTGATAATGTCTTATTTCTTTAATTCTACCAAATTTTCATTGATACGGCGATAAATTGTAGTCAAGTCAAGCAAAGTTTCTTCGACAGCAGGAGTCAATTGTTCCTCTGTCATACGCCATGACCAGTTTCCACCAAGAGTAGATGGGAAGTTCATACGAGCTGAACCATCCAACTCTAGCAAATCTTGCATAGTTGCAATCGTCATGAAACTTACTGATGCGAAGGCTGTACGAAGCATAGCATGCACCACTGTTTCGTACTCTTTACGGTTTGTGTAGCGTGCCATGTACTCACGAGTTGGATCATCAATCTCATCACGGTACCAACCAAGAACAGTGTTGTTATCATGTGTTCCTGTGTACATAACAGAGTTAGCTGGTGCCAAGTGTGGGCTGTCGATACTTTCGTCTTCTGGATTGAAGGCAAATTGAAGGACCTTCATTCCTGGGAATCCAGTGCGCTCACGTAGTTCAATAACTTCATCAGTCATGAAACCAAGGTCTTCAGCGATGATGTTCAAGTCACCAAGTTCTTCTTTAACCGCTGCAAAGAGTTTGTAGTCAGGTCCTTTCACCCATTTACCAGGTGCCGCTGTTTCAGAACCAGCTGGGATTTCCCAATAAGACTCAAATCCACGGAAGTGGTCGATACGCACGATATCATAGATTTTAAAGCTTTCACGCAAGCGTTCAATCCACCATTTGTAACCATCGCGATCCATTGCTTCCCAGTCATAGATTGGGTTCCCCCAAAGCTGACCAGTAGCAGAAAACTCATCTGGTGGGCATCCTGCGATGCAAGTTGCTTTCCCGTTTTCATCTGTTTTAAAGAGGTGTGGATTTGCCCACATATCGCTTGAATCTTCAGCAACATAGATTGGCATATCACCCACAATCTCAATGTGGTTTTCGTTAGCGTATGCTTTCAATTTCAACCATTGTTGGAAGAAGAGATATTGGGTTACACGGTGGTAAACAAGTTTGTCTGCCAATTGTTCACGGTAGCTTTCAAGAGCAGAAGCTTTACGAGCACGAGCATCTGCATCTGGCCATTCTGTCCAAGCCAAGTTATCAAAATGCTCTTTAATAGCCATATACTCTGCAAAAAGTTCAAGCCATGATTGGTTCTCTTGAGCAAATTTTTCAAAATCTTGGACATCTCCAACTTCAAGGAAACGTTTAACTGCTTTTTCTAGAAGGGGACGACGTGCGTAATAAATCTTAGCGTAATCAACTTCAGTTGGGTTGCTACCAAAGTCAATCCCTTCAAGATCACTAGCTTCCAAGAGACCTTGCTCAACCAAGATATCAAGATCGATAAAGTGAGTATTACCTGCAAAAGCTGAGAATGATTGGTAAGGTGAGTCACCATAGCTTGTTGTTCCCAATGGAAGGATTTGCCAGTAGCGTTGCTTAGTGCGAACCAAGAAGTCAACGAAATCATAGGCGCTTTGACCAAATGATCCGATTCCGTAAGCTCCTGGAAGTGATGAGATGTGCATCAACACACCACTTTGACGTTTTTTCATATTAGCACCTCAAGTGTTTTTTAATTAATTATTTCAAATTTGTGCGCAAACGTTTGCGCTAAGTAAAGTATAACCCATTTCTAAAATAAATGCAAGCGTTTGTAAAAAAACTTTTATGATTTATTTTTTATTGATAAACTTTTAAGTTACTATATTCTTATTTTTAAAATCCTTTCATTAAGCATCCCAATCATGCAATCGTTTCCCTTCAATTATTTTTGAATCGAAATTTGCATGATTTCCTATTTCTCTTCTATTATACAAACAATTTTAGGAATTAGCCAGCAACAAGCTTTTTAAAATTTTTTCAAAAAAACGCTTGCAACCGTTTTCTGTTTGTGCTATACTATGGTCATAAGGGAAAACGTTTGCGTTTCCTCGAAATTAAAATTTGTTATTCTTTAGGAGGAATACACTATGTCAACTAAATTCATGAAGAGCGCAGCTGTACTTGGTACTGCTACTCTTGCTAGCTTACTTTTGGTAGCTTGCGGAAGCAAAACTTCTGACAAAGCCGCTGACTCTTCTGCATCAGGAAGCCAAGAAATCACTTTCTATGTTGAAGACCAATATAAAGCTTTCGCAGAATCAGCTGCTGCAGCTTACGAAAAAGAAGCTGGTGTAAAAGTTACTATTAAAACAGGTGACCAATTAGGTGGACTTGACAACCTTTCACTTGATAACCAATCAGGTAAAGCTGCTGACGTCATGATGGCACCATACGACCGTGTAGGTAGCCTTGGTACTGACGGACAACTTTCAGAAGTAACTTTGAGTGACGGTGCTAAAACAGACGATACTACTAAATCTCTTGTAACTGTTGGTGGTAAAGTTTACGGTGCTCCAGCTGTTATCGAGTCACTTGTTATGTACTACAACAAAGACTTAGTGAAAGAAGCTCCTAAGACATTTGCTGACCTAGAAGAACTTGCTAAAGATAGCAAATATGCCTTCGCTGGTGAAGACGGAAAAACAACTGCTTTCCTAGCTGACTGGACTAACTTCTACTACGCATACGGACTTCTTGCTGGTAACGGCGCTTACGTATTTGGTGACAACGGTAAAGATCCTAAAGATATCGGTCTTGCAAACGACGGTGCTATCGCAGGTATCAACTACGCTAAAACTTGGTATGACAAATGGCCTAAAGGTATGCAAGACACTGAAGGTGCTGGAAACTTGATCCAAACTCAATTCCAAGAAGGTAAAACAGCTGCTATCATCGACGGTCCTTGGAAAGCTCAAGCATTCAAAGACGCTAAAGTAAACTACGGTGTTGCAACTATCCCAACTCTTCCAAACGGCAAAAACTACGCAGCCTTTGGTGGTGGTAAAGCTTGGATTATCCCATCAAGCACTAAGAACCTTGAAGGCGCTCAAAAATTTGTAGACTTCCTTGTTTCAACTGACCAACAAAAAGCATTCTACGATGCTACTAACGAAATCCCAGCTAACACTGAAGCTCGTGCTTACGCTGAAGGTAAAAACGATGAGTTGACTACAGCTGTTATCAAACAGTTCCAAAACGCTCAACCAATGCCAAACATCTCTCAAATGTCAACAGTTTGGGACCCAGCTAAAACAATGCTCTTTGACGCTGTAAGCGGTAAGAAAGATGCTAAAACAGCTGCTAATGATGCTGTAACATTGATCAAAGAAACAATCCAACAAAAATTTGGTAACTAATTGATTGATTCAAGGGAGATAATTTAAACATCTCCCTTGATTTTTAGATACACTGACAATGTTTTCAACAAACTTGCTGATTAGCATCGAGCCCAGAGCTCGTATCTTATGAAAGGAGCACTCATGGAACAACAACCAAAAAAAGCAGCCTTGCTTTCATTGATTCCTGGGTTGGGACAAATCTACAACAAACAAAAAGCTAAAGGTTTTATCTTCCTTGCTGTAACAGTGGCTTTTGTCCTCTATTTTATAGTACTTGCAGCACCAGAATTGAGCAACTTGATCACGCTCGGTGAAAAACCTGGCCGTGACAACTCTCTTTTCATGTTGATTCGTGGTGCATTCCACTCTATTTTTGTAATTGTTTACCTAGCCTTTTATATTCTCAATATTAAAGACGCTCACACTATTGCAAAACGTATCAATAATGGCATTCCTGTCCCATTGACACTTAAGGATATGATCAAAGGTATCTATGAAAATGGATTCCCATACTTACTCATTATCCCATCTTACGTTGCCATGACATTTGCCATCATCTTCCCGGTTATTGTAACCTTGATGATTGCCTTTACTAACTACGATTTCCAACATTTACCACCAAACAAATTATTGGATTGGGTTGGATTGACTAACTTCACAAATATCTGGAGCTTGAGTACCTTCCGTTCAGCCTTCGGTTCTGTTCTTTCTTGGACTATTATCTGGGCTTTATCTGCATCGACTTTGCAAATCGTACTCGGTATCTTTACAGCTATTATTGCTAACCAACCATTTATTAAGGGGAAACGTATCTTTGGTGTTATCTTCCTTCTACCTTGGGCGGTTCCAGCCTTCATCACTATTTTGACATTCTCAAACATGTTCAACGATAGTGTTGGTGCAATCAACACCCAAGTTATCCCTCTATTTGCTAAGGTTCTTCCATTCCTCGACGGGGCACTCATCCCTTGGAAAACAGACCCTACTTGGACTAAGGTCGCCTTGATTATGATGCAAGGTTGGCTTGGATTCCCATATATCTACGTTTTGACTTTGGGTATCTTGCAATCTATTCCTAACGACCTTTACGAAGCAGCTTATATTGACGGTGCCAATGCTTGGCAAAAATTCCGCAGCATCACTTTCCCAATGATTTTGGCTGTTGCGGCGCCTACTTTGATTAGCCAATACACCTTCAACTTCAACAACTTCTCTATCATGTACCTCTTCAATGGCGGTGGTCCTGGTAGTGTCGGTGGTGGAGCTGGTTCAACCGATATCTTGATCTCATGGATTTACCGTTTGACAACAGGTACAGCTCCTCAATACTCTATGGCAGCTGCCGTTACCTTGATTATTTCAATCATTGTCATCTCTATTTCTATGATTGCCTTCAAGAAACTACACGCATTTGATATGGAGGACGTCTAAGATGAATAACTCAATCAAACTAAAACGTAGACTGACTCAAACCCTCACTTACCTCTACTTGATCGGACTTTCAATCGTCATTATCTATCCTCTTTTAATCACGATTATGTCAGCCTTTAAGGCCGGTAACGTCGTGGCCTTCAAACTCGACAGCAATGTCAATTTCAGTCTTGATAACTTCAAAGGGCTCTTTACAGAAACCTTGTACGGCACATGGTACCTCAACACTTTGATCATCGCTTTGATCACTATGGTTGTTCAGACAAGTATTATCGTACTTGCTGGTTATGCCTATAGCCGTTACAACTTCTTGGCTCGTAAACAAAGTTTGGTCTTCTTCTTGATTATCCAAATGGTGCCAACAATGGCTGCTTTGACTGCCTTCTTCGTTATGGCCCTCATGTTGAACGCCCTTAACCATAGCTGGTTCCTCATCTTCCTCTACGTTGGTGGAGGTATCCCGATGAACGCTTGGCTCATGAAAGGTTACTTTGACACCGTGCCAATGTCTCTTGATGAGTCTGCAAAACTGGATGGTGCAGGACACTTCCGCCGCTTCTGGCAAATCGTTCTCCCTCTCGTTCGCCCAATGGTTGCTGTACAAGCACTCTGGGCCTTCATGGGACCTTTCGGAGACTATATCCTCTCTAGTTTCTTGCTTCGTGAGAAAGAATACTTTACAGTTGCCGTAGGTCTACAAACCTTCGTTAGCAATGCGAAGAACTTGAAGATCGCCTACTTCTCAGCAGGTGCTATCCTCATCGCTCTTCCAATCTGTACACTTTTCTTCTTCTTGCAAAAGAACTTCGTTTCAGGACTTACAAGCGGTGGCGACAAGGGGTAATATACCCCCGCCACCCTTTTTCTTTTTTGAACTTGTGCTTATATAGTCTGATGAAAAACAAGAACTTATTTAAAATCCCCTCATGGTTAGTTGATAATTTTTATTAAAAGTCTACTTTTAACAAGGATTTGTCTCCCCTGCTTGAAATAAAATACATTTCTCTATATAATACTCATATAGAAAAATGCCTATAGAAAGAGATTTATGTTACCATATCCATTTTCTTATTTTAATAGTATTTGGGGATTTCGTAAGCCCCTATCTCAACGTTTTGGTCTCAACTGGTTTCAACTGATTTTTACCAGTATTTTCCTGATTAGCTTGTCTATGGTCCCTATTGCCATCCAGAACAGTTCTCAGGAAACTTATCCTTTAGAAACTTTCATCGATGATGTCTACACTCCTTTGACGGATAGTGTGGTTCAGGATTTGGCTGCCAATGCAAAGATTGTAGATGGTAAGTTGAGCTATACAGGTTCATCTCCTCATCAAGCTTCTATCCAAATCGGAAACCCTTCTAGTTCAAACTTCCCTGAGGAATTACTTCTGAACTTTGAACCTGAGAAACTCATCATCAGCAAGCAAGGAAAAGAATTGACCAGCATTCGCTATCACGCGATAACGACTGAGAGCTTCCAAAGCAAGGAAAGCTTAACACAAGCCATTTCTAAAGACTGGTATCAACAGAATCGCGTCTATATTAGTCTCTTTCTTGTGCTTGGTTCTAGCTTCCTCTTTGGACTTAATTTTTTTATTGTTGCTTTAGGTGCTAGCCTCTTGCTCTACTTCACGAAAAAATCGCGTCTCTTTTCATTTAAAAGCTACAAAGAGTGCTATCATTTCATTTTGAACTGTTTAGGATTACCAACCTTACTTGCCATGATTCTAGGTCTCTTGGGGCAAAACATGGCAACTTTGATTACTGTTCAAAATATTTTATTTGTTCTATACCTGGTCACTATCTTTTACAAAACGCATTTCCGTGATCCAGACTACCATAAGTAGGAGATTATTATGCCTGTTACGATTAAAGACGTGGCCAAGGCTGCAGGGGTCTCACCCTCAACCGTAACCCGTGTTATTCAAAACAAATCAACCATTAGCGATGAAACTAAAAAACGAGTTCGAAAGGCTATGAAGGAACTCAACTACCACCCTAACCTCAATGCCCGAAGCCTGGTTAGTAGTTATACGCAGGTTATCGGCTTGGTTCTTCCAGATGATTCAGACGTTTTCTATCAAAATCCTTTCTTTCCTTCTGTCCTTAGAGGAATTGCACAAGTTGCTTCAGAAAATCACTATGCTATCCAGATTGCAACTGGAAAAGACGAAAAAGAGCGCTTAAATGCAATTTCACAGATGGTCTATGGAAAGCGTGTAGACGGTCTTATCTTCTTGTACGCCCAAGAAAATGACCCCTTGGTTAAACTCGTTACAGAAGAACAATTTCCCTTCCTCATCCTTGGGAAATCACTATCACCTTTTATTCCACTTGTTGACAACGATAACATCCAAGCCGGATTTGATGCAGCCGAATACTTCATCAAAAAAGGATGTAGCCGCATTGCTTTCATCGGTGGTGCCAAGAAACTCTACGTTACGCAGGATCGTCTAACAGGTTACCAGCAAGCCCTTCAAGAACACAATCTACCTCTTGATAGTCATCGTACTTTCTTTGCAGATGAATTTCTTGAAGAAAAGGGCTATAAATTTAGCAAACAACTTTTTGAATACGATCCAAAAACCGATGCTGTTATCACAACAGATAGCCTCTTAGCTGAAGGTGTTTGTAACTACCTCAACGAACATCAGCTTAATGTCCCTGTTCTCAGCTTTGACTCTGTTAATCCAAGATTAAACCTAGCGGCCTATGTCAATATTAATAGTCTTGCTCTTGGTCGCACTTCGTTTGAGACGATTCTTCAAATCATCAACGATGTCAAAGAAAATCGTCAAATCTGCTATCGTCAAGTGATTGCACATGAAATCATTGAAAAATAAGAAAAACCAACTCTAACATCTTTTTCTTAGAGTTGGTTTTTTGTAATCTATTTTTATAATTGATTAGTTTTCGACTTCGACAAATCGTCCTAGAATATGAACATTTTCTGAAACAGAAACAAAGGCTGTTGGATCAACTTGCTTCATGATCAGTTTAAAATCATTGAACTCTGCACGAGTGATAACCGTAATCAAAACAGCCTTACGTTCGTGGTTATAAGTTCCTTCAGCATCATGGATCATGGTTGCTCCACGATGCAATTTATTATGGATCTTCTCAATGACGGCATCTGGATTACTAGTGACAATCATAGCCTGCATGCGTTTTTGCTTGGTGAAAACTGCATCTGTCACACGACTTGAGACAAAGATGGTAATCATGGAATAAAGGGCATATTTCCAACCAAAGGTCACTCCAGCAATCAGCATAATTGTACCATTGACCAAGAAAGAGATACTTCCGACGTTACGACCAGTCTTCTTACGAATGGTTAAGCTGACAATGTCTGTTCCACCACTGGAGATGTTATGACGTAGAGCAAAGCCGATCCCCAGTCCCATAACAACACCCCCAAAAAGAGCATTGATGATTGGGTCCTCTGTCAAGACGACCACTGGCACAAACTGGATAAAGAGCGAGCTCATGGATACCGTGATAAAGGTAAAAATCGTGAACTTATGTCCAATTTGGTACCAAGCCAAAATCATGAGAGGAATATTGATGGCATAAAAGGCTACCGATATCGGGAAATGAAAACCAAACCAGTGGTTACTAAGGGCAGATATAATCTGGGCCAAACCTGTCGCACCACTTGAATAAACGTGCCCTGGTTGGAAAAAGAAATTGACGGCTACTGCTGATAGAAAACCATATACCAGAGAAGCTGAGATTTTTTCATCGTATTTTTCTCGAGAGATACTTTGTAAAACACGCAAAATCTTTACTCGATAAGCAAAGCGGCGAAGATAATGGTACCACTTTTTAGTTAGTTTCGTTTGTTTCATCTTGTTCTACTTGTAGATTAAGTTCCTCTAGTTGTTTAAGAGCTACTGTTGATGGTGCTTGCGTCATTGGGTCGCTAGCCTTGTTGTTCTTAGGAAAGGCGATGACTTCGCGGATATTTTCTTCTCCAGCGAGCAACATGACAAAACGGTCAAGTCCGATAGCCAAACCACCGTGTGGTGGGAATCCATAGTCCATAGCTTCCAAAAGGAAACCAAACTGGTCATTTGCTTCTTCAGCTGAGAAACCAAGAGCTTTGAACATACGTTCTTGAAGTTCTTTTTGGTTGATACGAAGACTACCACCACCAAGTTCATAACCATTCAAGACGATATCATAAGCAATGGCACGAACCTTAGCCAAATCACCTTCAAGCTCATGAGCAGTTTCTGCTTGAGGAAGGGTAAATGGATGGTGGGCACTCATGTAACGACCTTCTTCTTCTGACCATTCAAACATTGGCCAGTCAACAACCCAAAGGAAGTTAAATTTATCATTATCGATCAAGCCTAGTTCTTTAGCAATACGTCCACGAAGGGCACCAAGTGTTGCATTGGCTACTTCAAGCGTATCTGCTACAAAGAGAACCAAGTCCTTATCTTCAAGACCAAGTGCTGTTGTCAAATCTGCCTGAACGCCAGTCAAGAATTTAGCAACTGGACCATTTAATTCACCGTCAACAACCTTGACCAAAGCAAGACCTTTGGCACCGTACTGTTTGGCTACTTCAGTCATCTTGTCAATGTCTTTACGTGAATAGTTGTCCGCAGCTCCTTTGACCACAATGGCTTTAACGGCAGGAGCTTCTGAGAAGACTTTGAAATCTACACCCTTGACAAGATCTGTCAAGTCTTGAAGCAACATTTCAAAACGAGTATCAGGCTTGTCAGAACCATAAAGAGCCATGGCATCATCATACTTCATACGAGGGAATGGAAGAGCTACCTCGATCCCTTTTGTTTCCTTCATCACGCGCGCAATCAAGCCTTCTGTAATGTCTTGTATTTCTTGTTCAGTCAAGAATGAAGTTTCCAAGTCGACCTGAGTAAATTCTGGTTGGCGGTCACCACGCAAGTCTTCGTCACGGAAACATTTGACGATTTGGTAGTAACGGTCAAATCCCGCATTCATCAACAACTGTTTTGTAATCTGCGGACTTTGAGGAAGGGCATAGAAATGGCCCTTATTAACACGAGATGGTACCAAATAGTCACGCGCCCCTTCTGGCGTTGATTTAGAAAGGAATGGTGTTTCCACATCGATAAATTCTAACTCATCCAAGTAGTTGCGGATAGAATGCGTTACCTTGGCACGAAGTTTAAGATTTTCCAACATTTCTGGACGACGAAGGTCAAGGTAACGGTAACGTAGACGCGTATCATCGTTTGCTTCAATGCCATCCTTGATTTCAAATGGTGTTGTTTTAGCTGTGTTAAGTACAGTAAGAGCTGTTACATTCAGTTCAACTGCTCCAGTCGCCAACTTATCATTGGCCTGCTCACGTGCAGCAACTTGACCAGTCACCTCGATGACAAATTCACTACGAAGGCTTTCAGCTGTTGCCATCACCTCTGCAGATACTTTTTCTGGGTTGATAACCAACTGCATGATTCCTTCACGGTCGCGAAGATCGATAAAGATCAAACCACCAAGGTCACGACGACGTGCAACCCAGCCTTTCAAGGTAATTTCTTGTCCGATGTGCTCCTCACGAACACGACCAGCATACATACTACGTTTCATGTTTTCTCTCCTCTTTTATTCTGTTACTATTTTACCATAAAAGCGCAGGCTCTTCATGAAAATCATCAGAAAAGTTGAGAAGAATCCTGCTATAAATGAAAAAATCCAGCAAAGTCATTCGCTGGATCTTATTTTACTTGGAATTTCTTTATTTTTTACGCTTTTCAGCAATCTCTGCAGCCTTTTTAGGGAGAACAATCTCCGTTGCATAGGCTGTCGCAAATCGCATAATACCTGCAATTGGTGCAAAGATAACTGCTAGATTGTTATAAAAGAAATCCCCTTTAAAAGCATAGGCAAGCGCTCCAATGATAAAGAAGAGAACAACTGCCTGAATCACTGCTAATAATATCACTCGTTTCATGACTTCCTCCTGAGTCTATTATAGCATGAGAATCATTAAAAATCCGATTAAATTATTTAAAGCATGTAAAGCAATGCTGTAAGCCAGT
This sequence comes from Streptococcus infantis, assembly GCF_047464415.1. Taxonomy (GTDB): domain Bacteria; phylum Bacillota; class Bacilli; order Lactobacillales; family Streptococcaceae; genus Streptococcus; species Streptococcus infantis_AE. The sequence continues at coordinate 121,224 of NZ_JASHBX010000002.1, read as the reverse complement.
CCACCCTTGCTGATATAAGCCAACCCCAAGCTCAAACCGAGGGAACCATACACTAGGAATTGTTGTGGAGTTCCAGGGAAATGAACGAGGGCAAAGATGATGCTTGTTACTAGTAGAAAGAGAGCTGTCTGCTTGATGTTATCCTGTTGAGGGAAGACATAACGAGCTAGCATACCTCTAAAGGTTAACTCTTCTGTCAGGGGCGCAAAGACAACTATCATGAAGAAAGCGAAGAGAGGTTGACTATGAGTCAATTGTTCTGCCGTCTGTTGATTGACTGATGGATCATTTGGCAAAAAGAATTGAGCAACAATGACAAGGGCCCATACCAAGGCAGGCAACCAGATGTATTTGTTAAGGGCTGTTTTTTCAATCGTAACGGTTCCTGTCTTATACCACTTGTAGGTAACGAAGGTGAAAATTCCTGCTAATAAGACATAAATTGGGACAGCAACATATTCAGGCGCACCCATTTTCATGGCTTCTAAGCCTACGCCCTGAATAAAACTATAGACCATAATAAATGATAAGAAAGTAAGACTATACCAGCCAATATTTTTAAGTGTTTTCATAAGATTCTCCTATTTGCCTTTATAACTATTTTTCAATACAAAGAGACATGCTAGGCCTAGAACAAGGACCCATGACAATAAAAGACCAAGATTTCCCAGAGACAATTCTCCTCCACCTTCTTTTAATAGACCTACAAAAGGACCGATAAAAGAATAGTCCAACAGTTTTTGAATCGTATCATTTCGAGAAGCAATCGTGGGTAAAAAAGAGACAATTAACATAGGAAAGATACTATAGACTTGCGCTTTAGATTGAGTATCTGATACTGCACCGATTAGAAGGTTGAGAAAAATAATACAAATAGTTGCTAGAAGCAAATAGATAGCATAGGCAAATAAATAACCAGATACGTTTACTTTAAGATAGATGGGAAGCACAATCATAGCAAGTAACATTATCAGAATAGGGAGAACAAGCATACTGAAAGTATATTCTGTTGCTGTCACACCACTTAGAATGAGTGATTTGAGATTTCGTTTTTCCTTATCTTCTGCCATCATAATCGATACCATGTAACCACTTCCCATGCTCAAGACCATCGTCAAGCTAGCAGATAGTAAAAATAGGCTCACTTCTCCATTCTTATTTAAAAATTCATTTAATAAAACAGCAATACCAAAAGGCATCAATAAAGTTGCTAACAAAGTTGAATTGCTAATAAGAACTTGTAATCTTAACCATAGTAGGGCATTTAATTTTCTAAACATCTAACTTTTCTCCTGTTAATCTGATAAAGATCTCTTCTAAAGTTGGTTCACAAGAGTGAACAACCATCAAATCTGTCGTGTCTAAATGCGGCAATTCTTCAAACAGAACTATTTGTTCTCTTCCATCTTTATAACCTACACGTACTTTCTTATCCACATGGTATTTTTGAATAATCTCTTGTGGACTTCCATACTCTATTAAATTTCCCTTATTTAAAAGAGATAAGCGATCACAAAGCAAAGTTGCTTCATTCATATCATGCGTGGTCAGAAAGATAGTTGTCCCAGCTTGTTTTAATTCTTGAAGTAGGGTATGAATCATCTTAGATGTTGTAGGGTCTAAGCCACTGGTTGGCTCATCTAGAAAGAGAATCTTTGGAGCATTCAGAAGGGCACGAGCCAAGAACATTCGTTGTTTCATTCCTGTAGATAGTTTTTCTGCGATAATATCTTTAGCATCTGCCAATCCAACCTGTTGGAGCACCTGATTTACTCTATCTGACTTGAGACCATATAACTTAGCGTAAATGAGAAGATTTTTGTAAAGACTCATCTTTTCATAAAAACCACTGCCATCACTAACTATACCGATTTGTTCCAAATCATTTGAGGTTAAATCTTGAGAATTCTTGCCTAACAAAATTGTGTTACCTTGATCTGCAGTCAACTGGCCTGTTAAGACATTGATCATAGTTATTTTACCTGAGCCAGAAGGACCAAGAAAACCAAAGATTTCACCCTCCTTAATCTCAAAAGAAATCTGATGAAGGGCTTTTTTACTCCCAAAACTTTTGCTTACATTTTCAACACGAATCATAGAAACTCCTTTATTTGAAATAACGTTTCACCATAGGTAACTGCATCACATTGATATAAACATGGATAGCTCCGACAAGTAAGAAGGCTAGTAGCTGAATCTCTCCTGTCAGTAAGGAAAAGAGATCAATCAGAAAGTAGAGACCTGGCAAGACATACTGATTTAATTGGAATAAAATCCGAAAACTCTGTTCCAAATTAGCCTGACGCTCCCCTTCGTCGTAAGAATTGATATAGTCCAAGACATCCTTTGGCATAGAGAAAAATACCATATCAAACTGACGCACAATCGCAATGGTTTTATAAAAATATTTTTGAGCATTAAAAATCAACACTAATCCCAAAAAAGAAAGAGATAAGGTTAGATTGCTTCTATTTAGTATAACCACTTCACTTGCTGAAATGAAGAGAGCCAATAAAATCGCTACGTTTGTAATATTAAAAGCAATGTTACCAAACTCAAGATTCCGGTACATTTGCACATAATAGGTTTCATTCAGGTCATCATCCATATCCTCTTGATACAAGGAATGAAATTTTCTGCTTTTCTTTAAGAAATTGAACGTCAAAAGAATGCTAATGAAACCTAACAGTAAACAAATAGTTGATATCCAGGGTATCAAGACTTTTACATCTAAAATAACTTCGTAGGATTCGGCACCGGCCTTAAACATCCCTACAAACATGCCCAAGAAACCTCCAAAGACAACAGCTGCTAAAAATAATAATAATCCACGTTTCTTTTCCATCTTTTAACCTCTTTCTAAAACAATCCAGCCAACCATTGACCAAAGGCTTTCCCTGATTCAAAAATAGTTGTCAATCCCTCTGCTCCAAGTGATACCAAAAGCAAACAAACAACAAGTAGGATAATAGCTTGGTTTCTTGCTTTTTTCGCTCCATCTCCCAAGGGTTCATTGCCAAGCCAACCTGCTAGATAAGCATAGGCTGTAACTGTTAAAATACCAATCTCCGTCGAAGAGAGAAACAAGAAGACTGTCACCAAACGAACGATATTGGCTTGAATGTTAAAATAATTTCCTAAACCTGCACAAACACCTGCAAGTGCTTTGTTCTCTGTATCGACTTGAAAACCTGCTAAAAACTCTTTCATAACTTTTCTCCTTTTACGATCTCTTTGAACTTTATTTTTTTCTCTACCCATCTAAAGACTAATAGCAGCACTATATTATTCCAGAAGAGGTACTTGCCTTCTACGATCGTAAACCAACCAAATAGGCTTCCAATCATAGCCAAAAGATTCACGATAAACACAACGATACATAGATAATAAATCACTTTATACTTGTTCATCACTCATCCTCCTCCAAGCGAAAAACTGACTCGACTGGCTCATTAAAGATCTGAGCAATCTTCAGAGCAATGACGATGGAGGGCGTGTACTCATCCCGCTCCAATAGACTGATGGTTTGCCTGGATACGCCTGCTAGCTTGGCCAGTTCAGTTTGATTCAGGCCATCGCGAGCCCGAAGCTCTTTTAGACGATTTTTTAGTTGCATGTTACACACCTACTCTCCGTCAAATTGAATCGTTTGAATATCCTCAATACGTTGTAGTTTGAATTTTTCTTTTCCCTTTTTATCTACACGTCGTAGCTTGATCCATTCCTCATCAACATCCACAACTTCCCAGTTATCTGTTCCAAATAATTGTCCAACGATGACCGGCGTTCTCCCAATCATTTCTTTTAATAATCTTGACATTTCTGTATTTCCTTTCTCTTTTCGCTCAAACTTTTTGATTTTATTCCCTAGTTTCTTGACCTTTTGGGTATGGTCGAGATAAAAGATTATCATAAGAGGTACAAATCCTAATGCCCACATAATCGTTCCTTTCTGCTATACTTTTCTTAACTTGATTTCATTGTAACACATCTTTTTATTTTTGACAAGTATCTTTGTCAAAAAGTTTAAGATTTTTGTCATTTTGCAAAAGAAAAAGGTCAGGAGTAAGATCCTAACCAGTTTATCTGTTATTAATACTCTTCGAAAATCAAATTCAAACCACGTCAGCTTCACCTTGCCGTACTCAAGTACAGCCTGCGGCTAGCTTCCTAGTTTGCTCTTTGATTTTCATTGAGTATAAAATCCTAATTTTTCAAAGATTTCTGAGAAGTTTTGGCTAATAGTTTCAAGTGAAACTTGAACTTCTTCTCGAGTTTGGTTGTTCTTGACTGTCACTTGTCCGCTTTCGACTTCGCTCTCTCCAAGAGTGATGAGGGTCTTAGCCTCAAAGACATCGGCTGACTTGAACTGAGCTTTGAGCTTACGGTTGAGGTAATCACGCTCTGCTTTGAAACCTTGTAGGCGAAGAGCTTGTACCAACTCCAAGGCTTTAAGATTAGCTCCTTCACCGAGAACAGCGATATAGACATCTAGGGCGTTTTCGATAGGGAGAGACACACCTTGCTTTTCAAGGATGAGAAGCAGACGCTCTACACCAAGTCCAAAACCAAATCCAGCAGTCTCAGGACCACCAAAGTAAGCAACCAAGCCATCGTAGCGACCACCTGCACAGACTGTCAAGGCATTGCCCTCAATCTCAGTGATGAATTCAAAAATCGTGTGGTTGTAGTAGTCCAAACCACGAACCATATTGGTATCGATGATGTAATCTACTCCAAGATTTTCCAGCATCTGACGGACAGCAGCAAAGTGGGCTTGGCTTTCTTCATCAAGGTAATCCAAGATAGACGGCGCATTCTCTACTGCCACCTTGTCTTCTTTTTCCTTAGAGTCCAAAACACGAAGAGGATTTTCTTCCAAGCGTCGTTGGCTATCCTTAGACAAGCTATCTTTCATAGGTATCAAATAGTCAATCAAGGCTTGACGGTAAGCCGCACGACTTTCAGGATTTCCAAGAGTGTTAAGATGTAGTTTCACACCTTGAACACCGATTGCTTTCAAAAAGTGGGCTGCCATAGCGATCGTTTCCACATCTGTGGCTGGATTACTTGATCCAAAGCACTCCACACCAATCTGGTGGAACTGGCGCAAGCGACCTGCTTGTGGACGCTCATAGCGGAACATTGGCCCCATGTAGTAGAACTTGCTTGGTTTTTGAACTTCTGGTGCAAAGAGTTTGTTTTCCACATAAGAACGAACGACTGGAGCAGTTCCTTCTGGACGGAGGGTAATATGGCGGTCACCCTTGTCATAAAAATCATACATTTCCTTGGTTACGATATCAGTTGTGTCTCCAACAGAACGACTGATGACTTCATAGTGCTCGAAAATAGGAGTACGTACTTCTGCGTAGTTGTAGCGTTTGAAGATTTCACGCGCAAAGCCTTCAACGTACTGCCATTTGGCAGACTCAGCAGGTAAAATATCCTGCGTTCCTTTTGGTTTTTGTAATTTCATAGGGAATCCTCTTTATAACTTAATAGTCCTATTTTACCATAAATGAAGGGATAGCGACAGTGTGAAAAGAAGACTAACACCTAAATTTCATTTTTGAGATTAAAACTAGCTAGAAGAATCGCAAGCAAGGAAAGCCCAACAAACAGAGCCCATGTTAACTGTATATCCCATACTGCCACCAGTGAAAAACAGGCCGTCCCCACTGGTATAGATAGAGTAAACAACAAACCTAAAAAATTACTGGTACGAGAGAGAACCTCTGGAGCAAGATTTTTCATGAGTAGAGCACTTATCTTTGGAGAAATTTTCCCAGAAACATACATGGTAAAAAAGACGAAAAGCATCCCGAGCAAGACTTGGTTTAACAAATTAGATAGACCAACTAGACTGGCTCCTAATGTAACCCACATCATCAATCTAGGCAGAGATTGCTTTCCAAAATAATCATTGCCCGTAAGGCTACTGATGATAACTGCTAATAAGGTAATCAATTGTAAGATAAACAATGCATCCTTGTAGGAAAAATTCAGTAAGGAATGATTTAAAAGGAAGATGTTATAGATACCACCTAAGGCACCACCCAAAGCATTGATAATCAAGATAGCAAAGAGCATAAAACCAAAGTTCTTATGTCCACTTTTAAGAAAAACGAGACGTAAGTTTCGGTAAATCGTTAAAAATTGATCTTTGATAGAAAGTTTCTCATTTTTCAGTGATTTACTATCTACAAGTGGAGTTGATAAGCTTAATTCAGCCCTTCCTAAAAAGAGAATGAGAGCTGACACTAGGAAAAATATGGCATTGATTCCCGCTACGAGCGAAAAGTTCTGTGTTGACACCCCTAATAGCCAAACTCCAAAAGCTTGGCCGCCAATCGCAGAGATGTAGTTAATAAACTGAGAAAAGGAATAGGCCTCCATCAGATCTGACTCTGCTACCTTTTCTTTAACGAGAGGCATTCGCAAGCCACCAGCAAAATCACTGGCTACATCACTAAGGACATTGATGAGGCAAAGGGTCGAAAAGGCAAAAAAACTAGCTTGCTGAACAACTAGGGCTGCTAGAAAAAATAAAACCGCCTGAAATAAACCGACATAGGTCATCCATTTGACCTTGTCCTTGGTATAATCTGCCCGAATTCCCACAAAAACTGTAAAAAGAGTTGGAAGCATCATCACAACATTCGCCATGGCAACGGCAACAGAAGCCTCTGGCAAAGTCGAGGCATATACCACAAATGCTAAATTAAAAATGGAAGCACCAAAAGCATTGAAAAATCGTGATAAGCTCAAAACTCTGTATGCTTGATTTCTTAGTAATAGTTTCATATAGATTCCTCTCTTTCTCACATACTACTTTTATTGTAGCTCTAGTATAGCATCAAGAATCTTACGAGAAGACATTTTTGAATATATGCAACAGACTAAACTGATAACGAAAACGATAGAATTTGTCTAATGCTAATAAGGATCTTCATAGTCCTATCGTTTCAAGTTATTTTATCTAGTTGCAGATATTCAACACTCCATGGCACTTCTATAATAGTCAGCAGATCTGCTACAACCAATCATCTCAAAAATACGAATAGCGTCCTCCATCTTTCTCTGCCCTTCCTCTGCTCTTCCTTGCTTACTATCAAGCAAACCTTCTGCCCATAGGTAGACTATTCGAAAATAGGTTTCATTTTCTTCAAAGAAGTTCTTTTCAATTTGTTTTTTAAAATAGAGGGCATTGGTAAAATCATCAATTTCAATACAGGCCATAAAAGCATTGAGGAGCAAGGTATGCATCATATTTCGATTTTTCCCAACTCCTTGCAAGAAATCTGACTTCCGCAACATTTCTCGAGTGTACTTTGTAAAAAGCTGGATCGACAAAAGAGGAGAGCAAGAAGAAAAAAACAACAGTTCATAGTGCCCCCAAATTTCAACAGAAAATAGATAATCATGTAGGGCTCTTTCTTCCTCAGAGGTCAATGTAACCGTCTCATCAATAGCTTTCATATAGGATTTTATCAAAATAGCATTGAGAATGTATTGCTGTTTATCCTTTGAAAAAGGAAGTTGTTGGTATTCTCTCTGGTAGAGAGTGCGCAAGGATGTTAAATCTTGAGGGTCGATAGCCTCGACTATTCTGTTTCTAAATTCAGAATAGGCATCCTGATGAAAACCTCTCGCCAAAAATAACAATTCTTCCATACTCGCATGAATATTTTCCAAAGCTGTGATTAACTTTGGAGCAGATATTTCACTTTGACCATTTTCAAAACGTGATAATAAGGATACTGAAAAGCGTCCCCCTGTTGCTTTTCTCAAGGAAATTTTTCTGGACTCTCTTAACTCTTTAAAAACTTTTCCTAAATTCTTCATACTCTTACCACTCGTCTTTTATTTTTTCCTATTTTACCACATTTCCTAATAAATACTAGTTCCAAGCTAGCATTTACAATCTGAGCTAGGCATGATACAATGAATAGCATCAGATATACGAAGGAGAACTCATGAAAAAGAATATCTTGACAACCCTTGTAGCTGCTCTTGTCTACTTTCTCTGTATCGGAGCGGGGGTTCTACTAGGGAACCTTGTCGACCACACTGGAAATATGTTTTACGCCCCTGCCTTTTCTGCTCTTGTGGGTGGTAGCGTCTATATGATCCTTTTAGCAAAGGTGCCTCGTTTTGGAGCGATTACAACGATTGGGCTTGTGATTTCTCTCTTTTTCCTCGGGAGCAAGCATGGTGCTGGTGCCTTTCTTCCAGGAATCATCTGCGGTCTTGCAGCAGATGGCATTGCTCATCTTGGCCACTACAAAGATAAGATCAAAAACCTTCTTTCCTTCCTAGTTTTTGCTTTTGGTACTACTGGTCCCATCCTACTCATGTGGATAACTCCTCAAGCCTATATCGCAACTCTCGTAGCTCGCGGAAAATCCCAGGACTATATCGATCGCATCATGGTTGCACCAAATCTCACTACCATCCTTCTCTTTGTAGCAAGCGTCCTTATCGGTGCTCTACTTGGTGCCCTTATTGGACAAGCGCTGAGTAAGAAGTTTGCAAATAAAATATGATAGAAAAAAGCCAGCCATCTCTCAGAACGCAGACAAACTCTATCTGTAATTAAAAAATTGCCCCTATAAAGGTTTGGCTATCATATAATGAAAACTCTTAGAAATGCTGAAACATGCCATTTTTAAGAGTTTTTTATTTTCTCTAGTAAAAGAAAAAGATTGAAGAAAATTGTCCAAAATTGACTTTTTCTTCAATCTGAGAGCTGGCTCTTTTTTTATTTATGACTTAATTTCTTGGTCAAGAAGTCTCCCAAGAATTGAATTGTAAAGATAATCAGGATAATGATGAGAGTCGCAAGGACTGTCACATCATGATTGAAACGGTTAAATCCATAAGCGATAGCTACGTTACCGATACCACCTGCTCCGACCGCTCCCGCCATAGCTGTTTCACCGACAAGGGAAATCAAGGTTACAGTTGTCACACGGATCAAGTCTGGTAGACCTTCTGATAGGTAAACACCCACGATGTCCCAGAAAGTAGCTCCACTGGCTTGAGCTGCCTCGATGACACCACCATCTAGCTCAGCCAATACCACCTGTACTTGACGAGCAAAGAAGGCAAAGACTGCAAAAGATAGGGGTACAATAGCCGCATTTGGTCCGATACTTGTCCCTACGATTAGATGAGAGAAGGGTGACAAGACAGCCAAGAGAATGATAAATGGCACCGCACGGAAGATAGAGGTAATCTTGTCTAAAATCCAGAAAACAACTTTATTTTCCAAGACACCACCTGGAGCTGTCAAGACAAGGAAAAGCCCTGCAACCAGCCCTAGGAAACCTCCGATGATGAAGGAAAGAACCGTCATATAAAGTGTCAAGTAGATTGCTGTTCCCCAGCCAGCTTGACCAGACCAACCCATCTTATAGACGTTTGGTAAGTATGCTTTAATCAATTCTGCCATCTTACTGTCCTCCCTTCAATACTTTTAGTTGCACACCAGCCTGACGGATAGCATCTTGAGCACTTGCCAAGGCTTCTTTTTCCCCTGACAAGACAACCACAAGTTCACCCACAGGAGTACCATCCAAAATTTCAATGTTCCCATAGAGAATATTGGCTGTTACTTGGTAGTGCTTGTACAATTCATTCAGAAGTGGTTCATCTGTAGAAGCGCCTGCATACTTGAGTTGTACCAAAATGCTATTTTCAGATAAGTGCTCTACGATTTCTTGTTTCTCAATCTTGACCATTGCTTCATCAATACCTGTCGCAGTTGAGATAAAGTCCTGAGTCAATGGTTGCTTAGGATCAGAGAAGATTTCAAGAACGCTACCTTCTTCAATCAAGCGGCCATCCTGCATCACTGCCACACGGTTAGCAATGTCTTTGACAATCTGCATCTCGTGTGTAATCAAGACAATGGTCAAACCTAGTTTACGGTTCAATTCTTGCAAGAGTGACAAGATTTGTTTCGTTGTCTTTGGATCAAGAGCTGAAGTTGACTCGTCTGAAATCAAGATTTTTGGATCATTGGCCAAGGCACGCGCAATAGCCACACGTTGTTTTTGACCACCAGATAATTGTGAAGGATAGTTTTCGGCACGATCTGCAAGACCAACTAAGTCCAACAACTTAGCTACTTTAGCCTTCTTTTCTTCCTTGCTGAGCCCAGAGTGTTTGAGAGCAAAGGCTACATTTTCCTCTGCTGTTTTCTGGCTCATCAGGTTAAAGTGTTGGAAAATCATCCCAATATCTTGACGTTTATGACGTAATTGCTCCGCAGTTAAGGTAACCTTGCCATCAAAAATTACATCATTATCTACAGTAATTCGACCTGCAGATGGTTTTTGCAAGAGGTTAATCACACGAACTAGGGTTGATTTCCCTGCTCCAGAATATCCAACGATTCCGTAGATATCCCCTTCTTGGATATGAATAGTCACATCCTTGACCGCTGTGATGGTTCTTTTCTTTTGGTGAAAAGTCACATCGATCTGATCTAACTTGATAATATCTCTACTCATAGCTTCTAATCAGCTCCTCTACTAATTCAATATGGGTGTAATAATCGGCGATTCGTACATTCTCGTCTCCACCATGGTCTCGGCTATTAGCATTTCCTAGACCAAAGGCAACCATAGGTACTTCTAAGGCATCAAAGACCGTATGCATAGGACCTGTCCCTGCAGTTGTTGGTAAGACTGAAACGCCCTGTGGATAGAATTTCTTGGCCAACTCAATAACATTGAGAATAGATGGTGCACTCATATCGCTTCGATAACTCATCTCACCCAAGGTATAGTATAATTCTACCTTATCAAAGCCGTTTTTGTCTAGTTGTTTCCGGATTTTATCCAAAACATCATGTGGGTCCAAGCCAGGAACCAAACGAACTTCTAGCTTGGCACTAGCCTCTGCTGGTAGAATCGTTTTAACTCCTTGCCCCTGATAACCAGACTGAATCCCTTCGATATTGAGTGCTGGTTCAAAGAAGAAACGTTTGAGAAAGGCTGTACGTTCCTCTTGTAAAAGTGGCAATTCCAAGCCATAAATCTGGCTGATTTCCTCTGGATTGCGTTGAGCATAGGTTTCAACCAAGGCTAACTCTCGTTCATTAGGCTCTTGAACCTCATCGTACAAGCCCTCAACTAAAATACGTCCATCTGCAGCTCGCAAACTAGTCAAGGCTTGAATCAGATACCAAGGCGCTGACTCTACAATACCGCCATAGCTAGAGTGGATATCCACATCGGCACTCTTGACCTTGGCATCAAAAGTCACAATTCCTTTGTTCCCACCAGAGATTTCTAGCTGTTCCAAGGCATTTTTGGTTCCTTGTTCCCAGACCAATAAATCTGCACCACGAAGCTTGTCCGCATGTTTTTCTAGATATTTGTCCAAGTCCATAGAGGCAGACTCTTCAGCTCCTTCCATGATGAAACTGATATTGACTGGTAGATCATCGTGATGCTGCATGTATTTTCTAAGAGCACTCAAGCGGGCAGTGATATGTCCCTTGTCATCATCAACCCCGCGTCCATACATAATGCCATCACGCACAGAAAGCGTAAATGGATCCTCTGTCCAGACTTGGTCGCCATCCGCAGGTACTGTGTCATAGTGGTTGTAGAAAATGATAGTCTTGGCATTTGGTCGTGAACTTTTAAAATGCGCCATGACAAAGGGTGCCGTATAACTCTCATCAATCTCGACTTCTGCACCTACACGCTTGAAGATCTCGCCTAGATAACGAGCCACCTCTTTAAGGCCGACTTGTTGGGCAAAGACTGATTTTTTAGAAATCAAGGTCCGCAAAACTTCAAAGTAATGTTGCGCTACATGATCCTTTTCAAACTTTTCAATTTGTTCTTCTTGGCTAGGGAAAACCATTTTCTCTCTACCTTTCTACTAGGACTTGTACCTTTGGAATCAATACAAGTGGATGTTCCTTTTCTTTAGTCTCTATATAAAAGCAAGAGGTGGAAAAAATCTCTCCCACCTCCCTGTGTTTATTACCAAACTGGTTGATCCAAGCCGTCTGAAGTTTCTTCGATGACTTTTTTCACTTCGTCAGTGTGGTAAGCTGCGATAATTTTCTTGATTGCATCAGCTTTAGGTGATGATTCCCAATCTTTTTTCGCAACGATGATGTTGTACCATTGTTTTGAGTTTTCGTCAGCTTGCTCTTTAAAGAGTGCTTTCTTGTAGTCCAATTTTGCTTCTGTAACAAAAGTGTTGTTTACAACTGCTGCATCAACTGAAGTCAATGAACGAGCTGTTTGGCTAGCATCCAACTCAGTGATTTTCAAGTTCTTTGGATTTTCTTTGATGTTTGCGATTGTAGCAAGTTCAGTTCCTGAAACATCCAATTTAATCAAACCTGCTGATTGAAGAAGGTAAAGGGCACGGCTTTCGTTAGTAGCATCGTTTGGAATTGCGATTTCACCGTTATTTGGGATTTCTTCCACTTTAGTGTACTTGTTTTCTTCCCCGTTTTTACCTGAGTAAAGGCGGATTGGTGAGATATAAGTATCTGCAATCGCTACAAGGTCTTTACCGTTTTCTTTGTTCCAGTTGTTCAAGAAGTTGTAGTGTTGGAAAGCGTTCAAGTCTACTTCACCATCAGCAGTTGCTTTGTTTGGTTGTGAGTAGTCTGTAAACTCTGTGAATTCCAATTTAATTCCGTCTTTTTCAACCAATTCTTGGACTTTATCCCAGCGTGCTTCTTCTGAACCGCTACGGTTAACAGTTGCGATTTTAACTGTAGTTGTGTTGTCTGCTTTCTTGTCTGAATTTCCGCAAGCTGCAAGTGCAAGGCCTGCTACTGTAGCGATAGCTGCTACGCCTAACCATTTTTTAATTTTCATGATTCGTTCTCCTTTAAAAATAATACTGTAATAGTATCTCACACTTTATTTGATTTCGCAAATTGTTATTAGATAGGCAGACATATAGTTTGAAACTATATGCCTAAAAGTTACAAAATCATCCACCTACGAGAGAATGGATGATTTACAAACTTATTTGATGTCAGCTTCTGCTGGGAGGTAAGAACCACCAAAGAACTGTTGAGATAATTTTTCAAGAGTTCCGTCTTTGTATAGTTCTTGGATGCGTTTGTCAACAAATGATTTCAATTCATCTTGACCTTTTGCAAGAAGTGGGTAAACGTAAGGTTGTTGGTCACTTGGAAGTTCGATGACTTTCAAGTTATCCAAACCTTGGTTTTTGATAACTGTTTCTACACCGATTTTATCAAAAATCTTGTAGTCAAATTGTCCATCGCTCAAACGTCCCATGATTTGTTGGAAGTCAGCTTTTGTGTAGTTAAGAACAGTTGGGTTATCTGCGTGTTGTTTGTTGTATTCTTCCAATTGTTTAGCTGATGTTGTTCCTTGAACGACTTCAGTAGATTTTCCACCGATATCATCAAGCGATTTGATGCTGTTATCATCTTTCTTAACTACGAGAACGTTAGGGTTTTTAGCAGTTGGTGCTGCGTAAAGATATTTTTCTGCACGTTCTTTAGTGTAGCTGATGTTGTTAACCGCCATTTGGTAACGATCTGCGTCAAGGCCTGCAAAGATTCCTGACCATTCTGTCTTTTCAAACTTGACATCATACTTGTCAGAGTCTTTAAAGATAGCGCGAACAACCTCAATCTCAAAACCAGTCAACTCACCGTTTTCTTCATAGTTAAATGGTTTTGGTGACGCGTTGGTTGCTACAACGATTTCTTTTTTACCAGATGTTACTTCACCAGATGCAGCATCTTTCTTTTCACCACCTGAGCAAGCTGCCAATACACCTGCGGCTACAAGCCCTAGGGCAGCAAGTGATGAATATTTAACGATTTTTTTCATGATATTTCCTCCAAAATAGAATACAATCTTATCTTAACAGAAAAAAAGGAATTACGCTATTATATGATTTCTATATTTGTGATAGGTTTTCTTTATGACTGATTAAAAGACCAAACGTAGGACTGCTATCAAGACTACTCCAAAGAGAACAGTCCCAACCAGATTACGGTAACGAAAGGCTACAAAAGCCGTTGGAAAGACTGCTAAAAAGTCTAACCACTTTATCTGCGGAAGGCTTCCAACTTTTCCTGTCACCACACTTGAAAGAATCAAGGCAAAGATAATAGAAACTGGTAGAAATTTCAAAAAGCGCTCTACGATAGGCGGCAAACCCTTGTACTTGGCTAGGATAAAAGGAATCATTCTTGGAATCCAAGTCACCAAGCCAGAAAAAACAATTGCTAATAAAATATACTTACTGACCATCCAAGACCACCCCCATGGTACAACCTAGCAAGGTCGCAAACAGAACAGCTAATGACTGAGACACCACCGTCAAGAGCAAAAAGAAAGATACAGCTACAACTGCTAAAATTATGAAGAGATTGCGCAAAGGAATCCGTTTTTGCATAATCTGAAATTGGGAAGTAAAAATCCCAATAAACATCCCCACTAGGGCAAAATCTAAGCCAAAAATTTCTGGATTTGGTAGAAGTCCACCTAGAGCAGTTCCGACAACAGTTCCGACAAACCAAGCTACATAGCTGTTAAGGTTGTTCCCGTGCATCCACATAGGATTGACCTTATCCGTATGCACCAACTCGCCCATCAAAACGCCATAGGTCTCATCGGTCAAGAGGCTAGACATACCGATGTTTTGCCAAAGACTGGTATGGCGAAAATAGGTCGATGCATGCAAACTGAGCAAGAAGAGACGCAGATTAATCAAAAAGACCGTCATGGCAATGGCTGCCACAGGCGCTTGAACTGCTATCAAGGCTATCATGGCAAACTGAGCACTCCCAGCATAGACAAAGAGACTCATCAAACCCATTTCTACTGGTGTCACATAGGGCGAACCGATAATGCCACAGGCAAGACCGATGCTAACATAGCCCAGAGCCGTCGGTACCGCAGCCTGCACACCCTCCCAAAATCCTTTTTCTTTCATAGACTTCCTCACTAATCATTCCTTCAGTAACTACTTTCCAAACAGTCACAGCAAACATTATTATAACATATTCGTAAAATAGAAAAAAGTCTGCTGATTGACAAGAACAGAAAAAGACTGGGAGGCCAGTCTCATGATGCAACTTATAAACTATTTTAGATTTAATACCCAAATACCAATAAACTAACAACGATTAAAAATGTATTCCACACGATATGAAGAGCCATTGGCCAATAAACTGAACGAGTATAACGAAATAGCATACCGAACAAGAGACCTGCTCCTGCATAAACTATGAAATCTGTTAACACCCAGCCATACTGTAAAACATGGATAAGACTAAAGAGTGTGGAGGAAACGACGACATCAACATAATACTTTTTAAATTTGGACAATGCCGTCATCAGAAGCCCACGAAAAACCAACTCTTCAACGATAGGAGCAATGAGACTGCCATAGAGAATGCGCATAATAAAGTAACTAATTCCTGTCAAATTAGCAGCTTCTTTCATCATTTCGCTCCCATTTTGCGTGCTAGGAAAAATCAGAGTCGTTAAATTTACCCACACAAACATCAGTATAAAGAAAAGAAAGAAGACACCCAGATAAGCCCAACGGAACTGGAAGCGACCGCATTCTTTCCAACCTTGACTCTTTACAAGAACCACTGTAGCAGCAATCCCCTCAAGAGCTATCAATAAAATTTGTAAGCCATAAAATCCAAAATCTGATAATTGGTCAACAAATTCTAACCTTGCTACACAATTAAAAATTAAGTAATAGGTGACTATTATCAAAACAGTTGACAAGTAGAATTTCTTATCTTTCTTTTTCATCGTTGATCCTTTTAAGTTTTAGTTACACCATCTTCCAGCTAAACTTACCTAAATCCCTTTTATCCAATCAGAAGCACCACGATGAGGACTCATCCCTTGATTTAAGATTCTTAAAATCCACTAAAATAACAAGGGTAGAATTTGAGCAATGGCATTATTAACTATATGCAGTCCAATAGGCCAATAAATAGACTTTGTCACTCTAAAAAAGACTGCCATTATTAGACCACTACCCATATATACGAAAAAGTCTGTCAAGACCCAACCATGACTACTGATATGCAGAATTCCAAATAAAGTAGCCGAACCGAGCACATCCAGTCCCCATTTCTTCCCTTTTTCCAAAGTGGTCATCACCAATCCACGATAGATCATCTCTTCAAAAATGGGACCTGCAATCACTGGATAGAAAAAATACATCAAAAATGCAGTAGGACCTGTAAAAGTAGGAAGATCCAGTTGATAAGAAATTGCATTTTGGGTAGGTGGGAAAAGAATAGCTTTAACGAAATTCCAAACAAAAAAAGCTAGAAGAGCTAAAAAAGAATAGAAAAGATAGGACCCTTTAAATTTTCTGCTATTGATTTGTTGCCATTTCCCTGACCAAATTATGGCAAGAAGCGCAAGCAAAACTACAAGAAAATTCAACATCATATCCGAAAAGTAATAGCTAAAATCAGATAGACCAACAGCAAAGTCGTTGTGTAAAACCAGACCACTGAAGTACTGGTAAGCAATGACAAGTAGAATAGCCACAAAAAAGTAGTAGCGTGAGATTATCTTTTTCATATATCACCCTTCTAAAATCCAAACACTAATAAACTAACAATTAATAAGAAGGTGTTCCATGAAGCATGTAAAGCTATGGTCCAATAAATAGAACGTGTATAGCGAAACATCATGCAAAATATCAAGCCCATTCCAAAGTAGAGTATGAAATCTGTCGTTATCCAACCATGCTGTAAAACATGCATAGCACCAAATATGGCAGCTGAAACCAAAACATCAATATAGTAGTTTTTAAATTTAGACAAGCTTGTCATCAAAAAGCCACGACACATGATTTCTTCTGTTATAGGTGCGATAAGGCTACCGTAAAGTACACGCGTAATAAAATAGCTAATTCCTGTCAAACTAGTGGCTACTTCCACTACCGTACTTCCATTTTGCGTACGAGGAAAGATACGAGTTGCTAGATTTGCCCACACAAATAATAAGAAAAAAGAAAGAAAGAAAGAAAACACCTAGGTAAGACCAACGAAACTGGAATCGACCACATTCTTTCCAATGTTTACTTTTGACAAGAATAATAGTTGCTACAGTTCCCAGAATAAATACCAATAAAACCTGGAATATATAGTAGATCTCATCAGACAAAGTACCAGTAAAATCTAAGTCTGGTATGACATTAAAAATGAGGTAATTAGTCAAAATCAACAACCCGGTTACTAGATGAAATTTCATTTCTTTCATTTTCTTCATTAAATTACTTCCTATACTATTTTATCGACGACGTCTTAACCACTCACCTGTTGGATCTACAGCCCAATCAAAAGCACCACGATGAGGACTCATAACTTGATTTATGATTCTCAAAATCCTCTAAAATAACAAAGGAAGTATATGCACGATACCGTTATAGACTATATGCAGTCCAATAGGCCAATAAATAGACTTTGTCACTCTAAACAAGACCGCAAATATAATACCGCCGCCCATATATACGAAAAAGTCTGTCAAGACCCAACCATAATTACTAATGTGCAAGATTCCAAACAAAGCAGCAGAACCAAGCACATCCAGTCCCCATTTCTTCCCTTTTTCCAAAGCGGTCATCACCAATCCACGATAGATCATCTCTTCAAAAATAGGGCCTGCAATCACAGGATAGAAAAAATACATCAAAAACGCCGTAGCGCCTGTAAAAGTCGGAGCAGCGAGTTGGTAAGCAAGTCCATTTTGGGTAGGTGGGAATAGGAAAAATTTGATAAAATTCCAAATAAATAAAGCAAGAAAAGCTAAAAAAGAATAGAAAAGATAGGATCCTTTAAATTTTCTACTGTTGATTTGTTGCCATTTTCCTGACCAAATCATGGCAACAAGAGCAAGCAAAACCACAAAAAAGTTCAACATCATATCCGAAAAGTAATAGCTAAAATCAGATAGAGAAACAGCAAAGTCGCTGTGTAAAACTAGACCACTAAAATACTGGTAAACAATGACAAGTAGAATGGCTACAAAAAAGTAGTAGCGTGAGATGATCTTTTTCATTCTATTTTCTCCTATACTATGGAATGAAGACAGTATAACACGAAAAATTCCATATTTTAAAAAATCGCATATTTGACATTTTTTCTGGTAGGAATTTCACATTTGTGATTTCTAACTAATCGATAAGTGCTTTGTATTGCTGTAAGCGTAGTTCAAAAAGAGCTGTTAATTGTGGGTTTTCTAATATTTGTAGAGATTGGATAAAGTGTTCAATCTCTTTTTGATTGCTTCCCTTGGTCTGAAGGAAAATACTCATTTTCTTTAAAAACTGCCACAGTAATTTCTCAAAAACATCGTACGGGCGAAGTATGCTCTCCAACTCGGCTTCAAAGATTGGGATGTAAGAGAAAAGTTTGCGCTCCATGAACTCTGAGATGATATTGAGATACCCACTCTTCATATACAGTCGATTGTGTACTAACTCTTTAAATTCCTTGGATTTTTCAAGTAAGGAGGTTGATAAAAAGATCAGATCTTGATTGCTCAAAAAAGGCATGGTATTGCAAAAGATATAGAGTTCAAACCAGGTCCAAGACTCAATAGCGTAGAGATAGGTGGTCAAAAACTCGCTATCCTCCTCTGCTAGTGGGTAGCTTTTATCTAGTGAATGGATAGCATCTTTAATCACAATAGAGTTCAAACGACGATAGGTCTGCGCCATCTGTTCTTGCTCGACTTCCTCCAAGAGTTGCTCTAAACCAGCTATATCTTGATGGGCAAAGCGATCCACAATCCTTCTACCAATTCGCATATGTGGAGATTCTTGGTAGTTGTTGAGTTTGTGTCCAAACTCATCAAAGGTCATATTGATTCCTTGGATAGCTAGAATTAACTTATCCGCAGACAGCATAGACTGCCCTAGTTCAAACTTGGATAGCTGAGATGCCGTTAGTCCAGCACAAGCCACATCTGACTGCTTGAGCTTTCTTGCCAGGCGCAATTCCTTATAAAATTCTCCTAATTCCTGTTTTTCAATCATGGTCAAACTCCCTTTTAAATATTCCCTTTACTATTCTATTCGTAAAAACTTTTACTTTTTTAATATATTATAAAATATTTAAGCAAAAAAGCCAGCTTAAAGCTGACTTTCTATTCCATAGTATCAAAAGCGAGACTTGGTTTTGCATTTAGCTCCAAGCTTGCAAAGTTTTCTTTGTTCCACTCGCTAACGCTGGCATAGGCAATCATACCTGCATTATCTCCGCAGAGGCGCAGAGGTGGGATGATGACCTTGACATCTGTGATTTCGGCTGCTAGGCGTTCTCTGAGAGCTTTATTAGCTGCTACACCACCAGCCACAACTAGGGTTTTAACAGGATATTTCTCCAAGGCCTTCTTGGTTTTAGCCATGAGAATATCCAGGACAGCTGCTTGGAAGGACGCACACAAGTCCTCTGTAGACAGGCTTTCTCCCTTTTGCTCGGCATTGTGATGAAGATTGATAAAGGCAGATTTCAAACCTGAGAATGAAAACTCCAGATTATCTTCCTTAATCATGGCACGAGGAAAATCATAAATATCCTGCCCCTGATGAGCTAGCTCGTCAATCTCGCGACCGGCTGGATAGGTCAAGCCCATGACACGGCCGACCTTATCATAGGCCTCGCCAACCGCATCATCTCGCGTTTCCCCAACAATCTTGTAATCACCAGCCTCAGAAACATAGACCAACTCTGTGTGCCCACCACTTACTAAAAGTGCTAGCAAGGGGAACTCCAAAGATTCGACACTTTGAGCCGCCATGAGGTGACCAGCCATGTGGTTAACAGGAATTAGTGGAAGTCCATGCGCCCAAGCAAAGGCCTTGGCAGCTGACAGACCAACTAGCAAGGCTCCGACTAAGCCAGGCCCATAGGTAACCGCAACTGCTGTCACATCTTCTTCACTAATTCCTGCCTCTGCCAGCGCCTCCTCGATACAGGCTGTAATAACCTCGACATGGTGACGGCTAGCTACTTCAGGCACTACGCCACCAAAACGTTTATGACTCTCGATTTGACTAGCAATGACATTGGACAAGAGCTGGTCGTCGTTTTTTAAGACGGCGACACTAGTCTCATCACAGGATGTCTCAAATGCTAAAATATATCTATCCTTCATCTATTTCTCTCTTCATGATGATGGCGTCCTCAACTGGATCATGGTAGTAGGCCTTTCGCTCAGCGATGACCGCCATTTTTTCTTTCTTGTAAAATGCTTGCGCTCGGTGGTTTGACTTTCTAACTTCGAGGAAAATCTCCTTGTCTGTCGGCAATTGAGCAAACAAGGCTGACGCAATTCCCTGACCTTGATAGGCTCCTTTGACAGCGATTTGCAGGACTTCTGCTTCAAAGATATTTTCCTGAACGGCTAAAAACCCAATCACCTCTATCCCTTCGTAAGCCAATGCATACCAAGTCTGGTCTTGAGACATATCTGCTTGGATTTGTTCCAACGTCCAAGGACTGACTGGATAAACATCTGTCATGACAGCGTAGATTGCTTGAGCCAGATCAGGTTGCTGTTGGATTCGTTTGATTTCTATCATAGGCGTTTGATGTAAGATTCGCCAGACTCGGTGTGGTTCTTGAGCCAATTTTCCTCAGCTTCGACACGTTTGAGGTAATTCGGCACAAAATCGTGCAAGGAGTCTGCTTCCTTGTCCCAGGCCAAAAGAGCAAGATTAGCTGCATTTGGCAAGGTTTCTCGGTAGTTGGCTTGTGGCAAGTGTTCTTGGATTTGTTCAACAAAGGCTCCAACTTCACCGACAAAGGTCACCTGTTCAGCATCTTTGACTTGCTCCAAAACTTCTGCAAAGGATAGATGCGCTTCTGGAAAGACAGGTTGAGCATTGTCATAAAACCCTGCATAAACATTGTTACGACGCGCATCCATCAAAGGGACAAACAAGCCTTCTTGTTGGTATGGCACCAGAGCCAAGAGGCTAGACATGCCCACTAACTCGATATTTAGAGTGTGAGCCAAGGTCTTGGCAGTTGCTACCGCGATTCGCAAACCTGTGTAGCTACCTGGCCCCTCTGCTACAACGATTCGATCCAAATCTTTAGGCGTCAAATCTAGACTAGCCATCAAAAAATCGATGGCAGGCATAAGGGTAATACTGTGATTTTTCTTGATATTGATTGTCGTCTCGGCAAGAAGCTGCTTGTCCTCTAAAATAGCTAGAGAAAGAGTCTTGCTGGACGTATCAAAAGCTAATACTTTCATAACACATTCCTATCTTTTTGTCTGTTTACTATTATACTACAAAAGAAGGCGCATGGGAATTTTCTTTGTTTTGAAACAAAAATCATGGTGAAAAGAAATTATCAAAAACATTGCAACTTTTTACCTTCATTTCCGAATATAAAAGTGAACAAGAAAAAAGGAGGAAAGTTCAATGACAAATTTCGAAAATATTGACAATCAATTTGTATCGCTATCTGAAAATGAATTATCAGATATTGATGGTGGTCTCGCTCCCTTGGTTGTCTTTGGAGTAGCAGTATCTTGGAAAGCTATTGCTGGCGGAACAGCACTTGTAGGCTCTGGCTTGGCAGCTGGTTATTTTTTAGGAGGTTAGTATGATTAAAGGTTTAGACAAATATCGTGAAATTTCTAATAAAGAATTGCAAGAAATCAAGGGTGGTTTTGGTGCCGGTGTTGGTATAGCTTTATTTATGGCAGCTTACACCATTGGAAAAGATCTCCGTAAAAAGTTTGGATAAGTCATGCTAGATAAAAGACACATTTTTAGAAAGATAAATTTTATTTTCTTCATCTCTTACAGTTTGATCAGTATTCTCAATGATTTAAACATTACGACTATACCATTGCCAATTGATTTATCTGTTTGTATTGTTTTATTTTTATGCTTTAACTCTATTTTTGAACAGAACAAGCACTACTGTAAAAATAAGGATAAGGCCTGAAAATATGACCTTCGTTTGAGGGAAAATTGGACACCGAATTTGAAAAATCCACCCTATCTTAATAGTTGGGGTGGATTTTTTGTGTAGCTGAGTTCGCTATTTTTTTAAACCTATTTTAAAGATAGGCATTCGTTCAATCAGCAGATATAAATAAACAACTGAAGCTAAGCATTCAAACCAAAGTAAAATACAAGCCAGACCACATAGGTCACAAGAAGGAGGAAAATAGAATACAGTATTACAAAGAGAATTTTCCAGTGTATAGCTGTTTTTCTATGTTCCAACCGAACAAATAGTAGATTGCCACCGTAAACACAGGCAACAAAAACAGCAAATATCAAGAGACGAATCGCGATAGCTAGTTGAAACATAGAGAGCCTCCTTTCTCCAATTCTAAAGGCAAATATTTCAAAATCATCATCTAACGAAAAGGAGCAAATAGCCTCGAAAGGAGTCCAAGCAGTTGTAGCAATATGTAGAATTTCCATCCAAATAGGTGAAACACAAAATCAAACATAGCTAGTCCTCCTTAATCAAGAAAAACCTCTTTTCTAACTTTATTATAGCACTTGCATCGGATGTCTTCAAATACTTATACAAGGTAAAATGAAACCCATTTCAAGCTCCTTACTTTCATGTTTCCTGCTTTTACTAATTCCCCTTTTTATGTTATAATTGAGATAATTGTAACGAATCAAGGTCAATAAAGACAAAAGATGAACTGGAATCAAACCAGCTTCAAACTGAGCATTTTTGAATATAGCTGACCTGAAAGCAGAAAGGAAACATATGATTTACAAAGTTTTTTATCAAGAAACAAAAGACCGTAGCCCACGTCGTGAAACAACACGCTCACTATACTTAGACATCGATGCTAGTTCAGAACTTGAAGGACGTATCGCTGCCCGCCAACTTGTCGAAGAAAATCGTCCAGAATATAATATCGAGTATATCGAACTCTTGTCTGACAAATTGCTAGACTACGAAAAAGAAACTGGCGCATTCGAAATTACGGAGTTCTAATATGGCCTACACTCTTAAACCAGAAGAAGTCGGCGTTTTTGCCATTGGTGGTCTAGGAGAAATCGGAAAAAACACATATGGTATCGAATACCAAGACGAAATTATCATCGTTGATGCAGGGATTAAATTCCCTGAGGATGACCTACTTGGTATCGACTACGTTATCCCTGATTACTCTTATATTGTAGAAAATATCGACCGCGTCAAGGCTCTCTTGATTACACACGGACACGAGGACCATATCGGAGGGATTCCTTTCTTGCTCAAGCAAGCAAACATCCCTATCTATGCTGGTCCACTGGCCCTTGCCTTAATCCGTGGAAAACTCGAAGAGCATGGACTTTTGCGCAATGCTACACTTCACGAAATCAACCACAACACGGAGTTGACCTTTAAAAACCTTAAAGCAACTTTCTTTAAAACAACCCACTCGATTCCAGAGCCTTTGGGAATCGTCATCCATACACCTCAAGGGAAAATCGTTTGTACGGGAGACTTCAAGTTTGACTTTACACCAGTTGGTGAACCTGCAGACTTACACCGTATGGCAGCCCTAGGTGAAGACGGAGTGCTTTGCTTACTCTCTGACTCGACCAATGCTGAAGTGCCAACCTTTACAAACTCTGAAAAGGTTGTCGGCCAGTCGATCATGAAGATTATCCAAGGTATCGAAGGACGTATCATCTTTGCATCCTTTGCCTCAAATATCTTCCGTCTCCAGCAAGCAACGGAAGCTGCTGTTAAGACCGGGCGTAAGATCGCAGTCTTTGGGCGCTCTATGGAGAAAGCCATTGTCAACGGGATTGAACTTGGCTACATCAAGGCGCCTAAGGGAACCTTCATCGAGCCAAATGAAATCAAAGACTACCCTGCGGGTGAGATTCTTATCCTCTGTACAGGTAGTCAGGGCGAACCTATGGCAGCCCTCTCTCGTATCGCTAACGGAACCCACCGTCAAGTGCAACTCCAACCTGGTGATACCGTTATCTTCTCATCTAGCCCAATTCCAGGAAACACCACTAGCGTCAACAAATTGATTAACATCATTTCTGAAGCTGGTGTTGAAGTCATCCATGGTAAGATTAATAACATCCATACATCTGGACACGGTGGCCAGCAAGAGCAAAAACTCATGCTCCGCCTCATTAAACCAAAATACTTCATGCCTGTTCACGGTGAATATCGTATGCAAAAAGTCCACGCTGGACTAGCGGTGGATACTGGAGTTGAGAAGGACAATATCTTTATCATGAGCAATGGTGATGTGCTTGCCCTCACTGCAGATTCTGCTCGTATCGCAGGTCATTTCAACGCTCAGGATATCTACGTCGATGGAAATCGTATCGGCGAAATCGGTGCAGCTGTGCTTAAAGATCGTCGCGATCTATCTGAAGATGGTGTTGTCCTTGCTGTCGCAACCGTTGACTTCAAGTCTCAGATGATCCTATCTGGGCCAGATATTCTCAGCCGTGGATTCGTCTACATGAGAGAGTCTGGCGACTTGATTCGCCAAAGCCAACGTATCCTTTTCAATGCTATTCGTATCGCATTGAAAAACAAGGATGCCAGCGTCCAATCTGTCAATGGCGCTATCGTAAATGCCATTCGACCATTCCTTTACGAAAATACTGAACGTGAACCAATTATCATCCCGATGATTCTCACACCAGATGAAGAATAAGAAAAAATTCTCTGAAATCCTATGACTTCAGAGAATTTTTGTTATTTTACAACAAGTTCGTAACGAGTTTTGCTGGTGAAAGTTTCACCTGCTTTAAGAATGACTTGGTCTTTAAGGTCACTATGAATAGCATCTGGTAAAGCTTGTGCTTCAAGAGCAATTCCATTGTGCTGAATCATTGGCTGACCAGCGATGATGACACTCTCATCCACAAAGTTTGCTGTGTAGACCACAAAGCAAGGAGCCTCTGTCTTGAAGAGCAAGAAGCGACCTGAACCTTGGTCATAGAGGAAGCCAGCATTGTCATGTCCTGCAGGAAGAGCAAATGGATGGTCCAAACCAGATACGAGTTGGATTTGCTCATCTTCTTCTGCAAAGATATCTTTCAACAAAGCACCATTGTAGATATGTTTGACCACATCACGGTTAGCATCTGGAGTTTTAGCTGGAACACCGTCAGGAGCGATTGGATAGATACCCTCTGTGTTCAGTTGGAAAACATGGCGGTCAACTGTCTGAGTGAAATCACCTGACAAGTTAAAGTAGCTATGATTAGTTGGATTGACCAAGGTATCCTGGTCTGTCGTTACCTTGTAACTAACTTCGTAGGCACCACTTTCTTCCAAGTTGTAGCTAATCCAGATCTTAAGATTTCCAGGGAAACCTCCAGTCCCGTCTGCTCTTTCTGTGTAAAGAGTCAAACCATGATCATTCACTTCGACTAGCTCAAACAAGCTAGAATCCCAACCAGTTGAGCCACTGTGGTTACAGTTGCTAGCGTTGTTGACTTCTAGTTCATAGGTCTTCCCATTGAGTTCAAATGTTGCACCTGCAATACGACCTGCAACTGGACCTACACTTGCTCCATGTTTAGGGCTATTTCCCACATAGCTTTCGAAATCGTCAAAACCTAGAATAACATTGGCAAAATTGCCAGTCTTATCTGGAGTTACATAGCGTAAAATTGTTGCTCCATAGGTCATAATTTCCAGTTGGTAGCCTACCTCCGTTTCAAAACGGTAAGCGAGGACATCCTTGCCATCAACTTTCCCAAATACACGTTCTGTGTATGCTTTCATCCTTCTCTCCTTTTTCTATTTCAATTAAGTAAACAAACCATAGAAAGCGCATTCACGTTCTATGGTTTTATTGTATGATTTACAGATACCTTTGTCAAGAAACCATAGATATTTTATTAACAAAAGTCGTTTCTTCTATTTCTGATCTATGCTTCTACACGTTCAGTCCATGAAGTAGCTGTTGTTTGAAGTACTTTATTGAGTTCATCAATGTTTTCAAATCCAGTTGTACGAAGCCATTCGCGAGCTGCTGCTTCTCCATCTTTGATGTAAGCTTCAACAGATCCAGCCCATGTTGCACGTCCACAAAGAACACCATTGAAGTTTGCACCTGATTCGTGGGCAAAGACAAGTGTCTCTTGGAAGAGTTTAGCGGATACACCTGCACTCAAGTAGATGTATGGAAGGTTAGTCGCTTCATCTTGTGCTTTGAAGAAAGCAGCTGCTTCTTCACGTGTATGAACGATTTCGCCATCACCAAAACCTTCAACATATTTAACGTTAACTGGAACTTCAACTTTCAAGACATCGATGTTGAAACGTGGATCTGAGAAGACTTTCATAGCGCCGATAACCTTGTGTGGTTTTACTTTAGCGTATTCAGCAGAACCTGCGTCAGCAATTTTTTCATCATAGGCAAGAATTTCAAGGAAGAATGGAATATCTTCAGCTACACACTCAGAACCAATACGTTCAATGTAGGCTTGTTTTTGTTGGTTAAGTTCGTCAGAGCTATCTACGTCATAGTAAAGCAAGAACTTAACAGCATCTGCACCTTGTTCTTTGATACGTTTTGCAGACCAAACATCCAAGCAGTCTGGCAAACGTTTTGTACTTGTTGTGTCGTAACCTGTTTTTTCATAAGCAAGGAGAAGACCTGCTTTTTCATCAAGAGCTTTAGTCGCTGGAAGTCCATACTCAGGGTCAAGAAGCATAGATGAAGCGTATTTTGTCAATTCATCCGCTACCAAGACTTTAAGTTCTTCCATTTGAGCTACTGTTGGCTCTTCTGTTTGGTATTGAGCCATGAGGCGTTTCAAAGCACCACGTTGGTCAAAAGCAAGAGCTGAGATGATACCATTCTCATCAGAGAGTTTTTGCATGCAAGCAAGTTTATTTGGGCTTAATGTTAATTTACTCATAGATTCTTCCTTATTTTTCAAATTCGTGAATGATGACACCTTGAACGACACGGTTAACTGTACCTGTAGGTGATGGTGTATCTGGTCTGTTACCAACTTTAAGTGAAGTCAAGAGAGCAAATAACTGACCATAAACGATGTAAGGGAAGACACGGTAAACATCATTCAGAACCCCACCGCATCCAAGTGCTACTTCCTTAACATTTTCAAGGCCAAAAGTTTGATCACTCAAAAGCACTACGCGTCGAGCAATTTGGTCGCCTGCAACTTCACGAACCAAGTCCAAATCATACTTGCGAGTGTAGTCTGTGGTTGAACCAAATACCAAAACAACTGTATCTTCATTGATCAAAGATTTTGGACCATGACGGAAGCCAACTGGGCTTTCATACATAGTCGCTACTTGACCAGCAGTCAATTCCAAAATTTTAAGCTGTGCTTCATGAGACAGACCAAAGAATGGACCTGCACCTAGATAAATCACTCGGTTAAAGTCTAGGTCAACCAACTCTTTGACATCTGCCACATTGTCAAGAACTTTGCGAGCTAAACTAGATAGCACGTCGAAACGTTCAGCTTTAACAGCAAATTCTGTTGGATCAAATACCAAAAGTGCAGTCAACATCATTGAAGTGAAGCTTGAAGTCATGGCAAAGCCAGCATCGTTAGAAGCAGCTGGTTGCAAGAGCAAGAGGTTGCGGTCATCACCATGTGCTTGGAGAGCTAATTTCCCTTCAGCAGCACAAGTGATAGTCACTTGATAAAGCTCATCAACCAAAGCTTTAGCCAGGTCAACTGTTGCTACACTCTCAGGTGAGTTTCCACTACGTGCGAATGATACCAAAACAGTTGCAACATCTTTTTTCAAATAAGTTTGTGGGTTTGCTACGATATCAGTTGTCGCAATAGCGTTGAAATTCCATTTACGCTCGTCATAGACTTCCTTGAAGTAAGGAACCAAGGTATCACCTACATAAGCTGAAGTACCAGCACCAGTTAAGATAACTTTAATGTAGTCATGTTTATCTGCAATGCCTTGCAAGAAGGCTGCAATTTCATCACGTCGTTCTTGATAAGCTTCAAAAGCTTCTTTCCAAACATCTGGTTGTTGGTAGATTTCGCGTGTTGTGATTTCTGCTCCCAACTCAAGCAATTCTTCTTTTGTATAATCTAGCATTGAGTCCCTCTAATCTATTATTATATTGTTTTTTATTTAAAATATGGGAATGGGAGTAAGCCCCATTCCCATTTATATTCTATGAAATGTGTTCTAACAGTATTTCAGTTATTACACCTTATTCGTCTTCATCGTCGTCGAAGCTTGCCAATAAATCATTAACTTTCACAATGCTTTCTGAAGCACGACTCTTATAATCTGCATCAGCGCCAGTTAGACTCGCATTGATAAATTCAATCACCATTGGAAGATTCATTCCTGCATAAAGTTCGATGTCACGACCTTCCATAATCAAACGGCTCACCACGTTACATGGAGTTCCGCCAAGGAGGTCAGCAAAGACTAGGAAATCATCCAAACCTTCGACAACAGCTTCAAATTTCGCAGTGAAATCTTCTGGTCCATCTTCTGGAAGAAGAGCTACCGCATGAATGTTGTCTTGTGGACCCATAATCATTTCTGTGCTACCTTTAAGTTCTTCACAGAAACGACCGTGACTCACTAAAATCAATGATCTAGTCATAAATTATGCGCCCATTCCAAGTACAAATTTACCGATGAATGAAAGTCCAACTGCAAGAGCAATGATGATACCGATTGCTTTAGTTGAGTTCATACCTTTCTTACCAAGCAACCAGAAGATGAATGCTGTGAAGATTGCTGGAAGCAAGCGTGGGAAGATTGAGTTCAAGATATCTTGGAAGTCAATCATTTTCTCACCGATTGGCAATTTGTATGAAATTTCAAAGTTGATCATTGTTGCTACAAGAGCACCCATCATGAACACACCAAGTACAGATGCAGCTTCAATCAAAGCTGTCAAAGTGCTTTGCATGTTGTTGATAAGGTTAACCCCTTCTTTGTATGCAAATTCCAATTGTTTCCAACGGAAGATGTCATACGCTACTGCAACTGCGATCCAAAGGAAGATACCCCAAGGTTGACCAGCGATAGCCATTGTTGCAGCGATAGATCCCATGATAGCAGGTACAAGTGAACCAAAGATAGTATCTCCAAGAGGAGCGAATGGTCCCATCAAACCTGTCTTGATACCGTTAACCGCATCTTTTGAGTCAACGCCATCTTTTTCTTCCATGGCAAGGTCAAAACCAGCGATGATTGTGTGGAAGAATGGTGAAGTGTTGAAGAATTGAGTATGAACTTTCATCATTTCTTTCAACTCAGGAGTTCCATCTCCATACATTTTACGCAATTGTGGCAAGATCATGTAAAGGTAACCTGATGCTTGCATACGTTCGTAGTTCCATCCCAATTGGAAAGTGAACAAGCTACGTTTGTTAATTTGATTAAAATCTTCTTTTGTTAATTTGTAATTAGAATTCGTCATCTTCAATTTCCCCACTTTCTGATGGTGTAGAAGGTGCTGCTACAGCAACTTTTTGGCTGTTCTTGAAGTGAACAACTGCAAGGAAGATACCTACGATAGAGACACCAATCATAGACAAACCTTTGAAGTTGTTGGCAAAGCCAATTTTTTCAGCAACGTCAGCAGGAAGAGTGCCAATGAGACCAGCAACTGCTCCACCAAGACCTGTTACGTATGAGTAAAGTACAGTCAACATAGCTGTCAAACCGAATCCCATAGCAAGGTAGTGAAGGTTACGTTTAACTGGAAGGTAACGAAGCAAGATAGCGAATCCAAGACCTGGAAGCATACGACCTGCAAGAGTCAAACCGTCTGCAACCCATTGGAATTCTTTAACAAAGTTTACAACTGCTTGTACGAATTCTCCACCGAAAGCAAGGGCGAAGAATACTGGAAGGGCACGAGAAGCAGCCCAAGGAAGCGCACCAAGAAGGTAGTTACGTTCGATTCCTTTGTAGTCAAAGCGTTCGATCGCAGCATCAATACGGTGTGCGAAGAATGTAGTAGTCATACGACCAAGTACGTCGAAGTAAGTCAAAAGTGCCGCTACTGGTACAGCGATTGTAGTGATCGCAAGATCTGTTTCGATACCTTGTGAAACTGAGAAAGCTGTCGCAAGAACCGCACCAGAAGTTGCGTCGATACGAGAAGCACCACCGAAGGTACCTACCCCAAGGACAAACAACTGCAAGCTACCACCGATAAACAAACCAGTTGTCAAATCTCCCATGATCAAACCAGTAATGAAACCAGCGAATACAGGGGAACCTGCAGAAGAAACGATCGTCAACTCATCACAGATTTGATAAGCTGAGTACAGAGTGAGAAGTAAAATTTGCCACCATTGTATCATAACAATGACCTCCTAAAAATTTTTTCCTATTTTAATAAGCTCAAAAAGTCTGAAACTGGATCATTTGGAACCATTTGAGCAGTAAGTTTAACACCTTTTTCCGCCAATTTGTGGAAATCTTCTACGTCTTTATCTACAACGTTGATTGAACGTGTGATCGCACGTGTTTCTGGTGTTTGAGACATGTTGCCGACATTGACAGTTTCAAGTGGCACACCTGCTTCTACCAAACCGAGGAAACGGTCAGGTTTGCGTGCTACAATCAAAAGACGTTGGCTATCGTATTTTCCAGCAAGGATATTGGCTGCAGCTTTTTCAACTGGCAAAATGCTAAGTTTTACACCTGGTGGTGTTGCAAGTTTCAATCCGCTCTTTTCAACATCGTTGTTAACAACTTCATTGTCAACGACCATGATACGTGAAACATTAAGTTTAGCAGACCAAAGGTTTGCTACTTGTCCGTGGATCAAACGTCCATCGATACGGCATCCTACAATTGTCATAAATTTTCCCCCTTTATATGTTTTAGTGTAGGTTTACGAGTTAAATGTATGTGATCTTTATACTCCCCTTCAGTTTCAAAGATAATGATGCGGTTAGCACCTTCCTTGAGATAGCTGTGCGGAATATAAAGCGATAAGGTTGGACCAACATTCCAGAAACGACCTAGATGATGTCCATTGACATAGGCAATCCCTTTACCAAACTCAGATAAGTCTAAGTAGGTATCCTTTGGCACCTCAACTTCAAAGTCGTAGGCGTAAAAAGCAGGTTGTCCTTCTGTCCATCCTTTTGAGAAATCAATCTTTTCAGGATTATCTAGTGGAAGCGGATAGTGTTCCCAGTTCAGCATAAAGTGTAGGTCTTTGCAGACACCTGTACGAATCCCTTTTCGTTGTGTATCTGCTAGGAACTTATGCCCGTAATTGACACGCCCCATATTTTCAATAAGGATGTCAAATCTAGAGAGCGCTTTCTTTTTTCCTTGATAGAAGATATCTTCTCCAATTTCAGTCTGGTACTGAGTTGCGACCCATTTCCCATCTACGAATAGCTGAGCTCTATCTCGACCGTCAATGATACGGATGCGTTCTTCTTCTGCATCCCAACTAGCTTCTGTACGATAGAGTAGGTAGCCATAGCTTTGTCCCAACTCTTCCATTTTCTTAGGATAGAGACTCTCGATTGGACTTGTCAGGCTATCCAAGGTTTCAAAGAGAGAAACTTTCTCAACCAGTGGAATGTTTTCGACTTCCATGCTCTCTTTGTAAAGCGGCTCTAATTGTGGATAATCAGGATAGTAAGTCGCCATCATTTCTTTAACTGCCATGTATTTAGCAGTTGGATTGCCAGCTTCATTAAGGAGAGCGTCATAATCATAAGATGTTACTTGTGGTAAATCGATGGTTCCTCGAGCTGAACAACCATTCATAAAACCAAAGTTGGTTCCACCGTGGAACATGTAAAGGTTGATAGAGCCTTGCTCTAGTACCTCATGTACGGCTTCTGCTAACTCCTCTGGCTCACGCGTGATGACTGGTTCTTTCCATCGGTTAAACCATCCATCCCAGAATTCCATACACATGAGTGGCCATTTCTTGTCATGCTCATCAAAGAACTCTTGCATTTGCGAGAAGTTAAAGTTTGCTTTTGAACCAAAGTTCCCTGTCACAAAGAGATCATCTTTAATCAAGGTACCAGCTTTCAGAGTTGCTCGCCATGGACCATCAGATGTAAAGAGCGGACAAGTCACTGAACGTTCTTCCATCAATCGGCGAATCTCACGCAAGTAGGTCTTGTCCTCACCGTATGAACCGTACTCATTTTCAACCTGCATCATGAGGATGTTACCACCATTGTCCAACAATCTTGAAACAAGACGCGGAAGTAAATGATCGTAGTAACGTCCTACCATTTCAACAAAGGCTGGATCAGAGGAGCGGATTCGCATGTCTTTAGTTAAAAGCCATGCTGGTAAACCACCAAATTCCCACTCTGCACAGATAAAGGGAGATGGTCGAACAATAGCATACAAGCCTAAGTCCTGAGCTGTCTGAAGAAATTTTTCAATATTAAGATTGCCTTCAAAATTGAAGTTTCCTTCAGTTGGCTCATGCAAATTCCAAGCGACGTAAGTTTCAACAGTGTTGAAGCCTAAAGCCTTGAGATTGTACAATGAATGATACCAGTCTTCTTCAGGAATTCTAAAATAATGAATGGCACCAGATAAAATTTTGAATGGTTTCCCATCTAGGTAAAAATCATCCTCAATTTTAAACCTTGTCATTTTACCACCCCATACTTTTTTCGTTTGCGCTTTCATTTGTTGTTATATTAAATGATAAACTAATGAATCCATCTTGTCAATAGATTTTTCGAAAATTATTTAAAATTTTTCTTTTTTTTACTGAATTGTTTTCTAAAATTCTTGTAAAAAATTTTTTTCTTAAATATTTTCGATCTAGATAGCATAAATGTATGAGTTTTTAACCGTAAATAATATGTAAGTCAATCGCTTAGAATATTATTTTATTTTTTTACATTATTTACTATCATTTTCAAACTATTTATGGTAAAATCGAAGATGGAGAAGGAAAATATGAGGTGAAAATATGGCAATTCCAAAATATCAATATATCAAAGATGAATTGAAAAACAAAATCATTTCAGGTCAATTTGCAAGTGGCGACAAATTCTACACTGAAGCAGAATTGATTTCAATGTATGACGTAAGTTCAATCACTGTTGTTCGCGCCTTAAACGACCTTGCTAAAGACGGTTATATTGTCCGCCAACAAGGAAAAGGAACCTTTGTGGCTCGCGCTCGCAAGCACAAACTCGTAGAATTTTCTGATGTAGAAATTTTTGAAACCAAGGACGATAAAGTCACTGTTCTTTCTATTGAACGCGGTAACGATCTTAACTACTTAGAAAAATTGGGATTGCGTGGCGATCAATTTTATTACAAAATCGAACGTATCCGTGAATCTAACGGTGTTACTTATATCTACCACACATCTTATATCCCTGAACAATACATCAATGCAAACTATCCAAATCTTGAATACTATAGTTCTATCTATAATCGTTTCAAATTGGACTACCACATTCACATGAATGACGAGCATTTTGAAGAAATCAATGAAATTGTATTTCCAACTCCAGAACATGCTGCTTCTATCCTAGGAATCGACTCTCAGTTCCCAACTGTTCTCCAAACCAAGACAACTAAACTTGAGTCAACTGGCCAAGTATTGGAATACATTGAAACTTACAAACGTTCTGATTTCTATAAGATTAAATTTATCTCATGTGGTCGCGATCACTAAACATTAAAAAGTCTGAGACAATCGTTTCAGGCTTTTCTGTTTTTCATTATAGCACGCTAGCTTTTAGTAGGAAATATCAAATGACTTTAAACTATAATTTGGAGAAATTTTACTAAAAACAGAGTAAAAATTGAAAATTAGTTCAAATTAAATAACTTCTTATATTTTTTATAGGTATTTTATTAAAATACTTGACTTTACTAGTTTCAGATAATACAATGGAATCAGTTTGTGAAAACGCTACCAAAACAATAAATTAGGAGGTTATTTAATGAAACCAGAAAATAAACAGCGTTTCTCTATTCGTAAATACGCAATCGGAGCAGCTTCTGTCTTGATCGGCTTTGCCTTTCATGCGCAAGCTGTTGCCGCTGATGGAGTCGTACCTACTACAACAGAGAATCAACCTACTATCCAAGCTACAGGTGAATCGTCTCCACAGGCCAGCGAAGAAAAACTTGAAACTAGTCCTACACCAGAAGCCGTAGCTCCTGCAGCTCCAGCGACACCTGTAACAAACACTGAAGCACCAAAAGTTGAAGCTACTCCTGCACCTGTCGTAGAAGAACCTGTTACAAATCAAGTCGCTCCAGCTGAACCAGAAGTAGTTAAAGAAGTCGAGAAGGCTGAAAAAGAAGATAATAAAGAAATTGCTAAAGTTGAAGCTCCTACAGTCACCACAGAGAGAGCAGCTCAAGTCAATGAAAAACTGGCTAAAAAGAAAATCGTTTCTATTGATGCTGGACGTAAATACTTCTCTCCAGATCAACTAAAAGAAATTATCGACAAGGCAAAACACTATGGCTATACTGATCTTCATCTCCTAGTCGGAAATGATGGCTTGCGTTTTATGCTTGATGACATGTCTCTAACTGTAGGGGACAAAACTTATGCAAGCGATGATGTCAAACGTGCTGTTGAAAATGGAACCAATGCTTACTACAACGATCCAAACGGCAATCATCTAACTGAAAGCCAAATGACCGATTTGATTAACTATGCTAAGGATAAAGGTATTGGACTTATCCCATCTGTTAACAGTCCTGGCCACATGGACGCTATCCTTAATGCTATGAAAGAATTGGGTATTGAAAAGCCTAACTTTAACTATTTTGGTAAAGAATCAGCACGTACTGTTGACCTTGACAATGAAAAAGCTGTTGCCTTCACAAAAGCTTTGATTGATAAGTATGCAGGCTACTTTGCTGGTAAGTCTGAAATCTTCAACATCGGTTTGGATGAGTACGCTAATGATGCTACTGATGCCAAAGGATGGAGCGTTCTTCAAGCCTATAAATGGTATCCAGAAGATGGATTCCCAGACAAAGGCTACGACAAATTCATCGCCTATGCAAATGACCTAGCTCGTATCGTCAAATCTCACGGTCTAAAACCTATGGCCTTCAACGACGGTATCTACTATAATAGCGATACAAGTTTTGGTACCTTTGACAAGGACATCATCGTCTCTATGTGGACTGGTGGCTGGGGTGGTTACGATGTCGCTTCTTCTAAGTTACTAGCTGAAAAAGGACACGAAATCCTCAATACTAACGATGCTTGGTACTATGTTCTCGGCCGTAATGCTGACGGACAAGGTTGGTACAACCTTGATCAAGGATTGAACGGCATTAAGAGCACACCGATCACTTCTGTACCAAAAACAGAAGGAGCTGACGTTCCTATTATTGGTGGTATGGTAGCAGCTTGGGCTGATACTCCATCTGCTCGCTACTCTCCATCTCGTCTCTTCAAACTCATGCGTCAATTCGCAAACTCAAATGCTGAATATTTCGCTGCTGATTACGAGTCTGCTGAACAAGCTCTGAAAGAAGTTCCAACAGACCTTACTCGCTACACAGAAGAAAGTATTGCAGCCGTTAAAGAAGCTGAAAAAGCCATCCGCTCTCTTGATAGCAACCTCAGCCGTGCTGAACAAGATAGCATTGACCAAGCTATCGCAAAACTCCAAGAAGCTGTTGCTAACTTGACCTTCACTCCAGAAGCTCAAAAAGAAGAGGACGCTAAACGCGAAGTTGAAAAACTAGCTAAAAATAAGGTTATCTCTATTGATGCTGGTCGTAAATACTTCACGCTAGACCAACTTAAACGAATCGTTGACAAAGCCAGCGAACTTGGATACTCTGACCTTCATCTCCTCCTTGGAAATGATGGACTTCGCTTCTTACTTGATGATATGAGTATCTCAGCAAACGGCAAGACTTATGCAAGCGACGATGTAAAAAATGCCATCATAGAAGGAACAAAATCTTACTACGATGATCCTAATGGAACTACTTTGAACCAAGCCGAAATCACTGAGCTTATCCAGTATGCTAAAAACAAAGGTATTGGATTAATCCCAGCTATCAATAGCCCAGGTCACATGGATGCTATGCTTGTTGCTATGGAAAAATTAGGCATCGCAAACCCTCAAGCTAATTTTGACAAGGTTTCAAAAACAACTATGGACCTTGAGAACGAAGAAGCAATGAACTTTACAAAAGCCCTTATTAGCAAGTACATGGACTTCTTTGCAGGCAAGACTAAGATCTTTAACTATGGTACAGATGAGTATGCCAATGACGCTACCAACGCTCAAGGTTGGTACTACCTCAAATGGTATGGACTCTACGGTAAATTTGCTGAATACGCTAATAGCTTAGCTGCCATGGCTAAAGAAAAAGGTCTTCAACCAATGGCCTTTAACGACGGCTTCTACTATGAAGATAAAGATGATGTTGAGTTTGATAAAGACGTTATCATCTCTTACTGGTCTAAAGGATGGTGGGGTTACAACCTTGCATCTCCTCAATACCTAGCAAGTAAGGGGTACAAATTCCTTAACACGAATGGAGATTGGTACTACATTCTCGGTCAAAAACCAGAAGATGGTGGCGGCTTCCTCAAGAAAGCTATTGAAAATACTGAAAAAACTCCATTTAACCAACTAGCATCAACTAAATATCCTGAAGTTGACCTACCTACTGTTGGTAGTATGTTAGCTATCTGGGCTGATCGACCAAGCGCAGAATACAAGGAAGAAGAAATCTTTGAACTCATGACTGCCTTTGCAGACCACAACAAGGACTACTTCCGTGCTGACTACAAAGCGCTACGCGAAGAACTTGCTCAAATCCCTGAAAACTTAGAAGGATATAGCACAGAAAGTCTCGACGCTCTCAAGGTTGCTAAAGACGCTCTTAACTACAACCTCAATCGTAATAAACAAGCTGAGTTGGACACACTTGTAGCTAATCTTAAAGCTGCTAGACTTGGTCTTAAACCAGCTGCCACTCACTCAGGAAGCCTCGATGAGAGTGAAACTGCTGTTACAGTTGAAAACCGACCAGAGCTTCTTGTTAAGACAGAAGAAATTCCGTTTGAGATCGTTAAGAAAGAAAATCCTAACCTTCCAGCAGGACAAGAGAAAGTCATCACTGTTGGTGTCAAAGGAGAACGTACTAAGTATCTTTCAGTTGTGACTGAAAATGGCAAGCAGACAGAAACAGTTCTTGAAAATCAAGTAACGAAAGAAGCTGTCAATCAAGTTGTCGAAGTTGGAACATTAACAACACATGTAGGAGACGAAAAAGGTCAAGCTCCTGTTGCAGATACAAAACCACGTGTTGTGATCGAGGACGAAGAAATTCCATTTACAACGATCACTCGCGAGACTCCTTCGCTACCTAAGGGACAAACTCGTATAGTAACTGCAGGTGTCAACGGTCGTCGTAGCCATTTCTACTCTGTGACTACTGCTGCTGATGGATCTGAAGTTAAAACATTGGTTACTAGCGTTGTCGCTCAAGAACCAGTCGCTCAAGTGATTGAAGTTGGCAACCCTGTCACTCACCTTGGCGATGAACATGGTCAAGCTGCTATCGCTGAAGAAAAACCAGCACTAGAGATTCCAAATGAACCAGCTCCAGCAACTGCTTCTGCTGAGGAAAACAAAGCCCTTCCTCAAGGCCCAGCTCCTGTAGCAAAAGAAAATAAACTTCCTGAAACAGGAAGCCAAGGTTCAGAATGGTTAATTGCTACTGGTCTTATGACTGCTCTCACAGCTTACGGACTTAGCAAGAAAAAAGATTAAGCACAAATAAAAAGCGAGACAAAAATCTCGCTTTTTATTGTGACCATTAATCACCCAAACCGATGCGTTCGAAGATCTCATCCACACGTTTAGTATAGTAAGTTGGGTTAAAGATTTCGTCAATTTCTTCTTGAGTGAGGCGTGAAGTCACTTCTGGATCTGCTTCAAGAAGTGGTTTGAAGTCGACTTGGTTATCCCATGATTGGGCTGTCTTCGGTTGAACAAGGTCGTAAGCTTGTTCACGCGTCATACCTTTTTCAATCAAAGCCAACATAGCACGTTGACTGAATATCAAACCAAATGTAGAGTTCATGTTGCGAACCATGTTTTCAGGGAAAACTGTCAAGTTTTTAACGATATTTCCAAAACGGTTGAGCATGTAGTCGATCAGAATAGTCGTATCTGGTGTGATGATGCGCTCAGCTGATGAGTGAGAGATATCACGTTCGTGCCAGAGAGCAACATTCTCATAGGCCGTAATCATGTGACCACGGATAACACGCGCAAGACCTGTCATATTTTCAGAACCGATAGGGTTACGTTTGTGAGGCATCGCTGAAGAACCTTTTTGACCTTTAGCAAAGAACTCTTCCACTTCACGTTGTTCAGATTTTTGAAGACCACGGATCTCTGTTGCCATACGCTCGATCGAAGTTGCGATGCTAGCAAGAACTGCAAAGTACTCAGCGTGAAGGTCACGAGGAAGCACCTGTGTAGAGATTTCTTGAGCACGGATACCCAATTTGTCGCAGACGTATTTTTCAACGAATGGTGGGATGTTGGCAAAGTTACCCACCGCACCAGAAATCTTACCAGCTTCCACACCAGCAGCCGCATGCTCGAAACGCTCGATGTTGCGTTTCATTTCGCTATACCAAGTCGCCAATTTAAGACCAAAGGTTGTCGGCTCAGCGTGCACACCGTGGGTACGCCCCATCATAATGGTGAACTTGTGCTCCTTAGCCTTTTCAGCGATGATGTTGGTGAAATTTTCAAGGTCACGACGGATGATGTCGTTGGCTTGCTTGTAGAGGTAACCGTAGGCAGTATCGACTACGTCAGTAGAAGTCAAACCATAGTGGACCCACTTGCGCTCTTCACCAAGAGTCTCAGAAACCGCACGTGTGAAGGCAACCACAT
Organism: Streptococcus infantis; assembly: GCF_047464415.1. GTDB lineage: Bacteria > Bacillota > Bacilli > Lactobacillales > Streptococcaceae > Streptococcus > Streptococcus infantis_AE. Next base: position 82,329 of record NZ_JASHBX010000002.1, on the reverse strand, counting down.
CGTGACGCGTTTGCTGCTCGATTTCCAAAATACGGTCGATGTCAAAGTCCGCTTTTTCACGAATCAAAGCTACATCTTCCTTAGGGATTTCCCCTAACTCAGCCCATGCTTCGTCAGCTAAGATTTCCACCTCAAGCCAAGCACGGTATTTATTTTCTTCAGTCCAAATGTTCGCCATCTCAGGGCGAGAGTAACGGTTGATCATGATGTTTCTCCTTAATTTTATCTACCTAATAGTAATGATGAAATAACTCCACCTAAAGTTCCTGATATTATATCTTTAATAAACTGTTGATTGAAAAATGATGCATTTTCTTTAACAATTACAGTAAATTCAGATTCACTATTTTTTTCAGTTGCAGCAAGTAAGTCCTTTAAAATTTCGACAGATTGCTCAGACAGAACAGAAGCATTGTTAACAATCTGTTGAAGCTGTTTAGAAAGTTCCGACCACGGAAACTCAACATTCATATTAGATTTTTCTAAAATGGAATCTGTAACAATATTTGAGTTAACATTGTTATCCCCATTAAGCGTGACATTATTACCTAAACCAAAATTATTTCCAACTACATTATCATTACCTGATACAGTTGTTTGAGACACTTCCTTTTCATAGATATTTTTACTATCATAATTCTCTATATTTTGATTTTTTATATCAATGTATATATTTTTGCTTTGTTACCAAAAGATTCCGTAATAACATTAAAAACAGCATCTCTAAATTTAGCATCTTCAAAATACAATAAATAGTTTTGACTTGACCCCAAATTAAATACTATATAATATTTTGACTTCAAATGATTTTGGTGTTTATTATAAACGTACCATGCATATAAACCAAATAATATAAATCCTAAAAATGGTGGGACTAATCCAATCATAAATAGAATTATCAGAATAAGTACATCTAGTAGTGTAACTGGTGATTTAAACTCATTTTTGCTTAACATAGATAAATTTGTTATTTGGATGCTATTATTTCTAGTGATAATTACATTATTTTTTATAGTTAAGCCATCAGTTTTAATCGTATATCCATTATCAAAGTTCTTTAATAACTCAGGTATCATTATATTCTCCTTTAAATTGAATCTAAATTTAGTGATTGTTCATTCTAACATTTTTCTCTACAGCACATTCCGCTACTTTCTCGCAAATCAAAGCCACATCTTCCTTAGGGATTTCTCCCAATTCAGCTCATGCTTCGTCAGCCAAGATTTCCACCTTAAGCCAAGCACGGTATTTATTTTCTTCAGTCCAAATGTTCGCCATCTCAGGGCGAGAATAACGGTTGATCATTATTTTCTTCTATATTAAATCATTTTTTTTAATATCAAACTACAAATGTCAATAAATTTAGTACTACATATCTCCCACCATTCACTATCTAGATTTTTATCACATTTTTCTTCTTCCCTGATAATTTTAGACCTAAAAATTTCATTATCCATTATCCTATTCTCGTATTCTTCACCACCGTAAAAAATACAGTCTCTTAGCTCTAAATATTGGACTTCCGGTGATGATTTAATCTTATTATATAAGTCTTTAGCTTTTGACTTCCCTAATTTAATTTTTGAAGTGATTATAATCGTTCCAAGAGAGTAAGCTGTAAGTAAAAGAAATCTTATAACTGAAAGCACGGAAGTTATGGAATGAATTTCAAAAGAAATAGACATCTCCCTAAATCTTTTTATTAATTCAATAGCATCAGGATTCTCTTTAAAAAATAAGATAACCTCTGTAGATAAATTTAACTTCATTAGCGTTTCAAGGGTAATTGGTTCATTTGAAATTTGTCCATTAATTTCATTTACTATATAATATTGGAAAAAATATTCAAGAAGGAGGGGAACAAGTAAAGTAGTCAACACTCCAAATAACCATGTCATATTTGTTATTTTTCTTAAAGAATGCAATGGCAATAATATTGCAAAAACACTATATGCTATAAAAACCAAAATTATGTAAACTACAATAGATTTTATATCTGAAAATGATTTTACATAATCTAAAGTGAATAAAAGCATTACTAAAGGAATAAGATAATAATATAATCCCGTTAAATAATTTTTAGCTGCAATAATTATGCCAAATAATGCTATAATCATTGCTCCGATTGCTACTTTAGCAAGTAATTCTTTAAATACTGCTAGATTAAGTAAATTCAATACAGAAATAACTACAAGAACTACCATAAAACCTATATTTGTTAAATAATAAACTGCAGTACCTAATTCCCGTCTTTTCTTTAAATCAGTTTTATATCCTTTTTCAGTAATAAAAAAATATTTTCTTCTACGAATTTCCTTTAATAAACTCCATTTTAATTGCACCCAGTTGACCATTTTCTTTTTCCAAAAAAATAGTAAGCCAATAAAAATACATATCGCTACTAATTTAACTAAGTACCCAGGATGTATAAATAGCGCAATCCCAAAATATCCCAACATGATAGATATGAGTTTTTGCAATTCTAGCTTTATTTTCATAATTCCTTCACAAATTCTTCTTTCCCGATCCACACAGATGGATAGTGATCGAGTGTATTCAAATCCGTATCTAACGGTAGATCATAGATAGCTAAGTAGTTTTCAGGATATTGAGCAAGCAACTCTTCATACTTAGCTTTCACTTTTTCGTGATTGCTACTAGCATACAAGACTTCGACGACTGCTCCAGTCTTCTCTTTTTCAACAAATGCGTTGACAATGAGTTGAATCATAGCAATCTCCCGAGCCCGTATTCAGTTTTAGTGAATACGGATGCCCTTTCTCCCCTTCTTTTATACATTACATAAGTTATATGGCATCTAGATTTAACTAAGATGAACAAAAAGCCCTATTCTTTCTAGTCTCAAAGTGTTTATTTAAGCTTGTATTGTAATAAAAATTTAAAATTCTTAAATTTTCATCAGGATTAAATTCAACAAATAATATTTTTAGAACTAATTTACACATAGTAATGAACTTACATTCTATATTTTTCTACAAAATCAACACAATCATGTGCTTCACTTAGTCGCAAATCCCAATATTTTTGCAGAAGTTGAATTATTAGTTCTTTATCTACATTTGCTTCTAGTAGCGCAATAGTAGCCTTTTCAATTCCAATAATGCGCTCTTGGAACGCTGCATCATCTAATCTACTTTGAACATCATCCCTAACACGACTTAAAATCTCTCTTCCAATGTTTTCAAACATTATTTTGTAACTCCTTTTATTATTCATTGCTTGTTTATTATCATGAGGGTAGAAATTTTCTTCATCCTAAATTCAGACGCTGAGACGTACGTCATCTTTTTATTTTTACACCTTTAGTTCAGTAAACCGAACATTTATTTTATTTGTTCAGCACGTATTTTTAAATAGCTATCCCACATTTTCATCAAAACAAAAGCAACTCCCCACACCTCATAACCAAATTTAAGATTAAAATCAACGTATTTTCCAACTAAGAGAAAGAATACTAGCCAACCATTTTCCGAAATAAAGTACCAATTCGATGAAATAACTTTATTTTTAAATGTTAAATAAACATAAGGTATGGCTAATAACACTGATATAACTATAGCTGATACAATATCCTCATTTGAAACCCTTAGATAATTAAGTAAACAAGAAGTAATACTAATGACTATAACAGGGTAGAAAATATTAAATACAATATATAAGAATGTTTTTATAGATTTCATAATTTCTCCTATCGTAACTCCTCAACCTTATCTGGTTCATCACTAAACAAAGTCACGTGTCCCATCTTGCGGTTGTGCTTCGCTTCTATTTTACCATACATGTGGAGGTGGGCGCTTGGATTTTCTGTCACATATGTTTCAGCGGCCTCGACATGTTGGCCGAGTACATTGAGCATGACAGCTGGTGCATGAAGGTGAATTGCTGGGAGTGGGACTCCGAGAACGCCCAATATATGGGTGTCAAACTGGGAGAAGTCACAGGCTTCAATTGAGTAGTGACCTGAATTGTGTGGGCGTGGCGCAATTTCGTTGACGATGATATCATCAGCTGTCGCAAACATTTCCACGCAGAGAGTTCCGGAAAGGTTCAGTTGTTCTGCGATTCGCACTGCCATCGCTTTGGCTTTTTCAGCTAGACTTTCTGAAATGCGAGCAGGCACAATGGTTTTTGAAAGAATGTTGTTACGATGGATATTCTCCTGAATAGGGAAGACTGTCACATCCTTGCCATTTCCTGACACGATGACAGAAATCTCAAGGTCAAAGTTGACAAATTCTTCCAAGACACAGTCTGCTGAATCAACTAGTGCATAGGCTTCTTCCAAGTCTGCTTCCGAACGAATGACCTTCTGACCATGGCCATCGTAACCACCGGTCGCCGTCTTAAGGACATAGTTTTTCGATAGGTCGATATCTGCCAAGTCTTTGCTAGAAGTTACGACCTTATATGGTGCCACAGTGACTTGTGCCTTGTTGGAAAGAAAGTCCTTCTCAAAAATTCGATTTTGAGAGATGCGGAGTAGGTCTGTCCCTTGTGGAAGCTGACCATCCTTAATAACAGCATCCAAACCGTCAGCATCGACATTTTCAAACTCATAGGTGAGGACATCGCAACGCTCCGCCAACTGACGAAGGGCGTCCACATCGTTATAAGGCGCCACGATAATTTCCGCCACGCGAGAGGCCGGACAATCCGCTGCAGGATCTAGCGCGATAACCTTGTGACCCGTATAGATAGCAGAAATGGCCATCATCTGACCAAGCTGACCGCCACCGATAATTCCGATTGTTTTAGATGAGCTCATTTGTAGACTCCTCTGCGATTTTTCCTTGCTCTTCTGCGAAATCTGCCAAAGCTGATGCGATAGCCTGATCCTCTACTGAGAGGAGACGGAGGGCAAAGAGAGCAGCGTTGGTTGCACCTGCTTCACCGATTGCCATAGTTGCAACAGGTACCCCACCTGGCATCTGGACGATGGAATAAAGTGAATCCACACCGCTAAGGGCACGTGATTTGACTGGTACGCCGATAACCGGAAGGGTTGTTTTGGCAGCTACCATTCCTGGCAAGTGAGCTGCGCCACCCGCACCTGCGATGATAACCTTGATGCCACGGCTACGTGCTTCCTCGGCATGTTTGAACATGAGGTCAGGCGTCCGGTGTGCGGAAACAACTTTCTTTTCGTAAGCGACGCCGAAGTTGTCGAGGACTTCAGCAGCTTTTTGCATGGTTGCCCAGTCGGATTTTGAGCCCATGATGATGGAAATTACTGGTTTCATTTATTCTCCTTTTTTGATAATCATCTATTGTAGTGCGGACGTAAGCGACCGCCTGTTGCGTTCCATTACTAAAACTGGAGCCTGAGTCTCCAGTTTTCCGCTCCTAGTAGCAAAGCTACTAGGAGTTCCACTACTGCAATGATTACCCTAAACTAGCTCGCTTTCGCTCGCCATTGTCAAATATAGTATCTGTTAATCTTTTAACGCTTTGCTTCCAATGTCGTTTCGGTAAAACAAGCCTTCTGTGTTTTGTGTGTCGAGTTGGTTGTAAATGATGTTTTGGCCGTCTTTGACGGTGTCTGCTGTTGTGACGAGCATGTAGACACGTCCGCCGTTTGAGAGGAGGTCTTGCCCATTTTCAGCGAATTTTGCACCGGCATAGTAAGTGATGATGTCATCCTCTGTCTTGGCTGGAAGCTTGACACCCTTCTCATAAGCGAGTGGGTAGCCGTTTGATGCGACAACCACGCCAAGTGTCACACCCTTGTCCGTCCAAGTAATGGCTGGCTCTTTGCCGTCCAAAATATCAGTAATATTTTGCGCAAAATCAGATGTCAAACGAGGCAAGATGATTTGCGTTTCAGGATCTCCAAAACGAGCGTTAAACTCGATCACCTTAGGTCCATCAGCTGTCAAGATAAGCCCCGCGTAAAGGACACCTGTGTAAGGACGTCCTTCTTTTATCATCCCTTCAAGGACTGGCTTGACAATAGTGTCAACCGCTGTGTCAACCACGCTCTGTGGCAAATGAGGAACTGGCGCATAGGCACCCATCCCACCAGTGTTAGGGCCCTTGTCGCCATCGTAGGCACGTTTGTGGTCCTGAGCTGTTGGCATGATGTAGAACTTGTCACCATTGACAAAGGCAAAGAGAGAAAACTCTTCCCCATCCAGGAATTCCTCGATGACCACACGCGCACCTGAGTCACCAAATTTATTGTCCAAAAGCATCTCGTGAGCAGCTTCGACTGCTTGCTCAACTGTTTCAGCAACGACGACACCTTTACCAAGAGCCAAGCCGTCTGCCTTGACAACGATTGGAGCGCCTTTTTCTTCGATGTAAGCCTTAGCTTCCTCGAAATCTGCAAAGGTCCCATAAGCTGCTGTCGGAACATTGTATTTGACCATAATTTCCTTAGCGAAATCCTTAGACCACTCCAGCTCCGCTGCAGCCTTGGTAGGACCAAATGCCCTGAGACCTGCCGCATTGAAATCATCTACGATCCCAGCCGCAAGGGCATCATCTGGACCGATAAAAGCCCAAGCAATGTCATTTGCTTTTGCGAAGTCAATCAGCTTAGAATGTTCGGAAATAGAGATATTTACCAAATCCAAACCATCTAAGGTCATCCCGTCATTCCCAGGAGCCACGAAAACTTTCTCAACGTCTTTAGACTCTAATAACTTCTTAGCAATCGCATGCTCACGACCACCTGAGCCAACAACTAACAGTTTCATCTCTCAACCTCTTTTGCGAATTATTTACTAATATTATATCACAAACGTTCGTTTTAATCTTGTTTCACTTAGCATTTTAAACCAAAAAAGGAAAGAAACTGTTTTCTTCCCTTTCGTTTTTTAATGTCTAAAATGTCTTACTCCTGTGAAGATCATTGTCAAGCCGTATTTATCAGCAGCCTCGATGGACTCTTGGTCACGGACTGATCCACCCGGTTGGATGATGGCCTTAATACCTGCTTTGGCGATTTCTTCCACGTTATCCGCAAATGGGAAGAAGGCATCTGAAGCAAGAACAGCACCGTCAAGACGGTCTTTAGCTTGGTCAATGGCGATACGGACTGAAGCAACACGGTTAGTTTGACCTGGGCCAACACCAAGTGTCATGTGGTCGTTGGTGATGATGATACCGTTGGATTTCACATACTTGATAGCCTTCCAAGCAAACTCAAGGGCAGTCGCTTCTGTCTCAGTTGGTTGGCGTTTCGTAACCACTTGCCAGTCAGCTGGACTTTCTTTGACCACGTCTTGGTTTTGAACGAGGAGTCCACCGACAACACCAGTGTATTCCGCTTCTGCTTCGCTAGCATCTTGAGCGTCAAATGGCAAGGCTAGGATACGCAAGTTTTTCTTCTTAGTTGTCAAGATTTCAAGCGCTTCGTCAGAATAGCTTGGTGCAATGATGATTTCAAGGAAGACACCATGCATTTTTTGAGCTGTCGCCTCGTCAACTTCACGGTTAAGAACGACGATACCACCAAAAATAGACACTGGGTCAGACTCATAAGCGTAGTCCCAAGCAGTTTCGATATCGTCAGCTTGACCAATCCCACATGGGTTCATGTGTTTGAGAGCCACAACGGTAGGACGGTCTTTGAAATCACGGATAATACGGATAGCGGCATCAGCATCACGGATATTGTTGAAGGACAATTCTTTACCATTTAGCTGTTTAGCGGATGCAATGGAGTATTCCGTAGGAAGAGCTTTTTGGTAGAAGTCTGCATCTTGTTGAGGGTTTTCACCGTAACGCATTGGTTGCTTAAGGTCGTAAGTCAAAGTAAGTTTTTCAGGTTTTGTTTCACCCACTTGAGCTGTGAAGTATTCTGCGATTAAAGCATCATAGGCTGCTGTGTGGCGGAATACTTTTGCTGCCAAACGTTGGCGAGTTTCGTAAGAGGTTTCACCGTTTGCTGCCAATTCGTCCAAAACTACAGCGTAGTCAGCAGGATCTACCACAACTGTGACGCTAGCGTGGTTCTTCGCTGCAGAACGAAGCATAGATGGACCACCGATATCGATGTTTTCAACGGCATCTGCGTATGTCACATCTGGCTTAAGAATGGTTTCCTTAAATGGGTAAAGATTTACCACCACAAGGTCAATGAGCTCAATCTTGTTGTCCTTAGCCGCTTCCAAGTGACTATCCAAGTCACGACGAGCAAGAAGTCCTCCGTGGATATTTGGGTGGAGAGTCTTCACACGACCGTCCATCATTTCTGGGAAGCCAGTCACATCGTCGATGGCAATGGTGTCCACCCCAGCATTATCAAGGGCAACTTTGGTACCACCTGTTGAGATGATGTCCCAACCAAGTTTTTTAAGTTCTTGGGCAAATTCAACGATGCCCGCTTTGTCTGAGACTGAAATAAGTGCTCGTTTAGTCATTTTTCTTCCTTTTCTAAAAGTGTATATTTTACAACAGATAGAACATCTGATAGGTAAACTTCTTTTGAAGCCTTTCCAAACGGAGGGTATTTAATAATATTTTTAATCGAATGATCTATGAATCTAATAAATAGTACTACTACAACTACAAAAATGATCAGCCATAAAAACGTATCGACCGAAATACCCGTTGTATCTGTTACAAATAATTTATTTAAAGATAAAGTAATAAATGCTGTTACTAAAATCATACCAATAGCCCCAATCGACTTTACTACATTTTCATATTTTTGTATTTGTTCATTGCGCTTATTATTCAAATCACTAACTAGCATTTCAGCTACCTTCTCTGCATCAACTCCATAAAGACGATTCAAGGTAGACTTTACTTCATTGCATAATTCAGTGAATTTACTAGGCGCTCCAACTGAGACACTGTCAAATTTTCGAGCATAAATAGCGAACAATACTAAAATAATCAGAGTAATTATAAGGCTAACCTTCCAACAAGATGAATCTGGGAAAAATCGAAGGAGAATTAAGTCTCCAAACATAAAAACAATCAACAAACAAAGGTAAAACAATAACGTTTTTCTCGCTTTTCTGATTTCAGGATAAAATTGTTTTTCGTATTCATTAAAGAATGTTTCAAATTCCTCTACATTTTTTAATAAATTATCAACTACTTTATTCATAATAATCCTCTTTTATTTCCTCTCCACTCCCAAACTATCCAAGACTTCTGGATAAAGTTTGTACTCTGTTTCGTGGATGCGAGTTTCGAAAATATCCAGGGTATCCCCTTCAAGGCGTGGCACACGGACTTGTTTGATGACCTTACCGGTATCAACACCAGAGTCCACCCAGTGAATAGTCACGCCAGACTGGTCAACGCCTGCATTCCAAGCATCCTCAATACCATGAGCGCCTGGAAATTCAGGGAGATAAGCTGGATGAATATTGATGATACGGCCTTCATAAGCTGCTAGCAAGGTTGGGCCGACGATTTTCATGTAGCCTGCAAGACAAACCAAGTCAATCTGGTGTTCATCCAAGAGTTCGACAATGGCTCCTTCATAGTCTACCTTGTTCTCAAACTCTTTAAGTTCAAAGGCATAAGATAAAACACCAAGCTTTTCGGCACGCTCTAAGACATGGGCATCCCTGTGATCTGAAAAAACAAATTCTACTGGAAATTGTTCCGCAATCACCTGAAAGTTTGAGCCGTTACCAGAGGCAAAAACAGCAATTTTCATATTCGATACAAAGGGACGTTTCGGCTAGCCGAACAGTTTCGTAGAAAAATAGGAAATCATTGCTGGGTGCTTGCACACAAAATGATTTCTCTTTTTTCCTAGAAAATGAGTCCCGTGTTCAGTTAGGCTTGCTAACTTAAACACTCCTTTCTACAATTTCTCCATACAAAATGGTGATATCACCATTATTTAATCACCACACTTGCATCTGTCTTCTTCACAATACGACCGATTTCATAAACTGGTTCGTCAAGAAGCTCTTTGACACGTTCCACATTCTCTGGTTTAACCGCAAGCATAAGACCGACACCCATGTTGAAGATTTCAAACATTTCTTCGTGTTTAATTTCACCATATTTTTCAAGGGCTTTGAAAATTGGAAGAACTGGAACCTTGCTTTCGTCAATTTCAGCAGCCAAGTCATCCGCGAACATACGTGGCACATTTTCGATAAAACCACCACCTGTGATGTGGGCAATACCGTTAACCAATTCTTCTTTGATGAGTGGCAAAGCTGCTTTGACGTAGATACGTGTTGGTTCCAAAAGAACGTCTTTAAGTTTCTTCCCTTCCAATTCTGGGAGAACTTCTTCACCTGTGTAATCAGCAAAGACACGACGCACGAGTGAATAACCATTTGAGTGGATACCGCTTGAAGCAAGTCCAAGAATCACATCACCCTCAGCTACTTTTGAACCGTCGATGATTTGAGATTTTTCTGCAACACCAACAGCAAAACCAGCCAAGTCATAGTCATCTTCACCGTACATACCAGGCATTTCAGCCGTTTCACCACCGATAAGGGCTGCACCAGCTTGCACACAACCTTCAGCCACACCAGCAACAACTTGTTCTAGTTTAGCTGGTTCATTTTTACCAGTTGCGATATAGTCAAGGAAGTAGAGAGGCTCTGCACCTGCAGCAATGATATCATTGACACACATAGCCACACAGTCTTGTCCAATGGTATCGTGCTTGTCGTACTTGATAGCCAGCATAAGCTTTGTTCCAACACCATCTGTTCCTGAGATCAAAACCGGTTCTTTAACACCTGTTTTTGAAAGGTCAAACATGCCACCAAAACCACCAAGAGCTCCCATGACACCTGCACGCTCCGTACGTGCCACGTGTTTTTTGATCCGTTCAACAACTTCATAACCCGCTTCAACGTCCACACCAGACTGCGCATAAGCATTTTTATTCGTCATTTTATTTATTCCTTTTCTTTTTTTGAGAAAGACTGCGACGTATTTTTAGATAAACAATTATTTTATCTAAAAATACTAGTCAGGTCTCTAGCTTTGGTCCCATAGGAGAAAGCGTCTACTGACAAATGCTTTAGCTTTTAGTCAGTAGTGAGACGTGGAGCGTATGCATTCTTATTTGTCATTTGTTTTTTCCTTTTCCTTTCCTTCAATGGGGAATTTTATTTGTAAAAACTCGTTTTTTCTTCTAAACTTCTACGATATTCTTCTTCATAATCATAGAGAGGAGTTGGATATTTCCCATCAAAGTAAGCCACACAGAGACCGCCATTTGGTGCATCTGTTTCAATCCCAATAGAGTCAATCAAGCCATCAATCGAAAGATAAGTCAAACTATCCGCACCAATGATTTGGCAAGTTTCCTCAACCGTATGATTGGCCGCAATCAGCTCCTGACGTGTCTGGATATCAATCCCGTAAAAACATGGATAGGCAAGAGCAGGACTCCCGATGGCAACGTGTACTTCTGACGCTCCCGCTTCTTTCAAGAGTTGAACAATCCGACGAGATGTTGTTCCTCGCACAATCGAGTCATCAATCATGACCACACGTTTTCCTTTAACAACACCAGATACGGCAGACAATTTCATTCGAACTCCTTGCTCGCGCAATTCTTGAGTCGGCTGGATAAAGGTTCGTTGTGTATATTGGTTCTTGATAAGACCCATTTCATTTGGTAGCCCAGACTCTTCAGCAAATCCCATAGCTGCACTGAGTGAGGAGTTTGGCACACCGACCACAATGTCGGCTTCATGCTTGAACTCTCGTGCCAACTGAGCTCCCATTCTCTTACGAGCTGTATGAACATTGACACCGTGGATGTTAGAGTCAGGACGGGCAAAGTAGATATACTCCATGGAACAGATTGCCAACTGAGTATCGTTTGTATAGCTGTCATACTGGATGCCATTGTCATCAATAATGACAATCTCGCCTGGTTTCACGTCGCTAATCCACTCAGCACCGATGACTTCAAAGGCACATGTTTCAGAGGAAACGACTACTGCTCCATTAGTCATTTTCCCGATTGACAGAGGACGAAAGCCGTTTGGATCAAGCGCTGCAATCAATTTATCTTCAAACATCAAGAGATAAGCAAAACCACCTTTAACCAGACTGAGGGCTTCCTTGATTTTCCCCATCAGGTTTGGATTGTGGCTACGACGAATAAGGTGAGCCAAGATTTCTGAATCAGAGGTTGAACTGAAGATTGCTCCTCTTTGTTCCAATTCTTTCTTGAGCGATTCTGCATTGGTCAGATTCCCATTGTGAGCCAAACCAAACTGCATATCGTGAAAGCGAAAGAGGAAAGGTTGGATATTGTCTACAGAAGCTTCTCCCGCAGTCGCATAACGCACGTGTCCAATCGCTCCAGTTCCTGTCAATTTATCCAAATTAGCAGGATTTTTGAAAACTTCTGATAAAAGCCCCATATCACGATGACGCTTCAATTGTCCATGGTCATTGGAGAGGATTCCTGCCCCCTCCTGACCACGGTGCTGAAGACTATGGAGTCCAAAATAGGTCATTTTGGCAGCATCTGGGTGGCCCCAGATGCCGAAAACACCACATTCTTCATTAAGAGATTTTACTTCGTATGTCATTTTATATACCTAATTTTTATTTCTGTATCATTCCTTAGCGATACTACAGCGGAATGATACGGTAGAAGCTCATTTCACTCGCAACAACAAATCATTTACAATTATCGCAAGTTACATCTACTTGATTTTACATTCACTGATGGTTATCTATTAGAAAATCTGCAAAGCCTATTTCCCAGTAAAGTATTTAACTGCTGACGCAAAGAGGTGTTGGTCTTTATTTCCTGGAATATTTTGGAAGAGACCGTCTTCGAAACGTTCTGAGTGACCCATCTTACCAATAATTTGACCGTTCTTACTTGTAATTCCTTCAATCGCATTGACAGAACCATTTGGATTGTATTTAGAATCCATGCTTGGCTTACCTTCGAAGTCAACATATTGGGTAAAGATTTGACCATTGTCACGAAGCTCTGCAAATTCTTCAGCTGTCACGACAAATTTACCTTCACCATGTGATACTGGGATGGCATGGATATCACCAACCTCAACTCCGGCAAGCCATGGTGAGTTCGTGTTGGCAATACGTGTTTCAACCATCTTCGCCACGTGCTGGTTGGCATCATTGTAGAAGAGGGTTGGACTCGTACTGCTTGCATCTTCAAAGTTACCATATGGAAGAAGACCTGATTTAACAAGGGCTTGGAATCCGTTACAGATACCAATGATTAAACCACCACGTTCGATGAAACTATCAATGGCTACACGTACTTTTTCATTGAGCAAGATGTTAACGATAAATTTAGCTGATCCATCTGGCTCATCCGCCGCTGAGAAGCCACCTGCAAAGAAGATAATGTTAGCTTTTTCGATATTGTCAACCATGGTGTCAACAGACTTGACAATCGCCTCTTCGTTCAATGTTACAAATGGTACCAAGTTGACTTTTGCACCTTCTTTTTCAAAGGCCTTAGCTGAATCGTACTCAGAGTTCGTACCTGGGAATACTGGGATGTAAACCACTGGTGTCTCAACTGTTTCTTTAGCTTTGATCACAGCATCTGATGCCACAGCAGGTACTTCTTCCAACTCAGTTGCTTGTGCAAATTCCGTTGGGTAAACCTCTTCCAATTTACCTTGGAAGGCACTGTCAAGTTTGTGTCCATCAAGCGTTACACCATTGACAGTAAGTGTAAAGTCAGCTGCTGTTTGTCCGATCTTAGCAACACCTGAAATTTCTTCCGGAGATGTGAAGACGAATCCACCTAATTGAGCTGTCAAGCTAGTGTCAAGGTCAGCTAATTCGACGTTGGCACCGATATGGTTACCAAATGTTGCAAGGGCAAGAGCTTCAAGGACACCACCATATTTGACAGCTGATGCTGCTGTCACTTTATGGTCAGCTTGAATGGCTTCAAATTGAGTAAATTTAGATTTAATAAGATCGAAGTCAATTTCTTGTGCCAAAGCTTGACCAGGAATGTAGTAAATGTTTTCACCAGCAGCTTTGAATTCTGGAGAAAGGACCTTACGGCTATCTGCGGTTGTCACACCAAAAGCAACCAAGGTTGGTGGCACTGTCAACTCTTCAAAGGTACCAGACATAGAGTCTTTACCACCGATAGATGGCAAACCAAGTTGAATCTGAGCTTCGATTGATCCAAGGAGAGCAGCTACTGGTTGACCAAAACGCTCTGCTTGTTTATCCATACGCTCGAAGTATTCTTGATAAGAGAAACGAGCCTTAGACCAGTTGGCACCAGCAGCAACCAAACGAGCGCTTGCTTCGATAACCGCATAAGCAGCACCATGGTATGGAGACCATTCTGCTACATAAGGATTGAATCCTTGCGCCATAACAGAAGCAGTTGTAGTCACGCCATGTTGAACTGGCAATTTCTGTACAGAAGCTTCAGTTGGTGTGATTTGATAGCGACCACCGAGTGGATGATTAACTGTTGAACGACCAACTGAGCTATCAAAGATGGTTTGTAAACCTTTTTGACTGGCATGGTTAAGGTCAGCCAAGACTTCAAGAGTATCAGCTTCAAGGGTTTCAGCAGATGTTTGACGTTCTTCTGGAAGCTTGACATCCTTGTCAACCACCTTAGCATCTACAACCACACGTACACCGTTTGTATCAAGGAAACGACGTTCCAAATCAACGATTGTTTCACCATTCCAGTGCATGACAAGATTTGGTTTTTCAGTCACTGTCGCAACGACAACAGCATTAATATTTTCTTTGTTACATGCAGCAATGAAGGCATCTACATCTTCTGGACGAACCACTACAGCCATCCGTTCTTGAGATTCAGAGATGGCAATTTCTGTGCCGTTCAAACCTTGGTATTTCAATGGCACTTTGTCTAGATCAATTTCAAGACCATCTGCCAATTCACCGATAGCCACACAGACACCACCAGCACCAAAGTCATTTGATTTCTTGATCAGACGTGTTACTTCCCCATTACGGAAAAGACGTTGAATCTTGCGTTCTTCGATGGCATTCCCTTTTTGAACTTCAGCACCAGCTGTTTCAACAGATTCAACCGTTTGAACTTTAGAAGAACCTGTCGCACCACCGACACCGTCACGTCCAGTCTTACCACCGAGCAAGATAATCACATCGCCAGCTTCAGGCTTTTCACGGACAACATTTTCCTTAGGAGCTGCACCGACAACGGCACCTAGCTCCATACGCTTAGCAACGAAACCTGGGTGGAAGTATTCACGAACATAGGTTGTTGCCAAACCAATCTGGTTACCGTATGAAGAATAACCGTGAGCCGCTGTTTTAGAAATCACCTGTTGTGGCAATTTACCAGCGCGAGTTTCTGAAATTGGAGTTGTAATATCACCAGCACCTGAAATACGCATGGCTTGGTAAACGTATGAACGACCTGACAATGGGTCACGAATAGCACCACCGATACAAGTAGCCGCTCCACCAAATGGTTCAATTTCAGTTGGGTGGTTATGAGTTTCGTTTTTGAACATGAGGAGCCATGGTTCTTTGACACCATTAACATCCACTTCAATTTCAACTGAGCAGGCATTGATTTCATCAGACACTTCCATGTCATCCAAACGACCATTGGCACGCTCATAACGACCAAAGATAGTCGCCATATCCATCAAGGTTTGAGGTTTTTCTGTACGTCCCAACTCATCACGCATGGCAATATACTTGTCATAAGTCGCTTGCAATTGTTTTTCAAATTTAGAAGCTGAGAAGTCGATGTTTTTCAACTCAGTCTCGAAAGTTGTGTGACGGCAGTGGTCAGACCAATAAGTATCCAAAACCTTCAACTCAGTCTCAGTTGGCACACGTCCAATGGATTTGAAGTAATCTTGAATGAAGAGAAGGTCATCCACTTCCATGGCCAAGCCTTGCTCAGCCTTATACTGTGCAAAATCTTCTGCCGTATAAGTTTCAAAGAAATCCAAGTTTGGAATGGTCTTGTCAGACTCAGAGAAATCCTGTTTAGCAATGCCAACAGTGATATCTTTGAAACGAGAATCCACTGGGTTCAAGAGGTAGTTTTTGACAGCTTCCAACTCATTTGTATCAATATCCTTGTTAACCAAGTACAGTTGTGCTGTGTTCACTATTACATCATTTGAACTACCAAGCAAAAGCAAAGCTTCTTGCGAAGATGCTGCACGTTGGTCAAATTGACCAGGCAAACTTTCGATAGCAAAGAAAGCATAATTTTCAAGATCAGCCTGAACCGCAGCCTCGTCCAAAACAGTATCAGTCACTTGCTCAGAGAAGATATGTTTTTCCGCACGCGCAAACAAGTCCTCTGCCAAACCAAAAACATCGTAAACTTGAACAATCCGAAGATCCTTCAAAGTTTTCAACTGAAGATTATGCTGTAATTCTTTTACTAAAGAGTGAGATTTCACACGAAAATCAGCTTTTTTCTCAACGAAAATACGTTTATCCATTTTATTTCCTTTATTTCTATTCAAATAGGTTATCGAAGACGAAGGTTTTCCGTTTCAATCGAGTTACTTCAAGCCCTGCAATTTCTCCAACACAACCTGATATACATCCGTTAAACTGCCCAAATCTCTACGGAAAACATCCTTGTCCATATGGTGCCCTTCCGCATCCCAAAGACGGCAGTTATCTGGTGAAAATTCGTCTGCCAAGATAATCTTGCCATCCTTATCAAAACCAAATTCCAATTTGAAGTCAATCAAGCGAAGACCAATTTGTGCAAACCAATCTTTCAGCAATTCATTGATACGACGCGTTTCTTCCTTGATATAAGCAATTTGCTCATCATTGGCAATATCCAAGAACTTGACATGCTCATCATTGATGAATGGATCATCCAACTCATCGTTCTTGTAGTAAAATTCAACGATTGGAGTCTCCAAGTCCAAACCTTCTTCAACGCCAAAACGTTTAGAAAAAGAACCTGCAGTCACGTTACGAAGGACAACCTCCAAAGGAATGATTTTTACTTTTTTATTCAATTGTTCTGTGTCAGAAATACGTTCGATAAAGTGTGTCGCCACACCAGCCGCATTCAATTTTTCAAAAATAAGAGACGAAATCTGATTATTCAGCACACCTTTACCCTCAATGGTCTCTTTACGAGCTCCATTCAGCATAGTGGCCTGGTCCTTGTAGACCGACTTAATCACATTTGCGTCTTCTGTAGTATAGATATCTTTAGCTTTTCCCGTATAAATAAGTTCACTGGACATTTTCTTGTTCGCCTTTCGTATTACTTTACATCATTCTAACACAACAGACACTAAAAATCAAATATTTCACGAACTATATTTGATATCATATCTGAAAAAGTACAGAAAAATCGCAAACGAATTTTCATTTGCGATTTTCTAAGATTGATTTGAGTTAAAATGAGAACTTTATTCTTGTTTCAAAAAACGATCAAGATAGTAGCGTAAAAAACTCTTCCTACCTGTAATCATAGTCAAACGACCTTCAAGTCCATAACGAAGTTTTTCTGCTTGTTCAGCATTCAAATCCGTCTCTGCCTCTAATTTAAAGAAATTGCCCTTTTCTGTCTGAGTCGCACTGGTATCGATATTCGTAATCTTGGAGGTCAACACTAGCTGCTTATTCGCATCCGTTACCGTTGTAAATCGTACCTCATTTCCATGCTTGAGACCAGCCACTTCCTTAGAACTAATATAGGCTGTTAGTTTTGCCTTCCTCTCTCTAGCCAACTGCGGAAAAAGATGAGCGAGAATAGTTCCTTCTGGAATGATGGTAGATCGACTATGCTCAGGATTCAAATGTAGAACACCATCTTCTGTTGCTGTAATTTTCCCCTTGTCTAAAAGATTTCCTTGAATCTTTTTACCTGACTCCGCTTCAAGAATTTTCTGTTCCAAGAGTGTTAATTCCTGACCTACCTTGGCTAGTTGCTGAGATTTTAATGACTCTAACTGACTTCCTAATCCAGATGCATAAGCTTGCTGGACTCCTGAACCTGCATACTGTACTCGATAACCTGCAAGAGTTGACTCCAACTGAGTGATTTGAGCATCTAGCTGAGATAAGGCCTGCTGTTTGGCTTCCGATCCTTGCTCTTTTGTTGACTGATAAATAGCATAAGCTGGATGATCACTCTCTAAGTGTCCATCACCCTGAATAGCAGACTTGGCTTGCTGATATTCTTTAATTTTGGACTGGGTTTCTCCGATGAGATTGCCTAATTCTGCCTGACTACCACTGGCTGCTGCATTTTGAGATGATATACTAGCATTTTGTTGCTCAACCTGACTTCGCAGACTAGCAGCTTGATTTAGATAATCTAAAAAACTATGCTGATAGCCAAATTTATCTGCTTCAGGAAATTGATCACTTCCTGCTTGAAGGCTTGCTTTTAAATACTCCAGTTGAACCTTCTGATCCTTGAGCATTTCCAACTGACTAGCATAATTCTCAGCCTGAACTGCTTCTGCTCCCTCTTGGTATTGAACGAGAAGATCCCCTTGCTTGACAAACTTATTTTCAGCCAAATGATTCGCCACAATCTTACTATTACTACTAGACTGAATGGTAGCAATAATACGAGCAGGTTCTACCGTAGCTCCAGCTGTCAAGCTTATCTCCTTTTGGGCAAAGATTGAAAAGACTAGCAGGAACAAAAACAAGATAAAGCTTGGAAAAATCACATAACTAGAAAAATTATGGTAACGACGATTGTAAAACTCAGCACTTTCTAAAAATTCTGATTGCATCTTTTCTCCTCTCTAACTATTCACCAGATGGGCGTAAAAGCCACCCTGAGCCAACAAATCTGCATGTGTTCCCTCTTCGACAACCTTGCCCTGATCCAAAACGACAACCTTCTCTGTCCGCTCAGCAATAGTCAAGCGGTGGGCGATGAAAATCAAGGTCTTATCCAAAGCCATCAGATTATCGACAATTCGCTTCTCGGTCAAAATATCCAGACTGCTGGTCGCCTCATCCAAGATCAAGACAGGTGCATCGGTCAAGAGAGCACGCGCCAGTGCGATCCTCTGACGTTGCCCACCTGAAATCCCTGCCCCATCCGAAGTCAATTCTGTCTGGTAATTCAGTGGCATCCGCTCAATATCCTCCCGAATCTCTGCCAACTCCACTGCTCTCAAGATATCCTCCTGGGTCGTCCCCTCCTTAGCTCCGAGGAGAAGATTCTCCAAAATCGTTCCATTAAAAACGTAGGGTTGCTGAGGCAGGTAGTTGATATACTGGCGTAGAGCCTTTTTATCTATCTGATTGAGATTGACGCCACCCAGACTAATCTCCCCCTGACTTGGATCGTAAAAATTAACCATCATCTTAGCCAAGGTCGTCTTACCCGATCCTGAAATTCCCACAAAAGCCACTTTAGAGCCTTGTGGAATAGTCAGATTGATGTCCGACAAGACATCTCGACCATAACCATATTTGTAGTGAACCTGCTTGAAAGTCATATCTCCTCCTAGCAAGCTCAAATCTGAGACTGTTTTCTTTTCCTCAAACTCAGATGCAACCAGATAAACTTCATTCAGACGGTTATTGGCTACCTGCGCTGTCTGAAGTTTGGTTTGCAGATTGATGATATTCTCCAAAGGATTTGTAAAGTAAACAAGCAAGGTATTATAGGTAATCAACTGCCCCAAACTCATCTTATTGTCCATAACTAGGAGAGCCCCCATCCAGAGAATGCCAACATTGAGCAAGAGCTGGGCAAGCTTTTTCAGAGCCTTTTGCTGACTTTCTGCCCGACTATAGGTAAAAGATTTTTTCAGATAATCCACAAATTCCTTGTCAATCTTTTGATAACGGGAGCTTTCACTAGTCAAGGATTTAATCGTCTCAATGCCATTAATGTCCTCAATGATCGAAGAAGACAGAATCGCATTGGCTTCCATGGTATCCCGATTCATCTTTTCAAAGGGCTTCATAAAAGCAAAGATAATCACTGTGTAGATAGGAAGAGCTAGTAAACTCATGAAAAAAAGATTGCTATTCTGCGAAAATAGAACTACTGAAATAATCAAGACAGTAGATACATCCAAAAAGATTGACAGAATAGTCGAGGCCAGCGCATCAATGATACTATTTGCATCCGTGAAACGAGACACGATTTCTCCTGTCCGTCGTGTCGCAAAAAAGGACATGGGCAAATGAAAAACATGCTTGATATAAGACAAAATCACATCAATAGACAAGCGTTGCCCCAAAACAAGTAAAAGATATTCCTGAGCATAAGATAAGATTTGCTGAAGGACATAAACGATGACTAGCCCTATTGAGATAATGCCCAAGGTTGAACGCATCTGATCTGGTACATATGTGTCGATGATAGACTGAATGTAATAAGAACCCACAATGTTAATCAAGGTCACCAATAGGGTCGCCAAAACAATATTAACAATCAAACCTCGCTGTCTCACCAGTATAGGGATAAAGGAGAGCAGACCATTTTTTTGTTCCTTATGAGGCTTATAAGTCGGAGATGGTGCCATAAAAATAGTGATTCCTGTCCACTCCTTAGCAAAACGCTCACGAGAAATCTTGGTCAGCTTAACACTAGGATCTGGATCTGCAATATGAATGTTGTTCTTGTCTTGCCCAGTCACCACATAATAATGGAGCAATTTCCCTTCCTTAAGCACATGAGCCACAAAAGGAAAGGTTACATCCGGCAAATCAAACAAGCTCATGTCCGCCTTTATTGCTCGCGTCTCAAAACCAATTTCCTCTGCAACCTTGACTAAGCCTAAAGCCGTAGTCCCATCCATGGTCGTCTTGGCCAACTCGCGCAAGTGAGCCAGAGAATAATAACTACCGTAATAACCAAAGACCATGGCTAATGAAGCCACACCGCAGTCCATCTGATCTACCTGAGGACGATAATGCCGTTTACTAAATTTCATATTCTACTCCTTTTCCTAACAATCTCCAAAGAAAACTTTGTAAGATTATTTTATCCAAACAAAGAAGCAAAAAGAAAATTATTTCTAAAAAAACAATAACTGCACCTGAACAGCACTTTTTCCTAAATAAAAATAGGTAGAACAAACGTCCTACCTAGAAAATATAATGATTAATATTTCTTACCTTTTTCAATTTTTTTACGATTTGCCACAAATTTTTAAATTAACGTCTACTTCCCAGATAACGTCCAAACATATAAGAAGTTCCTCCTAAAACTCCCCAAGCTACTGCTGTAGAAGTAGTAACAATGAAACCTCCCTTAGTTACAGCCAAGTCTTCCTCTGTCATAATAGCAAATTTTTTATTCAGTTTTTTCATATTCCATCTACTCCTTTTTAAATAATACTAGCTAATCCAATAGCTACTCCAACCAAAAGTCCTACTATTCCTGAGGCTGATATAATGATAGTCGCAAATTCTTCTGAGATATTCATTTATTTCTCCATTCTTTTTAGTTCTTATTTTATTGATAACAACTAAATGATGATTATTCAATAGCATTTGCCATATACTAATAATAGTTCTCTTTAAACTTTGTCTTTACCTGAATCTAAATAACGCATCATCAAAATAAACATCAGAACAAATAACTCTGTTTGGAAATATTTTTCAACATTAAAGGTAATTACATTTAAATCTCCTAATATGCAAAGCACTCCAAAAATAATTAAAAAGGCTCCCATTACATTTTTTAGATTTTTCATACAAGTTCACTTTTATTCCTTTTTAGTTCAACTTAATGATTAGTTTATAATTGATCATTTTTTATTTTCTGAACTACACTTATACCCTACATAAAACAGACCAAGCAGAATTGGATAGGTTTCTAGATAAAACAAGGTATTGATCGGTTTTTTCAAAATCAAATACGTTACAATATAGATAATGACTGACACGATAAAATATCCCTCAGCAAATCCCAATAAAAATTTTTTCATAGCAGACTCCTATTTATCTGACAAGAATGGCAGAGTTTTTTCGCCATTCACACGCACAAAATCCTTTTCATTCAGATTCATCATTTATAGTTTGGATTATCTTTTGACAAATCCTTGCAAAAAATCCCAAAATATCCTGAGGCAATCAATCCAACTAAATACCATTTCCAATCAAAGGATAATAAAGAACCTGTACGAATTACATGAAGCACGAGATTGAGACCTATTGCCACCAAAGGAACTATGGTAACAATGTATTGAGATCAGTGTTGCGATTGTTCATTATCTAACGCCCACGACGAGCAAAATCTGAACCAAATTTGTAACCAGCATTAAAAATTTGTACAGCAGCATTCAGTACTCCTGCAATCCCAACTGCTTCCGCAAGACCAAAACCACCTTTTGTTCCCACTAATTCATCGTCAGATAATTGATAAAATTGTTCTAAGTTCATGTTCATCATTACTCCTTTGTATTATATTTTATTGCTATATAAATGATTAAAATGAGTATTGGATAGGTAAATACTTCTGAAATATCCATAAAATTTACACTATACTGTCCAGGTAATATTTTATAGTCAATTAAAATTTGAACAATAGTAAAAATAATACGTAGCGATAACAATACCCCTAATAATATCACTTCTTTTTTTAAAAACATAGAAATGCCTCTCTGACTACAATCAGATTATGGTCTATTTGCATAATACCCCAAAGCTGCTCCTCCAGCAAAAAGCGCTGTTGCTCCACCTGCTACTGCCGCACCTACCTTCCAAATAGATACTCCAGCGAGTACAAGAGGCAGTGCTCCCCCATCCACTTCCATCAGCTCTTCTTCCGTAAGAGCTACAAAGTTCTGTTCCATTTTATCAAAGTTTGTCATTTGTTTTCTCCTTTTTTATAGTTTTTTGTTTGTGATTTTTAACCTTTAAACCATTTTAAAAACCAAATTGGATAAATAACTGAAATAATCATTTCTAATCTCCTTCCCTTTCTTCTCACTTATCTATTCGAAAAATCATTTTAAAATGAATGAATAAATTTAATTTATTTAAAATACAATTTGATAAACCATGGAAGTAAAATTGGTAAATACATTAATCAAACTCCTTTCCTTTTCTTCTTACTTATCTATTCGATAAAATAATTTTAAAATAAACAGCTAAGTCAAATTTATTTTAAAAACCACTTGATCAACCACGGATAAAGACCTGTCACATACATCAGTAATCCTCCTTTTTTGTTCTCATCTTTTTATTCGTAAACTCGACTATAAAACTTCAAAATCTTATCTTTTTTCGAGAAATAAAAAAACAACATGACTTGCATGTTGCTTTATGTTAGATTTTATCTTTAATGGCTTTTAATACATCTGCCACACTTTGAAGATGGTCGATTTCTTCATCACTGATTTCGATTCCAAATTCATCCTCAACGGTTAGAACAAATTCCATCAAATCTACCGAATCAGCATCCAAATCATCCTTCAAACTCAAGGCCTCTGTGACTACAAAGTCATCCCCTTGACGTTCTTGGATAATGGTCACGACACGGTCAAAAATTTCTTTTTCTGTCATATATATTATTCTCCTGAAAATTCACGCGCAGTTTGAGCAACTACGTCTGTTTCTAGCATGGTACGAATCTGACGAATCGTACTGTACACAGCCTTGGCATCACTTGATCCATGAGTCTTTACAACCGGCGCCTTGACACCAAACAAGACTGCACCTCCAACGTCAGAATAGTTGAGCTGCTTTTTCAAACCTCTAAGACTATCCTTAAGAAGAAGAGCACCTAATTTAGCTCGCAAACCGCCACCTGTAATAGCATTTTTTAGCAAGCCCATGATCCCCATGGCTGTACCTTCGATGGATTTTAGCACAGCGTTTCCCGTGAAACCGTCTGCCACGACAACATCTGCAACACCCTCCATCAAATCACGCGCTTCCACATTACCGACAAAGTTCAAACTCTCATCAGCTGCTAGCATGTCATAAGTTTCCTTGCGGAGTGGATCTCCCTTACTACTCTCTGTCCCGTTATTAAGCAAACCAACTCGTGGTTTTGCAATTCCACGAACATTTTTAGCATAGAAAGAACCTAAGATGGCGTATTGATGCAGGTGATGGGCTGTGTTTTCTGCATTGGCACCGAGGTCTAGCATGTCAAAACCTTTCCCATCAACTGTTGGTAAGGTTGACATAAGCCCTGGACGATCGATATTCTTGATGCGACCTACGATGAAAAATCCTGCCGCAAGCAAAGCACCTGTATTCCCTGCTGATAGCACGGCATCAGCCTCACCATCTTTGACAGCCTTAGCTGCCAAAACCATACTGGCATTTTTCTTTTTACGGATGGCTTTTGTTGGTTCATCATCCGAATCAATTTTTTCATCTGTATGGATAATGCTGACGCGTTCTGTAGCTGTTAGATATTGCTTGATTTTGCTTTCATCTCCGTAAAGTTGAATTTCAATATCTGAAAAGTCAGCAAGGGCTTGATTGACACCCTCAACGATGGCTTGGGGTGCGTAATCGCCACCCATTGCATCTACTGCGATTTTTTTCATTTGTCTTCCTCTTTTAGTAATTGTCCCCAATCGGCTAGGGAATCAATAAATTTCTTTGATTTTAGGTGAATTCCGACGTACTCTTCATAAATTTGATCCATGAACTGACGCAATTCTTGCTTGATTTCAGACTTGAGAGAAATAGTCTCTAAAGTCTCAAAGTTGATAGCTTGAAATTGATTGAGCAGATAGGGAATGTTTGGATTCAGATGACAACGTTTCTCGTCCTCATGGTAATGATCAGGACATAAGCAAGCACCATATTTGAAAGAAAAATCAAAGGCCTGACCCACCCGATGGCAAAAAACACACTCATTAAAATTAAGACTAATTCCAAAACGGGTCAAGATCTGAATTTCAAAAATATTGGTCAAAACTTGATAATCTAGCCCCTCTTCCATCAACTCTAAAGTCTTTTGTAAAAAAGCAAACAAGGGAGCATCTTGGTGATTGTCCTGCAAACTAGCATCTGCCAAAGCTGCCACATAGGTCGCATAGGCCATGACAAAGAGATCACTATTGATTTTTGGAAAGGTCATCACCTCATGATAGTCTTCAATATAACTAAGTCCATCATCATTGATTCGCAAAAGAAAACGAGCCAGCACCAAAGGTTGAATAACTGGAGCCAGTTTTGACTGACCGGCATGTTTGACAAAAAACATCCGCTTGCCGACCTGCTCTGTAAAAATCTTGACTAGCTTGTCATCCTCACGAAAATTACGATTGTAGAGCACCAACCCCTGACTCGTAATAGACTGAATCATGCTTCTCTCATGTACTCCTCAAGACGTTTCATAGCTTCTCTGATGGTTTCCATGCTAGCTGCATAAGACAAGCGCACATAACCTTCTCCATATTGACCAAAAGCTGCACCAGGGATAAAGGCAACAGCCTTCTTGTGAGCAAAATCCTTCAGAAAAGCAAACGAATCTTGATTGTAGCCTGCTGGAATCTTAGCAAAGATATAAAAGGCACCGTCAGGTTTGATAATCTCAAAACCAAGATTAGTCATTTTCTCGATAATGTAGTCCCGACGTTGGATATACTCTTTCTTCATCGGCTCTGCATCATCTTTACCAGCTGTTAAGGCTTCTACTGCAGCATGTTGCGCCATAGTATTCGCAGCAGTTACCAAGTACTGGTGACTCTTGATGAGTTGGGCTGTGAAATTTGCTGGTGCGAAGATAAAGCCTAAACGCCAACCTGTCATAGCATGTGATTTGGATAGACCGTTAATGATAATGGCCTGATCTCTCAGCATTGTTCCCAAAGAGACATGATTTTCCCCTGTATAAGTCAACTCTGAGTAAACCTCATCACAGACTACGAAAATCTCATACTTGCGTAAAACGTCAGCCAAGGCTTCCAACTGTTCGCGACTATAAGTAATTCCAGTAGGGTTGGCTGGATAGTTGAGAATGACTGCCTTGAGCTTGTCACCCTGCTCCAGAATTGCCTTCTCCAGCATTTCAGGAGTCAAGACAAAACCATTTTCAGTCGTATCAATCTCGACAATCTCTGCGCCAACTAGATTAACAATTGGTTCATAACCAGGATAGGCAGGAGCTGGCAAGAGAACCTTGTCTCCCTCTTCTAAAATAGCTGTCAAAGTAGCTGATAGAGCCTCTGTCGCACCAATTGTGACCAAGATTTCATTCTCTGGATTATAGTCGAGCTGGTATTTTTCTCTTACAAAATCACTAGCTGCCTGACGCAATGTCAACAAACCACTCATCCCTGTATAGTAGGATTGATTTTGGTCAATGGCGCGCTTAGCTACCTCCTTGATATGGTCTGGAGTTGTGAAGTCAGGCTCTCCCAATGTCAGACGTAGAACCCCAGGAATCTCTGAAATAGCCTGGTCAAACTGACGAATCAAGGAAACTTGAATCTTATCTAATTGTTTATTAAATCGCTTGGTTAAGTCCATAGATACCCTCCTTGCTTAAAGAACATATGTCTATTATACTACAAAAGCTCTCTGACCGCAAAATCACACTAGCATAAGCAACTGATGTATGTTCATTTAAATTCATTACAACACTATGTTTTTAGAATACTCAATGAAAATCTCATGAAACTAGGAATCGAGGTGAAAGCATAACTAAAGTTAGGTAAGCCGAAGATAACAAGGTATTAGGAGATTTTCGACGAGTATTGAGAAGTTACGTAAGGAAATAAATCGGATAGGGGTCAATATAAATCAGATCACAAAAAAGTAAACGAAGATAATCAGGCTAGTTTAAATGAATTTAGTCAGATTCTTGAATTGCAGAAACATTTGAAAGATACAGTCAGACAATTTATTCAAAAACAAGAAAATCAAACAAAGGTAGAGGACAGATGGTTGTAATAAGAATTATTGTTGACATTCTCTCTTATTTGTCCTAAACGATAACTAAGGATAGGATGATGTCGGATGACTGGTAACAGTTTTCTCAAAGGTTGCTGATGATTCAGCTTCAGGTTTGGCACTACCTTCAGCTTTAGGCTGTAAAGAACCCGCTCCACCACTGGTTCTATTCGTTTCACTCTTGGATTATATTCAAGAGTTTTTTTCTTGCAAAAAAAGTTCAAAAAACATATACTGGATATACACGATATAGAACGGAGATATACCATGACTACATCACTTGTTAAGCAATATAATTTTAAAATCAATGAGTTAGCAATGGAACAAGCTAGAGCCATTATCAAGGAAAAAGGAATGACCATGACGGATGCTATCACTCTTTTTATAGAGCAGATTGTCCTCGAACAGGACTTGCCAATCAAGACTGCAGAAGATTTACACCGTGAACAATTGATTGAGGAATTACAAGCTCAATCCGAACGAGCCTTAAGAGAATATGAAGCAGGAAAAGGGACTTCCCTAGACAGTATGAGGGCACGCTATGGCTTATAAAGTAATTATTTCTGATGAAGTGAGCCAAGCTATTGACAGTATTCATGATTACATCACTACTGTTCTTTTATCACCTCAGTCTGCTAAAAATACTGTGAGTAAAATTTTAGATGGCTTAAAAAGTTTAGAAGTCTTTCCTGAGGCTGGTTTTGACGCCGATGAAAAAATTGGTATAAAGATTAATAGTAAGTACCCTACACGAGGAAAAATTATCGGTCAGTATGTCTTACTCTACTTCATCGACCAAAAACGAAACACTGTTTTTTTATCTCACCTATTCCACACAAAAAGCGACTATGTCACTTTGCTACAAAATGGTACTTAAAAAAGCTCAACTGATTGAGACATCTTTCTTTATTTTATAAGCTCCAAAACCTTAATTTTTGGTACCGTCTTGGTTTAACAGTACGCTGTATATAATATTTTACAGCTACTTTTCCTTTAGAAACGTTGATTTAATAAGGATTTAAATATTACAGAGTATACCTTTGTAAAATACGGTTTTGCTAATCTTCGTTACAACTATTCTAGCACCATTATTGATTACTAGATCGGTAATGTCATTTCTGAGTGGGTAGTCAGAAAGTGGCTAGACAAGCGCGACAAAAAAATATAACCTGAGTTTAGTTTTAATATGACTAGACAAACAGAAATACCAGAGCTTCACCTCTGGTATTTCTGTTTTTGCCAAGACTTCGTTACAGTTCTAATCACATAATGAGAGAAACTTGTCAAATAATTATTAAACTTTACTTTTCTTCGAGATAAGATTATAATAAGGAGTATTTATTTTCGGAGGTTTTTATGTCATTTCTATCAAAAAATTGGGCAGGACTGTTAGCCTGTCTGATCATTTCTATCATCTCTTGGGTTCTAGGAGGCTTTCTGCCTGTTGTGGGAGCACCTGTTTTTGCCATCTTTATTGGCATGATTCTCCACCCATTTCTCACTTCCTATAAACAACTAGATGCTGGTTTGACATATAGCTCTAAAAAATTGCTTCAGTATGCTGTTATCTTGCTCGGGTTTGGACTCAATATCTCTCAAGTCTTCGCAGTAGGAAAATCTTCGCTCCCTGTCATTCTATCTACCATTTCTATAGCCTTG
Source organism: Streptococcus infantis (assembly GCF_047464415.1). Classification (GTDB taxonomy): domain Bacteria; phylum Bacillota; class Bacilli; order Lactobacillales; family Streptococcaceae; genus Streptococcus; species Streptococcus infantis_AE. The sequence continues at coordinate 53,886 of NZ_JASHBX010000002.1, read as the reverse complement.
ATTATAGCCTACCTTTTCCAGCGCTTTTTTGACCTAGATACAAAGCTAGCTACCTTGATCGGTGTTGGTTCCTCTATCTGTGGCGGTTCTGCCATTGCAGCGACTGCTCCTGTCATCCATGCCAAGGAAAAAGAAGTCGCACAAGCCATTTCTGTTATCTTTTTCTTCAATGTCTTGGCAGCTCTTATCTTCCCAACTCTAGGTTCTTGGCTCCATCTTTCCAACGAAGGTTTTGCTCTCTTTGCAGGAACTGCGGTCAATGATACTTCCTCTGTAACAGCCACTGCCAGCGCCTGGGATAGTCTTTACCAGTCCAATACTCTCGAAGCTGCCACCATTGTCAAATTGACCCGTACCCTAGCTATTATCCCTATCACTCTCTTCCTCTCTTACTGGCAAAGTCGTCAACAAGGCAACAACCAAGGAGTAAAACTAAAAAAAATCTTCCCTGTTTTCATTCTCTACTTCATCCTAGCTTCTCTGCTAACCACCGTCCTTACTTCCTTCGGTGTCAGCAATAGCTTCTTTTCACCTCTCAAACAACTCTCCAAATTCCTCATCATCATGGCTATGAGTGCTATTGGTCTCAAAACCAACCTCATTGCTATGATTAAGTCCAGCGGTAAATCCATTCTTCTTGGTGCCCTCTGCTGGATTGCCATCATCCTGACTAGTCTCGGTATGCAAACGCTCATCGGTATTTTCTAAGACAAAAGGTAGCCCACAAGCTACCTTTTTATTGTTCAAGAATTAAGCGTGTATGTTCTCTCTTAATACAACGATTCATCACGATATCATCGCAACCTCCAGCACGCAAGATTTCTTCCGCTTCTAGACTCTCAAGTCCTAGTTGCGCCCAGAAAATCTTAGCATCTGCCTTGAGAAAATCACGCGCCACATCAGGCAGAAACTCACTACGACGATAGACATTGACGATATCTACAGGGAAAGGAATCTCAGCTAGACTGGCATAAGCCTTTTCTCCCAAGATTTCCCCACCTGCAGCCTTAGGGTTTACTGGTATGATTTTATAGCCACGAGCCTGCATTTCCTTGGTCACTCGATTGCTCGTTGTTTCTTCACGATCAGACAAGCCTACTACTGCTAGAGTCTTACTGTTTGCCAGATACTGACGAATCACGCCATCACTTGGATTGATAAATTCTTGAGTCATAAAAATCCTCCTTTTTCATCAGTATAGCATATTTTGAAAGGGTTTGCAGAATTTTACTATAAAAACAAAAATCAAAAAATCCTCCCAAAATTAAACTATTTCATTTAATTTGAGGAGGATTCATAAAAATTTTATTTAAAGATTATTCTCTTGTTGGTTTATACTTAAGGCTTTCTCCATGTTGTTTGACAAAGTCACTCATCTCTGAGTCAGGAATTTGTCGAAGGTAGAGATTGGCACGAATCGTATCATCTTCTTCACGACAAGTAGAAAGAACAAGATATTTATCTTTAGCTGATACCTTAACATTTGGTTTCTTAACCTCTGCAGTATCATAAATAATATTTAGCTGTTTCTCAAAGTCCGCATCATCATCAAAAGAAGTACGGTAAAAAGCTGTTTCTTCTGGAACAATAATCATAGCAACAGCTTCATAATAATACTTTCTCTCTGGAGTTTCAATGACAACATAAGGATGTTCATCAAAATATTCTTGGCGACTGAAATAATTCACATCTTTAAACATACGGTGGTCAGGCACTTTACTACCACGAGCGTGACCAAATAACCAAGTCAATCGATCGCTAAAGTCCTTCTTGTTATCGGCGTCCATAAAGACTGCCCCCATTAAAGGCTCGTTAACGCCATCAAAGCGCTTATCTAAATAAGTCGCATTATCCGTTGTTTGAACGACTGGTTCATCCAACTGTGTACCAGGAATATATACATAACCAACCGTTTCAGAGTTGGTTGCAAGCAAACCTTTAAACTTATTAGCCAGATATTCCTTTTCTTCTGCGCTAGCAGTATAGGCTTGTTTTGGAGCTTCCTGAGTAACCTTCGCATCATTTAGCTTATCTCCACTTGGAGCTAGGAAGCTTTTATAGATAAAGAAGCCTCCCAAAGCAACGATAGCTACTGCAACGATAGAAGCAATTATTTTAGTAATTGGTGATTTCTTTGTCGTAGAACGTCTACTCATCTTTTCCTCCCTCATTTTTTACCAAAAAAATCACTGAAACCAAGTTTCAGTGATTGGCTACTTTTTAAATAAAATTATTTAGCAGCGTGTGTTTTTGGAAGGGCTTTTTGACCTGCTTTAGCATTTGCGCCTGCTTTTTTAGCAGCTGCATCTGCTTTTTTAGCTTGGTCTGTAGCACCTGGTTTACCATCTTCTGGTTTAGTTGCAGCTTGGTCAGCTGTTGCTTGTTCTTCTGTTACTACAGGACGACCAGTTTGGTTAGCTTGATCTTCAGCAATACGATCTGGATTACGTTCGTTGTCTGTAACACCAGTTGGGTCATTCCAGTAGTTACCTTGAGCTTTAGCTGCTTCACGGTATGTTTCTTGCAAGTATTGGATTGCACGGTTACGTTGTGAATTTGTTGCATCAGCCAAAACTTCATCAAGGTTAGCTTTAGCAGCTGCTACAGCTTTTTCATGAGTGTGACCAACGATTGCTTCAGCTTTAGCAAGTTCTGCACGAGCTGCAATCACTGAAGGTTCTTTTTCAACAGCTGCTGCAATATCTTCTGGGTGAGCTTCTACGTATGCATAAGCTTGATCTGCAATATCACGTTCAGAAACATATTTCTTTTGGATCAATTGGTTAGAAGAAGCTGGGTTTTCTCCTTGTGCAAAAACTGGAGCTGCTGCTGAGAATACTGCAAGAGCTGCTACTGATGCCAATAAAACTTTTTTCATTGTTTTATCTCCTCTTTAAGTTTAATTTTAATTATAAGGATAATCCTTATTACCTCAAATTATATCACATATATCTAGGTTGTCAAGCTTTTTCTTAAATTATTTTTAAAATTTCTGGTAAAAAACGAGTAAAATTTATTATATTCTTAAAAAACAAGCAATATTCTCGAAGAATTAAGGAAAAAAATGGACTAAAAAACGAACAATTAGTGAAATTTTCACATTTTCCTGATCTAATTAAGAAAACTCCCAACAAGGCCTATCACTTTGTTAGGAGTTTTGTCTGATCCAACGAATTCGTTAGATTTTTTTCTCAATACTAAATAATGGAGATAGAGGACGTTTTTCGTGGATACGGATGATAGCATCCGCCAAGAGATGTGCAATAGAGATTTGCTCGATCTTATCAATCAAACGCTCTTCTGGTAGGTAGATAGTGTCCAAAACAACCAATTTTTTAATAGCTGATTTTTGGATATTATCCATAGCAGGCCCTGAAAGAACTGGGTGCGTACAGCTTGCGTAAACTTCGACAGCTCCAGCTTCAGCAAGTGCATCTGCCGCATGACAAATAGTTCCAGCTGTATCAATCATATCATCAATCAAGATACAAGTCTTACCTTCCACCTTACCAATGATATTCATCACTTCACTGGTATTCATCTTGTCCACGCTACGACGTTTGTCAATAATAGCAATTGGAGTTTTCAAAAACTCTGCCAATTTACGTGCACGAGTCACCCCACCATGGTCTGGGCTGACAACCACATAGTCAGAACCAACCATGCCACGACGCTCAAAGTAGTCTGCAATCAAAGGAGCACCCATCAAGTGATCGACAGGAATATCAAAAAATCCCTGAATCTGTGCAGCATGCAAGTCAATCGTCAACAAACGATCCACTCCAGCCACTTCTAGCATATTTGCCACAAGTTTTGAAGTGATTGGCTCACGCGCTCTCGCCTTTCTATCCTGACGTGCATAGCCATAGTAAGGCATAACAACGTTGACAGATTCTGCACTGGCACGTTTCAAAGCATCTACCATAATCAAAATTTCTAGCAGATTGTCATTTACAGGTGAGCTAGTTGATTGTAAGATAAAGACGTGTTTTCCACGGATTGATTCTTCGATATTAACTTGAATTTCTCCATCTGAAAATTGACGTACGGTCGATTTTCCCAACTCTATTCCAATCTCTTGCGCCACACGCTCTGCCAATTCTCTATTTGAAGAAAGGGCAAACAGCTTTAAATCAGAAAAAGACATGATTTCCTCCAGTATTTATGTATCACTTGTGTTTTTTCACAACATTTTTCCAACTACCATTGTAGCGCTTTTTTCTTGATTTTTCAATAAAAAATAAGACAAGAATGGACATTTATCCCCTTGTCTTGTGCTCATTTATATTCCTTATATTCAAGCTGAAATGTGACAACTTAGACATTCTATCTCATAGGAAGATAGGAACTCACAAAGGAAAAGTTAGTATACCTCTCTCATACTGCCTGTATCTACATCATAAACAGCCCCTGAAATAACCACATCATCTGGAATCAATGGGCATTCTCGAAGTAACTGCATATCCTCACGAACACTCTCCTCAGCGTCTTGAAAAGGGAGAAAATCTTGACCCGAGACATCAACCCCTAATTCAGTTTTTAAATGTTCTTGAAACTCTTCGTTTTGAAATGTCTGAGCACCACAGTCTGTATGATGAAGAACCACAATCTCTCTTGTTCCCATTTGTTGCTGAGAAATCACGAGTGAGCGAATCATATCGTCTGTCACTCGACCGCCCGCATTCCGTAAAATGTGAGCATCTCCAAGTGCTAACCCCAAAGCTTGTGCAACGTGCAGACGTGAGTCCATACAAGTCACAATGGCTACTCTGGTTTTAGGCTTGATTGGCAGATTTAACTGCCCATGTAGGGCAACATAAGCCTGGTTGGCTTGCATAAACTGTTCAAAATACGACATGACAACACACTTTCTTACTTTTAAGATAATTTGAAAACCAAATTATTTATCTTCTATCTTACCATCTTTTCTTTGTCTTGTCAGTTTTCAACTTCCATATAAAAAAACTAGAACAGAGACTTCTAGCATCTAGCTTGGGTCCCTATCCTAGTTTTTATTGTTATGATTCTTTTTGGATATACTTGTTGAGAGAGCCTGCAAAGCTTTGAAGATTGAGACTTTGTACATAAACCTCACCAGTACCTCGGAAAGTATTCACCACTCCTTCGCCTGTACCAATAGATTGCCAGAAACCATTTTCTAAGTGGATATGATAGTCCAAAGATTGACTCCAAGCCACCACATGGGCATTGTCAATTGTCACTTCTTGGTTTTGAAGCTCAATTTTCTTAATAGATCCAAAAGCATTAGCCAAAAGAGTTCCCTGACCTTGGGTTGTCATCACAAAGAGACCGCCTTGCCCTCCGAACAGAGCCTTCCCAATAGACTGACGCTCCATTGTATAGAAAGCTGTACCATCAAGAGCTAGAAAGGCTCCATCATTCAATCGATATTGCTTTTCTCCTAGCTCGAGAGCAATCACTTGACCAGGAGTATCTGGTGCTAAAGCAAGGTTGCCGTTGTCAGACTCAGCAACAGCTTGCGTGATAAAGGTACTTTCGCCAGAAACCATAGAGCGTCCCACAGCTTTGACAAAACGTCCCAAACCAGAACCGCTGGCATTGAGCTGGGTATTGAGGCTTACGTTAGGCGTGTGGTAGACCATGCTACCGCGCTGGATATAGACGGTTTCTCCTTGATTGAGTGACAACTCTACCAAAGGAAATTGCATATGACTGTCCATAGAAAATTTCATCAGAAATTCCTCCTTGTTTTAATAAATGTTAGCAATAAAATAATTAGTAATCTAAACCTGAGTACAACTATTAGGAAAATACTTTCTTCAAGACTTCTCCGATAGTCGTCACTCCGATCACCTGAATTTCCTTGGGTGGCTTGATACCAGTTAAGGAATTTTTCGGTACATATATCTTTGTAAATCCAAGCTTAGCAGCTTCATTGATCCGTTGCTCGATTCGATTCACACGTCTGATCTCTCCCGTCAAACCAAGTTCTCCTACAAAACATTCCTGAGGATTGGTTGGCTTGTCCTTATAGCTCGAAGCTATAGCAATCGCAACTGCCAAGTCAATAGCAGGCTCATCCAATTTGACACCACCAGCTGATTTGAGATAAGCATCCTGATTTTGGAGAAGTAAACCTGCCCGTTTCTCCAAAACAGCCATAATCAGACTTGCACGATTGAAATCAAGGCCTGTTGTAGTCCGCTTGGCATTACCAAACATAGTCGGTGTTACCAAGGCCTGAACCTCCGCAAGAATAGGACGGGTTCCTTCCATAGTCACCACGATGTACGAACCAGTTGCTCCATCTAAACGTTCTTCTAGGAAAACTTGACTCGGATTGAGCACCTCAACCAATCCACCTGATTGCATCTCAAAAATCCCAATTTCGTTTGTCGAACCAAAACGGTTTTTGACCGCCCTCAAGATACGGAAGGTATGGTGGCGTTCCCCTTCAAAGTAAAGTACCGTATCCACCATATGCTCCAACATCCGAGGCCCAGCCAAGGTTCCTTCCTTGGTCACATGCCCGACAATAAAGATGGCAATGTTATTAGTCTTAGCCAACTGCATGAGTTCAGCCGTCACCTCACGCACCTGGGAAACAGATCCTTGCACTCCTGAAATCTCAGGAGACATGATGGTCTGGATAGAGTCGATGATGAGGAAGTCTGGTTGAATGCGCTCCACTTCTGCCCGCACGCTCTGCATATTGGTCTCAGCATAGAGATAAAACTCACTATCAATATCACCCAAGCGCTCTGCTCGTAGCTTGATTTGCTGAGCAGACTCCTCCCCACTGACATAGAGGACTGTCCCCACTTGAGACAGCTGGGTTGAGACTTGTAAGAGCAGAGTTGATTTCCCAATCCCAGGATCCCCACCGATAAGGACAAGACTTCCTGGTACGACTCCGCCTCCAAGTACACGGTTGAATTCCTCCATCTCCGTCTTGGTTCGATTGACATTGATGGAAGTTACTTCAGCCAGTTTCATGGGCTTGGTTTTCTCACCTGTCAAGGACACACGTGCATTCTTGACTTCTGCAACCTCGACCTCTTCTACAAAAGAAGACCAAGACCCACAGTTTGGACAACGTCCTAGATATTTAGGGGAATTATACCCACAATTTTGACATATAAATGTCGCTTTTTTCTTTGCGATGATAAACCTCTTTCTATTAAAAATAATCTATAAAAAATATTTCTTTCAACGATGTCCAAAATCTTTTTTGTTTTATCTCTCCTGTTTGGAAAGCATTATACTGAAAATTTATTAAAATATTATAAACAAATCTTCTATTATAAGTGAATAAATCTAATATGATATATATAACCAACAAGAATACAACAACTATAATCAAAATTGAAAATAGAACTTTTATCCATTCTATTATTATAGTTTCAATTGATAATTCTTTGAAATATTTTAATAGTTCTGTTTCTGAAATATTTTTCGTTAATAAATCAATTATTTTTGAAAATAATGTTGAAGCAATGGATAAAAAAGCAATTGTAATTGTTGCAAAAATTCCCATTCCCCATTTTATTAAATCTCTAGTAGAATTGACTGATTTTTTAATTTCTTTTAAAAGCTCATCAATATCTTCTAGAGTTAAAATGTTATTTTGCTTATATTGTATTGCAATGTTTATTACTTTATTTTTTCTAAATATTACGAAACTACGATAATTAAAAAATATATTAATATTTTTGAAAGATCTGTAATTGTAACATATGAATTAGAAGATACTAAATCCATAATAAAACTTATTAGTAATAAAAGTAGAACAACTTCAAAAAATTTGAACCCTATGTCTTCCCACCAGTTAAACTCTCGCCTTAACCTTGATCTCACTTCAAAATATAATCCAGACATACTTCTCCAACATTTTCTTTTCTATCAAAAGTCTCTCGACTCCCAAAGACTTCATCTTAGTGCCCAGTTGATCCAAATCCACCAGTCCGAACACCATCTGCCGCATCGCCATCAGCAATCAAAAATGGAGCAAAGACAGCCTGAACCACGCGTTCCCCAACTTCAAGAATCACTTCTTGATCAGTAATGTTCTTCATCTGTGCAAAGATATGTCCTTCATTTCCTGGGTTACCATAATAATCTCCATCAATGACACCTACAGAGTTAATCAAAACCAAGCCCTTCTTACGAGGGTTTGAAGAACGATCATAGAGATAAAGCACTTCCGTCGGTTGCATGTAAGCCTTAACCCCTGTTGGAACAAGGACAATCTCTCCTGGAGCAATGACCGTACGCACAGCAACCTTTAAGTCGTAACCAGCTGCATGTGCTGTCTCACGCTTCGGTAGCAAACTCTCATCTGTAAAACTAGAAACTAATTCAAAACCACGAATTTTCATATTTTCCCTCTTTTTAAATCTTATATTCTAGGCTATTTTATCTTATTTATTCGAAAAAAGCACGAAAAATCTTCTATATAAAATAAAGAAAAGTGTCCTATCAAAAAGCAAACAATAAAATCATACAAAAAATTTAAAGATATTTAAAATGTCACTTATTTTCCCTTTTATTAACAAACTCATTCCTTTTTAGCCATACTTAAACTATTTTCTTTAAAGCACAAAAAAAGAGCACACAACAGTTATAGGCGATACTATAATTTACACTGTTTCACAATACGTTGAAATTTAGAGCGTTAAAGCGAGGGTAAAGTTGATTTTCTACATCGTTTTACAGAGGTTTACGACATTTTTGCCCCTTTTTTGCCCCTTTTCAAAACAAAAAACACTAGTTGCCGCTAGTGTTTTCAGAAAGTGGTAAATATTAGATTATCTAACTATATTATACCACATTTTATTTCAGAGCAAACAAAAAAACCGCAAGCGTGAGCCTGCGGTTAGTGTACTATATTTTTGATTTTATACAGGTTTTTTAGTGAGTTCGTTAAGAAAGCAATTCATTAACTCGATTTTGAACAGCTTGTGCATCGTAACCAGCGTTTGTTAGATTGTCGAAACGTTCTTGCCCATTGCCCCAAAGGCCTTGAATGACCTCATTCGCTACGCTATCAAGATCTGAATTAGCGCTGTCACTTGTTGTTTCGCCGTTTAAAATGTTGTTGACTGTATCTTGAACTGCTTGCGCATTATATCCGGCATTTGTTAGATTATCGAAACGTTCTTGTCCGTTGCCCCAAAGGCCTTGAATGACTTCGTTTGCTACGGTATCAATGTCTGTACTAGTGTTTTTGCTGATCAAAATATCTTCTTCATCGTCATCTAGTAACACTATATTCTTGTCAAACGGATTGCTTGAGTATTGCCACCAGCGAATACCATCCATGGATGGGAAATATTCAAAGTCAGCGTTCCCATCGTTCAAGCCATAGCCGGCAATCCAAAGACTGTTTGGGAATTTCTCAAGAATCTGATCATAATAAATATTATTGAGTGTGAATGGCTTATAGCTGTAATAGATTGGCTCATAGCCATTTTCTTTGAGGATTTCCATAAAGCGAATACATGCATCTGTATTTGCCTGTTTATCTCCGCTAGCGTGATCTTCGTAATCAAGACACAAGTATTTTACTTTTTGAGGTACATTATCAAGGAAGTAGCGTGCCTCTCGTTCAGCTTCTTCGATGTCACCTCCAAACCATGCGAAATGATAAAATCCAACAGGGGTTGATTGCTCAACTTGAGCGGACAGGCAAGGGTTGATATAGCTTGTACTTTCAGAAATTTTGATAATGGTATTCTGTGTACCCATATCCTCCAAAATACCTGTAATATCGTATCCATTGTGGCTAGATACGTCGATGAATAAGTCGTTTTTCTTCATTGTTTTCTCCTAGTCTTCGCTTGGTTCATAGTATTCGAGTGCACGTTTGCTATCCGAAATCCCTGCTGTGGTTGGGTCATTCACGACACCAATCAATACCAGGATGTAAACGAATGTGTTCACACCGTCTTGGATATTTTTGGGAATTTCAAGGCCGAATTGTTGAACCATCAAGAAGATTGCCCCCAAAAGAGCAATAAGTGTTGCTTTATTTTGCAAACGCAATTTCCAGTTAATCATGTGTTATTCTCCTTTTACTGTTGTTTGTTTTGAATCAAATTTTTAAGCTCTCTCACATCCTCACCAAGTGATTTCACTTGTTCAGCTAGTACTAAGATAGCTTTGTTCTGTTCATCGTGGTTATCGAGCCGCTTGTTGGCTGATGTCTTGAATTCGTTCAGATTTTCGATATCTTTCTCTAAAATCGTAAGACGATTCTCTTGTTTGGTTGCTTTATCTTTCATCGAAAAATAAAGGCCAATCACAGGGATAAGGGTGATGAAGATCTGTACGAGAAATCGTTCATATCCTGGCATATACACCTCTACTCTTTCCCTTCAAATTTCCAAGCAACACCAGTTCCGTTTTGCTCCAGGGAGCCATTTGTCACAAATGCGCTGACAGGCTCGCCGTTGTAAGTAAATTCCTTATTAAGCTGAACCAAAATGCGTTTCCCTTCTCCATTCACTTCAACGTGCTCAGGGTCTTCAATGGTAATTAGGTCGTGTGGTAAGTAGGTCTTACCAACTTCAGCTAGTGGAATCAACTCAACCAATTCTTTATAAGTCGTGCCGTACTCGATATTCTTGCTCATGACAGAGTTCAAGACAAGAACATGAATGACCTTCTGGTTTACCTTGCCATTCTCTTCAGTTTGCTTGATAAGCGCAGAAAGTCTATCCTGCTCGCTCTTGTTTTGAGCGATTTCCTGCTCAGCTTGTTCAAGCTGCGCTTGTGTCTTGACGATAGCACTGCCCGGATCTAGTTCGGCTTTTAGGATATCAAGCACTGCTTGAATCAAGATATCTTCTGATTCATTTGTACGGTCTCCTAAAAGTTCACGCATGTTCGTACTGTATCGATTGCCTTCAGATAGACGAATTTCTACCACAGTCTTAATGTTGTCTCCGAAGCCTCGTGTATAAGGCTTGCTCGCTAGTTCATAATTGTTAATTGCCATTTGTCATTTTTCCTTTCACTTCTTCAAAGAGCTCTTTTAGAGCTGGATCATATTCAAGAACCTCTTTCATCGTATGTAGCTCACTTGCTACATACAGATAAAGGGCCTCGAACTTCGCTGAGTCTTGTGCGCTTGCTCCTAACTTTTTGGTTAGTGAATCAAGCATCAGTTGATTTACTACGTCGTTCGTGTTGTCATTCATGCTACTGTTTTCTCCATTTCTTCTATTTTTTCGTTTAACTCTTGAATCGCCTTAATTAAATAAGGTACGAACTTTGAGTAATTGATTGTTAAGTGATTATCCTCGCCCTCGTATTTCTCGACAGAACCAGGGATAATATTTAACACTTCCTGCGCTATCAAACCGATTTCTTCATGAGTCTTATCCTTAATGTAGTCAAATGCTACTAAATTCAAGGCATTTATTTTATCCAAAGCTTTGACCGGTGTAGGTTCGATATTTTCTTTCAATCTTCTATCTGAACCAGTTGTGATTCCAGCGTGTTGTCTAAATTTTCCGGTAACAATTTGGCTCCACCAAACAACTCGATTGTATCCACCAACAGGATTCTCCCCTTCACCAAAAACATCATCAGAAGCTAACCATAGACCTTTTTCTGCATTTACTCTTGAGTAGAAATTAACCTTTGATGTGCTTGCGAAATCTACCGTTGAGTAAAAAGATACTTCATTTCTACAGTACATCGTACCGTCTGTATTTACGTACCAAGATTTTGGACCAGGGGTATCAAGACTTTCGCCCCAATTTGCCCAAAATGCGTTTCTGTTCGCACCAGCGTTCGTTCCGTTACCCATCCCAACACTAACAGAGTTAATTCCTGTTATGAAATATCCATTTCTGTTTGTGTATTGACCAAATCTGAAACCTCCAATTTTACCTTGAAAACCTTCTAGAAAAGTGGCAGTAACGACGACTGACCGAAGCTTATTGATAAAGGCTTCCTTAGCAGCAAGCGTATCTGTGAAGAGGTCACTTGATACAAATCTTCTAGCCATAGCCATATCCATGACCAGCTTATCTGCCGTGATAGAGTTCGATCGTATAACATCTGCATTCAGAGTCGCGAACGTACCTTCACCAACGAACAAGCGCTTGAAGTAACCGTCAATTGCAGTTAATTTATCAGCCAGAGTATTCCCCTCAAGTCTGATAGTCTCTGCTTTAATTCCTGCATTTCGACCTGCTAGATTAAAACCAGCTATGATTTCGTTGACACTGTTCTTATTATGAACTCCCCACGACCCAGCTAGTTGACTCTGAACCGTGCGAATAGCTTCATCGGTATCTTCGGGAGTTGCTGAATAATTAGACGGAGCTGAACCGCGTTCTATTTTTATCAAACCATCATTATACATACGAGCCGATACTCTGATGAAATAGGCATTGGCTGGTACAATAATTTGATTGATATTGTGTTGCTTACCTGTTGTTGTTTTATAGGCATTCAAGCCTGTTCTGCGGACATCAATAGAATTTTTGTTCTTATCGAAAAATTGCCAAGCCGTCCAAGCCATTCCATTCTCAGGAAGAGTTACCCAATGCTGAAAAATAATTTTTTCGTTTGGTTCTACTGAAATGAAATCAGATGTGATCTCTTTTTGTGTGCTATTCGCAACATTAATAACCCCAGCGTTACCTAAGAATCCTTTCGTTGCAGTCGAACTCAAAAATAGATTTCGATGATTTTCAAAGACCTTACTCACCTCAACTTGAAATAGCTGATTGGTCATAGCCATTCGGGCTATCTTGTCAGCGATACCGTTCTCAGAATTTCCAAGAATCCGTTCATAGAGTTGGCTAGTTTCCTTCACACGCTGGAAGTCCGTCTGATTAGCCTTGCCAGCAATCAATGAAGTGATATCTGAAAATCTGCCATCTACTGCTGTTTTGTAGTTAGCAATCTGAGTGGCAATCGAACCATTTTGTGGGTTGGTAATAGCTTCGAACCTACGCTCAAGACCTCTCACATCTTCCTGATAGGTTGATTTACCAACATAGTCTCTTGCGACCAACTCACGTACAGCTGTTGCTTGTTTTGCGCTTTCCTCACGAGCGTAGCGTTGCAATGCATCCTGTCGCTGACCGTCTTTATTGACATATTCCTGAATAGCTGATAAGTCGGTTCGCAACCCCTGAGCTGTCCGCTCAAAGATAGCCTTAGCTTCAGTGATGAGACCATCAGTGTCCTCAGGCGCAGGACTCCAGTCGGTGGCGACATTGCCTTTTTCAATCTTCACATCCCAGACGCTCTTGGTCGCTTCTTTGTGATAAGTGTTAACGCGCAGATGATAAATCCCTGTAGGCTTATTCCAAATGATTTTCGTTCCTGTGGTACCTGTCTTGAGGTCCGATACAATTTGATAATTTCTGACATCCTTGTCCATAATCCAAAGAACTACGTTATCGGATTCCTTATTCCCGTCGTGATGAGCTGTAAAGGTCCCGTCTGTTTTAGCAGAAATAATGTATTCCTGTCCTTGCTCCATGTAGATAGACGTCTGTCCTACATACAGAATGGCGTTATCAAAATTAGCTGGCTTCCGATCTGGAAGAAAAGGCCCTTTTGAGCCTTTCAACAAGTTAGTTCCACCAACCCGTAAGTTTGAAAATTCTTCTCGCAATTTCCCAGCTTCAGCCACGACCAGAGTCTTATCTGCCTTATCCTTGGTTGCGTTCAGGATTTCCTGATGGATAGAACCAGCCCGCACCTCAAATTCAGTCATGCTCAATTTCTGATCCAGCTTGTTCTGCGTGCTTGTTTCCAAACTCTTCACGGACTGCCTGATATTCTCAGCAGTCACGTTGAGTGAGCTGATATCCGCTTTGGTTCTGATACCTTCAGTGAGACGGATCACCCCAGCGTCTAGTGCATCAGCGCGCTGTTTAAAGTTGGATTCAACTGCTGAAATCTGACCTTCTATATCTTCGGGAGCTTCTGAATAAGAAGTGTCTACATCGCTTATTTCAAACTTCGGCATCCAAATCCAAACTGTTCCTTCTTGGTTGAAATTGAACAACCATTCATTTGTTGAGAATTTAGACTCGTTCGTCCAACCTTTTGGAATATGGACAACATATCGTTTAATTTCTGTCGACAATATCACATTTCCGGTTTTATAGTTAATATTACCTAATCGTGATCTTAGAAGTATTCCGTTTTTACTTGCCTTGGCGTAAAAACTAATGGTCACATCTTGATTGGTCGTACTTCCAGAAATTACTTTTCCAAACTGACCAAAAGCTGGGTAAGTAATCTTAGGATTACCGTTATCTCGGCCAGATGGATTCTGACCAACGATTTTTAAGGCATTATGACCTAAATACTTATCAGTGCTATCAATAGTAGCCTCGTAAGTACTCGTCGTCCAAATTCCTGTTTTTGAAATGTCCTTTTTAAAAAGCGAATTCAAGAATAGATTTCGGCCAGATGCCTGAACACTAGCTATTTTACTAGCCAGTTCCTCAGCTGTCTGCACAAGCTCTGACTTGCTTGCCTTACCATCGGCCAAGCTGGTCAGCTCTGCCAGTCTACGAGTCGTTGTCTCTTCATACGTCGATTGCGCTGACTTCACACCGGCCAATTCATTCTTAGTTCGGTTAAGTGCTTCAACTTGCTTGACAATCTCAGCTGTAACCTGTTCTTGCTTCGGTCGAATATCATTCGCGATGGTCCGTTTCAGAGCATCCAAATCACCAGACAGAGCCGTTTGAGCGCCCATAGCTTGTGACTTAAATGCTTCAAGTCTAGCGATGGAGTCCAACCCAATCCGCTTGGCTTCCTGAGCGAGTAAGTTGCTTGCGCCAGCGTTTCGCAAGGCTTCTTCAGCCTTTTGCCTATTTTCTTGGATAGTTTTTTTAATTTCTTGAGAATTTCGATTGAACTCCATATCGAATTTCTCGTGGTCGAATTCTGTTGGTTCAAGCTCCCATTCTGCACCATTCCAAAAGTATAGTTGTTTTTTGTCACCGACGGTCAAAAATAAGCGATCGCCTTTTCTCAATGTCCCTTTTGGCACATCTAACGGCTTCACATCTCCAAAGTAGTTCGTGTTTTTTCCATCTGCTGACACTAAAGCTTTTGTTGCCGTTTTTAAAGCGCGTTCGCTTCCTTCGATTGAATCAGTTAGCGTACGTGATAAATGACTAATTTCACTTGTTACACGCTGGACCGTTCCAATATCGTTGCAGACAACCTTTCGACTAATTAGATTGCCACCTACATCATATTCGCTGGTAAACGACACGATGCGGACTTTTTGACGAAATCCCAAGGTTTCGTTAATGGCCATGATGTAATCACCCGGATTCGGACGACTGATTCGATAGCCGGCTTGTGATAAGTCTTCCATATCAATTTCGACAGAAACCTTGTACGACTTATCCACATTTTCTTTCAGCCTCTCTAACAGCTTCCCTGTATCTTTGTAGCGCTCATCTACAATAGGATCTGCCTCAATTCGTCCATAAATAGCAGATAGTGGGCTCTCGTATGATGTTTCATAACGACCTTTTGAATGATCCTCATCGTCTTTCCAAGCACCGAGGCCACGTTGGTAGGTTACAAAGCTATTGATATTTTTTTCTATTTTCAGCTCGTTCATATTAAAATCTTTACGAACGATTGTAGATAGGTCTGTTCCGATTCGTTTTAAGATTCGAATGACATGACCACGGACAGAAAATTCAAGACCAGCGGCCTTGATAATGTCGTTGAAAAGTGACAGTCGAGACTTATTCCCAAAATTTTCTTTTCGAATAGACCCGACTGTCGTTTCCAAATTGTAAGTATAGCCACTACCTGAAAAGATCGCTTGTAGGTAAGTTTCAAATGGTTTTGAGCCATTCAAAGTAGTGTAAACCATAGATTTTGACATGTCGTAGAAGAATTGATGAACCGCATCAAATTCAACCTCAATATGTCGTCCTGTATCGTTAGGTTTTGCGTAAGTAATACGAAAATACTCATCATCTAAACGAAAACGCCAGCCCCGACCTATACCGTGCAAGACTTTATCGTTGGTATAGATTGTGCCCTTCACAGACAATTCACCATTGACCGCATTAGTTACAGAATAAGCAACTAGAGCACTATGTTCCGTACCTTTTTCATCAATAAATGTAATCAACCCATCACCTCCTTACTTATATAGCTCTTTAAAACCTAGAATTTTGATCGTCCCTCTAAAATCAGTTGAATAACGAACTTGCTTCTGCGGATTTGGTCGAATGACAAAATATTCATAATTTGTTCGAATGTTAATGTTCAAATCTGGCAATGCCATGCCTTTGTAAATTACATTTTCGACACCGGATAAGCGCAATTTATCGCCTTCTTTAATCGGTGTTGAAGTATGATTATAGACCCAACGTCTGCCATCAATTTCCAAAAAGAAGTTTGTTTGGCTAGCGCTTGCAGTCAATTCGACTACATAAGGCACTTCTAGCTGGTTGAGAGTTGCTGTGCCCTTATATGGAATAACTCCTCCAGTCAAAACAATGTCTCGAGGTGCAGTTTCGCCAAATGGCATCTCAGCAGTCACCAGCTCAAAAGAAATGTTATATTTCATACCTGCTGCTGATTTACCGATAAAGTTATAATCAATTTCATTGCTGATATGCACCTTATATCGATACTTCCAAGCAGTGTGAGGAATATCTAAAAGGTTTAAATCCCCTGTTTTAGCTCCAGGTAGCTCAAATCCATACAATTCATCTTGTACTGGGTGCATTTTAGTGATGAAATAAGGTTCATCACCATAAAGCCAACCTGCAAGCTCATCTTGTTTTTCCATAAATGCAGAAAGGCTGGCAACTGCCAACCTTCCAGAAACTTTAATTGTTTTTTGGCGCAAGGTGATCCCGTCATGGATATATCCGCTGCGCCCCTTAACCGTCCGCCTGTCTACCTCAATAGAAGGCGTACTATCAACAATTTTAATGTTATAAATGCCGAGCTGAGATAATTTAATCTCAGCATTAGCATGTGTAATCAGTAAATCCATTTCGTAGCCTTCCTATTCATAAACAAAGTAATCGTCTTTGATACGATCACGAGCTTCTCGCTCTTTAACAGACGTGTAAATCTTGTCGCCCACAATTTCGTTATGGATTTCAAATGTAGCATTTGATAATTGAGAATTCTTCACATCATCACTTAGATTTTCCAAGCTTGATTTCAGACCAGTATTATTCACGCTGGCTGAAGTCGTAATCAAGCTATCAACGCCATAACTTTGGTCTGTGATCGCCATCGCATACTGTTTCGCAACACCGTTGATTCTGCGCACCCAATCAGACATACCGATATACATTCCCTCGCCTGTGAATCCACCAATAGATTTCATCACTCGAGATGGAGAATGAATATCCAGAGCAGAACGCATCACGCTTGCAATATTTGAAGCGATTGAATATGCGAGTGAGTAAAGACTACCAGCCATGCTTGCTAATCCATTATAGAGACCTGAACCTGCATGGACACCGACAGAGTACAGATGGCTAGCTAGTGCATTGAAGATACTCACAATTTGACTATTTGCAGAAGATGAAACACTGACAGCTTGATTCATTCCGCTATTAAAAGCAGAAGAGACGGCAGACATCCCTTGTTGGACATAACTCTTGACCTTGTTCAGAGCACTATCGAATGTCTGAGTCATCTTGTTCCCGCCCGAAGTTGCAGCTTGGTCAACTTTATTCATGCCGTCTGTAACAGCCTTAGAAACACCATTCATGGCATTTGTCGCAGCAGTTTCAGCATTCTTGAAGTTACTTGTGACAGCGTTCGCAACTGCTTGAGAACTGCTTTCAGCATTAGACTGCATAGTAGAAAATGCCGAGGTAGTAGATCCCTGCATACTATTCGCAGAGCCTGTCGCGTTTCCACTCATGGTACTATAGTTACCCGAAACAGCAGCTGCTGTACTGCTAGAGATAGCACTTGCGTTGCTTTGAACAGTCTGGAACGCGGTATTTGAATCTGTTTGAAGTGCTTGTAAATATGAACTAGCACTTGTATTCAATCCACTTAAATTGCTAGTGACATTTGCATTCATAGTAGCTGATTCAGTCGTTGCAGTTGTTTGGGCTTGTTGCATATTTGTGGATACATTACTACTTAATGTCTGCATGTTGGTACCGGCAGCTGCCGCAAGTCCTTGCATGCTTGTATCGACATTTGTACTCATAGTATTTACCTTGGTTTGAGTATCAAGGTTCATTGCATCCATAGAAAGACCGACATTCGTTTGCATAGATTGCGCCTGTAAGGTTGCATTCGTCGACATTTCTGATGTTTTAGCAGAAACATGATCCGACATTTCTGTCGTCTTAGCCTTAACAACTTCGCTTCCTTCGGTTGTTTTTCCGGTGACAAAATCCCACATACCACCGAAGAAATCTCCTACTGCTGAAACAACTCCACTAATTGCTTCAGGAACAGCTGTTAACATCGCCTTACCTAATTCAAAGATAATTTTAGTACCAGCTTCAAGAATTTTCGGCAAACCTGCAATCAAACTGATAACTAATTGAGCAATCAGTTGCAGACCACCCTGAATCAACTGAGGTGCTGCTTGTCTCAAACCGGAAGTAAGAGAAGATACAATTTGAGCTGCTGAAGCTATGATTTGTGGCAAGTTTTGAATCAAACCTGTCACGAGAGACACGATTAGCTGGATACCGCCCTGAATTATTGAAGGCAAATTAGATACCAATCCTTGGATAAAGGATGTGATAACCTGTACTGCAATTTGCAAAATGGTTGGTAATGATTGGACGATACCAGTTACTAGATTTTGTAGGATATGGATTCCATTTTGGATAATCTGTGGCATTTGTTGGCCAAGACCAGTCAAGAATGTCGTCACTGCCTGTTGAGCTGACTGTAAAATCTGTGGAAGATTATTAAGAACGCCCTGAACTAGATTTGCTAGTAATTCAACACCCATACCAAGCAACTGCGGAAGTGCGCTAGCAATAGACTGCACAAATGTTCCAATCACAGTCACTGCTGAACTGATTAGAGATGTAGCATTTTGTCCTACTCCTTGAACCAAACTACCAATCAAATCAACACCAGCCTGTACCAAGACAGGGAACATAGTTGCAAAAGCGCTAGCAAATTTAGCAATTAAATCCGCTCCTGATGCTATCAAAGCAGGAATTTGACTTGTTATACCTGAGACAAGATTTTGAATGATTTGAGGGCCTTTTGTGGTTACTGTGTTTAACAATTGATCTATCTGGGTACCAAACTGATTGTTAATGATTCCTAATCCAGCAACTACGAGCCCAAGGATTGCAGCAGGACCAATAGCAGCCAAAGCTACACTCATGACAGATCCAATTCCTTGCGACATCATGCTAAGAATGCTAATACCTCTGGATGCAGCGTCTCCTAAAACACCAGGAATACCACCTATTTTAGAAGAGAAAACACCGACATCTACCGCAGCATTGAGGAATACTTCACCTATAACACCACCGAAACTACTTATTTTTCCGCCAAGACCACCTAAAATACCTGTCAATTTTGTCAAGCCCTTAGTTGCCGGACTAAACGCTAAAAGCCCACCTAACAAACTAAGGATAGGTGCTGCAGAAGACATCGTTCCTTTGAATTTCTCCATGGCTCCATCTGCCAACTTAGTTCCATTCAAAAAATGGTCTAAAACAGGATTGATAGTAGCCATTGCATCAGTGAAATTTTGAATACCTTGTGATTGACTAAATTTATCTACCAGTTTATCCACATATTTGACGATTGTAGTAAATAATGGCAGTACAGATTCACCAAGCTTTATCTGTAAAGTTTCAAAAGACCCGCTTAAACCTTCAACAGCACCTTTTAAGTTATTTAACTTTTCGGCAGCAACCTGCGCAGCAGTAACCTTACTGATTTCTGCTTGCATTTTGTTTGCGCCATCTGCTCCCTCGTTCATTGCGATAGTTGCAGCACGAACCGCATCCGTACCGAACAATGTCTTCAAAGCTTGTTGTTGCTGTTGTTCTGTTAAACCACTTAAACTATCTTTAAGCACTTGGGAAATCTCAGCAAATGATTTTACTTTACCTTCGGCAGTAAAGAATTTATTAGCACCATCTTCTGTAATGATACCCAACTGCCTCATTGCGTTGTATTGCCCTTTAGTTTGAGGTTGCAAATTCATCAGCATCGTTTTAAGCGATGTACCCGCGTCCGAACCTTTAAGACCATTTTGAGCAAATACTGCCAAGGCGTTAGTTGTATCTCTGAAAGAAAGACCTAAACCACTAGCCACAGGGGCGACTGCAGAAAGACCGTATTTTAATTCGTGCACATCTGTAGCAGATGCGTTTGCTGCTCCTGCTAGTTGGTTTGCTGCATCAACTACCGAAAGATTATCTTTTTTAAATGCATTCAATGCCGTAGATGCTATTTCTGCGGCTTCTTTCAGGTCAAGTTCACCAGCAGTAGCCAAGTTCAAAGCACCTGTCAAACCACCATCTAAAATATCTTTTGTAGATACCCCAGCTTTTGCCAATTCTTCAATGGCATCCGCTGCTTCAGTTGCAGAAAATGCTGTATCAGCACCAGCTTTAATTGCTGCATCGTGAAATTGTTTCATGACGTCAGCACTAGAACCAGTAACAGCCTTGATGCTACTCATGCGTGCTTCAAAGTCTGCTGATTTGGTAATCGCACCACCGATTGCATTCTTAATAAAGTTAAATCCGGCATAAGCTGCTGAAATACCAAGGGCTGTCTTGATAAGATTGCTTGTAGCAGATGCCGCTTGATTTGTATGATTCACAATTCCCATCAGGGCGTTAGTAGCTTTACTACCTGCTTGTTGAAAAGCGTTCCCAAGCCCACTTGAAATTTTGCTCGATAAGGCACTGATTTTACTAATCAGTTTACCACCTAACGAATTTCCGACTTGGGTTGTAAAATTATTTACTTTTCCTAAAGCAGAACTAAAGGTATTTCCTATTGTGCTACCTAATTGTGAAAATTTGTTCGAAATTGGAGATAAAGCACTTGAAATTTTAGAATTTAAACTAGTGAATGCTTGTGTTATTTTTGCTAAACCTGCTTGTATGGGTTCGGGCAATCGTTGACCAATGTTGGATGCGATACGTTGGATTTCACCAAGAGCGATATTCAGACCACCTTTGAATCCTTGGCCTATTTTTTGACCTATTGAAGCATTTGAAGTCGCGAGCTCATTCATCAATTGACCTATTTTTTGAATCATTTGATTCGAACTATTGACCGCAGCTTTCTGTGCATCATCGAACGCTTTCTTTGTATTCGATACAATTTCATTCATTGACTTTTCATAATCTTTAGTATCTGCCCCAATATAAGCGTAAATAGAACCATCAAAACTCATACATCCACCTCCTTCTGTATCTAATTTCTATTTGCAAACATCTGGCTCGCTTTTTCAAGCAATGCCACAAAATCGTTTTTGTTTTTGATTTCTTTCTTTTTATCAGGATGGAAAACCCTTCGGACTTTGTCCTTGTCTCTCTTTTTACTGAGTTTCTTCGCATCGACTTTTTTCGCGTTCAATGTATATCTCAGTTCAAGAGCTAGACCCGAAAGAGCTTCGCGCTCTTCAATTTGTCTATAGTAAAGCCCCTCCAAAATTGCATCAAGCTCCCACTTGTTGCAATTTAAAATTGTTTCTTGGTCTGTAAGACCGAGCTTAGCGCATTCTGTTAAGATACCGCGTTTTCCATCTTGCCAATAATTTCTGAAATTGCTTTGACTTGAGCCTCTGCTGTTTGATCCCCAGCTTCCGCTTGAGCTTGTGCCAATTCTTGCCCAAGTTTCATGTTTTCGATATATTTCAAAATCTTCTTCTTGAAAAAACCTGACTGCACCATTTCTTCTTCAATTTCCTGGAATAGTTCTTCCTGAGGATCATCACTTTCCGATTTTTCAAATCGTGCTTCAATAGCTGCCAAAGCTTCATCTTCAGATACTGCTTTACCTTTTTTACTTGCACAATATTGAATCAAATCAACAATCCCTTGGTCGTCACGATTGACAATTTTGAAGAATAACGCACCAACACCATTTCCAGCCGACTGGCCGTTTGCATCTTTAGTCGCCATATCTTTGTCAATTTTGAACATTAAGCGATAATCAAATTTGATTTCAACGATTTTTTTTGCAACATTAAATTCCATGTGTATATACTCCTTTTACAAACAAAATAAAAAGGTGACCTTTGACAGTCACCCCTCCTTAGATAGATTAGCGCTGGATGTTATCGTAGTCGCCTGTTGTTTCGCCTGGATTTTGGTAAGCGTAGATATTGTTCAACACAGCCAATTCCTCAGCAGACAGTGGGAATTTACCGTCTTGTAAACGGCCAACGATACCAGCAGTGTATGAAAGTTCAACGAATTCTTCCACTCCATCATTGAATTCCACATCATCAGTGATTTTAGCATAGCCAAACTTGGCAGGGTAAGCATCTTTTTTGTTTGGATCTTCCCCAATTTTTTCCTTAACACTTTCATCCACGATTACGCGCCAAATCTTGATTGACTCACCCTTAGCTTGCGCGTCTAAGACAACGTTGATTGATGGATCCATCGGAGCGAAGTATTGAGTCAATTCGATTGAGTGCTCATCACTTGATTTTTCAAGCAAGCGACCTTGTTGTGTTTGCTCATCCTGGTATTCACCACCAAGAGTGGTTGTTCCATCTGTACGGTAAGCAGGAAGTAATGCTCCTTCACCTTTTTCAGCGTGGATTGATTGGATGAAGTAGAATACTTTCTTACCAACGATTGGTTTTGCGGTTGTAATTTTTACTTGTCCTTTTTCAGTCATTTAGCTAGGACCTCCTTATTTATAATATCGTTTCGGTCGTCTTGATAACGATATGATAGACCTCACGACCGATTGAGTTATCCATCAATATAGTTGAAGTAGTTCTTGTGTTGCGCCCTAATAATCGAATAGCCTGCGATTTTACATCTTCAGCGTATGCCCGATTTTTATTACCAGGCAAGTAAATATCAATCTGAACCGTGCTGTCTTCGATTATCAGCCCCGTCTGCGCCGTTTTTGATGTGTCAGATGCAATTCCTCCAATCACCAAAAAAGGCTCGGTTACGGACGAGTTAGGTAGCTTAAAATGGATTGGAACATTCAAGGGTTTCAATTTATTTCTTAAGCTGTTTAATAGTTCAGTTGTTGGAGAATTCATCGTCACCTACTTCCTAAACATTTTGTTAAGGTTATTCATCAATTTTGGATATTCCTCTCTCATCGCTGGTTCCATGAAAGGTTGTGCGGCCATTTTCCGTGTCCCTAACTCGACATATATCGAATAAAAAATAGGCGAAATGACTTTATAACCAAGCATTTTTTCTTGCATCGAGTATATGCTTTCACTCAACCAACCTGTATCCCAAGGAGCATATAGCTTAGCCAAACGTTCGACTCGTAGACTGGAGCGATTCAATTCTCTATCGACAGCAATAGGGGCTTGTCGTCCTTTTCTCTGTGTCTCGCGCAGAAATCTATCCAATCCCTTCACACGATATGTTATGCTCATAGATAAATCACCGTACTATTTTTGTGATGTTTCTTACCTTGGATACTTCGACGTTTACCTTTGTAAATGACCTCTGAGAAACCCGTGTGAATCCCTTGAAGATGTAGTTTAAAGCTATCAAGGTTGTACTTCCCAAAAATACCCATTTGTTCTGCATTCGTCAGAGAGCTTTCCTGACACGGCAGAGGACCAGTTTCATTTTGAATTGTGTCTCCAAAAAGCTCGTCCTTAGGCTCTACTTCTTTGATTAAAATGACTCTTTGGCTATAAATCATAGAATCACCTCCTAAATGAAGCGTGCAACTCCTCGAGCTCGCTTTTTGGTAGCGAGAGAAATAAGAACTTGCTTATCATCTTCGGACAAATAATTGTCTTCCCAAGTGAAAGTACGTCCTTCCTCGCTATCAGCTTTAGCTCCTTCAGAGTTCAGTTTATTAAATCGTTTCACTGCCACATCACGGACGATGTAGGCCACATTGTTTGGAATTTCTGAAATTGATGATTCGGAATAGCGATTGACAAAGGCAAGGATGCGCTCAATACTTTCTTTGATAGTCAAATCCAGCAACTCATCCTGCGCATTATCGCTTACCCCTTTTAGTAATTTGATCTCTTTCAAAACCTCATCCGTATCAATCGCTGTCATTGATTACCCTCCAGGTACTGCTGCAGGAGCCACTTTTTCGATAGTCGTTTCTACGACACCCTGAGGAATTTCTGCAAAGAGTACGTTAGCACCGAAGAATACAGATTCGTAAGTGAGGTTTTTCAGTGCACGGTCGCGAGCAACTGCAATCAAACCAGTTTCATCTGTGAAGTCAGCAAACAATCCACCAAGATCACCGTTTGCAACGTTCAAGTTAGCAAATACAAGGTTTTCAATTGCTGTTGTATAAACCTTACCTTCTGGCACACCGTTCATTACGATGACGTTCTGCATCCCGAGGAAGTTTTTGAGAAGCGTCATACCAAATACATTAGATGCATCAGCTCCAACACTTGCACCGCCTAAGTATGTCGCTACATCCGCAGGAGAAACAAAAGAAACAATTGGAGAGCCTTCAAATTCGTTGAAAGCTGCGATTTTAGCCCATGCTTGAGACAAAGCCCCTTGCAATCCAGCTCCTTTGTTCTTTGTTGGGTTAGCTTTTAGGAATGTGAAGAACTGTTCTTTGATTCCGTTTTGGATTTCGCGCATCAAACGTGTATCAGCTTCTGTGATAGCAACAGATGCACCATGACGTGCAATTGCTTCAGCAGATACAGAACGACGTTTCTTGAACCACGCCACTTCATAAGCATCTTCTTTAGTGCGCACCATTTGAGAAAGCGGGATATCTTCCCCTTCGCCCGGGTTTGTCGCGTTTACATCGGCAGTCCATTTGTAAGTCTGGATTTTAAGATCGTTTGTAAGTTCTTGACGACGGCTAACTCCCAAAAGAGTCAGTAAATCGTTGATGTTTTTAGAAAACTTGTTGACAAAATCAATAGACTTGATTTCACCCAAGTTAGCCATTGTAGTTAGTTTTTGTTCAGCCATGTTCTAGCCCTTTCTAAATAAATCAATATTTTCAGCAATTGCAGCCTGACGTTTGTCAGTGTCTTCAATTGCCATAATTTGTTCTTTCGTGATTCCTGTTGTAGTACCACGACGAGGCGCGCTCTGAACCAGTCGTTCGTTCACACGCTTTTCAACTTCGCTATCAAATACAGTTCGCAAAGCTGTGATTTTAGCTTTCACTTCTTCAGCCGTCGGAGCTAGCACATGATCCAAAAAATCTTGTGGCAATCCTTCATCTGCCAAGAGCGATTGTGTCGCTAGTTTCATCTCACGTTCAGCTATATCCTGCTCGCGCTTTTCCAATTCAGCGATTCGTTTCGCTTCTTCTTCTCTAGCGCGTTCGTCCTTAGTCAGCTTAGCCAGGCGTTCGCCTTCGCTTTTAGCCTGTTCAAGTGCTGTAGCTTGCTCAGCTTCCCATTTAGAGCGTTCAGCAGCTAACATTTTTCCGATTTCAGCGCGGGTAAAAGTGCGTTCGTGCTTCTCGTTACCTGCATTTGATTCTGTTTCTACTTTCTCGTTCTGAGCGTCGACAGTCTCAGTTGATTCAGTAGATACAGTTCCGTTGATTTCTTCTGACATGATTGTCCTCCAGCGATTACGTCGCCACTCGATAATCTCGCTTTACGTCCGGCGACGGAACAATGCAGCTTTTAAAGTCTTCAGCAAAGTTTGGACAATAGAAAAACCGTATCGAAATCGACACGGTTTATAGCAATTTACAGTAATTTATAGCAGTCTATTCCTGCAAGTCAAGACTCTGGATCACCTTCTTTCATTGATTTTTTGATTCCATCAATCATCCCACTGATAATTGAATAGCCTACAACTAATAAAACGAGCAGGACGATTACGCCTGCTGTGATAGATACCAAATTCCAAATAAACATTTTATCTCCTTTCTGAGTATAAGAAAAGCACCTAGATTATTCTAAGTGCTTAAGTAGTGAATTGCATTTTTATATTTTTGAACACGCTCGTAGTCTGTATTGGTAACAGATTTCAAACGTGATAAATCTGAGTTGTGTTTCAAATCTGCAAGTTTTACAACTCTTGCTAAATTATTTGATTTCACTTTTTCGAGATATTCTTGATAACTTTGACCTTTTTTCTTTGTCAAAATTTGTACTGCTGTAACAACTTCATTTGACAAACCCGACGCCAATAAATCATCAGCAGTTACATCACTATCCTCAATCACATCATGCAAAAGAGCGACAGCTTTTTCTTGTTCAGTTTTGACTTGGCTGGCTACATAGAGAGGATGCTGTATGTAATCAACACCCGCTTTATCTACCTGCCCTGCATGTGCTTTTTTAGCAATAGCTAAGGCAATATCAATCATGCCGCTACCATCCTACCAATATAAGCAAATGCATCCTTTTCTGGAATTTCTTCGAAATCCGTGAAGTCATTGAAAAAGATTTTATTAAACCAATCAATGCTATCAACCCACTTTTTTTCGATGTCAAAAACTTGCATGACACCATCGATTAAACGAAGTACTTGAGGATTATTCGTCGTTGTGTGGTAGTATTTAATATTTTTCATATCACTTCACCCTCTCTATATTTTTAGGAATCTCAAGTCCATTACTTAAATCAAGCATTTCTTTAAATAATTTCATGCGCTCTCGATCAGATGTACTCGTATCACGATACTTCTCATAAAGCTCATGTAATGAACCATTCTTTAAATCAAAACTTTCCTGAGTATGATACTGCATTTCAAAGTTGATACCATCTTTTTCAACAACTGTATTCACACCTTTATATGGTCCATCTATTAGCCAAGTATTTTTTACTTTAACAACTTTATACCCCTCTGCAATAAGCTCCTGTTTCATCTTTAAATACTCTTTTGCAAAAGTATCGGGATCGAAAATAGTTGTATACCGCAAAGCATCGTTAATTTTACTTGCAGCCTTTGATAAACTTATATTTTCAGCTTGGCTATCTGTTGTAATTTTACGAGCTAACGACTCAGCTGTTTTCTTTCGAAATTCAAGACCAGCGAGTTTATTTTCACCAGCAATACGTTGCATATCGCTTGTGATTTTTGGCTCTATCTTTGAAATTCGATCCAAAAGTTGTTTACTGTGGTATTCAGCTGTTCCGTCTCTCATACTTAGATTATACACTTCGTTTGAATTATTTTCAAGGCTTCCATCCAATTCCTCCTCATCCGGTATTACACCAGATCGACAGTTAAAATGAAAAGGCGGGGCATTCACTCCAGCTTGCATTTCATCAATCAGATACCGCTTATCCTCTGCACGGATTCTTTTACAAATTTCAGTTGTTCGGTTATCTAGGTGAACCAAAATACGATAGTATTTCAATCCCGCATCCTTGTAGCGCTGGATAGCAGCACGATTGACAATCATCGTCCCATCTGTTCTGATGAGTGTTTCAGCTCGACTATTGGCTACTTTATACTTCTGTGCCAAATCACGCGCCATTGTTCGAGGGTGATCTCCACGAACAAAACCAGTCTTTAAGACTTTTTTCAAATCCTTTACCAGATTATCTGTATTTCCCCACAGCTGTTGGCTATAATTGTAACCGTTAAAAGGCGTTTTAACTAATTCTTTTAAAGCTGGCTCATTGATTGCACCAGTCCGACCACCCATAGCCTTTTTATAGCCCATGAGAGCCATTTTCTGCAAATAGCTTTCAAACTTATCAGCAATAAGACCTCTTGCGACCCCTGCGCGAAATAGCATATCTAACTGCAAAGCATCTAACCTCGTCGCCCTAGAAGATGCATATTGTTCATTCAATCTTTTAAGCAATTCTGGGTCTTTCTCAGCTTGCTCACGATACTTTCTGGCATTCTCTCGGTAATCTGACAGGTCGGTACCTTTCAAGCGTTGTAGCGCCTCCTGATAACTCATTGAGCCATTTTCAGAATACTTGCTGACAAAATCATAAAATGCCTTTTGCATTTCGTTAGCTTGCTCTTGATAGACATTGTTTAATTCTGCAAAAAAATCAATATCTTTTCGATCTAAGTATCGGAAAATTTCATCTGAACGACCTGACCAGTAATCAAGATGGTTTTTGTTCAGCTTCTTGCTCATCATCGACCACCTCATTTACTGGATCTAGCCGTAGTTCAGGCTGTTCTAGGGCTTCTTGCTCTTTCAAACGTTCCAGCTCATCTGCAGCATCTACCCCAGTCACTTGATTCAACAATTCGAAAATAGTCTGGTCGCTGACAATTCCGTACAACGACTTAATCATCTCGACGATTTCTTTTTCATTTTGTGGAACGTTCGGACTAAAAACTACAGATGTTTCATTGATGAGTTCGTATGCTGTATTTTCGTTACCTTGAATCTTCCAAATATTAACCGCTAAACGCAAACGACGCATGAGACCTGCTTCAAACAGGTCTTCTTGTTGCTCCCTGTAGTTATCGCTAGCCATAAGCTTGTATTTCATTGACTCGCCTGACTGCGTACCAGCAAAGCTGTTATCTAGCGTGTCAGGTGTAAATGTAAAGCGTAAAATATCATTTACAAGACGCTGCTTGTATGATTCTGCACCTTGGCTATCATACGACTTGATTAAATAGCTAGCGTCCGGATTAGCTCCGCCCGGGTTTGGATTATCGTCCAAGATAAGGACTTGCGCTTTTTTATACGCCTGCGACACATACAAACGACCATTTGGGTTGATTCGTCCATCTTCCAAGAAGTCATTCTCTTCTGCGCCTGTGTACGGATTCCCCTTAATCATCAAGATAGCA
This sequence comes from Streptococcus infantis, assembly GCF_047464415.1. GTDB lineage: Bacteria > Bacillota > Bacilli > Lactobacillales > Streptococcaceae > Streptococcus > Streptococcus infantis_AE. The sequence goes on along the minus strand of NZ_JASHBX010000002.1, from coordinate 25,009 downwards.
TCGTTGCTATTTTGCTGGAAATTAGCGAGTTCAGACTGTGACAAGTCGTATGCATCGATGTTATCCAAAACCGACTCGTAAGAACCTAAACGATCCTCGTTATTGCTATACTCGTTAACTGGTACGGCTTTAAAGTAATGTTCTTGTTCATCCTTAAGCGCCATTTTATCGCTATCCGTGGACTTCCACTCGTAGCTGTAGATACGATCTGCAGTATAGACTTTTATAATCGTCTTACGCTTACTACCTCCATAATCAATATCGTAGTAGTTAACAGCCATGAGTGAGTTTTGCTCGTATGTATCATCATAGATAACAAAAGTCTCTTCTGGTTTTAACTTGTATAGCTTGACCCAAGCCTTGCCATCTCGATTCGTTACAGTCAAAAGTTCATAAGCGCGACCGTACACACACAAGTCTTTCTTGATTGATGAATTGTGTTTTTTCTCGTTATTTTTAGCAGAAAAGTCTTTGATGTTGCCGAGGATTGCTTTGTTCTCATTCTTGTACTCGACTGGATTTCCCAGCATGTAACCTTGTTCAAAAATAGTAATATACTTAGCAAAATCACTAGAAATGCGATTATCTGCCGCAGTTTCATCCGTTTTAGCAGGTCGATACTTGATATTGTTATCGCCTTTGTAGTAACGCTTCAGCTCTTTTAATCGTGGTTGTTGTTCTGTTTTGTGACGATTCACATAGCGTTTTAACTGTTCAATCCAATTATCAGAACCGTATTCGATAGCTTCAAAGTCTTCGAGCATCATCATAAAGTGCTCGTTTGATCTACTGTCAAAGCGAGTGCCATTTAAAAATTTAACTTCCAATTTTACCTCCTAAAATAATAAGACGCATTCTTCATACGGTCTTGTGTTGATTTGCTTTGTAAAATCCTATCTTGCAAAGCATACCTGATCGCATCGATGCAGTGATTGTAACTATCAACCGGCTCGTTGATGTATTCATTTGTCTTCTTGTCCTTCTTCCAAGTGTAATTTTCAAGCTCTTCAATCAGCTTCACGCATCGTTCATCAACTATCCAGTCGTACTGTAAGAGATACTGGATCCCTTGCATAACCGATCCAGGACCTTTCTGCACATCGATAACCCGAGGAATTCCAAGATTTCGCAATTCCTGATTGGATTTCTTTTCTGCGCTATCTGCTCTGATTTGCTCTTTAGCATATCCAAGAGCCTTGATACTCTCCGCAATCTTGTCATTTGTCAATCCTTTTCTTACAAACTCCTCAACAACATATAAGCGCTTGTTAGCATCGTCTATCTTTACATGAAGCAAAGCTGACGGGTCGTTGATAAAGCCATAGTCAAGACCAAAATAAGCCGGCAGATGCGCCAGCTCGTCTTTATTTAACAACCTTTTTTCATACTTTGGAAAGACTAGCTTGTCCAGAGTTGCGAACTCGCCCAGAGCGTAGATCTTATAGTACGCTTCGTTACGATTGGCCAACTCTTCGATATTCTCGATGGTTACTTGGTCTAAAAAGCGATTATCCTTGTATGACGTATGATAAACAACCGTGTTTTTTGGCTTCTTAACAAAAAAAGCGTTGTAGGTCCAGTTGACTTTTGAAACTGGGTTAAACATCAAGAAGATTTGTTTCTGCTTGTGCTTTCTGTCACGCAAGCGCAAAGTCAGCTGCGTATAATCATCAAGCGTAAATTCTGATGCTTCTTCCATGACGATATCTGACACTCCTTTGATAGATTTGATTTTTTCCGGATTGTCTAATCCCTTAAAAATAAACTGTGCACCGTTTGGCAACTCTATGCGGTATGCTGAATTGTTGACCTTGCACTTGTCAAGTAAGCACCAAGAATCTAAGCACTGTTTCACGTCTTCAAAGATTGAGTCGTAAACCGTTGACCCAACCTTTCTCAAAAAGAGAATTTTACGAGGGTATTTCCAATCCTGGCAAGCCTTGTATACTACCTTCTGAATAACTCCGTGACTCTTTCCGCTTGAAGCACCACCGTAGTGAACTTCGGTAAAGGTTGAATAATCCGTCAGCTTGTCATAGATATGCTTGTTAAAAACTCTGCTAGGATATTGAATAACAATATTGATTTTCGGCCTAGTCTTCGTCAGCATCCCAATCACCTACCTTAATTTCGATAGTTCGTTGAGTTATTTCTTGTTTATCTGTCCAAAGCCTGTGACGTTTACCAAGTAGTTCAGCCGCCTTAATTCTATCTTTCGCTCCGACATCTATATCCGTAATCGTTTGACCTAGTTCTCCAATGCTTATCAAGGTCTGCTCTTGCGTCTCTCCTCGCATCACTGAAGTTAGGTAAGTAAGCACCTCTTCCTGTGTTGCAATCTTCTCAGACGCAAGCTGAGCCAGTCTCTCGTCTATATAGGATTTTATTGCAGTATTTTGTAGTAGCTTAGAAGCGTTCGTGTTCGCATACTTAGAGCTATATCCCGCTTTGACAGCCGCCCCTGTTGCATTCCCGCTGATGATGTACTCATCAGCAAATCTTTGTTGTTTTAAAGTTAGTTTAGCGATTTTCCATCACCTCCATTTTTTTACAAAACAAAAAGCCACACAATGTGTGACTTGATGCAAGACCTCTCACAGACTTTGTAGGAATCGAACCCACGATAACAGTTTTGGAGACTGTTGTGTTACCACTACACTAAAAATCTAAATAACGATACCAGGGATTGAACTAAATAATACAAAGAGGAAATCACCAGCCTACTACCCTGATACCGTTAAACATTACAGGAGTCATCAATCCGTTTTATCGTACTTGCTGACAATACCATAATATCACATTAAAAGTTCACTTTAGTTCACTTCGTTCACAATTTTTAGATAAATTTTCAAAGGCAGACTTTCTAATTTTTTGAATAGCACCTCTACTGTATTTTAACTTAGCGCCGACTTCATTCCATGTCATACCATTGATGTAAAATAACCGCATCACGATATTTTCTACCGGATCGTCTAGCGACTCGATTGCTTGCACCAGCTCATCACGTTCTTTATACAAGTCCTGAATTTCTTGATATAGCTGTTCTGATTTATCAATAATCAGAACATTTAATTCTTCTGATTGGTTTTTGTTATTCTTCGACTTTGGCATATTATTAAACTGCTGTCCTTGTAAGATACTCGATTTCAGACTAATAATTTCCTGATGTTTTGACTTTGCTTTAATATCAATATACTGTAACGCTTTTAATCGTTGTTTAATATTTATCGTCAATCGTCCACCTCCTTAATCTCAATGCCAGGGCAATCAAATACCCAGCCGAAGCCAGCTGCTTCAAGTTGTTGTTGGGTAAAGTTTGTAGCTAGGCCGCCCATAGAGAAGAATAGTTTCTTATCCACAGGATTATAATATAGCGGTTGTTTTGTCTCTTTCATCACTACTGTATACCGCTTCTCTTTCTCGACCTCGTAGCCGTCAAGCCAAGCTCGAGCGAAGAGTTCTTGGTTGCTCGTCTTTTTCATCCATAATATAAAATCGAAACTTTGGTTGTTTTCTTTCATAAAGTCTGGATTCATAGCAGTATATAGACTAGTTGTTAAATGTTCTTTACAAACCTCAATCCAATCCGCCACAAACTGCGGAATAGTAACTTTTTCTAGTTCGTCTAGTTGTTCCAAATCTTGTAGAAAAATTTGACGAGCTAGTTCTGCTCCTTCGGCATCCCATACACCCTCAAGTTTTTTATACTTCTCAATTAATCGCTGTACATTCATCTTCTAACTCCTCATTATATTTTTCTACCAATTCATGCAACCACGACCAAGGTTCGGTTTCTTCAACGATTGGGTCAACTTCCCTTTCTTGCAACCAAGCTGAGAAATTAACCACATTATCAATGTAGATTGTGTCGTAATCGCCCCAATCCCAAACAGTTAAATAAATTTCTGTTTCAGTTCCATTTTCATCTTCAACAGTTATTGAACCATTTTCAACCCACGCTGTACCAAAACACAATTCGCAAGTGCCAGTCTGTTCTTCTTGAAAATCTGAATGGTATTCTGTCACTTTATATTTCATCTTCCAACTCCTTAACTTTCCGTCTTAATTCTTTATTCTTTTTCTTCAACAAATCGCGCTCAAGCGCCCTAATCCGTCTCTTTCGTGCATCACACGTCTTCGAATACTCGGCTATCTTCTCTTCGTTTCTCTTGATCGATTGTTTGTACCCTTCAATCATCACTCGCTTGTTGTATTTTATGGTTTATCCTGCCTGTTTCTCGAGCCAGCTAAATAGCAATCCGAACTGCTCTGTCACTAGCTCGTCATCGTTGTATTGTTTGCAAATTTCGCCAATCGTCGTTACTGCCCATAACCAATAAGTGTCCGAACCGAAACCGACCTCTTGGCTCTTCTGATTGCTGCTTGCCATCCATTCAGGAATGACCCTGCTAAAGAAATCGATGTAGTCAATCTTCATGGCAATTCCTCGACCTTGATATAGATTCCGACTGTGTCTGCCCAAAACTTCTCGACAATCTCGCTGGCCACTTGTGCATCGTCTTGCCAGTATCCAAGTTTCGTCATGCAATCCTTGAGCAACTTCTGCAGATTGTCTGTATCTGGCTTTGTGGTCTTGTACTGGCCATCGTAACTTTTTTTGATACGAGGGAAGCACCACTTGACTGTCAGTCGAATCGCTCCTTTAAATTTATCAGGAGGCACATGCTGGGCAAGCAAGCTTTCAAATTTCATCCTGGCATTTTTTAAATCAGTCGGCTCGTAAAAGATTGGCTTTCCAAATTGGACGTTTACCTTTTTTTGTTGGTGTGTTGTAGTCGGAATTTTTTGCATCGGTAAAAAGAATTCAATAGACATTTTTAAAAATGCACTTCCTTTCTTTTTTTAATTTCGCGCTTAGTCCATGATCCTTGTATATGACAGGGTGCGTTTTAAGCAACCCTGTCTATACAGGTATGGACATGATGGACGACAGGACATTATCTATATATATAATATATAGTTGCTTGTCGTTCGACACGACCACGTTTTTATGGTCTTGTCTGTACTTTTTGAGACAAAGACACAACCATAATTTTATGGTGTTGTCGTTTTTTTGACACAAACGGTATTTTACGGTTCTGTCGCATTTTCTTTATTTAAAATAGTGAGCGTATTTTTATCGAGCCAATATTTTTTTGATGTTTTTAACCGTCTTTCGACAGTTTTTATAGACACTCCTAAATATTCAGCTACCTCTTCTTTTGATGGCGGCTCGCCAAAATTCGCATTTTCGATTGCTTCGTCAAACTCTTTCAGCTTTTGCTTTTTGTCTTCCTTTGCGTTCTTTTTGCGAGTTTCTTTAGCTTTCATCCACCCTGGCTTATCATCGTCCAGCTTAATATCAGCCAGCACGCCTGATTCATCAAGCGCGTGTACTGGATAACTGAACCACATGTTGACTGGCTTGAACTTAGCAAACTCTCGAAGCGTGCCCTCGACGCGCCACGCAGTCGCAATTTGGATTTGCTTGCGTACTTCTTCGAGCTTATCTACATAAGGCGCCCGAGCCATTACATCGTCGATACCTTTTTCAAAGTGTGTCCGCATCTGCGCAGGACTCAATAGATCGTCTAAGCCTACATTTTGTTGGTAATAGGCATTGTTTCGCTCTTGCAAGGCTTGTTTGTACACTTCGCACGCTGCTTGATTCAGCCTTTGAGTAAGCAATTCTTCTGACACTTCCAACTCTACTAAGTCGATAAGCGCGTCAGGATCCCGAGCGAATACACCGGAACCACTGGCGCGGTCCATAGACTTCTTGCCACCTTGTGAGCCTTTCGAGTGGTGGTGACAATAGATAACGCTAGAACCTAACTCTGTGGCCACTTTATCGAATTGATTGGTAAAGTGCGCCATCTGGTCCGCACTATTCTCGTCACCAGTCAGGACCTTGTAAATCGGGTCGATGATGACTGCGATATAATTCTTCTTCAAGGCTCGACGAATGAGTTTAGGCGCTAGCTTGTCCATCGGCACGGTTTTTCCACGAAGATTCCAAATATCAATATTCTGGATATTCTGTGGTGGCAATCCCATGGCTTGATAGACATCACGGAAGCGATGGAGGGCAGACGGACGATCTAACTCCAGGTTGACGTACAATACTCGTCCCTGTGTGCAATCCCAACCAAGCCACTTCTTGCCTTCAGCAATAGCGATTGACATTTCAATCAACGCAAATGACTTACCCGCTTTTGAAGGTCCAGCAATCAGCATCTTATGACCTTGACGAAGGACGCCTTTTATCAATTCAGGCGCCAATTCTGGCAAGTTATCCCAGCTGTCGGCCAATCCTTCTGGATCTGGCAAATCATCGTTCAAGTCTTCGATGTACTGGTACCATTCGTCCCAGTCAGCCTTACCGATGTTTGTATCTACTAAGAATTGTTTCTGGCCATTTCGGATAAAACCTGGCATGCGTGATAGCCTACTTGGATTTCGGTTCTGCGTATCGACGATAATTCCATTCTTCTGACAAATCTTATAAAGATAATCAACACGATTACGATATTCTTCGTAGTTCTTAGCGTCTACTTTGACGATGGCATGGAGTGATTTATTCCCGCTATGGACCAAAGCGACGATAGGTAGCTCAAGTTCTTTGTAGATAGCGTTTTGCTTATCGATTGGCATGCTGTCGGATTCGACCAGGGCATATCTGAAATCTGTTACGTTTTCATTTTTTGCGCCTTTTCCATCCATAGGATTGAATCGAACCCATGCACCAGCTTCTTCATGATAGTCTCCCAGAACCGCGCCGATATCGCCATTGCACTGACTCAACTCTTTAATAAGCTGGCCAGCCGTCCGGTCGTAGGCTCCCTTGGTTGGTAGCCATTTGACAATCTCGCCTGTTTCATCGTCAGTCTTTGGATAGCATTCGGTCACATAACCGACGTTTTCGCTGGCTTCAAAGAGTGTTTCAAGGTATTTGATAATTTCCTGAACAGGATTCCAAATCGTCGGCTCATGGATTTCTTTTCCTTCAATCCAGTCTTTGTCGATTACACGATAATCACGGTCAATTGTATCTGTCCAACCTAATTCATGAGCGTTCTCGCTATCGTATCCGGATTGCGACACCCAACCATTTTCTTTTGCTAACTGGGTAATCGTGGCACCGGTCACGATCGTTCCTGCTTCTTCATTGAAGGTATCCCATTTTTTGAAGCATTCAAATTTCTTATACCGGCTGTCGTTTTGTGACCAGTTGTCCCAGTCAGATGCCGTGTATCCTTCGTGCTTCAAGGCCATGCCCACCGACAACCACCCCTCATATGAGAGGGTGGCTGGGTCAATATAATTTAATAATGGTAATAAATCAAATTTTTCTTCTGACATTTTTTTCCTTTGCTTTGTTTGCTATTTTTTCAGCGCTCCAACCAAGCCTTAATTGATTATTAACAGTCCAATACGTAACGTTCAATAAATCTGCAAATTCTGACATTGTATATCTGTTACCTTTATATTCAATCATATGGTTATTAGTCTTATTGTTGGCCTGTTCTTTTGAATCTGCCCATCGACAATTATCTGGAGTATAATTTCTTTTAGGGTCTATCCTATCAATAGACAAGTTATCAGCATATCCATTAGACAGCGCCCAATCTCTAAACTTAATAAAGGTATGCCAATCAGAACATATTTTAATACCTCGACCGCCGTAGTAAGAATAATTGTCGTTATCCTTTTTATAACAACGGTTGTGCATACCACGCCAAATACGATAAAGCCTTGTTTTAGCATAACCTTGCGCAACTTCGCTCTTTCTAGCACATCCACATGATTTAGTGTAACCGTTACGGAGCTTACTTCCAATCACTGTTGCCTTATTGCCACAATCGCATTCACAATCCCATCTAGCATTACCGCTTTTTGAATTTTGAGAATTGCGAGATATAACGACTAAATTACCAAATCGTTGACCTATCATAGTTTTTAGTTGATTATCTTTTCCCATTCTTGCACGCTCCTGTTCTGACTTCTTCTCTCACGATTGCACCATGCTCATCAATCAAGCAATTTAAACGGTGTCTAATTAGATTAAGCAATGCCCAATGCGAGCTATGTTGTGTGATTAAATCTAAATACGTCTCCGGTTTGTCGATGTCAGGAGCAACCGATAACCATTCATGTAGAATATCTAATGAATCTTGTACTTCACTAACATAAGCAACTAATTCTTCGTAACTGTTTAAAATATTTCTTTGAGCCATAATAAAAACACTCCTTGTGTACCTTGAAAAGAAGTGTCTCGCATGATATAATATTTCATGCGGAAACACTTTCTGCAGCGATAGGGTAAAGCTGATGTTTGGCGACAGGGGCTTTATCCTATTTTTTATGTTCAGACTGTAAAAGTTTTATACCTCTAATAATAACATCTGTCTTGTTAGTGTTGAGTTTATCAGCTAACGCCTGTAACTCCTCTGCTTCAGATTTAGTTAATCTAATTTCAAGACGAACATTTTTAGGATTGGAACTTTTAGGCCTTCCTGTTCGTGGGCTCATTCAATCACCTCTTTTCTGCCCGTACGATAAATTATATAACTGTACGGGCAATTAGTCAAGTGTTTTTATTAAATTTTCAAAGAACTTTTTTAATTTGGCACATATTCAGCTGGTCGCACGCCTGCTGGCATTCGCCAGCCGTTCGCTGCGATACGATCAATCATATTTCTAGCGTGGTCAAATTGCCACATACCGACATCTTTGAAACCACGACCTTCTAAGAACCGAATCTGTTTTGGTGTCGTCAACCCTTCTGATTGTCGTTTGTGCAATCTATCTAGTAATAGATTAGCTTTTCCAGCGTTGCCTATTTCGTCAGTAAAGATACCATACTTCTCAAGCGCTTTGATTTGTTTACCACTAGCAGGTGCCATCTCCCATCCAAAGTTAGGTACATAGTTTGACAAATCTTCAGCATGAATAGACATTTCGAATTGTAATGGATCTACTAACTTGCGCTTGCGTTTGCGCATTTCTGCAAGTTGTTTGGCTAAAGCCTCTTCACGCTGAGCGACTACATCTTCTGCTGCCTTCACTTCCATATCTTCAAGGTCAAGCATGACTCCGGTTTGCTCTTCCATATTCTCAACCATTTTTTGAGCGACTTCTGGAGTCTCACAAATCAAGTGAGCTGGACGGCATAGCTCGTGGCGTTCTGTATGCCAGAGAAAATCCAGTAAGAGTAGTTCTTCCTTGCCCGGGTGCAAGCGAGTCCCACGCCCTACCATCTGTGAGTAAAGGGCACGCACCTTAGTAGGTCGTAGCACGACTACGCAGTCTACTGACGGACAATCCCATCCTTCTGTTAGAAGCATGGAATTACAAAGAACGTTGTAGCGATCTTTCTCGAAGTCTTCCAGGATCTCTGCACGATCCTTGGACTCTCCATTTACTTCAGCAGCACGAAAACCTTTTGCGTTTAAGATGTCACGGAACTTTTGCGATGTCTTGACCAATGGTAAGAATACAACTGTTTTACGGTCTGCACATTGCTTGGCCATTTCATCTGCTATCTGCTCCAGATATGGATCTAGTGCCGTTCCGACATCGCTTGCCTTGAAATCACCCGCTGACATACTGACATTTGACAAATCCAAGCTAAGCGGGATTGTCAAAGCCTTGATTTTTGATAGATACCCTTCTTGGATAGCCTGGACTAACGAATATTCATAGGCTAAACTATCGAAGTAAGAGCCAAGGTTCTTCATGTCTCCACGATCTGGCGTGGCAGTCACTCCCAGTACATTCGATTGTTCAAAATAACCAAGCACACGTTGGTAGCCATCTGAAATAGCGTGATGGGCTTCATCGACTACAATCGTATCAAACCAATCCGGAGGGAATTGACTAAGTCGTTTCTCTCTCTGCATAGTCTGAACAGAACCGACGACTACTCGATACCATGAGCCGATAGAGGTGTTTTCAGCTTTTTCTAATGCTGTCCCTAATCCCGTTGCAGTCTTAAGCTTATCGCTAGCCTGCTCTAACAATTCAGACCTATGAGCAAGGACAAGCACACGCTTGCCCTCTTTCACTTGGTCTTCAATGATTTTGGAGAAGACGATTGTCTTCCCACATCCTGTCGGTAATACTAAGAGCGTGCGCTTGCGACCTTTAGCCCATTCGGCTTGAACAGCTTCCCGTGCTTCCTGTTGATAAGGTCTTAATTGCATCCCTTACCTCCTAGAATTGCCCAGCTTGGTATCCAGCTTGTGGTTGTTGCGCAAAGTTTTGCTGTTGTGGCTGCTGCTGTTGTTGGTAGCTTGTTTGTGTAGCTTGCCCAGGTTGCTGATTCAACACTTTTGTATAATCAACGTCTTCAGGGTAGAGCATAGATTTGACTTCGTTGTAATTGTTGTTATTGTATTGTCGAGTTCCGACTTTACATACACCGGTTGCGCCAATGATTGTATTCCAGTTCATGCGAAGTGGTTCGCCTTTTTTCTTTTGACCAATTGCGGCAAAGAAAGCAGATAACATTCCTTCAGTTGTGCTATGTAAGAATAGATTGTGGCGCAGTTCAGTTTCACCTTCGTTAGCTACAATCTTGATACTGACGATAGCCTTGTTACAAGCTGGCAATTTGCCGGGATTTTGTGGATTTGGCGTGTGACGTGTACGCTCCATGCCAACGACTGTGAAAAAGTACAATCCGTCAGGCAAAAGGATAAAATCCGAGTCTTTTTCAATTGTGTCTTCCCATCCAATTTCGTGTTCAAAGTTGTTGTATTGTTGTTGTGTCATGTTGTTTTCTCCTTTAAGCTAAAATAGTAATTTTTTTGTTGCTAGCAAGTTCATTTTTTAAATAATTTGCGATGCTTTCGACAGCTTCTAATTTCCATTTCCCACCATCTGCTTCAAAGAGCGCAAGGTTCGCCAATTTGTTGATGCGGAAGACGAATTGACTAGCAGGCTGCTCTACTTCATTGAAAGTACGATATGGTCGCAAGGTTACTGGATTTGGAGTTTTAGCTTGTGCTAGACTTGCTACACCATCGCGAACCGTAGCCATTTGGCTGATGCCATTGTCCTGTACTTCTGCACCTTTTTCGATTTTTAAATGGCTAGCAAAATCTAAAACCAAATTACGGTCTGCATCATCGATGAACATAGACTGCAGCATAATATTAAATTCTTCTTGGTCGCGCCAATTACTGAACGGAATAACTGGTACAGATGCTCTCACAGATACAAGCTGAGGACGTTTACCATTTTCAAAATCAACTTGATCATATACAGATACTTTTTGACAACTGTCCACGACAACTACAAGCTTACGATCACTGATGAGATCGTTATCTGATTTGAGGTAATCAACAAGACTTTTGAGCGTCTGGAGCTCAAGGATAGGTGCGTACTTACGAGGGTTAAGTTCCTGTAAGTCATATTCATCGCTGTCAAAATATTCCTTCCCAGTTTCTGAACGAATGATTTTGTTTTCTTTACCCGCTAATTCGACTGCGTAAGTTAATGCTTCTTTGAGATTTTCTGTCATGATTAGTTACCTGCTTTCTTTTTGTTGTAATCAATGATATTTGTGCTTTGTTGCTCTACTTCTTCGACGAGTTCGCCAGTGTCGGTTCTCATGTCTCCGTTGTCATCAAAGTAAGTCTGACCTGGGATGCCACTTTTGAGCTCATTCGCATGAATTTTACCAGTGTCATCACGACCAACAATGACAGTTGTTGCCACACCTTTCTGCGGTGCCAAAGTGGATTTGACTTCCATACCTGTCTTAACAACAGTACGCTCATCGTCCGTTGACATCGTTAGTGTGATCGTAACCTTACGAGTTGCTTTAGCTTCTGTATTGAGGTCCAGAATATTCTCAAGAACTTTCTCAAGTTCTTTGTCAACCTTTTCTTGTAAGGCTGTATTTGCGATTTTCGACAAATCGATTTTAATAGTTTTATCTTTCATAGATACTCCTTGTTATATTTTGCTATGATTTCTAATTCCCAAAACTTACACATTGAAGGGCAGTTCAGGATCTGCTCGCACTTGATTTTGAATAACTTCCATAGTAGCCTGCCAGTGTGCCACGATCATATCCCAGTAATCAGGAGGGAAGTTTTCGATTGGCGTTCCTAGCGGGAAATGACCACGGATATATGCAACTTTTTGAAGCTCTTCTTCTGTCACGTTGCCTTGCGCCATGAGGTCCGTCAAACTCTTAGGCAGACTTACATGATATTGCGCAGGTGGTGTCTGTGACTCGCTAGAGGCTTCATTTTGAGGTTTTTCAGCGACCTGTGACATATCGAGAGGCAATTCCTCTTGGACTTGCTCAGGGGCTTGCTGTGTGGTTTGCTGAGGTGCTGGAGTGACCGCTTGAGGTTGTGGCGGAATAGGTTGTACTTGCTGGCTGGCAAAGATATGAGCAATACTGACATAATTGAACGGCAATTCATCTGGCAAGCCGTGTCGGTTCTTCGCATCCCACGCTGGTCGATGATTGGTATACATCACACGTTCACCGCCTTGAGCTTTCTTCTTGCCATTATCAGTCGTCATGACCAAGGTCTTGTAGTTGGCAAACAGGACCATATCTGCCCACTCTTTCACTAGTGGCGCCGTCTTAGAGCCTGTCTTTTGACCAAGTTTTAACTCGTAGCGATCATAAGAACCCATCTCGTCTGGCTGTTCAAATTTTTTAATCTGAGCGTGCGCAGTCAACACCACGTTGATACCCATATCAACCAAATCAGACAAGCTATTCAAGAAACGTCCCATTTCTTCCTGGACATAAGTGTACCCCTTGCCCCAACCAAAATCTTCAATCCCTTGTTTACCGTGTTGTGAACAGATGTAATTAACTGCCAAAGCTTCTGCCCAGTCGATTGTGTCAATAACGAGTGTTCCGCATTCTGTCGGATTTGCTTTGATAAAAGCAATCTCATTGATCAGCATAGTCCAGCTGGTCGGTTTGTCTAACCGCGCCACATCCATGTTATCGGTCGACCCTTCTGTATCGATGAAGACAGCATTTGGAAATTCAGCAGCAAACGTGGACTTGCCGATTCCTTCAGGACCATAGATAACTACCTTTTGAGCTCGTGCCCGTTTTCCTCTAGTAATCTGCATTTTTTAGTCCTCCTCGTTGTTGCTTAGTAAACCTTTTAGAAGTCCTTCGATATATTTACGTTTCGCGTCTTCAATATCTTCGGTTAACTCTTCCGGTTCGTTGCCGTCTAGCGTTTTTAATGTGTACTCTGCTTCGACGATTAAAATTTCACAATCGAGCGCGTTTGCTAATTTTTCAAAGTCTTCTTTTTGGTCTTCGATTGCCTTGAGTTCATTTTTTGCAGCGCGTTTAAGATCATTTGTATATTCAACAGAATAAGCAAACGTTCCTTTGTTGCTTTTATATTTGTTTAAAAAAGTTCCTGATTTTTTATTTCTTAATACTGCGAATTTGTCTGTGTGTTTCATGATATTTCCTTCTTTCTGTTTTTAGAATCCGCCTTGCCACCCTTGCGGTGTTTGAATTGTTTCGGGTGTGACGCTGTAACCGTCTTCGATAATAACCGAGCACTCTCCGCCAGTTGAAACTCTTGTAGCGATAGCTTGCAAGCCTTCTTGCTCAAGCCATGCACCAAACTCTTGCAAAGTCAGTTGATCCATTTGTTCCAGCTTGTCAATCAGCACGAATCCACATTCTGGCTTCAATTTTCGCACGATTGCAGTCGCCACTTGTAATTGCTGACTACCAGACATGTTATCCCAACGTTGGCCAAGATAGAGCAATTCGCCATCGTCCACGGACAAACCAGGTAGTGGCAAATCTGCGTTAGTGAGCAAGTCTGTCTTTTGTTTGCGAATGTCTGCAATCACATTGTCCAGTTCCTTGTACTGTTCACGATAGCCTTTCGCGTCTTCTTCCGCCTTGTCTTTGTCAAAATTCGCTCGAACTTTGAGGTTGATTTGCTCGATATTCGCGATACTGTCTTCAATCTCTTGCGTTGATTCATCTATCAACTCTTGCGTGTCTTTACGTGCAATATCAAGGTCTTGCGCTAGCCCTTGCTCTTTCTCTCGAGCTTCTTCTAGCATTTTGCTAAGTCGTTCGACGTCTGCAAGCGCCCCTTGATATTCGTTTTCGATTCTTGTTAAATTTTGACGTTTACGAGCATTCTCGCCATTCCGCCCTAAAATTTCTTGTTGTTGTTGAATGAGTTCAGCGATAGAGACTAGCTCTTTCGGTGCATCTGGGTAGTATGGTTGCTCTTTCGCAAACTTTTCTTTCTGGTCCGCGATCACACCAATCGCATGGCGCTCGTCGTACTTGGCCTTTTCCTGCAGTTCTAGCTCAGCCAACTGCGGACCGACTCCGATGATTTGTAATAGAGTTTTAGCTTTCTCTTTGCTAGTCTGCTCCATGAATTTTGGCAAATTGATAGCCAGCTCTTCCACGAAGCTATCAAGCAAGTTTTGTCCAGCCTTGTTACCACTTGGATCAATGACCTTGAGAGTGCTGTTCTTCCCGCTACGCTCTACAATCAGGCCGTTTGATAGCGTGATTTTTAAACTTGGTGGGATTGTGCTGCCTTCACGTTGCGCTTGGCTCGGTTTATACTTGTTGCCACCCAGCGCCCAAGCTATCGCGTCTAATACGCTTGTTTTCCCTTGATTGTTATTTCCGCCAACAATCGTCAAACCAGTCGCCGACGGCTCTAGTTTGACCGCCTTCACGCGCTTGACATTTTCGATTTCTAGTTTATTGATCGTTACCATTTGTTACTCCTGTTGTTTTATTTTTCTACTTAATTTTGTGATACCTGCTCCTAACTTAGTCAATTCCGGATCTGAGCTAAAGTAATTATTCTGATTCATTCGAGCAAGTTCTTCATTCGATAAAAGAATAAGGTTAGAGATATCATAATTGGTCTTATCTCTGTCTAGGAAGCAAACAGAATACCCTTTTGGTATTGGTCCGTGATGTTCCTCCCAAACCTTACGGTGCTTCAACACCCATTTGTTAGGTTCCCCGATTTTTTCTTTCGGGTATCCGTCTGTTGTGTAGTTGATTGTGCCGACTGGTACATAATTAGGAGGCTTGTTCCCTTTTTTGAACTGCCCGCTATTGGGGGACATATTGGGTAGTTTTTTCCCTTTATTGTAAGGAACTCGACCTTTCTCGAATCTTCCTGTCAAGCCACTATTCAGATTATTATTTCTTCGATAACTCTTAATCTGTTTCTCAGTTAGTGATAATCCAAATTTTTGATTCATTTCATTCGCGACATCGCGAGAAGTCTTATTTTTTTGGATTGATACAAGATAATCATGTTGTTCTTTTGTCAACAATTTACCTTGATAGATTTTCCCAACCGGTAATCCAAGACGTTTGCGTATCCCACCGATTTGACTCTTGTTGTAATTCGTACCAAATTTCTCATTCAGTAATTTGGTTACTTCAGGAGTTAATCGACCAGGGCAAATCTCATGCATATATTCGGTATATTCATCCTTCCAGCAAAGCGATCGGGGCATTGGCTTCACCTACCTTATCTTTGAACTTCTCAGCATCCAAGGCCAATTGACCTGCTTGTAAGATTTGTCCTGATATGGCAACCATTTGTTTCGAGCGCTGCAATTCCACTTTTAATTCATCTGCTGTAAGATCCCTGTCATCCAGAGTTTCTAGTTGGGCAAAGAGCGTATTTGTTAAATCTGTCAATTTATTTCTAACCATTTTAAGCTCCTTCTTCTACACCTTTCGCAAGTCCCACAGGCGGCTCTACATCATAAGTAAATTGCTTGTCTGAGTTTCTCAGATTCATGCGTGCGACATTACTTGCCATCAGCTGACGTTCTTTCTGCTTCATTTCAGCGTGATCATCTAGTTTATTTACTAGTGACCACAGGAGGATTCCTACGATTGTTACCAGGTAAATATACTCCATCATCTCGCTTTCTCCTTTTCTTCATAAATCGCCACAATATTTTTAAGATCTGCTATACGCTGATTTGCTTGTTGGTATTTTTCTTGAAGGTCAATCAATGCTCTGTTTAAATCCAAAGCTACGATTCTCCAATCAGTATTTATTTCTTTTTCCAACCAGTTTTTTATTTTTGTTAAAAAGTTCATCCGGCCGACCTCATTTTCTTGCTTTTCACCATTTCTTTTTTCCAAGCTTGAGTCCCACGATATTGCAGATATTCGTCAAAACCTTTGATTGTGACAAGCTGGCCATCATTTCTAAGATGCTTCTGTTGGCTAGGTAGTTTCTTCATCTCTCGTCTCATGTCTCCTGCTTGTCGTTTTGAGCATCCGAAGATGTGTTCTAATTCTTCATCATTAGCCGAAACCTTTTCGATGATCACATCTTTAATTCTTACAATTTCAACTGCTTCCATTTTTGCTCCTTTCGTGATATAATTTAGATGAATATTTTGTTGAGCGCCTGACTTTTGTTAGGTGCTTTTTGTATTAGCGAATTTTAAAATCTTCAATAACCCGAGCAATGAACTGATTTGCTTGTGGACTTTTCAGCTTACCATTCAGGATATTAGTTACATCTTGACGAGCCATACTATACTGTACTGCTAGCGTTGCCATCGTCAGATTATGCTCTTTCAGATAATCTCTGATTTTTTGACGTCCACCATCCATATTTGGCATATTTCTCTCCTTTCTTTTCTTTTTCTCTCCTCGCTTTCTGCTATAATAAAACTAGAAAGGAGGATCATATGCATAGAATAAAAGTTACTTTTTCAGATGGTACCGAAGCTATTTTCCATGAAGAACAAACTTTTCAAACTTGGAAAACTTCAAACAACTCAGTTTCATTAAGTGAGCTTAGCGGACTTTGGTATCATCATCACGATGGTTTGGTTCCAAGTTTTTTAGAAATAGTAGCAAACGCTCCGTTTTTCTTCGATATTGAAAAACCATCAACCATCTACGCTTCTGCTTCAATTGTGAAAATCGAAGCGATATAATTTTTACACACGGCTATTCAAGGCGCGCTTCGTGATTTCGTCTTGGATAGCTTTTGTTATTGCTAAGCCATGCTCTGAAAAACTAGTGTTTTTCGAAACTAGCAAAATTGCTTGCGAATATGTCTCAGATTGTTGAATAGCTTCATCAGCGACCTTCTCAACAAAACTTTGAATATCGTTTTTTAGATTCTCTAAAGATATTAGAGGAGCTTCATTTTTCAACATCCATGTCCCTCCTTTCTTCAAAAAGTAAGAAAATGAGTTAGTAAATTATTTGTAAAATGCTTGACAAATTTAATGTATAGTATTAAAATGAAAGCATAATTAAAAACCTTGATAAAACATTATATCTATCAATTTCCTTGCTCGCCAAAGCTATTTATTTTTAGATAAGTTTTAACTTCGTTTTTTGCTAACTCATTAACTTACAAAAACTATTTTAATACTTCACATTAACTTTGTCAAGTGTTTTAATGAGAAATATTAAATATTTTTTGTCATGTTCTTAGAAAGGTTGATAAATCAATGTTTCAGACATTTGACAGAATAAAAGAACTTGCCAAAAAGCAAGGTCTTTCAATAAATTTATTGGAAGAAAAACTTGGTTATAGTAGAAATACTATTTACAATCTAAAAAATTCAAAACCATCCACGGAACGAATTTCAGAAATCGCTGACTATTTCCATGTGTCAACTGACTACCTGCTCGGACGGACGGATAATCCTATTATTGCAAAGGATACCGTCACTACTCCAGACGGCCGTGTGGTCGACCTGTCAAATCTTCGCGAACGTGTTGTCCTGTTCGATGGCAAGCCATTATCAGACGACGATGTAGATAAAATCGCTCAAATCATTAAACTCTCTTTGGGGGTATCGGATATTGAAAACAAATGAACTACTGGATGAATACCAGGTCACGCTCTATCTCTTCCCAGAGACCATGTGGGAGCGTAGAGGCTTCTATTTCCCTGATGAGCGCATCATTTACGTTAACGGTAATCTTACCCAGGAAGAGCGCGAAGAGGTCATTCTGCACGAATTAGGGCATATAAACCACAATCCAGCACATTACAAGCGACTGCTATATAAATACGAAAACGAAGCAGACCGTTTCATGGTACGACATTTGATCTCGGAAGAACTAACCCAATACGAAGCATCCGAATTTAACTGGCTTCAATTTGCTGAAAGACACAAAATTTCAACAACCTGGGGGGAAGATATGATTCAGGAAGAATTTAAAAAAATAGTAGGAGTGTAAAATGGAGATATTAAAGAATATTTTGTCGTTAATCGTTTTAGTCTCAGTAGCTGGGATTTGGTATTTTATTAAAAAGCAGCCAAATCCAAAATATCGAAACATTTCAGCTTTAGTAGCTCTAGTCGCTTTTATTATTTTTGGCGTTTTATTCCGTGCGGAGGAATCTAAACAGGTTACCACGACCTCTGTCGCTAGTTCTTCCGCTCTTTCTTCGAGTTCATCATCAATAGAACAAAGTTCTTCTTCGGAGCCTAACGAGACCTCGTCCGGTGTTACATCTTCATCATCAAAACATTTTAATGATAAAGATATACAAAATTATGCTGTGCAATTCCAAGAAAAATTGAACGAATTAGTCCAAGAGACAGGCCAAGCGTATACTGTTACAGGGCGGGGCCGCATAATTTATCTGACTGTACCTCAAAAATTCAAATATAATTCGAAAGATTCTTTGCGAGAGTTTGCCGATAAAGTGCTTGAAATAAAAAACGAAACCTTTCCAATGTGGCTTGTCGAAAATGGATATGCACCACAAGAAGCGAGTATCCATTTACATATAAAAGCTGAGGATGGGACAACGCTTGCAAAAGAAAAATTTTCAGGCACTATGAAAATAACAGAGTAAAATATCTGTAAAACCAAAAAAATCCCCACACTCAAATTTTGGTCAAGGAGAGTGCGAGGTGTTCAGTATAGTAAAAGGCATTCAAAAGCCCTCTTTACTGTACTCATTTTATCAAAAAGTGAGGTAAAAATCAATGTGGATAGAAGAATTGCCAAACGGCAAGTATAAATATTTTGAAAGATACAAAGATCCATATACTGAGAAATTAAAAAAGGTATCAGTTACGATGGAGAAGAAAACTCCCCAGGCAAGAAATCAAGCAGCTATCTTGTTACAAGAGAAGATAAATCAAAAATTAGGAGAAAAACAACATTTTGTTTCTGATATAACTTTTGAAAAATTATATGAGGAATTCGAGGAGAATTGGAAACACGGTGTTAAAAATTCAACCGTCTACGCTTCAAAAAATGTAAAAAAAGAGATTTTAAAGCAGATCGAGGGCGACTATTTAGTTAGAAATATCGATAGACGATTATTACAAAAAGTGATAGATCAGCTATTACAAGATGGAAGGTCTCATAACTATGTTTCTAAAATAAAGTTCAAGCTTAATCAGATAATGAAATTCGCGGTCAGAATGAATTACATCGATACAAATGAAATGCTATTTGTTGAAATGCCTAGAAAGGTAATTACAACTGACGATCTCAGAAAGAAAAATACAAAATACTTAGATCAGAAAGAATTTAAGTTATTCATCCAAAACTTAAAAGAAGAAGCTCTTTGTGATTATCGAATCACAAAGTATATCCGAATAGCTAAAGTTCTTTTTCTTACCGGCATGCGGTATGGAGAGCTTGCTGCCTTAAATTACAAGGAGGATATAGATTTTTCTAAAAAGACTATTCACATCAAGCATACATACGATTTTAGACAAAAAGAGAGAACTACACCAAAGACAGTCAAATCTGATAGGGTTATAACAGCGCCTCAAAAAGTGTTAGACATTATCAAAGAGCAGATAATAGAGAATGCGACAAATGGATTTGATACAGATTTTATTTTCATCAACACTCTAGGAGAGCCGATAACAAACGTCCGGGTGATTGCAGCCTTGAAAAGACACGGACAGAAAATCGGCATAGATAAGAACATCACTACACATATGTTCAGACACTCCCATATATCCCTACTTGCTGAATTAGGTATCCCCTTGACTGCTATCATGGATAGAGTAGGACATAGCGACTCAAAGACCACACTAGAGATTTATTCCCATGTCACTCAAAAAATGGTATCAGACATATCTAGCAAGTTAGACAAGATAAAATTTTAAATTCTGCCCCTCGACTGCCCCTTTTCCTTACACAAGACAAACAAAAGCCCCTTAAAGTGTTGATATTAAAGGGCTTTTTGAATGTACGAAAAAAGAGCACACAATTCACTTCGCTTAGGGCTGCTGGATTCCTCCCCTGACCCGCTTCACGCAGAACTGTTGCTCCATTAGTTATTATACCACATTCCCAAAGATTTTAAAAGAGAAATTATTTTTTCCGTCGATTTCTAAAAAATTCCTGCATAATGCTAGCACAGTCACTCTCTAAAATCCCCGTCTCAACATCCACACGATGATTAAGACGCTCGTCTGTCAAAATATCATACAGACTTCCAGCTGCACCAAATTTCTGATTTTTAGCCCCATAGACTACCTTTGGGATACGGGCAAGCCCAATCGCCCCGCTGCACATCACACAAGGCTCAATGGTCACAAAAAGTGTGCAGTCCAACAAACGCCAGCTCTCTTCCCTCAGATTCGCATTCTCGATGGCCATAATTTCCGCATGCATGACCGCACGTTGCAACTCCTCACGTGCATTGTGACCCCGACCAATGATTTCTCCATCCTTTACAATTACGCAACCTATTGGGATTTCATCATTCTCTAAAGCAATCTCCGCCTCCTTTAAGGCCTCTCTCATAAATGCTTCTTTCTCTTCAACTGTATAATCCATAGCTTCTCTCTTTCCACGCCTATCAATTCTATCATTATAGCATGTTTTCCTAGACAAAAAAAGAGCTCTATAATATTTGCAGTAACTAACTTCAGATATTATTCAATCTCTGGTTTGTAGAAATAATGTTATAAAAAGAGTATAATAGTAGCAAAATTGAGAGAAACATTAGAAATCATGAACTGAAAGTAATGGAGACAACTGATACTGAATGTCCAAATCTGTTGAAACATTTTTAACTATAAGTCTCCAAGAGATGATTATCCTGAGATTTAAATTACAAACAAGATGAAAGGGTAACTAATGCAATTAGAGTTTTTACAGGATGAACCAAAACTTATCTTGATATCCCCTTACAAAGATACATTTAATAGAGTAGGAGGGCCATCCATAATATTTTTATCTGTTATGTTTCTCTGGATTCTAAAGTACCTGATGGCTTATAATACTGATTTTTCAGATAAGATTGTTATGGCGATAGTGCTAATTTATGCTCCCCTCCTTATATGGTTTATGAGCTATTCTCTCTTCATAAATGGAGTAAAATTAGAAGTTTATAAAAACAATATTGTTCAGTATTATACCTATAGCAATAGAGGCCACAGCGTATTACATTATCAATTTAAACTTCAAGATATTGAACAACTAACCATTAAAAGGCGTCCCTTTAACTGTGTAAAGTTAACCATAAAAATTAAAAATCCTATTTGTGTGGCATTACATGAGAAAAAAATAAATAAGCTAAAAAGTGTCAGTATCATCACAGATAAACTAAAGGCAGATGCTTTTATGCATGAAATGAAGCTATTTCAAAGTGATAAATCAGGCAATCAATTTATCAAGTAAGCTGATTCAGAAAAAATTCAAGTTTGTCTAACTTACAAATTCTCAAGAAAATAGTTCACTGATGAGGCTGGGATCAGAAATCCCAACCTCATTTTTGCTTAAGTTATGAGCCTTTGATGTGTTAGCAAACTGAACGATTTGTTGGTATTTTCCAATTCAAAAAGCTCCTTTTACCGAAACTTCTTTTCTGCATTCACAACCTTAACTAATTTACCAAAATGTTGAAAACTCGTAGATCTGGGGCTACCAAATCAAGACTTAATCTAGAGACTTAATGCCCAATGTTTTTTCTTCATATGCTACTTTCAAGAAGACACTCAGATAGGACTTAAAAACTGAAAAAAAAGCCACCGAATGCGGTGACTTTATAGGGAGATTATTATGAAAAAGAAAAGTTTAGGATATTTGTTACAACAAGTTAGGAGGTCTTCTTGTAACTGTCTATAGTATAGCTAAACTATCTTAAACAAATCTTAAAAAATCTCTTATGACCAAACACTTTCTAAAATATTTGTTTGTTCACGACCAGGACCTACTGAAAAAGTAGAGATACGAACACCAACCAATTCGCTAACACGGCGAACATAGTTACGTGCATTTTCAGGAAGATCTTCCAAAGTACGTACTCCAGTGATATCTTCTGACCAACCTGGTAATTCTTCATAAATAGGTTTACAACGTTTCAATTGTTCAAGACTAGCTGGATAGTAGTCAATGCGTTGACCGTCAAGATCATAAGCAACACAGATTTTAACTGTATCCAAACCACTCAAAACATCGATAGAGTTCAAAGATAAATTTGTAATGCCAGAAACACGGCGACTATGACGCATCACAACTGAGTCAAACCAACCTACACGACGTGGACGACCTGTTGTAGTACCATACTCATGACCTACTTCACGAATGCGTTCTCCCACTTCATCAAACAATTCAGTTGGGAATGGACCATCACCAACACGACTTGTATAAGCTTTACATACACCTACAACCTTGTCAATCTTGCTTGGACCAACACCAGAACCAATTGTCACACCACCAGCAACAGGGTTTGAAGAAGTAACAAACGGATAAGTTCCTTGGTCAATATCTAACATGACCCCTTGTGCACCTTCAAAAAGAACGCGTTTGCCATTATCAAGTGCATCATTCAAGATAACAGAAGTATCTGTTACATATTGCTTGATTTGTTGGCCATACTCATAATATTCTTCAAAAATATCATCAAATGAAATAGGTTCGCTATCATACAATTTTACAAATTGACGATTTTTCTCAGCAAGATTGCGTTCTAAACGTTCACGGAAAATCTCTTTATCCAAAAGATCCGCAATACGGATTCCAACACGAGCAGCCTTATCCATATAAGCTGGTCCGATACCCTTGATAGTAGTACCAATCTTATTTTCACCCTTAGCTTCTTCTTGCAGACGGTCTAACTCGATGTGGTACGGCAAAATAACATGCGCACGATCAGAAATACGTAGATTATCTGTTGTAACACCTTCATCATGAAGATAGCTCAACTCTTTCACAAGTGACTTAGGATTTACAACCATCCCATTCCCAATGACAGAAATTTTTTCAGGGAAGAAAATTCCAGAAGGAATCAAGTGCAACTTAAATTTCTTTCCATCGATCACAATTGTGTGACCAGCATTATCGCCACCTTGGTAACGTGCAATCACTTCTGCATTAGCTGAAAGGAAGTCTGTAATCTTCCCTTTACCTTCATCACCCCACTGGGTACCTACAACAACAACTGAAGTCATAATCTTGTCTGAGCCCTTAGGCTCTTCCTTTCTCACATACATGGCAGGAATCTCACCTGCAATTATATCTTACAATTTATTATAATAAAGATTCTCAATTTTTTCAAGACCAAAGACCAGAAACATTAGGGAATTAAAGAAAATTAGAAAATTAATATTAAAAAAATATTGTAAATTTATATTATGAAAAGAAAAAACTATAAAATCGTTCGGAAATATGAAAATTATAAATTATCCCCCAACCCAGTCATTTGAAATCAATAACTGTTCAATGTACAAACGGTAGCAAGCTCTATAGTGGTAAGAAAATAAAGGATGCATAATATCAAGCTTGTACCGAACTAAATAATATAGTAAAAATCGAAGATGAAAAACTTCCCATTCTAAATCATTATCTACTAAATAACTATATTCCTTTTCAATAACATCATAAAAATCAAGATATTGTTCATAAATCTGTTCAATCATTTTATTTGACTCCATTTCTATTGATAAAATGAGTATAACAAAAAAATAGAAGAAGCTGGGAGAATACTTCTATCATGTCCTATTGTGAATAGTAAAATTAATAACAGTTACAGAAAATTGACAGAACAGATATATAAAAATACATTTCAAAATAAAAAAGAGCTATACGAAAAATCATTGTAGAAAATATGGGAGCTAACTTAATTGAAAAAGAATCATAAGAACAAAAAAACAACCCCTCACAATCCATTAAAGATTTACTTCTGATACTCAATTAAAATCACAGAGCACTTTTTATTAATAACCTGCTTAAGAAATATCATGTTCAAAGTATAAACTTGAAAACTTATCATCCGATTGATGGACTTACCGTATTCTAATAAGTCAACGAAAAAGTTTTTAATAAAAACTAAGACATATATGTTTAAACATTGAAATTTCTACACTATTTGATTTTAAATGAGTGTGAAATCTATTAAATATACTACAAAATTACTTAAAATAAAAGAATCAAATATAACAAACTTATAAAAGATATTAAATATTAATAAAGAGCTAAATAAAAAAAGGATCAAGATGACCTCTGAAAGATAAATAAAAAAACGTTCCTTAGAACGTTTACATACTCCGCCAGTAGGACTCGAACCTACGACATCATGATTAACAGTCATGCGCTACTACCAACTGAGCTATGGCGGATTAAAGCTAAGCGACTTCCTTATCTCACAGGGGGCAACCCCCAACTACTTCCGGCGTTCTAGGGCTTAACTTCTGTGTTCGGCATGGGTACAGGTGTATCTCCTAGGCTATCGTCACTTAACTTTGAGTAATACCTACTCAAAATTGAATATCTATCAAATTCCAAGAAAAACCTTCACACTTCGTATTCTCAGTTACTTTGGATAAGTCCTCGAGCTATTAGTATTAGTCCGCTACATGTGTCGCCACACTTCCACTTCTAACCTATCTACCTGATCATCTCTCAGGGCTCTTACTGATATAAAATCATGGGAAATCTCATCTTGAGGTGGGTTTCACACTTAGATGCTTTCAGCGTTTATCCCTTCCCTACATAGCTACCCAGCGATGCCTTTGGCAAGACAAC
>NZ_JASHBX010000001.1:0-282768 GCF_047464415.1 Streptococcus infantis | reverse complement strand
CTGTCACATTACCTTCTGGAATATCTACAGTTGGTGTGATTTTAGCTTTACCATTTTCATCAGCTACGCCTTCACCAATCTTGTTACCATCTTTGTCGAACAATTCTACCTTAGTGCCTGGTTCTGCGCTCACTTCAACTGGTGTCTTAGTTCCTGCTTTACCTGTAAGATCTGTATCGACAACTGGTTTGCTTGGTTTCGCTGGAGTTGCTGCTGTGGCTTGAACTGGATCACTTGCGTCTGATGTTTGACCATCTTTCGTTGCTTTAACAGTTACTGGGCCTGCTGGAATATCAACTGTTGGTGTAATAGTTGCTTTACCAGTGTTATCAGCTGTAGCTTCACCAATCTTGTTGCCATCTTTATCGTAGAGGGCTACTGTAGATCCTGGTTCTGCTGTCACTTCAACTGGGGTCTTAGTGCCGGCTTTACCTGTGAGATCTGTATCGACAACTGGTTTAGATGGCGCTGTTGGAGCTTTAGTGACAAATTCTGATAATGGTTTTTTATCTGTAGAACCATCTGTGTATGTTACGACAAGATTTCCATCCGCATCTTTTGTGACTGATTTAATCTTACCATCTTTATCAACTGGAGTATCTTTTGCGATATTCGCATCGTCATTGTTCTTGTTGTACTCAAGTTGTAATTTTTCTTTAATTTTATCTAACTCAGCGTCTGTTACCTTAGTTGGATCTGCTACTTCAACTTTGTCAGTTGGAGCTGGAGTTGCAATATCGTACTTATCTGTTTGAGATTTAACGATGAATTGAACATATCCTGGAGTCTGAGTTGCATTTGGATTTTTATCTAATGCATTAAAATCTGTATTTGATGGTGCATTATCATTGTCATTAGCAACAACAAAGCTTGTCCATCTGTTTGGAGCTTTAAGTGTTGTAACACCTGTCATCTTGATAGTAGCTGTAGAACCTGATACAGTACCATCACCATGAGTGACTGCTGAATTCTCGATTTTTCCAGTTGTAAAGCCGTAATTTGCCGTATTATCTGTTCCAATACCACCAGGACCACGTACATACATATCTTTAACAGCAGTATTGTCTGATGCTTTAAATGTTAGATCAGTGTTTTCACCTGTATAAACATAGATTTGTTTATTAGCTTGATTTGAGTATGGAAGTTCAACTGTTGGTGCTACGTTTACAAATTCTGACAATGGTTTCTTATCTTGAGAACCATCTGCATATGTTACTACAAGATTTCCATTGTCATCTTTTGTGACTGATTGAATCTTATTAGTTTTATCAGCTGGTGTACCTTTTTTGTCTGCTAAGTTCGCATCATCGTTGTTTTGAGAGTACTCAAGTTGTACTTTCTCTTTGATTTTAGCTAGCTCAGCTTCGGTTACGTTAGCTGGATCTGCTACGGTAACTTTTTCGGTTGGAGTAGCAATATCATATTTTTGATTTTGTGGCTTAAGCACGACACGGAATGCACCTGGGTCAGTTGCAGTTGAGCCACCTGTGGCTTTATTTTCAATAAGGGCACCATCAGTATCAGTCGCAGTGGCATAACGCCAGCCTAAAACCAAACCAGCTGGATTTTCTCCCTTAGTTGCTGCAGTTAGTCTATCTTGTGTCAAACCATCTGTCGCTGCTGGTGTACCTCTATAAGTAATGACTGCTGGTGCATCTGCTGTTGCTGGTGTTTCACTAGAGATAACATTTGCTTTAAATCCATATTGAGTGTTGATGGTATCTGCTTCGCCAGCAACAGAACCAAAGTCTTTGTTACCGCCTTGTTTTACAGTAGCACTTGCAATTTTTCCGCTATCATCTTTGAATTTGATATCGAATGAGTTTTCTTCTCCACCGTATACATAAACTTCTTTAGTATCTTTATTAGAGTAAGGAATCTCTACTGTTGGAGCTACATTTACAAATTCTGATAATGGTTTTTTATCTATTGAGCCATCTGTATAAGTTACTACAAGATTTCCATTGTCATCTTTTGTGACTGATTGAATCTTATTAGTTTTATCAGCTGGTGTACCTTTTTTGTCTGCTAAGTTCGCATCATCGTTGTTTTGAGAGTACTCAAGTTGTACTTTCTCTTTGATTTTAGCTAGCTCAGCTTCGGTTACGTTAGCTGGATCTGCTACAGTAACTTTTTCGGTCGGAGTTGCAATATCATATTTTTGATTTTGTGGCTTAAGCACGACACGGAATGCACCTGGGTCAGTTGCAGTTGTGCCACCTGTGGCTTTATTCTCAATCAGTGCACCGTCTGTATCAGTTGCAGTGGCATAACGCCAGCCTAAAACCAAACCAGCTGGATTTTCTCCCTTAGTTGCTGCAGTTAGTCTATCTTGTGTCAAACCATCTGTCGCTGCTGGTGTACCTCTATAAGTAATGACTGCTGGTGCATCTGCTGTTGCTGGTGTTTCAGTGGAGATAACATTTGCTTTAAATCCATATTGAGTATTGATGGTATCTGCTTCGCCAGCAACAGAACCAAAGTCTTTGTTACCGCCTTGTTTTACAGTAGCACTTGCAATCTTTCCGCTATCATCTTTGAATTTGATATCGAATGAGTTTTCTTCTCCACCATATACATAAACTTCTTTAGTATCTTTATCTGAGTAAGGAATCTCTACTGTTGGTGCTACTACTGGAGCTGCTGGAGTTGTAGCTGTAACTGGATCACTTGCTACTGATGTTTGACCATCTTTAGTAGCTTTAGCTGTTACATTACCTGCTGGAATGTCAACTGTTGGTGTGATTGTTGCTTTACCATTGTTATCAGCTGTTGCTTCACCAATCTTGTTGTTGTCTTTATCGAACAACTCAACTGTAGTTCCTGGATCAGCTGTAACTTCAACTGATGTCTTAGTACCTGCTTTACCTGTTAGATCTGTGTTCACAACTGGTTTGGCTGGGGTAACTGGTTTTGGTGTTTCCCCTTCAACTTCAAATGTAATCGTAACTTCTTGTGGAGCTTGTTTGTAGTGAGCTGGATAGGTTACAACTACTGTTTTTGTATAAGTACCTGGAGTTGTAGCAGTTGGTGCTTGACCGTCTTTCCACGCAAATGTTGTTGCACCACGGTAGTTATTTGGGAATTCTGGTGTTCCAGCTTTATTGGTTACATAAGTAGCTGGATCTGCAGCAAAACTTCCACCAACTTTGGCAGTGTACTTTTCTTTAACTGCAACTGCTTGGAATTTTGAACTTGCTTCATCGATATAGTTATCTGTGAAACCAGTCATGATGTTTGTTCTTCCACCAACAAGCCCTGTTCCTTGCATACCTGCAACATAGTCAAGCGGCTTAGACATATCCAAGATTGGTGTGTCATAGGTAATAGTCCACATAACATTACGAATTGCGTTATTATCAGCAGTCATCGTATAGAGTGCTTGTGAACGTGCAGCGGTTTGAGCTGCAACTGCAGCTTCATTGCCCTTAATTGCTGGATTTTTAGTATCTTTATAAAGAGTCGTCAAACGTTTGATCATTTCATCGCCAGTATAGGTATTCATGCGACCTTTCTGACCCATCAAGTAAGATCCATCATTATTTTTCCAGTAATCACGACTATTAACTACTTTTCCGTTTTTATCTGTTTGAACAACTTTCCAGTTTGTTGGTTCACCTACAGAATCTTTCGGAATCGTAAAGTAAACATAACCACTGGCTGCATTTCCTTTACGGCCTGGGTTATCAAGAACTGTCCAATGGATAACATTATTAGCCTTGTCTACTTCGTAGCTAATTTTAACATAACCTTCGACATCTTCTTTATTGGTATAGTCAAGGTTTTCAGCACCTTCTGATGCTCGTGGTGCTGTTGAACGCGTTGCTGTAGCGCGCGCCGCACGTGCATTACGTGGTTTAGCTACTTGAGAACCATCCTTGATAGTTTGAGCCGCTGACAAGTTTGTACTTGATCCATCTGCAAAAGTCACAACTACTGAACCGTCTGCTTGGACTTGAACATCAGTTGCTGTAGGGTTTGCTGCCTTAACAGCTGCTACAACTTTTGCTTTTTCTTCATCAGTAAGTGCTGATGGATCGTATACAACAGTCAATTCTGGAGCTTGGATGCTGTCTGCTTCCTTAGCTTTTTCAGTTTTCTCAGTTGCTGCTACTGCTTCTTCTTTAGAATTTTCAGTAGTTGTTGCTGGTTTTTCAGCTTTTTCCTCAGCCACTACTGTAGCTGAAGCCACTGGTGTTGATGGAGCTACTTCTACAGCTGGCGCTGCATAAGTTGGGTTTTCTTCAGTTATAACTGGCTTAACCCCCTCTGTTGTAGAGCTAGTATCTGGCTTAGCTTCTACCGTATCTGCTTTGACTGATGGAGCCACCAAAGTTGCCCCAACCGCAAAAACAAGCGAACAACCGAAAAGGAAATGTTTTCCTTTTTTGATCATACGCCAATTCTTTTGAGCTGCATTTTTACGATTAAAATACATGACATATCTCCTTTTTATAAATAAAAGCATGTTTTTTACATACAATTATATTATATAATGTCTTTGACAAATAGTCAAATAAAGCTCTTAATTTTTTTTAAGATTTTTTTGGTATATTATTTTCGTATTTCTTCTATATTCTTATTAATCTTTCGATTATTCTTCTTGATATTATACTAAGCTGGCTAATCGTTTCAACTGTATAAAAACGAATTTTGTAAATCTTGAAGCAGGGTCCCACTAGTATGGTCTTCAATCGGCATTGATGTAAAGACGATATTTTTTTATAGTAGTTTTTTAAGATGCAAGGATAATTTGTTCCTAAGCAATAATTTTTATGAATATTTTAAAGGAACATATCACATCAAATCTTAAAAGCAAATCCAAATGCAGTATTGTTTCTCTACATTGATAGTAGATAGTAATCTGTCTATAAATTCTTAGATCAAAATATCATAGTGCTTAGTCTATGTTACAAGACTTACATACCGCTAATCATATTGCAACTTAGGAACTCTTTCGAGTACTTTAAAACTACCTACTACGATTTTCAGAAGTTTAAAATTTAGGAGAAAGTTTTCATTGATAATATGGCAAATAGTTACAATAGCAAAATTATAGCCCTGCCCCTTTTGAAAATAAGGAACAAGGCCGTGGCTTAATCTTTTATGATCTACTTTTTAAAGGAAGGACTCCTGTTTTCACGATGTTAACTCTTTTTATTGGTCCAACTTTCTTCCACCATTGGAAGGAGATTTTTTAATACCTCTGGAACACCTTCCAGAGAAACATATCTAAACTTACCATCATCGGATTTAAATACCCAGATAATTAAATATTTGCCATTCTTAGCAATACAGTTTACTACATAGGCCTCATAGCCACCGATAGTTGATTTTGACCCCCATACCTTAGAAAAGTCTTGACTTTTCTGTTTAGATTCATAAATGCTAGTTGAAATTTGAACAGTTTCAAGCGCGGCATATTCACTTTCACTAATACCAAACTGCTCAGGTTTAAAGGTATTGAGAGTTACAATATTGACATCCGTTCCATCACAGTACTGAATGTCATCTCCACCTTCAATTTCTTTGAAATGAACCCATGATTTAGGAACTTTCACATAGCCATAATCATCTGAACCCACTACTTGCGTCTCTTCTGTCTGTTTTTGCGATGAACTAGACTCTTGACTTGAAGCTTCCTGAACACTTGAAGAGGCTTCTGTCTTTACCTCATTTATCTTCTCTGATTTGCTACAAGCAATTAGACTAAGACTACAAAGTAAAAGTGTAGATAAAGTTATTAGTTTTTTCATGATAACTCTCCTTTCACTTCTATTTTAAAGTATGAAGGGAAAAGTGTCAAAAAAATACTGTATTTTGAAAGTTTACAAAATACAGTAATTGATTTCTTATACTAGATGCCATTCTAACCTAGCAACTATTCTTCATCCATACTCAAGACGCTGAGGAAAGCTTCTTGTGGTACTTCTACGGATCCGATGGCTTTCATGCGTTTCTTACCAGCTTTTTGTTTTTCGAGAAGTTTACGTTTACGAGAAACGTCACCACCATAACACTTGGCAAGAACGTTCTTACGAAGGGCTTTAATATCTGTACGCGCGACAATCTTATGTCCAATAGCTGCCTGGATCGGCACTTCAAACTGTTGACGAGGAATGATTTTCTTAAGCTTATCAACGATGAGTTTCCCACGTTCGTAGGCAAAGTCCTTGTGAACGATAAAGCTGAGAGCATCCACCTTATCACCATTAAGAAGGATATCCATTTTCACCAGCTTAGATGGACGATACTCTGACAACTCGTAGTCAAAACTTGCATAACCGCGTGTCGAAGATTTTAGTTTATCGAAGAAGTCAAAGACAATCTCAGCTAGTGGGATTTGATAGATAACATTAACACGATTGTCATCGATATAATCCATGGTCACAAAGTCACCACGTTTGCGCTGAGCGAGTTCCATCACTGCTCCGACGAATTCTTGCGGTACCATGATTTGTGCCTTAACATAAGGTTCTTCGATAGTTGCAATCTTTGTAGGATCAGGAAACTCGGATGGATTAGACACATCCATAGACTCACCATCAGTTTGATTGACTTTGTAAATAACAGACGGAGCTGTCATGATGAGGTCGATGTTAAACTCACGTTCCAAACGTTCCTGAATAACATCCATATGAAGAAGTCCAAGGAAACCACAACGGAAACCAAATCCGAGTGCTTGAGAAGTTTCAGGTTCAAACTGAAGACTAGCATCATTCAATTGCAATTTTTCAAGAGCTTCACGAAGGTCATTGTATTTATTTGACTCGATTGGATAGAGACCTGCGAAAACCATCGGATTCATCTGCTTGTATCCTGAAAGTGGTTCGGTCGCTGGATTTGTCGCCAAGGTTACTGTATCACCGACACGTGTGTCCTGAACAGTCTTGATAGAAGCCGCGATATAACCAACGTCACCCGTTGCTAGGAAATCACGCCCAACTGCTTTAGGTGTGAAAATTCCGACTTCAGTTACATCGAAGGTTTTACCATTGCTCATGAGCTGAATCTTATCACCAGGTTTGACTACTCCATCCATGACACGAACTTGGAGGATAACTCCACGATAGGCATCATAAACTGAGTCGAAAATCAAGGCTTTCAATGGTGCTGACACGTCAC
The DNA here is from genome assembly GCF_047464415.1 of Streptococcus infantis. GTDB lineage: Bacteria > Bacillota > Bacilli > Lactobacillales > Streptococcaceae > Streptococcus > Streptococcus infantis_AE. The sequence goes on along the minus strand of NZ_JASHBX010000001.1, from coordinate 275,643 downwards.
CAGTTGGGGCTGGTACTTTTTCGACAATTTGTTCGAGAATTTCTTCGATACCGATACCCGCCTTGGCTGAAGCCAATACTGCTTCGCTAGCATCTAGACCAATGACATCTTCGATTTCTGTACGCACGCGCTCTGGATCTGCTGCTGGTAGGTCAATCTTATTGATAACTGGAAGGATTTCCAAATCATTATCCAAAGCAAGATAAACGTTTGCTAGAGTTTGAGCCTCAATCCCTTGGGCAGCATCAACGACCAAAATAGCACCTTCACAGGCAGCTAGGGAACGTGAAACCTCATAGGTAAAGTCCACGTGTCCAGGTGTGTCAATCAAGTGGAAGATATAAGTCTCACCATCTTTAGCCGTATAATTAAGCTCGATAGCATTAAGCTTGATAGTAATTCCACGCTCACGCTCTAAATCCATACTATCAAGAAGTTGGGCCTGCATTTCACGACTGGAAACTGTCTCTGTCTTTTCCAAAATACGGTCTGCTAGTGTTGACTTTCCATGGTCAATATGGGCGATAATAGAGAAGTTACGAATCTTCTCCTGTCGTTTTTTCAATTCTTCTAAGTTCATCATTCTCTTCCTTTCAGGGTATCTATTAATTATAAATTGTTTTTAACATTTTGACAAGACCATACCCTGCTAGGAGTACTAATCTTCAGCAACAAAGCCGTCATTTTCAATGAAGTAATGTTCTGTCATACCTTGGTTGGTAAAGACAATACCGTGAAGGACACCACCGTAAACAGCTCCTCCATCCATTCCAATCTTACCGTCTTCTGTAATCCAAAGTTCAGATGTACCAGGTTTTTGATCCAACAAACCATAGACTGGTGTATGTCCAAAGACAATGGTTTTTCCAGTATGATTAGCTGCTTCGTGGAATGGTTTTCTGAGCCATACCTTCTTATAATCGGTAGTATCATGCCAATCATCCAAAGTCAAATCAATACCGGCATGAACAAAGATATACTTATCTGTTTCAATGACAAAAGGCATCTGACGAATAAATTCCACTAAGTCTGCTGCTTCTGTTTCAACACGCTTTGCATCTGCTACTCCATCTACTGGTGCATCTAGTGGACGGCCTAAAATGGAATTAATGGTTGTATCCCCACCATTACGACGATAGTGGTCATAGCTTTCTTCAGGATTATCCAACCAAGTTAAAAACATATACTCGTGGTTCCCTGATAAGCAGATAGCTCCTTGGTTATCTACTAAATCCTTGACCATTTCAAGAACACGGCGGCTATCTTCTCCTCTATCAATCAAATCTCCAAGAAAAAGTAATTGAGTCTTGCCATCCCATGTTTTAAGTAAATCTTCTAACATTCCAGCTTTTCCGTGGACATCACCAATTACATAATAGTCTGTCATTTATTTCTCCTTACTTTGTAATAATTCTCTCGCTTGAGTCAATGCTGCTTCTGTCACATTCTCCCCAGCCAACATCTTAGCGACTTCTTCAATCCTTTCCTCAACTGTCAACAAGCGAACTGTTGAAACGGTCGAATGTTCATTGCTAATCTTTTCGATGAAGAACTGATAATCTGCAATCGCAATAACTTGAGGAAGGTGAGAAATAGCTAATACTTGACCGTGTTGCCCAATTTTATGAATTTTTTGCGCAATAGCTTGAGCTACACGACCTGAAACTCCCGTGTCCACCTCATCAAAGACGATACTGGTCTTACCTTCCTTACGGGAAAAGGCAGACTTGATAGCTAACATCAAACGAGACAACTCTCCACCAGAAGCTACTTTTACCAATGGTTTAAAATCTTCTCCAGGGTTGGTTGAAATGTAAAATTCAACACTCTCATTACCTTCGCGACTGAATTTTCCTTGACTAAAACGAACTTGAAATTGTGCTTTCTCCATGTATAGGTCTTGCAATTCTTGCTTGATTTCAGCTTCTAAGTCCTGCGCTATTTTATGGCGAGCTTGAGCAACTTGACCTGCTAGATCCACAAGATTTTTTTCAAGTTTCTTGAGTTCGATTTCCATATCTTCAGAAGATAGATTATTTCCGGTTAGAAGATTGTATTCGTCTGTAATCTTGGCAAAGTATTCAAGGACATTATCTACACTACCACCATACTTACGGGTAATGGTGTGAATCAAATCTAGTCGGCTTTCAACCTGCATCAGACGATTACCATCAAAATCTAAATCATCAATAATGGATTCCAAGCGCTTGGTGATATCTTCTAGAACATAATAGGATTCAGAAAGGGAGTTTGAAATCTCACGATACTCTGGATCGAACTCTTCAAGACTTTCCATATCATTCATGGCCGAACGAACATTTGCAAGGCTTGAAAATTCTTCATTATCAAGCATACTATAAGCATTTGTTAAAGTATCGGCGATATGTTTATGGTTAAGAAGTTTGTCTCTTTCTTGATTAAGGGCAATATCTTCACCCGCTTTCAAATTAGCTGCTTCAATCTCAGCCATCTGAAATTCCAACATTTCAATTCGAGCCTTGTGTTCCTGCTGATTTTTTTTGATGTCAAGTACTTGCTTGCGCATACGGCGGTAGTTATCGAAGCTCGTCTGATAGGCTTCTTTTAATTCAAAGAAAGAAGCATCCCCAAACTCATCCAACATCTGGATATGTCGATGTGGGCGCATTAACTCCTCTTGGTCATGTTGACCATGGATATCAACTAGCTGTTGACCAATCGTCCTTAATACTGAAAGATTAACCATCTGTCCATTGACACGACTGATGCTCCGACCGTTTTGTAAAATTTCGCGACGAATAATGATTTCATCACTCAATTCTAATCCTTGTTCATCAAAAATTTCTTCTAGCGCGCGGTTACTTTCAATTGAAAAAAGACCTTCAATTTCCGCTTTTGGAGCCCCATGACGAATAACTTCTGTTGTAGCTCGAGCTCCTAACATCATATTCATAGCGTCAATAATGATTGATTTACCCGCACCTGTTTCACCAGTTAAAACTGTCATCCCTTGTTCAAAGTTCAAAGAAATTGATTCGATGATAGCAAAATTTTTAATCGAAATTTCCAGTAACATATAATCCTACCAATTTTTAACTTGCTCAAAAATATCCTTGGCTGTTTCTTCACTTCTCAATACCATCAAGATGGAATTATCATCAGCAATACAGCTAAAAATTTGGTCAGAAAAAACAGTCATCAACTGACTCTTGACGAAAATAGTATTTCCTGGAATGACTTGCAAATTGATCATATGCCCCATGCGTTCAGCATGAATAATATTGTTTTCTGCCAACTGCAAGCTTCTAACGATTGATTTTGGTAATTCATAGATGTAAGTATTGTCCTTCAATGGAATTTTTACAATACCTAATTCTTTAATATCTCGGGAGACTGTTGCTTGAGTAGCAGAGATACCCGCTTCTCTCAAGTGTTCAACGATTTCTTCCTGGGTACCGATTTGATAATCTGTAACAAATCTTCTAATCTTCTCAAGTCTCTCTTTTTTATTCATCTTTAAATTCTCTATGTGCTTTCTCCACTATTTTTTCTATTTCAGAAGTAACCTGATTGATTGCGTGATCTTCTTTTCGCAAATAGGCTAAAAACTCGATATTCCCATGACCACCTTGAATAGGAGAATAGTCCAATCCTAAGACTGAAAATCCTTCATCAACTGCCATTTTAGTAACTGATTCTAAAACATTTTGGTGAACTTTGGCATCTCTGATAATTCCATTTTTACCAATCTGTTCTCGACCAGCCTCAAATTGAGGCTTAACTAGAGCAACAACCTGCCCTTGATCAGCTAAAACTCGGTGCAAAGCTGGCAGAATAAGGCCTAAGGAAATAAAACTGACATCGATACTGGCAAAACTTGGTTCCTGATTAAAGTCGGTCTTTTCAGCATAACGGAAATTAAACTGCTCCATACTGACAACACGAGGGTCTTGACGTAATTTCCATGCCAGTTGATTAGTACCAACATCAACTGCAAAAACTTGTTTAGCGCCATTTTGCAACATGACATCCGTAAAACCCCCAGTTGAAGCCCCGATATCAATGGTCGTTTGTCCCTCAACTGATAGATCAAAAATATCTAGTGCCTTCTCAAGTTTCAAGCCACCACGACTAACATACTTTAGTTTCTCGCCCTTGAGTTTCAACTCTGTATCGTCAGGAATTTTTTCTCCTGGTTTATCAAATCGTTCGCCATTTAAAACAGCGACTACCAAACCTGCCATAACACCTCGTTTGGCTTGTTCTCTCGTTTCAAATAAACCTTGTTTGTAAGCTAATACATCTACTCTTTCCTTAGCCATTGATTCTCAAACTTTCTACTATTTTCACAATTGGTTCCTTATCAAAGCTCACGACTTGGCTAATCTCTTCAAGTTTCGCATTAGCTTGATCCAAGGTTTGATTGCAAAATGCTATCGCCTGATCTAATCCCAACAAAGCAGGATAGGTTGACTTCTCGGCCTGCAAGTCTTTCTGGGGTGTCTTGCCAATTTCCTCAAAACTTGCTGTAACATCAAGCACATCATCTCTCACTTGGAAAGCAAGACCAATCAACTCGCCAACTGTTTTAAGCTGTTTTTGAAGATTTTCATCCAATCCAGCAATGATAGCAGCAGCTTGGAAAGGAAAGGCTAAAAGTTTACCGGTTTTATTAGCATGAATGGTCTGAAGTTCTTCTAGACTTAACTGTTGACCTTCACCTTCCATATCTAAAACTTGTCCAGCTACCATCCCCATGCTTCCAGAAGCAAGGGATAAATTAGCTATTAAATCAACCTTTGTTTGACTGGGTAAATCAGCTTGAGCAATTAAAGCATAGGGATCCAAAAAAAGCGCATCCCCTGCTAAAATAGCTAGAGCTTCACCATACACCTTATGGTTGGTCAAACGCCCTCGACGAAAATCATCATTATCCATAGCAGGAAGATCATCATGGATCAAACTTCCTGTATGAATCATTTCTAGTGCCGCTGCAACTTGAGCATGTTCCTGAGTGATAGGCACTTGCAAGGAGTCCAAAACTTCTAAAAGTAAATATGGACGAATCCGTTTACCACCAGCATGGACGGAATAGAGAACAGCCTCTCTTAAACTGGATGCAAATTGTTGGTCGCCATAAAAGCCTTCAAGAGCTGATTCGACCAAAGCTAGTTTTTCCTGCTTGTTCATACCAGTTCACTTTCTGTTCCATCTTCTTGCATCACCTTGACCAAGGTCTTTTCAGCCTTATCAAGTGTTGCCTGCAATTCTTTGGATAAGAGCATTCCTTTTTGAAATGCAGAAATAGCATCTTCCAAAGCAATTTCACCATTTTCTAAGCTTTGAACAATCGTTTCAAGTTCTGCTAGATTTTCCTCAAATTTCTTTTGTTTTGACATCTCTTACCTCTAATTCTACTTGACCGTCTCGCATCAACAGTGATACTTGGTCATTTTCTTTCAAATCTTTCGCAGAAGCGACTACGACTTCTCCTTTTTTGACAATTGCATAACCTCTGGCTACAATTCGACAAGTATCTAGCATAAGGAGAGCTTCTGATAGGCGTTTTACTTCTGCTACTTTTGCATCATAGGTCACAGCCATCTGGCTTCGCAGCAGTTTCTTTAATTGCTGGATATGATCCTGATAACGCTGGATTTTGATGATTGGTGATAATTGTTCCAAACGGTGGACTTGTTCTTGCACCTTTTGTTGATTACGAACCAATTCAGCATTCAATCCTTGCTTCAGTCGTAGCTGTAATTGATCTAAGCGTTGTAGATAACCGTCATATAAACGCTCTGGTTGTCTGAAGATGACTGATTGACTGAGGATTCTCAAAGCTTCTTTTTTCTTTGACAAGGTATGCTTAACCGCTGTAGTCATGCGTTTTTCTTGATTCTGAAGATAGGTCAAAAGATCTAACTTAGTTACTGGTGTAGCGAGTTCAGCAGCAGCTGTCGGCGTTGCCGCTCTCTTATCAGCAACAAAATCAGCCAAGGTGACATCTGTTTCATGACCTACACTCGAAATAATCGGTAAACGAGATTCAAAAATTGCTCGAACTACAATTTCTTCGTTAAAGGCCCAAAGATCTTCAATGGAACCTCCCCCACGGCCAATAATCAGTACATCTAAGTCATCTCGTTCATTGGCTCGAGTTATATTACGAGCAATTTCCTCTGCAGCACCCTCACCTTGAACTTTAGTAGGATATAAGACAATTTCTACACCAGGGAATCGTCTACTGACTGTAGTAATGATATCTTGAATCACAGCACCACTTCGACTGGTCACCACACCTATTTTTTTTGAAAATTGTGGTAAAGATTGTTTAAATCGCTCTTGAAACAAACCTTCTTCTGCCAGTTTCTTCTTAAGTTGTTCAAATTGGATAGCCAAGGCACCAACACCATCTGGTTCAGCTTTTTCAATGATAATCGAATAACTTCCGCTTGGCTCATAGACCTGGACACGACCAACCACATTGATCTTCATACCTTCTTCCAAATCAAAACCTAGTTTCTGATAAATACCTGACCAAATGGTTGCCTGAATAACTGCACGATCATCCTTAAGAGAAAAATACTGATGCGTTGGACGCTTGCGGAAGTTAGAGACTTGACCAGTTAAATAGACCCGTTCCAAGTAGGGGTCTTTATCGAATTTCATTTTTAAATACTTGGTCAAAGTTGTAACCGATAAATACTTTTCCATCTCTACCTCCTTCTTTTCTCTAGTTTTTCCTGGGTATTATTATACCAAAAATATGCTTAAAAATCTTTAATTTCCACCTAGAATAGTGAAAATACAGGGAATTTATGTGCGAAATTATTTCTTACTATTTTTGCCCCTTGAACAGAAAAAAGCCCTTCGGATAAAATCCGAGGGGCTTAAAACTTGTTTAATTAAGAGCCGAACTTTTGAGTTTCAAGGTTCGGGATAAAATAGTTCACTGAACTATTTTATTTCTTAAGGTTGTAGAATGATTTCAATCCACGGTATTCAGCTACTTCACCAAGTTGATCTTCGATACGAAGCAATTGGTTGTATTTAGCGATACGGTCTGTACGTGAAAGTGAACCAGTCTTGATTTGTCCTGCGTTTGTTGCAACTGCGATATCAGCGATTGTTGAATCTTCAGTTTCACCTGAACGGTGTGATACAACGGCAGTGTAACCAGCTTCTTTCGCCATTTCGATAGCGTCGAATGTTTCAGTAAGAGTACCGATTTGGTTAACTTTGATAAGGATTGAGTTAGCAGCACCTTCTTCGATACCACGTGAAAGGTAATCAGTGTTTGTTACGAAGAGGTCGTCACCAATCAATTGAACTTTACCACCAAGACGTTCAGTAAGAGCTTTCCAACCTTCCCAGTCGTTTTCATCCATACCATCTTCGATAAGTATGATAGGGTATTTGTCAACCAATCCTTCAAGGTAAGCGATTTGTTCTTCAGCAGTACGAACAGCAGCGCCTTCACCTTCGAATTTAGTGTAATCGTAAACTTTGCGTTCTTTATCGTAGAATTCTGATGATGCACAGTCAAATCCGATAAATACGTCTTTACCTGGAACATAACCAGCAGCTTCGATAGCAGCGATGATAGTTTCTACACCATCTTCAGTTCCGTCGAAACGAGGAGCAAATCCACCTTCGTCACCAACGGCTGTTTCAAGACCACGACCTTTAAGGATTTTCTTAAGAGCGTGGAAGATTTCAGCACCCCAACGAAGAGCTTCTTTGAATGTAGGTGCACCAGCAGGTACGATCATGAATTCTTGGAAAGCGATTGGAGCATCTGAGTGAGATCCACCATTGATGATGTTCATCATTGGAGTTGGAAGAACTTTAGTGTTGAATCCACCAAGGTAGCTGTAAAGTGGGATTTCAAGGTAGTCAGCAGCAGCACGAGCTACAGCGATAGACACACCAAGGATTGCGTTTGCTCCCAATTTACCTTTGTTAGGAGTACCGTCAAGAGCGATCATAGCACGGTCGATAGCTTGTTGATCACGTACATCATAGCCGATGATTGCTTCAGCAATAATGTTGTTTACGTTGTCAACAGCTTTTTGAGTACCAAGACCACCGTAACGAGATTTGTCACCGTCACGAAGTTCAACTGCTTCGTGTTCACCAGTAGAAGCTCCTGATGGAACCATACCACGTCCATGAGCACCTGATTCAGTATATACTTCTACTTCAAGTGTTGGGTTACCGCGTGAGTCTAGGACTTCGCGAGCGTAAACATCAGTAATAATTGACATTTTTTACTCTCCTTTGAGTTAAATTATTTTACACCTCTATGATACATCAAAAAGATACCTTTTTCAAGAAAAAACGTTATTTTTGTGCAAATTTTCCTTAACTTTGTTAAGTAATCGCTTTCTTTTCCGCCTTATCTATAGACTTTTATGATATACTATATTTATGACTGATATATCTAAACAAATATTAGAAAAAGCCAATGGTGGACTTAAGTTAAATCCAGACGAACAAAGACGTTTTCTTGGTACCTTTGAAGAACGTGTTCTTGGCTACGCTGAACTCGCTACTGCGAATGATGTCAAATTTCAAAAGGCATTTTTAACAATTTTAGAGACTTTTAAAAAAGAAACCGAACCTCTTTTTGTCAAAATTTCTCCTCAAGTAGTATTTGACAAACAGGTCTATTATTTAAAACAAGCCAAAGATGCTGACTGCCAAGCAACCATCGTTTCTGAAGAACATAACTCTTCTCCTTTTGGTCTAGTTATCCATAGCGATGCTCCTGTTCAAACAAATGAAAAAGACCTCAGAAAGGCCTTTTCAGACTTATGGTTGGAAAAAGAGAGTAAAGCTCCTACTTCTCTCTGGAAAAAATGGTTTGGTTAATTTTTTTCAAAGCTAAGACTTGACCGATGTTTGCAGCTGTATTTTCTAAGTAGACAGCTGCTTTTTTTAAACTCTCTTCCAATGGTTCGCTTTTTTCTAGTATGGAAAAAGCAGCGACGATATTCTCAAATGGTAAGGGAGGTAAATCATCTGCCAAACTACCACAAATAGCAAGAACTGGAACACCCCTAGGTGTTCTTTTTGCTACACCGATGGGAGCTTTACCGGCTAAACTTTGTGAATCCAGTCTACCTTCGCCGACAATCACTAGGTCTGCATTAGTCACTTTTTGATCGAAGTTTATCAAATTTAAACAAGTTTGAATACCAGATACAATCTCTGCTCCAGCAAAGGCACACAAGCCAGCTGCAATCCCACCGCCTGCTCCTGCACCATCCAATTGTAAAATTTCAGGTGCAACTTTACCATAAAAGTTTTTAATTGCAACATCAACTTCTTGAAATTTAGATGGATCCAATCCCTTTTGTTTCCCAAATGTAAAGGTAGCACCATGAGGTCCACAGAGAGGATTGGTCACATCGGCCAGTATTTTTATATTTACATCAGAGGGAATTTGAAGTACTCTTTCCTTCGAAATCTTTCTGATTTCAAACAAAGATTGGCCACAAGCCTTAAGTTCCATTCCATTTTTATCATAAAACTGATAACCAAGACCTGATGCAATCCCAAGTCCGCCATCGTTACTAGCTGTACCACCAACACCAACGTAGATATCTTTAATCCCTTGGTCTATTAAATGCAGAATCAGTTGAGCAATTCCCTCTGTTTGAATTGCTATAGGATTTCGTTTTTCAATAGGAATTTTAGCAAGACCTACTAAATCTGCAACTTCAAAAAGAGCTAGTTTTCCTTTTTGAAAGTAAGGCATTTGAACCTCATCACCAAAAGGACCAGTAACCTGTACTGTTTTCTCTTCCAAACCTAGAGAACTTTTAATGGCGTCTACTGTTCCTTCACCTCCATCACCAACGGGTAAAAGTAAACACTCCACGTTAGGTATGGCCCTTTCGAATCCTCTTTTTATAGCTTCTGCTACTTGTTTTGCAGGTAGACTCTCCTTAAAAGAGTCAGGTGCTATAACAATTTTCATACACTCATCTTTCTAATCAAAGGAAATCTATCAGATTCAATACTTTTGTTAAATCTCTATCTTCAATTTGAAGGGGAATTTCCTCTTTCACGATTTCTTTGGCACAGAAGCCAATGCCGATTCCAGCTCTCTTCAACATCGCTAAATCATTAGCACCATCTCCAATAGCAATTGTTCTATCAATTGGTACCTCTAATTCATCAGCCCATCTTACTAGGGTTTCTTTTTTAACTTCTCTGCTGATAATAGGACCAACAAGATTTCCAGTTAAATGGCCATCTCTGATTTCCAGTTGATTAGCAGCAAATAATGAAATCCCTAAATCTTTTGCTATTCTTTCAACAACAGGTGTAAATCCACCCGAAACTAAACCCACTTCTATCTGATTTTTTTTTAGAGTGTTAATAAATATCATAGCATTTTTACTAAGATGTAGTTCATGATAAATCTTATCAAAAGTATCTACAGATAATCCTTTTAATAAAGAAGCTCGTTTTCTCAAGCTTTCTTCAAAATCTAGTTCTCCCCTCATAGCTTGAGCTGTTAGAAGGGCTACTTCTTCTTCACAATCTGCCTCTTTCCCTAATAAATCAATAACCTCTTCTTCTATCAGTGTCCCATCTACATCCAGTACACAGAGTCCTTTAATTTTTTTCATATAATTGCCTTACTTTCAGAATCTCAAAAAATCGTATGAAGGTATCATACGATTTTAACTATTTAGTTTGCTAAACTGTGATACAAATCAAGATATGACTTGCAGGCTGTATCCCAAGAGAAATCACATTCCATAGCTTGAACTTGCATATTTTTCCAAACATCAGGATGGTTGTGATAAACATCCAAAGCTGTTTGCAATGCCCAGTTGAGCCAGTATGGAGTTAGGTTGTTAAAGCTAAAGCCTGTACCTGTTCCTTCAATTGGATTAAAGGCTTGAACAGTATCTCTAAGTCCACCCACCTCGTTTACTAAAGGAAGTGTACCATATCTCATGGCCATCATTTGTGAAAGTCCACACGGTTCAAAACGACTTGGCATGAGGAAAATATCACATGCTGCATAAATCTCTTGAGCTAATTTCACATCGAAAGTAATATTGGCAGAAAGTTTTTCTGGGAATACTTGACTAAACCAAGAGAAAGCTTGTTCAAATCCTGGATCTCCAGTTCCCAAGAGAACAATTTGAATATCCTCTTGAAGCATACGATGCAGGCTTTCAACTACCACATCAAAACCTTTTTGACGAGTTAAGCGAGATACAATACCAATCATTGGTACATCAGAACGTACTGGAAGACCAACTTTTTCTTGAAGTTTTGCTTTATTTTGAGCCTTTCCTGACAGATCATTTTTATTAAAATGATAGTCAAGTAAAGCATCCGTCTCTGGGTTGTACAAATCTGTATCTATACCATTAACAATACCTGAAACCTTACCAGATTCCATACGAAGAATTTGATCAATACCGCAACCAAACTCTGTAGTCATGATCTCATAAGCATAACTCGGTGACACGGTTGATACACGGTCTGCATAGAGAATCCCTGCCTTCATCCAGTTAAGGCAATCATTCCAACGAACTGTTCCATCAGCATAACGTTCGAAACCAACTCTAAACAAGTCCCAAAGCATGCTTTCAGAGAATTGACCTTGAAATTCCAAGTTATGAATGGTCAAAACAGTCTTGATTCCTTGGTAGGCTTGAATCCATCTGTATTTTTCTTTTAACAAGAACGGAATCATTGCTGTATGATAATCATGGGCATGAAGAACATCAGGGATAAATCCAATACGCTCCATAGCTTCTAGGGCTGCAAGTTGGAAGAAGGCAAAGCGTTCACCATCATCAAAATCTCCATACACATGTCCGCGGAAGAAATAATATTGATTGTCAATAAAGTAGAAAGTAACACCGTTTAAAACAGTTTTCTTAATTCCACAAAATTGTCTGCGCCAACCAACATAGACTTCGAATTGAAGGACATCTTCGATCTGATCACCAAACTTGGCTTCAACCATGTCATAGTATGGCAGGATAACAGCAACTTCATGCCCAGCTTTTACTAATGATTTTGGAAGTGCTCCGATAACGTCTCCCAATCCACCTGTTTTTGAAAAGGGAGCACCCTCTGCTGCTACAAATAAAATTTTCATGAAAGGACATCCTCTGTTACTTTTTCGCCTTTTTTGATGATAACAGGATTTTCTGCTGTACCTCGAATAACAACTCCCTCAGCTATTTCAGCACCCTTATCTACAATTGCATACTCAACTTGTGCACCTTTACCAACGATAACGCGAGGGAAAATAAGAGACTCTTTAACCAAGCTATCTTTATTGATTCGAACATTACGCGAAATAATAGATTTATCCACTTCACCTTCAATGATACTACCAGAAGCAAATTGAGATGTGTTCACTTTTGAACCTGATGCATAGTAGGTAGGTTCTTCGTTTTTAACTTTAGTATGAATTTTTTGATTTGGTGAGAACAAAGAGTAGAATTTATGCTGATCAAGCATATCTAGATTCGCTTGATAGTATGTTTCTACTGAATGAATATTTGCTAGGTAACCTGTATATTCATATGCAAAAGCACCTTCTTTTGCTGCCAAATCACGAAGAACATAGCGTAATTTTTCTGGATATTCTTTTTGAGCTTCTTCTTCTAAACGTTTAATCAACCATTGAGTGTCTACTACAAAGATATCTGTCGACATGTTGTAGTATTCTTGGTCTGATTTTTTATCAAAGAGTTTGTGAGAAAGCACATGGTCAGTTTCATCAATATCAAGGATTGCATTTACTTCAGAAATGTCCTTCTTAGGTAGTTTCTTATAAACTACTGTAATCGGTGATTTTGTTGTATTATGCAAATGGAAAACTTGATTGAGATCGATATTCACTAAAACATCACAGTTCAAGGAAACGGTTTGGTCTGAACCTGAACGTTTTAGGTAAGTTAAAAGTTGTTGATAGTACTCTTTACCAACAGTGCTACTTTCTACACGAGTATTGTAGATTCCAAGATAGTAGTGGCTAAGAAGGGTATTTAAGCCCCACTCACGACCTGAACGAATATGGTCAAATACAGAGCTGATGTTATCTTGTTGGAAGATTCCAAAGATACTACGAACCCCAGCATTTGCTAAACTTGAAAGTGGGAAGTCAATCAAACGATACTTTCCTCCAAATGGCAAACTTGCCACTGGACGGTTACTTGTCAAGGTTGACATATCATGGAAACCAACGGTATTTCCTAAAATCGCTGAATATTTATCAATCTTCATCTGTTGCTACCCCCACTACTTCGTTATATCCGACTACTTGTACTTCTTCTGTACCATCAATTTCAACACCATCGGCAATAATTGCACCTTCACCGATGATTGCACGTGTAATTTTAGCACCTCTACCGATAACTGCTCCACTCATGATGACAGAATCAACAACTTCTGCTCCCTTACGAACTTGAGCAGTTGTAGAAAGAATAGAGTGTTTCACTGTACCATTTACGTAACAGCCGTCCACTACAAGAGAGTCTTCTACTTGAGCGAATTCTCCAAGGAAGTTTGGTGGAGCGATAAGGTTACGAGAATAAATTTTCCATTGACGGTTACGGCTATCTAGAGCATTTTCTGGAGAGATGTACTCCATATTTGCTTCCCAGAGTGATTCGATAGTACCAACGTCCTTCCAGTATCCATTGAACTCATAAGCATAGACACTTTCACCAGTTTCAAGATAATTTGGAATAACATTCTTTCCGAAATCAGACATATCTAGGTTAGCCTTTTCAGCAGCAACTAGCATGTTGCGAAGTCGTTTCCAGTCAAAGATATAAATCCCCATTGATGCCTTGGTTGATTTTGGTTGGGCAGGTTTTTCTTCGAATTCAACAATGCGATTATTAGCATCTGTATTCATGATACCGAAACGGCTAGCTTCTTTTAGTGGTACATCCAAAACAGCAACTGTCAAGCTGGCATTGTTATCCTTGTGTGATTGGAGCATATCATCATAGTCCATCTTGTAGATATGGTCTCCTGAAAGAATCAAAACATACTCAGGATTGATGCTGTCGATATAGTCGATGTTTTGGTAAATGGCATGACTTGTACCTTCAAACCAACGATTTCCTTCACTTGCAGAGTAAGGTTGAAGGATAGAAACACCTGAATCAATTACATCAAGACCCCAACTAGAACCATTACCAATGTGGCTATTGAGAGCTAGTGGTTGATACTGTGTGATAACCCCAACATTATGGATACCAGAGTTGGCACAGTTTGAAAGAGCGAAGTCAATGATACGGTAGCGCCCACCAAATTGTACGGCAGGTTTAGCAATGCTTTGAGTGAGTTTACCGAGACGAGTTCCTTGCCCACCGGCAAGGATTAAAGCTAGCATTTCATTCTTCATTTTCTACTCCTTTTTGAGTTTTATTAGCGACTTTCTTAGTAGGTTTTATGCGACGTTTGATTTTCCAAATACTTGCTCCCATAGCTGGCAAGGTAAAGGTCAAAGTCTGCTCATAATCCTTCCACAATCCTTCTTGAGTTTGAACAGTTTGGTTATGCTCTTTCCACACACCACCCCATTGTTCCAACTCTGTATTCCAAATTTCTTCATACACACCTGCAACTGGCAATCCAATTGTGAAATCAGGACGTTCGACTGGTGCCATATTAAAGACACAGACTAACATTTCACCCTTCTTGCCTTTTCGGATAAAGGAAAGAACACTCTGATCTCTGTTATCCGCATCAATAATTTCAATACCGTCATAGCTTGTATCAATTTCCCAAAGACAACGGTGGTCTTTATAAAGCTGATTCAACTGTGATGTAAAGTACTTCATCTTGGCATTCATCGGATCTTCTAGGTTAGACCACTCTAATTGCTCTTCGGATTTCCACTCTAGGAATTGACCAAACTCACTACCCATGAAGAGTAATTTCTTACCAGGGTGACAAATTTGATAAGTGTAGAGGTTTCTCAAACCAGCAAACTGATTGTAACGATCACCCCACATCTTATGCATCATACTCTTCTTACCATGTACAACCTCATCATGTGAGAATGGTAGGAGATAATTTTCATTAAAGACATACATGAAGCTGAAAGTTACAAGATTAAAGTCATACTTGCGGTAAATTGGATCTTCTTCGTAGAAACGTAGGATATCATTCATCCAACCCATGTTCCACTTGTAGTCAAATCCAAGTCCACCCATTTCCTTCATGCCAGTAATCTTGGTACCTGAAGAAGACTCCTCTGCAATCATCATAACATCCGGATGAGCTAGTTTAATAACGTCGTTCAAACGTTGTAGGAAATAATAGCCTTCATAGTTGAGATTTCCACCGTCTTTATTTGGTGTCCATGGAGCATTGTCATAATCTAGATAGAGAATATTACTTACGGCATCTACACGAATACCATCTAGGTGATAGAAATCAATCCAGAACTTAATGCTTGAAATCAAGAAAGATTGGACTTCATTTTTACCGAGGTCGAAGTTGAGTGCTCCCCAACCGTAGTTGTTAGCCTTATTATGATCTTGGTATTCAAAAGTTGGTGTACCGTCGTAGTATGCCAAAGCATCATCATTGATTGTAAAGTGTCCAGGTACCCAGTCCACAATTACACCGATATTGTTGAAATGACATTCCTCAACAAAATCTTGGAACTCTTCAGGACGACCATAGGCATGCTCCAAAGCGAAGTAACCCATGAGCTGATACCCCCAACTCAAACCGAGAGGGTGAGCCATCAGAGGCATAAACTCGATATGAGTATAGTTCATCTCAACGAGATAGGGAATGAGCTCTTCTTTGAGTTGAGCAAAGCTATAAGGTGTTCCATCAGGATTTCTCTTCCAAGATCCTGCATGCACCTCATAAATGTTGACCGGTCTCTCAAAAAATCCCCAACGTTTTCTGCGAGCTAACCACAGACCGTCCTTCCATTTTTTCTCAGGAATTTCTGTTAAAACTGCTCCTGTTCCAGGACGAGCTTCATAGCGTACTGCCAAGGGATCAATCTTCATAAGCTGATGGCCATTAGCACGAGTAATATGATATTTATAAATATGTCCCTCTTGAGCTAAAGTTGTAAAAACTTCCCAAACTCCAGATTCATTACGAACCATGGGGATTTGATTTTCAACCCAGTTAGTAAAATCACCAACTAGATGGACAGCCTGCGCATTTGGCGCCCAGACACGGAATGTATAGCCATACTCACCGTCTCTTTCTTCACGATGCGCACCTAAATAGTGTTGAAGATGGAAATTTTCGCCACTAGTAAAAGTTCTTAAAGCCTCAAATTTATCCATTGAATCCCCCTTTTATTGTAAGCGTTTTCTATGTTCCTATTATACTATCTTTTAAGAAAACTTTCAACTAATTTCCGAATTCTACAAAAATTTTTTTCGAAAATCTTCATATATTTATCTTAACATTTCTAAAATTTTCATAAATGATGATAAGCAGTGGAATTTTCTATCAGCTACTGTTACAAGAATAACTTTCATTATCTATATATAAAATAACTCGCTTAAAAACTGAACGTTTTTATTTTTTGATAATATAATATTCGTAGATAACTCTTTTGATATAATTTTACCAAATTTTCTGAAATTTTCAATCATTTTTAGTAATAGTTCCATTTTTATTTTTATGTCTAGGAATATAAAAAAACTCAAGCATAAATCTTGAGTCTTTGGTTAATTTTTAAGATAAGATATTCATAACTGCCACACTGACATCGTCAATGGCATTTTCTTGGTTAGAACGGCTATTAGTTACTAACATTTCTAGGTTTCCTGCATTTTCATAGTAATAGGAAGCCCCTTTAGCATTGAATACAACCAAGAAGTGCTCTTCAATTCCCTGAATCTCGTAGACAATCCAACCACTATTTTCAATGGCTGTATGAACAAATACATGACGGTAGACTTCTTCATAAGTAGGGTATGAAAAGGCATTGGTTTGTGTTTTAAGTCGGATAATCTGACGAACAAACTCGATACTATCTTGACGCTCATTGATCAAATCCCAGTTGACTTGGTTGACGCTATCAGGAGCATTGTAACTATTCATAGCTCGCTCACGATCTGCGTGAGTCAACTCGCCATTTTCTCCTGTAGCTACAAGCTTGGTACGGCCAAACTCTTGCCCCAACTCCATGAAGGCCATCCCTTGCATGAGAAGGTTCATGGCTGTCGCTGTTTCTACTTTCTTCATGATACGTTTTCCACTCTCCGTTGGATGAAGGGTTTTAAGCAAATCATGCAAATTGTAGTTATCGTGGGCTTCTACATAGTTAAGAACCTGATTGGGGCTGAGGTAAGAACCCAGCTCTCGGCTTCCAAGGATAGCCTTTGCGACGATCGGCTCAGTTCCAGCACCACTGACGAAACCAGATTTGATAGAGCCATAGACTTCACAACCTTTGACCGCATCACGTTGATTATCATTAAAGAATCCAATGTTTGGCAACTGGTAGGCGTTATCTTTCTTAGCCTTATCATAAGGAGCAAGACCAGTTCCCATATCCCATCCTTCTCCATAAAGGATGATTTTAGGATCGACTTCGTCCATAGCCCAACGAATCATCTGCATAGTTTTGACATCATGGATTCCCATCAAGTCAAAGCGGAAACCGTCAATATTGAATTCTTTTACCCAGTAGAGAAGAGAATCAATCATATATTTACGGAACATTTCATGCTCACTGGCAGTTTCGTTACCGACTCCTGTTCCATTTTGATAGGTTCCGTCATGGTTCATTCGATAATAATAATCAGGAACCGTTGTTTGAAATGGCGCATCCACCGTTGAGAAGGTGTGATTGTAAACAACATCCATAATAACACCGATACCAGCATCGTGATAAGCTTGGACCATTGCTTTCAAATCACGGATAGCTTGACCTGGATCATTTGGATTTGTAGACATACTAGTTTCTGGAGCATTGTAGTTTTGTGGATCATATCCCCAGTTATAAGTTACATTTCCATCAGCGTCGTATTCTTTATGACGGTCAGCAATTGGTTGCAACTGAACATAGTTGACACCAAGTTCTTTGATGTAATCAAACGCAGTCGATTGACCATATTGGTTAACTGTTCCAGTTTGCGCTGCACCTAAGAAGGTGCCTCTTAATTCTGGCGCAACACCAGATGTTTCAGACTTAGTCAAATCACGGATATGCATTTCATACACAACTGCCTGGCAAGGATTTTCCAAACGCCAAGTTGCTTCTGTACCATGCTTAACCTCAAAACCTTCGACCTGACGATCTTGGTTTGAGACAATGGCTGAACGTTTTCCATCAGGACTTGTCGCTATTGTATATGGATCACGAGTTAATGACTGGTGATGAGGAAAGTCAATTTGGTAGTGGTAAGCACGACCTGCTAAGCTTTCTGGGACTGTTAAGCTCCAAACTCCAATTGTATTATACTTGTGGCTATAGGAATAACTATTTCCTCGCTCCATTTCAAAGGTTTTAAGGATAGGTGCGTCGTTACTTGCAGATTCATAGACTACTACTTGGACAGATGTAGCTGTTGGGGCCCATAGGCTAAATCTTGTTTCAGTTTCAGAAGCTTGACATCCCAACTCTCCTTGATAACCCCAGTGGTGGTCAAAACTAGCGCTATTGATTGCCTTGTCGAAGGCAAAAGGATTTTGGTCTTTATAATGAGTACTTGCAATAGCTGGATTTTCAGAATAATAAACTGTATCATCTCCATCCAAAATCCAAACCTCTGTCAAAAGTGGATAGTAATTGAAGCGAATAGGATATTCTTTGCTGACACCGTCTTTTTCAGCGCTAAAAGTCATGGTCTCAAGTGCTACTTCACTCGATTGAGTCAGTGAAAATTTGGCTCCAAAATATTCTTCTTCTTTGATAAGCTCTACTGAATCTAGAGGCTTTTTGCTGAAACTGCAAGCCTCGTAGGCTTCATCCTTGCGATGGTAATGAATAAGTACAGGATAATTGTACATAGTTCTCCCTAATTTCTAATTAATTTAATTTTATATGTTACTAATAATTTCTTGATCAAGTGCCTCAGGATTCACAAAAAACTCAATGTGATTATGGCATACTTCCAAATCTACTGGTGTGTCGCCACCGTATTCTCCATCAAGGTTGAGCATAAATGGCTCTTCCTGATCCAAAGTTTCAACTCGGAGTTTACTAGTTTTCAGATATTCAACATTGACATCTGATACGTGTTGGCCTCCGTTCATGGCCTGAACTAGCAAACTCAACATATCTAGTATTTTATCCGTCTTTACCAGAATAAGCGTGAAATTGCCATCATCCAGTTTGGTATCAGGTGCGAATTGCTCAAATCCACCAATAGAATTGGTCAAGGCAACAAAGACAAGAGAAACTTCTCCTGTAAAAATGCCCCAATCATGGTAAATACGAACAGGACGAGCTTTGGATTTTGGGAACATCTCGATGCCTTTAGCAACGTAGGCCAGATACCCCAGACGCGTCTTCAGTTCACTCGGAACACTAAAGGTTAACTCTGTAAGAGCTCCTGCCGCAGCAATATTGATGAAATACTTATCGCCAAAGGCACGACCAATATCAATTTGCTTGGTTTCATTTTTGGCAATGATCTTCGCTGCAGCAACTGGATCCCCCATAGGGATTTTCAATGCTCTAGCATAGTCATTGGTAGTTCCGGTAGGAATGATGGCTATCTTTGGACGATGTACCAGAGGTGCAATTCCATTAACCACTTCATTGATGGTGCCATCACCACCAGCTACTAAAACCAAATCAAAGCCAGCTTTTGCAGCTCTTTCTGCTTCTTTCTGGGCTGACAGGGGTTCAGGTTTGGTTTGGAAAGCACTGGTTTCATAGCCTATGCTCTCTAACACTTCTAGGACTTCTGCTATATTTTGCTTGATTATTTCCTGGCCTGAGGTCGGATTATAAATGAGACGTGCGCGTTTTTTTTCTTCTTTCATAGCTTACAAACTCTCAAGCCAAGCTTCATCACGAATCTCTATTCCCAGTTCTTGTGCTTTTTGGAGCTTGCTTCCTGCATCTGCTCCTGCTACAACAAGGTCTGTTTTTTTCGACACACTACCAGTAACCTTGGCTCCTAGACTTTCTAATTTATTTTTAGCTTCTGAGCGATTAAGACGTTCTAGCTTTCCTGTCAATACGACAGTTAGACCAGACAAGGCTGCATTTGCTGCAACTGTCTGTCCTTTGTAGTCTAGATTAACACCTGATTCTTTCAATTCCCTTAAAAGGATTTCAGAACCCTCTGTAGCAAAATAGGTCTGTAGGCTTTGAGCAATGACTCTCCCCAAACTTTCAATATTTGCAATTTCTTCAGGATTGGCTTGTGCTAGCGATTCGATTGAGTGAAAGTTTTGTAAAAGCAACTGACTTGCCTTACTTCCTACATGACGAATCCCCAAACCAAACAAGAGTTTTTCAGCAGAATTTTCTTTGGATGCTTGAATAGCCTGGTAGAGTTTTTGAGCTGATTTTTCCTTGATACCATCTAATAAAAGGAAATCTTCCACAGTCAAACGATAAATATCTGCAACATCCTTAACCAAATCGGCAGCAAATAGTTTCTCAACGATAGATGGACCAAGGCCAGAAATATTCATAGCATCACGCGATGCGAAGTGCGTCAAGCCTTCCTTGATTTGAGCAGGGCATCGCGGATTGATACAACGAAGGGCAACCTCATCTTCAAAATGTAAAAGCTTACTGTCACAACTTGGACAGTTTGTTGGAATGTCGAGTTTTTCTTCAGATATACGTTTTGATTCCACCACGCGTAAAACAGCAGGAATAATATCCCCTGCCTTATAGACAATGACTGTGTCATCCTTACGGATATCCTTTTCAGCGATATAGTCAACATTATGAAGGGTTGCACGACTTACAGTTGTACCTGCAAGTTGCACTGGAGTAAGATTAGCAGTCGGAGTCACAACTCCTGTACGGCCAACAGTCCAGTCAACAGAAAGAAGTTTTGCTTCTTTTTCTTCTGCTGGGAATTTATAAGCGACTGCCCACTTAGGCGCTTTAACTGTAAATCCTAGTTGCTCCTGACCAGCTAGATCATTGACCTTAATCACAACTCCATCGATATCATAAGGCAACTGTTCTCTTTCTTGACCAATTTCTTGAATAAACGCCCAAACCTCATCCATACTATGAGCTAATAGACGTCTTTGATTAACCACAAAGCCTAATTGTTCCAAATGTTTCAAAACCTTCTCTTGACTATCCCGAGTTGAAGGACTAGCTTCCTGATAAAGGAAGGTTGCAAGATTACGTTTGGCTACTACTGCTGTATCTAACTGACGAAGGGTTCCTGCAGCAGCATTTCTTGGATTGGCAAATTCTGGCTCCCCATTTTCTTGACGAGATTGATTGACCTGGTCAAAAGAAGCTCTCGGCATATAACATTCACCACGAACAGTAATATCTAATTTTTCTGGTAATGATAACGGAATGTCTTTCACTCGTTTAAGATTTTCAGTGATGTTTTCACCGATGGAGCCATCACCTCGAGTTGCCCCAGCAACAAAAATTCCCTGCTCATAAGTCAAGGAAATCGATAAACCATCAATCTTCAACTCACAAATATAAGTGACATCATCCAATTCTTTACGAACACGCGCATCAAAGGCGTCGAGTTCTTCACGTGAAAAAGCATCCTGCAAACTATAAAGAGGATACTGATGACTATATTTCTCAAACCCATCAAGAATCTTTCCACCAACACGATGTGTCGGACTTTCTGGCAAGACTTGGTCAGGATGAGCTTTTTCTAACTCTACCAATTCACGATAAAGACGGTCATACTCACTATCAGATACAGATGGATTATCACTTGTATAATACTCTGTCGCATAGCGATTGAGCAGTTCAACGAGCTCTTTCATTCTTTCATTCATAGAACCATTTTACCATAAAAAGGACTCTATAAACAATACTCAAGCTCTAAAAAAGAAAATGAGAAGGGCTTTTCTATCCCTTCTCACTAATTTTTATTTTTTACGGTTCAAAATAGCGTTCAAGATAATAGCTACTGTACTTGCAATAACGATACCATTTGAGAAGAACATTTGTAATTCAGTCGGTAAAGTATTGAAGAGATTACTTCCATTCAATCCAACCCCAGCAGAGATAGAAACTGCTGCAATGAGGAAGTTGTGTTCATTGTGTTCGAAGTCTACACGTGCCAAGATTTGCATCCCTTGGAGAGACACGAAACCAAACATGACAAGCATAGCTCCACCAAGAACAGGGCTAGGAATAATCTGAGCCAAGGCACCGAACTTAGGCAAAAGACCGAGCAAGATAAGGAAACCAGCTGCGTAGTAGATTGGTAAACGAGTACGAATACCTGAAAGTTTCACCAAACCTACGTTTTGTGAAAATCCTGTATAAGGGAAGGTATTGAAAAGTCCACCAAGTAAGACAGCAAGACCTTCTGCGCGATAACCATTACGAAGACGAGTGCTATCGATTGGATCTTTAGTAATATCAGAAAGGGCAAGATACACACCAGTTGATTCTACCATAGATACAGTAGCGATGATACACATCATTACAATAGAAGAAATCTCAAATTGTGGAGCACCGAAGTAGAATGGAGTTGGGATATGAACTAGTGGAGCTTCTGCTACAGGAGAGAAGTCAACCAAGCCCATAGTTGCAGCGATAATCGTACCTGCAATCAAACCAATCAAAATCGAAATAGATTTGATAAATCCTTTTGTAAGAATATTAACTAAAAGAATAATGAGAACAGTAATCATTGCCAAAGCTAAACTTTGTCCAGTAGGTTTTTCAACGTTATTTCCCATATTTCCGATGGCAACTGGAATCAAGGTCAATCCGATTGTTGTAATGACAGAACCAGTTACGATTGCAGGGAAAAGATTGGCAACCTTAGAGAAGATACCTGAAATCAGGATAACATAAATCCCTGAAGCAATCAAAGCTCCAAACATAGCACCACTACCATGACTCTGACCGATCATGATAAGAGGAGCAACAGACTGGAAGGCTACCCCAAGAACAATAGGCAAACCAACACCAAAATGTTTATTGAGTTGCAATTGTAAAAGAGTTGCAACCCCACACATAAAGATATCTGTTGAAATAAGGTAGGTCAACTGTTGAGCTGAATACCCTAAAGCACTTGCAATCATGATTGGTACCAGGATTGAACCTGAGTACATGGCTAGCAAGTGTTGCAAACCAAGAACGGCTGCCTGTGAGTGGTTTTCCTGTTGTTTCATTAGATATCTGCCTCCTTAAAGATAACTTTTCCATTTTCAAAACGCTCTAATCGCGCAAGTGATACTACTTGATGACCTGATTTTTCTAGCAGTTCACGACCATCTTGGAAGGATTTTTCAATCACAATTCCGATAGCTTCAACTGTAGCACCAGCCTGTTCAATAATCTGAATCAAACCTTTAGCTGCTTGACCATTAGCCAAGAAATCATCAATAATCAATACTTTATCTTGAGGAGATAAGAACTTCCCTGCAATGGATACGGTACTTGTTACTTGTTTAGTGAAAGAATAAACTTCAGCAGTTAAAATCCCTTCATTCATCGTAATATTTTTTGCCTTCTTAGCAAAAATCATAGGTACATCTAACTGTTCTGCAACATATAAGGCTGGGGCAATCCCAGATGCTTCAATGGTTACAACTTTTGTAATACCAGCATTTTTAAAATGCTCTGCAAAGGTGCGACCAATTTCGCGCATCAACTTGTAATCAACTTGGTGAGTCAAGAAAGAATCCACCTTAAGAATATTCTCACCTAAAATATTCCCATCTTTTAAAATACGTTCCTCTAGTAATTTCACAATAACCTCCGAAATAAAAAGGGACTCACAAAGCAAGTCCCTCGGAAACATAGAAACAAATAGTACTGCTTCTTTTATCTCTCTTCGACTTACTCATTGTTAGGTATTTACGGTACCTTGTAGAAACGCCACGCCAATTCGCGGCATAAATAAGTAATCATATTTTTAGTGAGCATCTCCATTCCAGATAGAGTTCTTCACAATCACATAATCTACATGTCTAAGATCAGCTACTTTACGACCTCCAGCATAAGAAATCGAACTTTGCAAATCCTGTTCCATCTCAGTCAAGGTATCTTGTAAATGTCCTTTGGCAGGAAGAAGAATTTTCTTACCTTCGACATTCTTATAAGCACCTTTTTGATATTCTGAAGCTGAACCATAGTATTCTTTGAATTGTTTACCGTCCACTTCAACTGTTTTACCAGGACTTTCGATATGCCCTGCAAACAGTGAACCAATCATGACCATACTTGCACCAAAGCGGATTGACTTGGCAATATCACCATGTGTACGGATACCACCATCAGCAATAATCGGTTTACGAGCAGCTTTCGCACACCAGCGGAGGGCGGCTAACTGCCAACCACCAGTACCAAAACCAGTTTTAACCTTAGTAATACATACTTTACCTGGACCGATTCCGACCTTAGTAGCATCTGCTCCAGCATTTTCAAGTTCACGAACGGCTTCTGGAGTACCAACATTACCAGCGATGACAAAAGTATCAGGTAATTCTTTCTTGATGTGCTGAATCATTGAAATCACGCTATCAGCATGACCATGAGCAATATCAATGGTGATATACTCTGGTGCATCAGCCTTTAATTGACTCACAAAATCATACTCGTAGTCTTTAACACCAACTGAAATAGAAGCAATCAAGCCCTGATCGTGCATACGTTTGACAAAAGGAATGCGTCCTTCTTCATCAAAACGATGCATAATATAGAAATATCCACCCTTAGCAAGTTGTTCAGCAACATTTTCATCTAAGATTGTTTGCATATTGGAAGGAACAACTGGTAATTTAAAGGTATGCTTCCCTAAAGTTACCTGCGTGTCAGCCTCTGCACGACTTTTAAGAACACACTTGTTAGGGATTAGCTGAATATCTTCATAGTCAAAGATCGGAAATTCGTTTAACATATTTCTCTCATTTCTCTTGTTTAGACCTTCCTAAAGTTAGGAATAGCCTCGTCTTTTCCAGACAATTACTCTAACAAGTTTACAATAATGTCCGTTTTTTGTCAATTGTAATGACCGAAAACAAATAATGTTCGTGTTTATAATTCTTGATTTAGATAATAAGTAGACATTCACCCTGTATTTGTCTTACCTTTCAAACACTTACCTAGATTTTCGATAAAGACTTTTTCAGAGGACTCAATCCTCCTGACAAAATCTTCAAAACTTTCGACTTGTCCAGGTATTTGGATAGACCATTTCTTCAACAGGGCTCCATAACCTGCTAGCTTTCCTATCTCATTATCAACTACCATTTCCTTGCTTGGAAAAATAAGCCCAGCCTGCTTAGCTTTTAAAATATAAGAATAAGAAATCAGCTGGAACAAGTCCTCACGGTTAATTCCTTTTTCAGTAAATTCTAGTCTTTTATATTTAGCATCTAAAACTGTCCTTAGTTCTCTGTTATAAAAATCTGGGAACACTTTTCGTTTACTATCAGAAAATACCGAAATACCGTCCGTCTTATCCTTATTTCTTGGATGGATGAAATCTTTTGGCAACACGGTATTTACATACTCTTCCCAAAGCCAGGCAACATCAAAAAGAATACCATGGATTTTTTGCTCTTGGTATCCTAAACCGTGCTTTTCTCTGTTTAATATCATCAGACACAGCTCTTGCAACTTTCTGTATTCCCGAAAGTAGGCATGACGAAGCGGTTTGGTTTGATTTAGTCGGATAATCTTGGCTCGATCAGCTAGTTTATAAGATGGGGTTACTCGAATAATTTCAGAGACATTTTCACGACTTGTTAATAAATTATCAAGAACTCCTCCCCCTATGCTTCTCTGATTCTTCATGTACTCAATCGTATGACGAATCAGCTGCATGAGGGAATTATCATAAGTGAACTCTCAAGTAAAGAAAAATTACACTAAAAAGCTAAAATCTTCAAAGCTAAAATCTTCGAAATTAAACATATATAAAGATATGTCTAATTTTTACAGAAAACGATTGCATAAGATTTTTATTTCTGCTAGAATATCTTTATCCCTAGAAAGCGCATTCAAGAGATGATAAAATGAAATAATAAACTAGGAGCTTTATATGATTCAAAATAATCTTGACAAAGGTTTTCGTTATTCTATCCGAAAACGTAGCATTGGTGTCTGTGGTGTAGTTATTGCAACTTTTTTATTAAGTACAGCTTCGATTATTCAAAATAATACTGTAAAAGCTACTGAAACCCCAATTTCAAGTAGTTCTAACTCAAAAACAGAACCTACAGTAAACGAACAAGAAAATACTCCAAACCTCAATTCAAAACCTGAAGAAAAAGACGCCACTACTGTAACTGAAGCGCCAAAAGCAGATGTTATGGAAAACCTCATGAGATCTACTAATCAGGCAGATAAGGACTTGAATAAATATCTTTTCGGATTAAACTACAATAAAATTGATATTTTAACTCGTAGAGGTGAAGCAATCGAAAATTATTCAAATACATCTTCAAAACAACAAGGGAATGAGTTTGTTGTAATTGAAAAAGTGAAAAAGAGTATTTCTAATAATTCAGCTGATGTTTCAATTAACGGTAATAGCGACATCTTCTTAGGCGCTTTGTTCCGAGCAGATCAAGGGTTATTAGAAAATAAACCTCAACTTGTTAGTATTGATAGAAAACAGGGTAGAATCAGCGTGGACCTTCCAGGAATGGCTGGAGCAGATAGCTATACTGATGCAAACACAACAGTCAGTGGTATGCAGGAAGGAATTAACACTCTGGTAAATAGATGGAATGCAAATTATGCATCAAGTAATCCTGCACCTGCTCGTATGCAATACGATTCTACTTCAGCATATAGTATGAATCAACTAAAAGCAAAATTTGGTAGCAACTTTGAAAAAATTGGGGTTGATTTAAAAATTGACTTTGAAGCTGCACAAAAAGGTGAAAAACAAATTGAAGTTGTCGACTTTAAACAAATTTACTTTACCGCTAACTTTGATGCACCAAAAAATCCTGGAGATGTCTTTGGTGATAATGTAACAGTCAACGATTTACAAGATCGTGGCTTGGATGAACAAACACCTCCTGTTTATGTTTCTAGTATGTCTTATGGCCGTCAAATGTATGTTAAATTTGAAACAACAAGTACAAGTACAGAACTTAAAGCAGCTATAAATGCTGTCATTAAAGGTGTGCCTATTAACCCTGAATCTGAATGGGCTCGTGTTTTGAAAAATACTTCTGTAACAGCTGTTATTGTTGGCGGCAACGCTGATGGCGCTGCTCGAGTAGTTACTGGAACACCTGAAGATCTCAAGAAATTAATTCAAGAAGGAGCTAATTTTAGTACACAAAATCCTGCAGTCCCTATTTCTTATAAAACTGCCTTTTTAAGAGATAATCAAGTTGCAACAATCCAAAACAGTACTGATTATATTGAAACTAAAATTACCTCTTACAAGAATGGCTATCTCAATTTGCAACATAAGGGTGGATATGTCGCTCGTTACTACGTTTACTGGGACGAAGTCACATATGACGAAAATGGAATTGAAAGCATCCGCTCTCGTGAATGGGAAGATAATGGAAAAAATAGAACTGCTGGTTTCCAAACTGAACTACAATTTAGAGGAAATGTTCGCAATCTTCGCGTAAAAATTCAAGAAAAAACAGGTCTTGCTTGGGAACCTTGGAGAACAGTTTATAATCGTACAGAATTACCTTTAGTTCAAAAACGCACTATTATCAATTCAGGAACCACACTAAGACCAAAATATAGTGAACAAGTTGAAAATAACTAATAAAATAGTTAAAATATAGAGTATCATTATTCATCAAATATCATTTTGAACCTTTCTGAATTTAGGATAACTCTATTCGATAACTTATACAATAAAAGGAAAACATCTTTTCATGAGATGCTTTCCTTTTTGTTTTTTTGAGGTTCTTAATCCAATTAACTCAACTTATCACAATTTAATACTCATTTAAAATCAAAAAGGGGAGAAATGTTACTGTATAAACAAACATATTAAAGTTATAGTAGATTGAAATAGGGTATGAACAAATCAATTAGCAAAGTTAAACTAATTTCTAGAAATATTTTTAGCAGTCAGAATGTGCTGTTCTAGATTCAGTCTATTATATTGTTAGAAACTCATTACTTGCTTTCCCTGAATAGAGTATGGTTCATTGATTGGCTGGTAAATTTCAAAGTTTATACTTGTATTACGATATTTCTTAAGCCACCTATCAACAAAAAATGAACTTTGATTTTAATTGTGTATGAATACTTTTAAAAAATCTGTTTTTATCGATTCAGAAGTTCTCTGTTATTTTTAGTTACGATTGATAAAAGAAATAAATTTAGAAACTTTATCGCCTTAGTCAGATTAACCAAAGTCATTCTCTAAAATTGAGACTTAAACTAAAACGTCTTTCTTACTAACTTATTCAGTAATTTAAAGATGTCACACTCTTATTACAATAATGACTAATACTCAATGAAAATCAAAGAGCAAACTAGGAAGCTAGCCGCAGGCTGCTCAAAGCACTGCTTTGAGGTTGTAGATAAGACTGACGAAGTCAGTTACATATATCTACGGTAAGGCGACGCTGACGTGGTTTGAAGAGATTTTCGAAGAGTATAAACCTCACTTCTTCTACATCCTAATAATACTCACCTTGACGATAATCCCATGAGTTAAAGGTATCTGATAGATGCATCATGATTTTATCAATGTCGAGACCTTTACGGATCACAACTGGTGCCGGAGAAGTTGAACGTGCTCCACCTTGTTCTGGAATGAGTTTGCCGTCTTTATCTACCATAGACACCATCACACCTTGTTCGTAGCGTGTTTCAACTGTTTTATCTGGCTGGATAGATGCAACATAGTCGTCTGCTTCAATAACAAGGTCCACTGCTCCTTCGATACGCTCTCCGATTCCTTCAACCTTACCACGATTTCCTTTACCAGACGGGTTTGCTGATGAGGCATAAACCATCTTGCCTTCTTCCCAAAGTTTGGCAGCTAGTTGTTCACCAGCTTTCCCAAATTTGATAACAAAACAGCTTGTACCACGCACGTCTGTCATGAGTTCTTCACGGCCATCACCATATGCTTTAAGTTTTTCAAAAGCTTCTGGTTTCCATGGAAGGATACAACCAAGTAGAATGTCTTCGTCCCAATGTTTTTGGTAGAAGGCTTCAATTTCTGGGTTGAGTTGTGCTAAAGCGCGAAGCTCGTCCATGCTACCGCAGAGAACAACACCTGGTTTGTTACGGTTGCGTTCCTTGGCTTCAAACTTGCGTTCAAGACCTGCCTTATCGCTAGTCATGATGATGTAACCAACTTTTGTAGGGCAAACGATACATCCGCCCTCACCTTTTAAAATGTCATAACCTTCTTGTGAAAGTGTTCCCTTCCATTGAATGTGTTTTGTCATAGTTCTATTTCCTTTTCTATTTTTTCTAATCCTGCCAGTAGGCTGGTCGTTGTTTTTCATAAGCAGCAATCAAGTCTTCATACTGCAAAGTAATACCGATATCATCCAAACCATTTAAGAGCTTGTGTTTCCATTCGCTATCGATTTCAAAGGAGAATTCTCCAACTGGTGAGATGATTTTTTGTTGTTCCAAGTCCACAGTTACCTGGTCACTTGGTTGTAGCTGGGCTAGTTTCTCTCTAACCTCTCTAGGCTGTACAATAGGCAACATGCCATTATTGAGTTCATTATTGTAATGAATGTCACCGAAAGATCCTGCAATCACGACCTTAAAACCATAGTCTGCTAAGGCCCAAGCTGCATGTTCCCTCGAAGACCCTGCGCCGAAGTTATCCCCTGAAATGAGAATACTGGCTTTGCGATATTCAGGTCGATTAAAGACAAAGTCTGGATCCTCAGTATACTTGTCATCTAGATAACGCCAAGCATACATAAGGTACTTACCAAAGCCTTTTTTATCAATTAACTTGAGAAACTGCTTGGGTAGGATTTGGTCAGTGTCGATGTTATCATTCATGAGAGGAACAGTCGTTCCCGTATAAACTGTGAATTTTTCCATATCCTCTCCTTACTGGGCTTCTGGCATTTGCCGAACATCTACGAAACGCCCTGCGATAGCTGCTGCTGCTGCCATGGCTGGACTGCAAAGATGGGTCTTAGCGCCAAAGCCCTGTCTGTCTTCAAAGTTACGATTGCTGGTTGAGGCACAGTGAACACCATCAGGTACCTTGTCAGGATTCATCCCTAGGCACATGGAACAACCTGGGTCTCTCCACTCAAAGCCAGCATCTAAGAAAACTTTATCCAAGCCCAATTTCTCCGCAGCTCGTTTGACAGGACGAGAGCCTGGAACCACGATAGCAGTTAGATTGGGGGCTATTTTCTTTCCTTTAACAAATCGCGCAGCCAGTTGCAAGTCGCTGAGACGAGCATTAGTACATGAACCGATAAAGATATAGCCTAGTTCAATATCAGCCGGCTTTTGACCTGGCTCTAAGTCCATGTAGTTGTAAGCTTGCTCATCATTCATATCTTTAATTTCTGGGAAGCTACTGTCAAAGTCAACCCCCATAGCAGGGTTGGTTCCCCAGGTCACCATAGGAGCCAAGTCTGAAACATCCATCTGGATAATCTTATCATAAACAGCATCCTCATCACTGACAATTGTTTTCCAATCCGCCACAGCCTCTTCAAAGTCCTCTGGAACACATTCCCGTCCCTTGAGATAATCATAGGTGGTTTGATCCGGATTCATGATTCCCATCTTGGATCCAAACTCGATGGACATATTGCAGATGGTCATTCGCTCTTCCATGCTCAGTGCATCAATAGCCTGCCCTCGATATTCCACCACATAGCCAACTCCACAGGCAACTCCGTACTTGGCAATCAGGGCGAGAATGTAATCCTTAGAATAAACTCCTTTTTGAGGAACACCAGTGAATTCCACCAGCATTTTCTTGGGTTTGACCTGCCAGAGGGTCTGTGTCGCAAAGACATGTTCGACCTCACTGGTCCCAATCCCAAAGGCGATAGCTCCGAAAGCCCCGTGGGTTGCTGTGTGACTGTCTCCACAGACGATGAATTTTCCTGGTTGAGTTCTTCCTGTTTCTGGACCTACCATGTGAACGATTCCCTGCTTTTCAGAACCGTGGGCCGCATGTTCAATTCCAAACTCCTCAACATTTTCAGCCAGCTTATCAATTTGAGCCTTGGAAATGACATCTCGAATATCATAGATATTGACCGTCGGGACATTGTGGTCAAAGGTTCCAAATGTCAAGTCTGGTCGTCTCAATCTGCGCCCTGCATCTCGTAATCCTTGAAAAGCCTGAGGACTTGTCACTTCATGAATATAGTGCTGGTCCACATACATGAGTTGGGGCTGCCCCTCTTCTCCTGTGATGACATGACGGTCCCATAATTTATCAAAAATCGATTTTCCTGCCATCCATTACCTCCAAATAAAATATAAGGCTACTAGTGTGGACACCATCCCGAGAAACCAAACTGTTTTAAAATACCATTTTCGAGTCTTGTGGTGAAAGATGATTCCTGCTAGCCAGGCACCAAAACCACCACAAGTAAAGGCTAAAATAAGTAAGATTTTCTCAGGGATACGCCAAGCTCTTCTCCTTGCCTTGGATTTGTCAATACCATAAATCAAGAAAACCATGACATTCCAAATCAAAAGGACTAGAGTAATTTTTTCGTCTAACTTCATAACCTTGCGATAATAGCTTCCGTCATTTCCTTTGTCGAAGCCTGTCCTCCTATATCTCTCGTTAAAATTCCAGCTGCCAAACTTGCCTCAACAGCACGTTCAATGCGCTCTGCATCCTCATAACGTCCAAAACTGTCTCTCAACATCATGGCCACTGATAAAATCATGGAAATAGGATTGGCAATTCCTTGACCTGCAATATCAGGAGCTGAACCGTGAATGGGCTCATAGAGACTTGGGCCATTTTCGGAGTGACTGGCTGATGGCATGACTCCAAGTGTACCAGATAGAACGCTCGATTCATCAGAGAGAATATCTCCGAAAAGATTTTCTGTCACGATGACATCAAACTTAGCAGGATTGGTAATCATGAGCATGGCAGCTGAGTCGACTAGCTGGTGCTCCAAGGTTACATCTGGGAAATCCTGTGCGACCTTCTCAGCTACTTTCCGCCAGAGTTTTGAAGTTGCCAACACATTTTGCTTATCGATACTAGTAACGATTTTTCTGCGATTTCTTGCGATTTCAAAGGCCTTGCGAATAATACGTTCTACTTCCTCATAGCTATAGTCGTTGATATCACGCGCTTTGCGCTCTTCAAGGATATGATTCCCAAAGTAAATCCCGCCTGTCAACTCACGCACCACGACAAAGTCTACACCAGCAATTCGTTCTGGTTTGAGAGGTGACAAATGCTTGAGACTCTCAAAGATTTTTACAGGGCGAATATTAGCATAAAGATTGAGTTCCTTACGGAGAGCCAGCAAGCCTTGTTCAGGCCGAATCGCTACCCCATCATACTGGGGACTACCGATAGCCGCTAGGAGAATGGCATCTGCTTCACGACATACCTTGAGAGTTTCATCAGGTAAGGGATGCCCTGCAGCATCGATACCTGCACCACCAAAAGGTCGTCTATCAATCTCATAGTCAAAACCTGTTTTTTCAGCTAGAGCCTTCAAAACTTCTAAACCAGCTTCCATGATTTCAGGTCCGATACCATCACCTGCTAGGGCAACTATTTTTCTTGTCATAGTATTCTCCTTTAAACACTAGGCATATCGCGATAGGAAACTGTTGTTCCCATCTCACCAGCATTCTCTTTTTGAACAAAGGTATTGGCATTAATGTAGGCAATAGCCGAAGCCTTCAACACATCGAAATCAAGTCCAGCTGCGTTAAAGATAGTTTCTGTATCTCTGTTTTCAACAGTAACTAGGACACGTGCCTGAGCATCAATCCCGTCTGTTACCGCATCAATGGTGTAGGATACCAAGCGAACAGATTGATTAAAGAATTTGTCGATAGCGTTAAAAATAGCCTCAACCGAACCTTGTCCTGTTGCATTAAATTCAACCTTTTCACCATCTAAATTAGTCAAGCTCACAGTCGCTTCAATATCATTTTCCGCATGAGTTTGAAGTTGCAAGTCATCAAAGTGGAAGCCTTCTGGATTTTCAACTATGGTGCCAGCTACTAGAGCTCGAATATCAGCATCTGTGATTTCTTGCTTCTTATCTGCCAAGGCCTTGAACTTAGTAAAGAGTGGCTTGATATCTTCGTCTGTAAAGTCTAGAGCCAAATCTCTTAGTTTCTCAACAAAAGCATGGCGACCAGACAATTTACCGAGTGGAAGACTATTACTCTTGGCACCAACCAATTCAGGTGTAATGATTTCATAAGTGAGAGGATTTTTAAGAACACCGTCTTGGTGAATGCCTGATTCATGAGAGAAGGCATTCCCACCGACAACTGCCTTATTTTTAGGAACTGGAATTCCTGAGAAACGAGAAACCATTTCAGACGTATTAATCGTTTCGTTTAGTACAATACTTGTCTCTGCTTGGTAATAATCTTGGCGAATATTGAGGGCTACTGCAATTTCTTCCAAAGCAGCATTTCCAGCTCGCTCCCCAATACCGTTGATAGTCCCTTCAACACGTCCTGCACCATTCTTAACAGCAGCAAGGCTATTGGCAACTGCCATTCCAAGGTCATCGTGACAGTGAGGTGAATAGATAATCTGACGGTCGGTTTTAACATTATCAATCAGATACTTGAAGATATTCCCATATTCCTCTGGTGTGGTAAAACCAACCGTGTCAGGAATATTGATATAAGTCGCACCTGCGTCTACCGCTGTTTGAACGACTTGTAAGAGGAAATCCAGCTCAGTTCTAGTTGCATCCTCAGGAGAGAATTCTACTACTTCAAACTTAGTCCTTGCATAGGAAACATGCTCTTTAATAGCATCCAATATTTCCTCTTTACTCTTATTCAACTTAAATTCACGATGAATAGGACTCGTTGCAATAAAGACATGGATTTGTGGATACTTGGCATCCTTGAGAGCTTCATAACAGGCATCAATATCAGATTTAACAGAACGAGCTAAGCCTGTCACTGCTGTTGTTTTCATGGCTTTAGCAATCTCTTGAACAGCTGTGAATGAATCTGGACTAGCTGCTGGAAAACCAGCTTCGATGGCTGAAATCCCCCATTTCTCCAGTTGCCTAGCTATAGCAACCTTTTCTTTAATTGAAAAATTGACACCCGGCGTCTGCTCACCATCTCGGAGACTGGTATCTAGAAATTCAACTATTCTCATAAGATTTCCCCTTTTCTAAATTTGGTTTAAAAAAACATCTCGCTCGGAGTTCCAAGCGAGATGTTGATTTACTCCCGCTTGGTAAGCCAAACAGGACTAATGCTTCTGCACTAGCCCGAGTACCTCAACAACAAAGCAAATTGATTAAACTTAGCTGTTTTCATGTTTGACTTTCTCCTTCGTTTGATATCTTGTTTAGTATTTTAGCATAGGAAAAAACACATGTCAAGAAAAAATCCAATATTTTCTGAAAATTTCTTCAATAAAGAATATTTTGCGAATTGAAAGTATTTGAAAACTCAAATATATTTATTTCTTAGAAGTCAAAAACCAACTTCTCTCAAATAATTCAAGGACCTTTTCGTCAGTTAGAGTGTCATCGAGTGGAAGACTAATCCAATAGCGTTTATTCATATGAAAGGCTGGATAAATCCCGTTTTGTGAAAGCAAGTCAGCTACTTGGTCGTGTTTGAGGTTGACTGCTTCCACTAATCCTTCTCTGCCCTTTTCAAGCTTATCCCAAGAAATCTTCATAAGAACCGCATACCACTTCTGATTATTTTCATGGCGTAAAATCGCAGTATCAGGAGATTTCTCCCATAAGTATTCTAATTGATTTTCATACTTTTCTTGAACACGACTCATGATTCTCTTGGTCTGAGGATAGATAAAATCCTGCACATCAAAACAAGACTTTCGGATTTCATAAAGAACTTCTAAGCAGGCCTCTCTAACCTTTCCTACAAAAGTTCCTCTCATACTTCCCATATGAACTTGAGGATAAAGATCCCCAGTTTCTTGGTCATAAACTTGAAAACCTAAGACTCCATCCTCAACTGTAACCATCATGAGAAAGTCTCCCTGCAAGATAGTCGAACTATGAGTCCATACGCCTTGATTTTCTACAAATCCATACTCTTTAGCCTTTTTACTGTTAAATTGGTAGGCCTTAAAAATTTCAAACATAAGCGAAAACTGCTACCAAAAGCTAGCAGTTCCTTTCTATTTTTTAAAAGACAACCTTAGTTCCATGTAATTGTGTTACACCCAGTTGGTCGATAAAGGTTTGACGGTTGTCCATGTCAATCCCTCCACCAGGTAAAATTTCAATTTTTTCTGCAGCGTGTTCCAGAATTCTGTGATAGTTCGCAAAACGTTTCTCTAGAGAATCGCCAGATACACCAGCACGAGTCAGAATGCGTGTCACTCCAGCTTGGCTGAGCCAATCAATGGCTTCTAACTGATCCTGTTCGCTCAATTCATCAAATGCCATATGGAAAACAATTTCCATACCTTTAGATGCAGCAATCAATTTTTCAAGATTGGCCTTGTCCAACTTCTTATCAGCAGTCAATGCACCAAAGACAACGCCTTGGCTTCCTGCTTGAGCAGTTAGAGCAATATCCTCAAGCATGATAGCAACTTCTAAATCATTGTAGACAAAATCACCACCACGTGGACGAATCATGGTCATGATGGTCGTATCGTAGTCGGCCGCCAGTTCCACAGCTGCCTTTGTCACTCCGTAGCTTGGAGTTGTTCCACCAACTGCTAGATTATCACAGAGCTCGATGCGGCGAGCTCCTGCCTGCATAGCTTTTTCAAGCAAAGTTATATTTTCAGCACAAAATTCGTAAATCATTTGATTCTCCTTGAAGATTAGTTTAAATTTATTATATCATATTATTTTGAATATATTTTTATTTTTATCAAGGGAAATCGTTACTTATTAAAGCTATTCTTTATCAGGAATCACCTTAAAAAGATAGTAGGTAATAAAGATGGTTAAACATCCCAAACCGATTTTAACTGGTAAAAGAGGCGCAAAATAAATGGAAATTCCCATCAAGATATAAATTGATACAATAATTTTTTTCTTACGTTCACGCGCAATAGACTTGGTCTCACGAAAGTCCGCTACGTAAGTCTGATAAAGTTTGGTATGATAAAGCCAATCTTCAAAACGCTTGGAACTTCTGGAAAAACAAGCAATAGATAACAGAAGAAAAGGTGTCGTAGGCAACAAGGGCAAGACAACTCCAACAATAGCCAGAGCTAATGACAGAAATCCAATAATCAGATAGATAATACGCATAACTTCTCCTAGTTAATACTCTTCGAAAATCTCTTCAAACCACGTCAGCGTCACCTTACCGTATATATATTACTGACTTCGTCAGTTCTATCTACAACCTCAAAGCAGTGCTTTGAGCAGCCTGCGGCTAGCTTCCTAGTTTGCTCTTTGATTTTCATTGAGTATAAAATAATCTTCTTCTAGTTTCGCATACAATGATGAATTTTGTCAAGCCTTTACTAAAAAGAGCCTGAAATTTACTTTCAGGACTCATTTTTTTATTTGATTTTTTCTTCTTCGTAATCACCATTGCTACAAACGATCTGCTTACCGCCACCACGGACTTTTTTCTCCATGAGGAAGTTTCCACATTTTGGACAATCTCGGCCAACAGGCTTGTCCCAAGAAGTAAATTCACATTCTGGATAGCGATTGCAACCATAGAAGATACGATTACGCTTAGTTTTTCGTTCAATAATTTGACCTTGATGACAGCTTGGACACTCCACACCAATTTCTTTCACGATTGCTTGTGTATGACGGCAATCTGGGAAATTGCTACAAGCATAAAACTTACCAAAACGACCAAGTTTAATGACCATCGGACTGCCACACTCTTCACAATCAAATCCTGCTGGCTCATCCTTGATTTGGATTTTTTCCATTTCCTCTTCGGCTTTGGCAACCTCTTTAGAGAAGGGTTTGTAAAATTCATCAATGACTCGTTGCCACTGCTCTTTTCCAACTTCGACATCATCCAGTTTACCTTCCATTTCAGCTGTAAAGGTTACATTGACGATATCAGGGAAATATTCAACGATGAGCTTGTTAACAATTTCTCCCAACTCTGTCGGTTCAAAACGCTTGGCTACCAAACGCACATAATAGCGCTTTTGAATAGTTTCAATGGTAGGTGCATAAGTTGATGGACGTCCGACACCATTTTCTTCCAAGGTCTTAATCAGTGTTGCTTCCGAATATCGGGCTGGTGGTTGAGTGAAGTGCTGCTCAGGTTTACTATTGACCTGCTTGACGACATCACCAACTACCATATCCGGCAACATCTTATTCTTATCTGAATCATTGTAAATGGCCAAGTAACCATCAAATTTGACCTGACTACCATTCGCTGCAAATTGAACTCCATTTTGAGAGAGCTTCACAGCCATGGTATCAAAGATAGCACCCGTCATCTGACTCGCTACAAAGCGATTCCAGATAAGTGTATAAAGCTTAAGTTGGTCTTTGTCTAAGTATTTAGCGATCTTTTCAGGTGTATTAAAGACACTTGATGGGCGAATAGCCTCATGGGCATCCTGAGCACCAGTCGCATTCTTTACCTTGCTGCCATGCTTAGAATACTTACTGCCAAAACGTTCGTTAATGTAGTTTGCAGCTTCATTTTGAGCAACTGGACTGATACGAGTCGAGTCTGTACGCATATAGGTGATCAAACCTTGGACGCCCGTACCAATATTAATCCCTTCATAGAGTTGCTGGGCAACCATCATAGTCTTTCGAGTACGGAAATTGATTTTATTAGCTGCATCCATCTGCATAGTTGAGGTAGTATAAGGGAGTGGAGCGTTACGCTTGCGTTCTTTTTTATCTACCTGATCAACTGTAAAGTCTTTGCTGGATAGATGAGACAAGACTTCTTTGACCTCTTCATTGCTTGTCAATTTCATCTTCTTGCCATTCATTCCATAGAAGGATGCTTGGAATTGCTTAGTCCCCTTTTTGAAGACTCCATCAATAGTCCAATATTCTTCTGGTTGAAATGCATTGATTTCATTTTCACGGTCAATGATTAACTTAAGCGCAACAGACTGAACACGGCCAGCTGACAAGCCCTTCTTGACCTTTTTCCATAAAATTGGTGAAATAGAATAACCTACCAAGCGGTCCAAAACACGACGGGCTTGTTGGGCATCCACCAAATTCATATCAATCTTACGAGGTTCTTTAAAGGCATTTTTTACCGCATCTTTAGTAATCTCGTTGAAAACAACACGGTTAGCATCATTTTCATCTAGATTAAGAATATGAGCTAAATGCCAAGAAATTGCTTCTCCTTCGCGGTCCGGGTCACTTGCGAGAAAGACTTTATTGGCTTTTTTAGCTTCTTTTTTCAAGTCATTGATCAGAGGACCTTTCCCACGAATATTGATATATTGGGGTTCATAATTATTTTCTACATCGACTGACATACTGGATTTTTTCAAATCACGAATATGACCAACACTGGCTAAAACCTTATAATTTCTACCCAGGTATTTTTCAATCGTTTTAGCCTTTGCAGGCGACTCCACGATTACTAGATTTTTTTTAACTGTTGATTTTTTCTTCTTTGTTGCCGTAGCCACAGTATCACACCTTTTCAAAGTAATAAACTTTATAAAGTGTAAACCATTTTTAAAAACCTGTCAAGACTTAACTCCTATATATAGAAGAAAATTTTAAACAATAAAGCCTTACTAGTTCTTAAAATTCAAATTCTGCTAGCACATCCTGACCACTTGAAACAAGTTTTGCACCTTCTTGAACCAAGTGATGACAACCATCTGAACGACCATCTAAAATGCTACCTGGAATAGCAAAGACATCTCTTCCTTCTTCCATAGCTCGCTCACAAGTAATCAAACTACCAGATCTCATCTTTGCCTCAGCAACGATGACACCCATACATAGGCCAGCAATAATCCGATTTCTTGCTGGAAAGTGATATTTCAAAGGTTCTTCACCCGGTCCATATTCACTCAGTATCAAATGATATTCACCGATGTAGTCCTGCAGTCGTTTATTAGAACGTGGATAGTAGACATCCAAGCCAGTTCCAATGACTGCAATGGTTTTTCCACCACCTTGAAGAATTGACATATGCGCTGCAGTATCAATCCCTCTAGCAAGCCCACTCACAATTACCAGCTCATTCTCCAGTTCTTCAATAACCTTACGGACTGATTTTGTCCCTGTTTGACTACAAGAGCGACTGCCTACAACTGCAATCTTAGGTAACTTTAAGAGATTTAAATCGCCCTTATAAAATAACAATACTGGAGCATCATAGATTTCACTGAGAGCAAAGGGATAGATATCGTCTAGGATGGAAAAAGAGGGAAATTTTTCAAAGTCACTTCTTAATCGCTCCATACTTTCAAAGGTGAGTTTATGGTAACGTTCCATAAAAACCACTGGATTTCTACACTCAGATGCTTCTGCTATCGTTTCTAGGGTTAATTCTTGATCATAGATTTCTCCATATTGAAGTACCTTTAAAACCTGTTGATTACTTAAACCTGCTTGTTTCAACTTATAAATCTCAAAATTATCAATCTTAATCTTCATGATAGACTCCTTGTTTTTCTCTCTATCTATTTATTCGGAGAAAAAGAAAAAAACTTCCCAACAATTTTACTTGTTTAGGAAGTTTCTATTTTTATTTGTTATGTTAGTAATCAGGACGAAGGACTCCAGTGACAGTTGCCTTAGTTGCTTCGTAATCCCCATCAATAACAACCTTGATAATGCGTTTAGCATCCTCTTCAGGCGTAGAAACCAAAGGTAGACGAGTTGGTCCTGCTTCGAATCCCATATAGTTGAGTACCGCCTTAACAGGCGCCGGACTTGGGTAAGAGAAGAGAGCATTGACTTTAGGAATAAATTTACGTTGAATAGCTGCCGCTTTCTTCATATCACTTTCTTCGATTGCAGTAAACATTTCATGCATCTCATCTCCATTTGTATGGGAAGCAACAGAGATAACTCCGTCTGCACCAAGGTTCATAGCATGGAAGGCATCTCCATCTTCACCAGTATAAACCAAAAATTCTTCTGGTTTATGCTCAATCAAGTAAGCCATATTGGCAAGACTGGTACATTCTTTGACACCGATAATATTTGGATGTTCCGCCAAACGAAGTAAGGTATCTGGAGTCATTTCTACAACTACACGACCTGGAATGTTATAAATAATAATTGGCAAATCAGAGGCATCTGCAATTGCTTTAAAGTGCTGATACATACCTTCTTGGGATGGTTTGTTATAGTAAGGAACAATCCCAAGACCAGCTGCAAAACCACCAAACTCTGCTACTTCTTTGACGAATTCGATAGAGTCACGTGTGTCATTGGTACCAACACCGGCAATTAAAGGAACACGGCCATTGACAACCTTTTGAACAGCCGCAAACAACTGCAACTCCTCATCGTGAGTTAGAGTCGGACTCTCAGCAGTTGTCCCTGCTAGGAGAATTCCATCTGTATGATGAGCCAATAAATGTTCAATCAACTTTGGAATGGCATCGAAATTGATAGAGCCATCTTCATGAAAAGGAGTAATAAAGGCTGTGATAATTTTACAATCTTTTAAATCTTGATAAGACATACAAAACACCTTTCTATTTTAAAGAAGGAGTTCAAAAGAACTCCTACACATTATTTCAATTCAAATTTTAATTCAGCTGTTGGGCGAACCAATCCACGTTCGTGAAGTGTTTCTGCGATTTGGACTGAGTTCCAAGCGGCACCTTTAAGAAGGTTATCAGAAACCACCCACATATGAATACCTTTTTCTGCATCCAAATCTTTACGGATACGTCCAACGAAAGTATCACGTGAACCAACAGCATTTACTGCTTGAGGATAGATTTGGTGAGCAACATCATCTTCAAGAACTGCACCTGGGAAGGCAGCAATAGCAGCTTTCACTTCTTCGATTGGTGCTACTTCTTTTGTTTCAATATAGACTGACTCAGAGTGAGCTGACAAAACTGGAATACGTACACATGTTGCTGATACTGCAATGCTATCGTCTTCCATGATTTTCTTAGTTTCATTGGTCATCTTCATCTCTTCGTAAGTGTAGTCATTGTCAGTGAAGACGTCAATTTGCGGAAGAGCGTTGAAGGCGATTGGATAGTGTTTCTTATCGCCACCTGAAGGCAGGATTTCCGCATGCAAATCACGTGGATTTACGCCATCATTCAAGACTTCACGCAACTCACGTTGAGTTTCAAGAATTGCTCCCATACCAGCACCTGAAACTGCTTGATAAGTTGATACGATGATACGGTCCAAGCCCCATTTTTGACGAACGGGCTCAAGAGCCACCATCATTTGAATTGTTGAACAGTTAGGACAAGAGATGATTCCGTTGTGAGCATCTAGGGCGTGGGCATTCACTTCAGGAACAACCAATGGTACATCTGGATTTTGACGGAAGTAAGAAGTGTTATCTACGACAACTGCGCCTGCTTTAACAGCATAAGGTGCATATTTTGCAGAAGTTGATCCACCAGCTGAGAAGAGAGCAATATCAACCCCTTCAAAAGCGTCTTCTGTTGTTTCTTCGATGGTCACATCTTGACCTTTGAATTGCAAGACCTTACCTGCAGAACGTGCAGACGCAAGGTAACGAATCTTATCGATCGGAAGAGT
Organism: Streptococcus infantis; assembly: GCF_047464415.1. Taxonomy (GTDB): domain Bacteria; phylum Bacillota; class Bacilli; order Lactobacillales; family Streptococcaceae; genus Streptococcus; species Streptococcus infantis_AE. The sequence goes on along the minus strand of NZ_JASHBX010000001.1, from coordinate 233,727 downwards.
TGATTCTTCCAACATTTTGATCATTTGAGCACCAACGGCACCTGTAGCGCCGACAACAGCAACTGTGTATCCCATAACAAACCTCTTTCGGAATTTTCTAAAAATTTCTATAATAGAAACATTATACTACTTTTTACCAAAATTGAAAAGTCTTTTTCCTATCTATTTTCTGAAATTGACAAGAAAAAGGCGGTGGGACAGAAATCGATAGACAAAGTCTCGATTTCGTAGTCCCAGCCCCGCGAGGATGATTAGGAGCTTTTTGGAGTCTAAAAGACGAACAAAAAGTCCAATCAGCTACCGCGTCAAAGTTTGATTGCTAATAAAAAATGAGGTCGGGCTCTTTTGTCCCAACCTCTTCTACTATTCATAAAATTGTTTATAGGGTTTATTAAAGGCTTCTAAGATATCTGATGGAGTTTCTGCATAAGATTTTACCTCTGTCAAATTCCCTTTAACGATAATTCTCTCAACTGCATTAGCATCTTCACAGGTTACCAAGGTAATCTCTTTAATCCCATCACGTTCGTCAATTACATCTACGCGATCAGGAGTTACAATTTTAACCTCTTCAATCTCGTATGTATAGACTTTTTCTTTATCAGTGAGATAAATTTTCATCCCTTTTTCAGCACGAGCAAGAGGAGAGAATAATTTCTTATCAGCATTTTCACCTGCAAATATTCGGTGACTTGCTAGAGAATAATTTCCTTCCCCCATTACCTGATTGGCTTTCATTGTCCCAGCACCATAAAAGAGGTTAACATTATCGAGTCCCTTAAATATTGGTAGATTCATTTCAAGCTCCGGAATGGCAATCCCTCCGATTACCGGAAGTTGCTGGGAATTCCACTGAGCTGATAGGACTGCCTCCGAGGAAAGTGATTTTACAGAGTCAAAATCGAAATTTCCTTCTGTTTCTTTGTTCTCTTCAATCTCTTCCTTGGTCACTTGACTGACCTGATACTTATTAGTGTTCCAAATCATGAACATATCACGAATATTAGCATTGAAGATTAAAGCGATAGATAGCAAGATTAGGAATCCTGCCAGTATGTTAATCAGTAGATTTTTACGTTTATTTTTTTTACTTTGATTCTTTTTTTGAGACATTATGCTTCACTTTCTGTTTCCTGTTCTGCCCCAACTTCTTCTTTTTCTGCTGCTGCAACACTTGTAAAAGTCACAATCTTAGCATCTTGATCTAGACGCATCACTTTTACTCCCATAGTTGAACGTCCCGTTTGTGAAATATTGGCAACATTGGTTCGAATCATGACACCTGTGTCAGTGATAATCATCAGATCTTCGTCCCCTTTTACTGTTAAGAGACCAGCCAGAGGACCATTTTTTTCAGTAACATTGGCTGTTTTCATTCCCTTACCGGCACGCCCTTTTGTTGGATATTCAGTCGCAACTGTGCGCTTACCATATCCTTTTTCAGTAATGATAAGGACTTCATCTTGATCAGTAATCACTCTCGCTCCCACTACAGCATCACCTTCACGAAGATTTACCCCTTTAACACCAGTGGCGATACGACTCATACTACGAACTGAAGACTGATTGAAACGAACTGCATAACCTAATCTGGTTCCGATGATGATATCTGTGTCTTTTTCAGTTAGTAAGACATTAATCAACTCATCCTCATCTTTCAGATTTAAGGCTTTGAGACCATTTTGACGAATGTTGGCAAATTCTTTGACACTGGTTCTTTTGACAATACCTGCTCGAGTTGTAAAGAAGAGGTAAGCATCATCACTACGTTCTGATTCAACATTGATAATGGTTTGAATGCTTTCACCTTCATCCAGTTTCAAAAGATTGACAACTGGCAAACCTTTGGCTGTACGACCGTATTCTGGAATTTCATATCCCTTAAGACGATAAACACGTCCTTTATTAGTAAAGAATAGTAAATGATCATGGGTGCTGGTAGAAACCAACTCACGCACAAAGTCATCGTCCTTAACTCCAGTTCCTTGAACGCCACGTCCACCACGTTTTTGAGCTGTAAATTCGTCTTGGTCCAAACGTTTGATATAACCTTTATTTGATAGAGTGATGAGGACATCAGACTCTTCAATCAAGTCTTCATCTTCAAGAGTCAAGACTTCACCAACCATCAACTCAGTACGACGTGGATCGCCAAACTTACGTTTGACCTCATCCAATTCTTCCTTGATGATTTGCGCTACGCGTTCTGGTTTTGCAAGAATGTCTGCCAAGTCAGCAATCAAAGCAATAAGCTCGTCATATTCTGACTGAATCTTGTCACGTTCCAAACCAGTCAAACGACGAAGACGCATATCGAGAATTGCTTGACTTTGACGTTCAGATAACTTGAACTTGCTCATCAATTCAGCTTGGGCTTCTGCATCCGTTTCACTGGCACGGATGATACGAATGACTTCGTCGATGTGGTCCAGAGCAATCAACAAACCTTCTAAGATGTGTGCACGCGCTTCAGCTTTCTCTTTGTCAAATTGAGTACGACGAGTCACCACTTCTTTTTGGTGCTCAATATAGGCATCCAAGATTTGACGAAGAGAAAGAATCTTTGGTACACCATTCTGGATAGCCAGCATGTTAAATCCAAAGCTAGTTTGCATTTGAGTCATCTTGAACAAGTTGTTCAAAATAACATTAGCAGATGCATCACGCTTCACCTCAATTACGAAGCGAACTCCCTCACGGTTTGATTCGTCACGAACAGCTGTAATACCTTCGATACGTTTTTCCTGAACCAAACGCACAATATGTTCATGGACTTTGGTCTTGTTGACCATATATGGAAATTCTGTTACAACGATACGTTCGCGGCCAGTTTTTGTTTCCTCGATTTCAGTACGGGAACGAAGAACAATAGAGCCTTTACCAGTTTCGTAGGCCTTATGAATACCTGATTTCCCCATAACAAGGGCACCAGTTGGGAAATCTGGACCAGGAAGAACTTCCATTAATTCCTTGGTTGTAACTTCTGGATTATCCATGACCAACTTCACTGCATCAATGGTTTCTCCCAAGTTATGAGGCGGAATATTGGTTGCCATACCAACAGCAATCCCTGTAGCACCATTGACCAAAAGGTTTGGGAAACGAGCTGGGAGAACCAGGGGTTCACGTTCATTGGCATCATAGTTATCTACAAAATCAACGGTATTTTTATTGATGTCGCGAAGCATCTCAAGAGCAATCTTACTCATACGTGCTTCAGTATAACGCTGAGCTGCGGCACCATCACCATCCATAGAACCAAAGTTCCCATGCCCATCTACAAGCATGTATCGATAACTCCACCATTGCGCCATACGAACCATAGCTTCGTAGATAGATGAGTCACCGTGTGGGTGGTATTTACCCATGACATCCCCTGTAATACGAGCAGATTTCTTATGAGGTTTATCTGGTGTCACACCCAATTCGTTCATACCGTATAGAATACGACGATGAACTGGTTTCAAACCATCTCGAACATCAGGAAGGGCCCGCGATACGATAACACTCATGGCGTAGTCGATAAAGCTGGTCTTCATCTCCTTTGTCAGATTGACATTCACTAAATTTTTATCTTGCATTAACAAATGCCTCATTTCACTATTAGTAACTAGATATATTATACCATAGTTTGTCTCTTATTTCAGTGTTACAGTATGACTAAAACGTTTACATGGCTAAGTGGATGTTATATTCGTGACAAAGCTATTTAAAAGTGATAGAATGAAACTAAACAGGGTATTACCCTTAAAAAAACAAAGGAGATGTTTAGACTAATGACAGCAACTAAACAACACAAAAAAGTTATCCTCGTTGGTGACGGTGCCGTAGGTTCATCTTACGCTTTCGCTCTTGTTAACCAAGGAATTGCCCAAGAACTTGGTATCATTGAAATTCCTCAATTGCACGAAAAAGCTGTTGGTGATGCGCTTGACCTTAGCCACGCCCTTGCTTTCACTTCACCTAAGAAGATTTATGCAGCTGAGTACGCTGACTGTGCGGATGCTGACCTTGTTGTAATTACTGCAGGTGCCCCTCAAAAACCAGGTGAAACTCGTCTTGACCTTGTTGGTAAAAACCTTGCAATCAACAAATCTATCGTAACACAAGTTGTTGAATCAGGATTTAACGGTATCTTCCTTGTAGCTGCTAACCCAGTTGACGTTTTGACATACTCTACATGGAAATTCTCAGGATTCCCTAAAGAACGCGTTATCGGTTCAGGTACTTCACTTGACTCAGCTCGTTTCCGTCAAGCCCTTGCTGAAAAATTGGATGTAGACGCTCGTTCAGTTCACGCCTACATCATGGGTGAACACGGTGACTCAGAATTTGCCGTTTGGTCACACGCTAACATTGCTGGTGTTAACCTTGAAGAATTCCTTAAGGACACTCAAAATGTTCAAGAAACTGAATTGATCGAATTGTTCGAAGGTGTTCGTGACGCTGCTTACACAATCATCAACAAAAAAGGTGCTACATACTATGGTATCGCCGTTGCCCTTGCTCGTATCACTAAAGCAATCCTTGATGATGAAAATGCAGTACTTCCACTTTCTGTATTCCAAGAAGGCCAATACGGAATCAATGACGTCTTCATTGGTCAACCAGCTGTTGTTGGAGCACACGGTATTGTACGTCCAGTGAACATCCCATTGAACGATGCTGAACTTCAAAAAATGCAAGCTTCTGCTAAAGAATTGAAAGCTATCATTGATGAAGCTTGGAAAAACCCTGAATTCCAAGAAGCTTCTAAAAACTAATTTAAGTTAGAAAAAATGTCTAGACGGTTTGTCTAGACATTTTTATATTTCATTACTTTATTTCATTTGAGCAAAAGCTGCTTCTGCATCTGCGTTACTAATCGCACCTAATTGAATCTTAGCAATTTTACCCTGTGAATCAATTAGATACTCTGTAGGGATGCTTCGAATTTGATAATCTTGAAAAACAGCTCCTTTTGTATCATACAAAACTGGGATGTCTTTATAACCTTGTTCTTCAAACCACTTTGGAAATTGGTCTATCGTTTTTTCACCTTGAAGCCCTGGCGCAATGACAGATAAAATTTCGAAATCACGATCTTCCTTAGCAGCAAGCTCCATCAATTCTGGCATACTCTTCTTACATGGTCCACACCAAGATGCCCAAAATTTAAGATAAACTTTTTTACCTTTAAAATCAGATAATTTCACTTCTTTTCCATCCATTGATTGAAGCGTAAAATCAGGTGCTTCTGCTCCTACAGCCACTTGCTTCACAGTTGCTTGCTGCTGTGTCTGAGTCGTTTTGTTTTCTTGACTCGATTTTTTCTCTTCCTTGCCACAAGCAATCAGAAGAAAGAGAGACAAGAAACTAAGCCCAAAATAGATAATTTTTTTCATAGATAACTCCTTTTATCCTAATATTCCAGATAAGACATTTAACTGTCCCAACATTAATAAAATTCCCATGAGAATAATCAATAAACCACCAATTTTCTTCAATAAAAGTATGTGGGATTTGATTCTACTAAAATAAGGCATGACAAGACCTGATGCCAAGGCCAAAACTAAAAATGGAAGCGCCATTCCGAGAGTGTAAATGAGGGTTAATAAGGCCCCCTGAAGAGCTCCATTTCCCCCTGAGGCAGCCAATGCTAAAACAGAACTTAAAACTGGGCCTATACATGGAGTCCAGCCAAAGCTGAAGCTGATACCCAGTAAAAAGGCCGACAAATATTTGCTAGACTGTTTTTGCTTAAATGTTACTGTTTTTTGTACCTCTAATTTTTGTAAGTGAAGAATTTCCATCTGATGCAAACCCAGTATAATAATCATGATTCCCATAACATAACGGAACCAGTCAGCATAAAGTAAATTCCCAAGGAATCCTGCTCCAAATCCAAGAATAAAGAAGATGAGAGAGATACCCGCAATGAAACAGAGTGTCCGAATCAATCCTGACCAGGCAACATCTTTACCCAAAAAACGAAATGTCCTTGACTCCTCTTGATCATCTAGCAGAACACCTGCGTAGACTGGTAACAAGGGAAAGATACAGGGAGAAAAGAATGACAAGACCCCAGCTATAAAGACAGAAATAAAAAATAAAATACTTTCCAATTAAGAACCTTCTTTCATATAGTTATCTTTTATTTTACTATAAAAGAAAACGTTTGTAAGAAATCCGCTACGCAAATTTATTTTCAACTTGAAAGAATCAAAAAAGGAGCTCAGCTCCTTTTTTGATTAATAAGTTCCCTCTTCACCTTGACTTGTCAAGATTACAGGCCCATCTTTAGTAATAACAAACTGATGCTCGTACTGACATGATAGTCCACCATCGATTGTTTTATGTGCCCAACCTGTTTTCATATCTGTATCGATTTCCCAATCACCTGTATTGATCATAGGTTCGATTGTCAAAACCATGCCTTCACGAAGGCGGAGACCGCGACCTGCGATACCATAGTTAGGAACCATTGGTTCTTCATGCATAGTTGGACCAACACCGTGTCCTACAAGATCACGAACAACGCCGTAACCACGACTTTCAGCATATTCCTGAATAGCAGCTCCAATATCTCCAATACGGTTTCCTACAACAGCTTTTTCAATACCAATGTACATAGCTTCCTTGGTCACGTCCATTAAGTTTTTAACTTCTTCTGACGGTTTTCCAACAGCGTATGCCCAACAAGAATCTGCCAAGCCGCCCGTAAAGTTTTGAGTATATTTTTTCATCTGCTCAACGTTGTTAAAGTTGAGTTTAGAAACATTGAGGTCAGACTTAGCGATTGGCCCACCAAGAACCATATCAACCTTCAGCAAATCGCCTTCCTTCAAAATATAGTGGCGTGGAAAAGCATGGGCTACTTCGTCATTGAGCGAACAGCAAGTGGCATAAGGATAATCCATCATTGCCCCATCAACACCGATTTGTAGTGGAAGGAAATTTTCTTCTTTACAACGACGACGCACATATTCTTCTACTTCCCACATATCTACACCTGGTTTGATGATGTCACGCAAACCGATGTGAATACTGGCAAGAAAATCGCCAGCTTTATCCATTGCTTCGATTTCTCTAGCTGATTTTAATGTAATCATGTTTTCTCCTAGTTTTAATTAATTTTTACAGTAACATTTGCTTTTGATACGATTTGATGATTGATATAAATGTCATAGTCAATAATAGCTGACCTTCTCGTATGATGAATAATTCTAGCCTGAATCCGCAAGGTATCATCAATCTGAACAGCTTGTAAGAAATAAATCAACATTTGTTCAATGATGAGGTTACGTCCGCTATTCACAACCAGATCTTGCGTCATATGGGTCAATATTTCTGAAAGAACACCATTTGCAAGGACTCCATTTTTTTCCAACATAAATGGTTCAACCGTAATGACAACTTCGTCATGGTGGTAAGATAACTTCTGACCAACCTGTTCTGAAAATGTTGGTAAAGCTGAAACTTGAGAGCGACTCATCTTTTCCATGACATCCCGTCTAGTAATGACACCAAGTAAGGTTTGATTGCTTCTCACAACAGGTACCATTTCAAAGTCTTCAGCAATCATTCTCTGACTAACGTTAGCGATATTTGTCGCTAAACCAGTCATATAGACTGTCCTTGTCATGACCTTATCTATCGTTGTACCAGGTGATTTATCTCCAGCATCACGCATAGTAACTACACCAACAACAACCTGATGCTGATTGATAACAGGGAAACGGCTCGTTCTATTCTTACGAACCAAGTCTAAATAATCTTTGACAGTATCCGTTTCCTGTAGAAAACCATATTCATGACTGGTACGATAGATTTTTTCAACCGTCAAAATATCTGTCTTAATCTGAACATTAGACAAAGCTCTGTTGATCATAGTCGCAATTGTAAATGTATCATGCTTACTGCGCAATACTGGAATATTTTTTTTATTAGCATGGTTCAAAACATCTTCGTGAACTTCAAATCCACCTGTTACCAAGACAGCATTTTCATTTTCAAGTGCTAATAACTGAATACGTGTTCGATCTCCTACGATAAGTAAGCCACCATCATGAAGATAAGAAAGAATATTCTTTTCAGTCATCGCTCCAATGGAGAATTTACTAAATTCTCTATCCAATCCAGCTTGACCAGCTAAAACTTCCGAGCCTGTAACTTCTGCAATTTCTGCGAACGTTAATTTCTCAATAGCTACTTTTTTGGACTTTACACGTACTGTTCCACTTCGAGGACGTGTTTCAACAAGTCCCCTATTTTCAGCTTCTTTGATAGCCCGATATGCCGTACCATCACTTACTCCCAGCCGATTTGAAATACTACGAACACTGACACGCTTCCCAACTGGTAATTCTTCCAAGTAGGCTAATATTTCTTGGTGTTTACTCATTTAAATTTCCTTTTGTATAACGGAATTCTAGATAATCCCGCATCTTTCGGGTATAACGATCGCTTCCTTTAAAACGACGATAAAGAACAAAATCTGATTTTTCTGCTACTTTCTGACTAGCAACATTTTCTAGATGTGTCACAATCGAAAGTTGCTTCAAGGCAAACTCGTTCATGGATAAATCTCGTAATTTAGTAACTGCTTCAGTCATATAACCCTGAGACCAATAGTCTTTCTTTAAAAAATAGCCAATTTCTGCTTCTTTCTTAATTTCATCAAGTTTTTCAAACTTGATAGCTCCAATCATTCTTTGCTCTTTTTTATCACAAATAGCCCAAATCCCCAAAGGTGATTTCATAAAATAATTGGCAAGAGCATACTGACTTTCTTCAATACTTGCTTGTGTAGGAAAGATAAATTGAAGATTTTCAGGATCTGATGCAAGTTGATGAAAATCATCTACATCTGTAAAAAAGAAGGGACGGAAATATAAACGTTCCGTCTCATAGAAAGAAAATTTTGCTAATTTAGTCCAGATATTCATTGCAATCCTCAAATTACTAATCTTCGATTAGCTCAATATCTGCTCCAAGATTACGCAATTTTTCGATAATATTCGAGTAGCCTCGAAGGATGAATTCAACATTGGTAATCTCTGTTTTTCCTTCAGCCATCAAGCCAGCAATAACTAAGGCAGCTCCAGCACGTAGATCTGTTGCCTTAACTTTTGCACCCTGCAATGGATTTCCACCCTTATAAAGTATGTGGTCGTTTGTTGTTGAAATATCTGCATTCATTTTGGCTAATTCAAAAACATGGTTGACACGTTTTTCATAGATTGTATCAATCAATGTGCCACGACCTTCTGCTTTTAATAGCAAGGGAGTAATAGGCTGTTGAAGATCTGTTGCGAAACCTGGATAAGGAGCTGTCTTAATATTAACAGCCTTTAGATTTGTTTGCTCTTCGACGAAAATACTGTCTTCAGAAACAGTCATGTGAACACCCATTTCTTCAAGTTTAGCAATAAATCCTTCTAAATGCTCATAAAGTACATTATTAATTCGAATCCCATGACCTACTGCAGCTGCCATTGAAATATATGTACCTGCTTCGATACGGTCAGGGATGACTTGGTGGCGTGTCCCGTGCAAGCTATCCACACCATCAATTGTAATCATATCTGTACCTGCTCCACGAATGTGAGCTCCCATATTATTTAATAATGTAGCCACATCAATGATTTCAGGTTCGCGAGCAGCATTTTCAATAACTGTTCGACCTTTAGCTTTTACTGCTGCTAGCATTGTATTAATAGTTGCACCAACACTAACAGTATCCATATAGATATGCGCACCATGTAGACTTGATCCTTGGGTTGAGAGATTCATATTATCTCCCTCGTAGGTTGTCTTAGCTCCCATAGCTTCAAATGCTTTTAAATGCAAATCAATAGGACGTGGTCCTAGGTCACACCCTCCAGGCAAACCTACAGTTGCTTCACCAAAACGTCCTAAAAGACTACCATAGAAATAATAAGACGCACGCAAGCTATTAATTTTACCATAAGGCATTGGTTTATTTTGAACACCACGAGGATCAATCTCAAGAACATCGTCATAACGCTTGACACTAGCTCCCATGATTTCCATAATCTCAATAAGACTAGCTACATCAGAGATGTCCGGAACACAATCCAAAATCACAACATCATCTGATAAAATAATGGCAGGAATCAAGGCAACGACACTATTTTTAGCGCCACTAATCGTAATTTCACCTTTCAATGGTCTCCCACCGTTAATGACAATTTTTTTCATTTTATACTCTTTCACTATTTATTAAGAAGGTCTCACCCTATATTATACCATATTTCTTATTAATAGCCAATCCTATAAAAAAATTAGGCCCAGAACTATCTTGATATTAAAGACGATAACTGTGGTTATATCAGTTAGAATTATCTTACTTATCAAAGCTAGTAAAAATCTTCCTAGCCTGTAATTTTAAGGCTTGCAACAAAATTTTTACTATACATTTTTTGTTTGCGATTGGGTAAAGAAAGACAGGTTTAATAAGTATATCAATAGTATTCAACTTTTAAAAATAAGAAAATAAACCGATGATATTGTACAAAAATTTTACATAAAAATCATTTTGGGTACCAAAACAAAAAAATAGGCTCTCCGAAAACTCGGAAAGCCTTATTTAATGCTAATTCTAGCTTCCTCGCCTTTACATTTCAAGGCTCGGGATAAAAAGGTTCACTGGACCTTTTTATTTTGCGATTGGGTAAACAGAAACTTGTTTTTTATCGCGACCTTTACGTTCAAAGCGTACTACGCCTTCAACTTTAGCGAATAAAGTATCGTCTCCACCACGTCCAACGTTTACACCTGGATAGATGTGTGTACCACGTTGACGGTAAAGGATTGATCCACCTGTTACAGTTTGTCCGTCAGCTGCTTTAGCTCCAAGACGTTTAGCTTGTGAATCGCGTCCGTTTGATGTAGAACCTCCACCTTTTTTGTGGGCGAAAAGTTGCAAGTTGTTAAGAGTCATTTTTAACATAATGTTTTCCTCCGTGTTAGTTTTCTGTGATAACTCTGGTTTGGACGAACTCAGAAGAGTCCTCCGATAAGGTTGCCATACCTAAGAAAAATGATTCAAAGAATAATTGTGTCATTTCTCTCTGGTGAGAAGGAAGATCTCTGGGAATTTCAACCATAAGATAGCCACCTTCATCTTCGTTTAATTTTAAGATTGGTTCATAGCCTGCAAATTTCTCAATGGAATTGATAAAGTTAATGGCAAGCGTAGAAACCGATGCACACACGACATCAAAGCCGTATTCGCCACTCTCGGCGTGTCCAGTAATTTCCGCACTCCTCAGCTCGCCATCTTCGGCTCTCTCAAAGACTGCTTGTATCATGTGTTCTCCTTAAAATTAAGCGTTGATTGCGTTGATGACAACTTTTGTATATGGTTGACGGTGACCTTGTTTACGGTGGCTACCTTTTTTAGGTTTGTACTTGTAAGTAACAACTTTCTTTTGTTTTCCTTGTTTTTCAACAGTTCCAACTACAGTAGCTCCAGCAACAAGTGGAGTTCCGACAACAGTGTTTTCACCACCAACAAGAACAACTTCGTTAAAAGTAACTTCTTGACCAGCTTCAACGTTCAATTTTTCTACGTAGACTGCTTGACCAACTTCAACTTTAACTTGTTTTCCGCCAGTTTTGATAATTGCGTATGTGCTCATTATGCACCTCCTATGATTTTTTGGGGTTTCCCCGTATTTTTGTGAAGACTCGCCTAGCATCGTGGGACGAACCACTTAAAAGAAGAGCTCTAAGTATAACAAAGAATAAACTAGGAATTAAGCCGAAGACATAACTTACGTTAGGCAAGGCGATAATGACGAAGTTTAAATTTGTTATACGACGAGCAACGATGTTCGTGCGGTTGCACAGGACTGTGCATAGTCAACTCTTCAAGTATAGCATGATTCCTAATTTTTGACAAGTATTAATCATCGAATTTAAACTTTTTCTCCAACTTTTTTCCTCCAAGATGCAAAAAGCATACTTAGATAAAAAATACTCATCATGATTGGAATCCCTAAAATTGTTTTTTCTTTATAAGAAATACTCAGATAAGCTGATACAATAACTCCGAGAACGAAGCTAGATAGTAGACTGACAAAGATAAGACCTTCTCGTAAAAAAGGAGTATGTTTTGTGCGAACATATTCCCCAAACGCTAACATGGTTCGTTTGATATTACCAGTCATAAAAGCATTGTTATATGCGATTCCTGAAACTTCTCCAAATGCTGTTGTTACAAGTCCCATACAAAAGGCTAATGGTGGTACTATGTATATATTATCAACCGTCAAGGGAACAAATCCTATAATTAAAGATAAAATTGCTAGTGGAATAAGGGATAGAATTGGTTTTCTTACAATCCGTAACTTTTCTTTATAGACTGTCAAGAGGAAAACACCTACCATAAAGGAAATCAAGGTCATTACCTTGACACTGGCATCTGAAACATTGTCTTGAATGAGACCAACGGAAAGGAAAACGACATTCCCCGTTTGACCTGCAACTAGAGTATTCCCACGTATGATAAAGGTATAGGCATCTACATAACCCGCACAAAAAGTCAAAAAAAGCGCCAATCTTTTTGAATGACGAGAAATTTTTCTCATAGGTAATAATCTCATACTACACTCCTATTTTTTCTGAATCTATTGTACCATTTTTTGATGAAAATTCGAAGTGTCAAATAAAAGAATTGTCTCCCTTTGGCTAGTTTAGGCTATCTGTGATATAATGAAAGCAGTTATTACTTGTAAAAAAGGAGATTTCATGCTAAATCTTGGTATTATCGGCACTGGTGCAATCAGTCACCACTTTATAGATGCTGCCCTTTCTAGTCAGGAATTCCAGCTGATAGCTGTTTATTCAAGAAAGCTCACGACTGCCCAGCAATTTGCTAATTCCTATACAGATGTTAGTCTATTTGATAATTTAGAGGATTTTTTCCAATCTGAATTTGATGTTGTCTATATCGCAAGTCCAAATTCTTTGCACTATTCTCAAGCCAAGGCTGCCTTATCTGCTGGTAAACATGTTATCCTTGAAAAACCAGCTGTGACTCAACCACAAGAATGGCAAGAGTTAATTCAAATAGCTCAGGAGAATCATCGTTTTATCTTTGAAGCTGCTCGTAACTATCATGAGGAAGCCTTCACAACTATTAAAAACTTTTTAGTAGATAAGGAGGTTTTAGGTGCAGACCTCAACTTTGCCAAGTATTCTTCTAAGATGCCAGACCTTCTTTCTGGAAATACTCCGAATGTCTTTTCAGACCGTTTTGCTGGTGGGGCTCTCATGGACTTGGGAATTTATCCGATCTATGCTGCGGTTCGCTTGTTTGGTAAGGCACTTGATGCGTCCTATCAAGCTCAACAACTTGACAACACCATTGATTTAAATGGAGATGGTATCTTATCTTATCCTGAATATCAAGTTCACATCAAGGCTGGTAAAAACATTACTTCTAATCTGCCTTGTGAAATATACACAACAGATGGAACCTTGACGCTCAACACCATTGAACATGTTCGCTCAGCTATTTTTACAGATCATCAAGGTAATGAAACACATCTACCTATTCAACAGGCACCTCATACCATGACTGAGGAGGTCGCTGTTTTTGCTAACATGATCAAGCAGCCAAACCCAGAACTTTACCAAGCTTGGTTAGAGGATGCATCACACGTCCATAACCTAATTTACACTATGCGCCAGACTGCTGGCATTAGATTTGAGGCAGAAAAATGAAAACCAAACTACCTAAAGAATGGCTAGAGCTAACCGAAAAACTCGGATTTCAAGAATTCACACCCATTCAAACTCAGCTTTTTGATCCAATTTTAGACGGTCAAACCCTTCTTGGAGTTAGTCCAACTGGTACAGGTAAGACTTTAGCTTATCTCCTACCAAGTCTTCTTCGTCTCCAAAAGAAAAAAGCGCAGCAACTATTGATTTTAGCACCAAATACTGAACTGGCTGGTCAGATTTTTGAGGTAACTAAAACCTGGGGTGAAGCAATTGGCTTGACTGCTCAACTATTCCTTTCTGGTTCGAGTCAGAAACGTCAAATCGAACGACTTAAAAAAGGCCCAGAAATCCTTATTGGAACTCCTGGTCGTATCTTTGAACTGATTAAATTGAAGAAGATCAAGATGATGAACGTGGAAACGATCATTCTTGATGAGTTCGATCAGTTGCTAGATGATTCTCAGATTCACTTTGTCGAAAAAATCACCCACTACGCACCTCGTAACCACCAACTCATCTATATGAGTGCCACTACCAAGTTTGACCAAGATAAGATTGCGCCTAACACGCGCACCATTGATCTATCAGACCAAAAGTTGGACAACATTCAACACTTCTACATGCAAGTAGACCAACGACATAGAGTTGATATGCTTAGAAAACTGGCACATGTCGAGGACTTCCGCGGACTGGTATTCTTTAATAGCTTATCAGACCTCGGAAGCGCTGAGGAAAAATTGCAGTATCGCGATGTTTTAGCTGTTTCACTAGCTAGCGATGTCAACGTTAAGTTCAGAAAAGTTATTCTCGAAAAATTCAAAGACAAGCAACTAACACTGCTTCTTGCAACAGACCTTCTAGCTCGTGGTATCGACATTGACAGCTTAGAATGCGTGGTTAACTTTGACGTTCCTAGAGATATGGAAACTTACACTCACCGCGCTGGCCGTACAGGACGTATGGGCAAAGAGGGCTATGTAATCACACTTGTAACGCATCCCGAAGAAATCAAAAAGCTGAAGAAATTTGCAAGTGTACGTGAAATTGTCTTGAAAAATCAAGAACTGTATATCAAATAGAGGCTGGGACAAAAATCCCAACCTCATTTTTTATTAGCAAAAAACTTTGACCTGCTAGTTGATTTGAAACTAGGAAATCGAAACTTTATCTACTGATTTCTCCTCCACTTTTTTATCCCCAGGTAATTTCTAAGCGATAGTTTGCAAATGGATTTCCTTCTTTGTTTTGTAGTTGATAAGCTAGTTCAATCTTTTGTTGTTCAACTTGATAATGGCTTGTTTGGATGATAAACTCCTGTATCCCCATTGGTGTAGGAATATAGGATAAACTATCAACTTCCTTCAGAAAACGCATGATGGTCTTAGGATTGGAAAATCGAGACATCACCAACTCTGTATCATTAAACTTGAGTACCACTTTTTCTTTCTCTTCATTGTAAAAAAGGAGATAGGAAAAATCACCTTTCTCACGTAACTCAACGTCATAAAGTTGGTCAATCACTTCCAATTGTTCATCAAATTGGATGGTATTTCTCATTCGAATCTTCACTTCAAGTCCTCTTTCTTCACTCTTATCCTACTATTTTACCAAAAACTGTGGCTTTTTGCTATAATGGTTTTATGAATGAAAAAGTATTTCGTGACCCTGTTCACAATTATATCC
Organism: Streptococcus infantis; assembly: GCF_047464415.1. Taxonomy (GTDB): domain Bacteria; phylum Bacillota; class Bacilli; order Lactobacillales; family Streptococcaceae; genus Streptococcus; species Streptococcus infantis_AE. The sequence continues at coordinate 218,310 of NZ_JASHBX010000001.1, read as the reverse complement.
ATGTTGATAATCAGATTATCTATGACTTAATCAATACCAAAGAATTTCAACGACTTCGTCGTATCAAGCAGCTCGGAACATCCAGTTACACCTTTCATGGTGGAGAACATAGTCGTTTCTCTCACTGTCTAGGTGTTTACGAGATTGCACGTCGCATCACCGAGATTTTTGAGGAAAAGTATCCTAAGGAATGGGATCCTTCGGAGTCCCTCCTAACCATGACTGCAGCCCTCCTTCATGACTTAGGACATGGTGCCTACTCGCATACCTTTGAAAATCTCTTTGATACCGATCATGAGGCTATTACGCAGGAAATTATCCAAAGCCCTGAAACAGAGATTCACCAGGTTCTTTTACAGGTAGCTCCAGATTTCCCTGAAAAGGTAGCTAGTGTTATAGATCATACTTATCCAAATAAGCAGGTGGTTCAATTGATTTCGAGTCAAATCGATGCAGACCGCATGGACTATCTCTTACGTGACTCCTATTTTACAGGGGCTTCTTATGGGGAATTTGACCTAACACGTATCTTACGAGTTATTCGCCCTATCGAAAATGGAATTGCTTTCCAACGAAACGGGATGCATGCCATCGAAGACTATGTTCTTAGTCGCTATCAAATGTATATGCAGGTATATTTCCATCCAGCAACACGTGCTATGGAAGTACTTCTGCAGAATCTTTTGAAACGTGCTAAAGAACTTTATCCAGGAAACAAGGACTTCTTTACACTTACATCCCCACATCTACTGCCATTTTTCGAAAAAAATGTTAGCTTAGCTGACTATCTATCTTTGGATGACGGAGTTATGAATACCTATTTCCAACTCTGGATGACCAGTTCTGACAAGATTTTAGCTGACCTGTCACAACGCTTTGTCAATCGCAAGGTCTTTAAATCAATCACCTTTTCACAAGAAGATCAAGAACAGCTTGCATCTATGAGAAAACTGGTAGAAGATATCGGCTTTGATCCTGACTATTACACAGCTATCCATAAGAACTTTGACCTTCCTTATGATATCTATCGCCCTGAATCTGAAAACCCACGAACTCAGATTGAGATTATACAAAAAAATGGAGAACTAGCAGAACTCTCTAGCCTTTCTCCTATCGTTCAATCCCTTGCTGGCAGTCGCCACGGAGATAATCGTTTCTACTTCCCAAAAGAAATGTTGGATCAAAACAGCATCTTTGCAAGCATCACTCAGCAATTTTTACACTTGATTGAAAACGATCATTTTAAACCAAATAAAAACTAAAAGAGGAACTATATGAGTATTAAACTAATCGCCGTCGATATCGATGGAACCCTTGTCAACAGTCAAAAGGAAATCACTCCAGAAGTCTTTTCTGCCATCCAAGATGCCAAACAAGCTGGTGTTAAAGTTATGATTGCAACTGGTCGCCCTATCGCAGGAGTTGCCAAACTTTTAGATGACTTGAAATTAAGAGACGAAGGGGACTACGTTGTTACCTTCAACGGTGCCCTTGTTCAAGAAACTGCTACTGGCCATGAGATTATCAGCGAATCCTTGACTTATGAAGATTATTTAGATATGGAATTCCTCAGTCGCAAACTTGGCGTCCACATGCATGCCATTACCAAGGATGGCATCTACACTGCCAATCGCAATATCGGAAAATACACAGTGCACGAATCAACCCTCGTCAGCATGCCCATCTTCTACCGTACACCTGAAGAAATGGCTGACAAGGAAATCGTCAAATGTATGTTCATCGATGAACCGGAAATTCTCGATGCCGCTATCGAAAAGATACCCGCAGAATTTTACGAGCGCTTCTCTATTAATAAGTCTGCACCATTCTACCTTGAGCTCCTTAAAAAGAATGTAGACAAGGGTTCAGCTATTACTCACTTGGCTGAGAAACTAGGATTGACCAAAGATGAAACCATGGCTATCGGAGACGAAGAAAATGACCGTGCTATGCTTGAAGTCGTAGGTAACCCAGTTGTTATGGAAAACGGAAACCCAGAACTCAAAAAAATCGCCAAATACATCACTAAATCTAATGACGAATCTGGCGTTGCCCATGCCATTCGAACTTGGGTGTTGTAGAAAGAATAGACAAAGACCGCTCTGCTGAGCGGTTTTTGTCTATTTCATTTTAGAATTAGCAATAATTTCAAAAAACAAATCAGTTTTCTTTGATAACTCGATTGAGTAATTTGTCCATCCCACCAGATTATCATCAAATGATTCTATCGCAAATAAAAGTAGATTTCTTGCAAATTCTTGAGTAATTAAATCTTTTGGTGTCACAATACTGTTATTTTTTCTATCACAATAAATTACTTTTTCTCTTAAATCTTTCAATTCTCCAGAATAAATAAATTTAAAAATTTTTTCCAAATTTTCATTAGAAATTGCATTTTTAATCCTTTCGCCCATACAAATAGTGTAGCTCGCTCCAACAATTTGTTTAGACTTATGATCTCTTAATTTATCTTTTCTCACATAGGAATCTGAACCTTTAATAAATATTCCCATTTGAATTTTTCCAACCTCTTCTAGCACACTAATAGCTAAAAAAGAGGAGGAGGTATATGAATTATTTATATATAAAACATATGAATCCGAAATCAACTGAACAACATGATCTAAGCATTTATTCAATTCTTCATTTGAAGAAATATAAAAATTGCTAGTTCCGTTTAAGATAGATTCTATCTTATCAAAAGAAAAATCTTTATCGACCATTAGTACTCCAAATTTTATAATTCATGATAATTTGCCAAAGTAATTCTAGGGGTTGCTTATCAAACCTATGTCAACACTTTATATAATTCTTGTAATTTAGGGGCGAATTTGGGACGAAACACCTCAAACACCCAGCAAAATCAATAGTTTCTATGCCCCCTGCAGGAATAAAAATATCAGCCCTAAAGCCCTATTCTAAAGGCTTTTCCATCTCACTTGGTCAATTTTTGGTCAAAAATTTGCTTACTTTTTTTCAAACTCACTCTGGCAATTCCACCTTCAAGCTCATATCCGAAAGTACAGCGAATCACTTTCTTTAGTCAAACATATAACTGAACAACATTGTTTATCTTCCTGCACTTTCATATTTTTTCAATCCTTTTCTAAAAATTGTACGACTGATAATAATCAAAAAAACTGTAAAAACTATTTGATAGAAAAATAGGTTCAATGTATCTTTCCCTAAAAATATTAATACTGCAGGATTGGCAATTAATAAATTGGGAACAAATAACATAGTGATCAATCTGTTAATACCTGTAAAAATATTATATGGATACTTAGAAATTCCAATATAATTCAAAAATACATCTACTTTTGAAAATTTAGTTGGGAACCAAAATGAACTAATCGTTATTAGAAACCAAATTGAATAATATATAATACAACCACACATTAAAGAAAGGATATAAAATAATATTTTTAATGAATTTAAATGTACATTTAAATTTCCATAACTTATAAAAATGATCGCAAGACCAAAAAAAGTATTCACGAATTGAACTAAATTAAATGATCTAAAAATATAGAACAACTGAGTATCAAACGGCCTCAATAAAATTTGATCCAAGTTACCACTCAAAATATCTGATTCTAAAATTCCCATACTTCTAATTAACAATCCCATCATAACTCCATCTACAATAGTGTAGGAACCTACCAAAAATAAAATTTGATAATAGTCCCAACCATTAAAAGAGTCTATGTTTAAGAAAATCAATCTAAAAAATACAATAGGTAAACCAATCCACAGTATCGACGAAAATAGACCACAAAAGAAGTCAAAATGAAAATTCATATCAGATTTAAAACCAAAATGAAGTAGCCTAAAAATTACTTTTATTCTAAACATTTTATCCTCCCACATTTGAGAAGTGCTCCACTCCTTTTCTCAATATGAATCTTGATATAATATAAAAAATGATGCACCAAATCAATTGAATACAAATAATTCTCAAATAGTCTATTAATTTATATGTATCATTACTAAACATCTGAAGCGGTTCATATACTAAGTATTTAAAAGGTAATACATCTAAAAACAGACGAAAATTATTTGAAAAAAAACTTAAAGGCAATAATATTCCTGATAAAAACTGAATTACTATTTCTTTAACAGTAAGGACAAAAAATATATTTTCTAACCAAAAAGAAAGCATACCTACACAACATGATATTAAAAACCATAGAACCATAGATAGAATAATTGCAATACTTCCTAAAATAAGAATTTCAATGGTTAATAACTCATTCTTGTAATAAACACTGGAGAATAAAATGACAGGAATGATGATAAATAATAAATGAGCAAGCCTATCTCCAAGCATTTTACAAAAATAATACTTATAAAAAGTAACAGGTTTTATTAATATGCTAAAAAAATTTCCTGAATGAACATCGTCATTGATTTCCCAATCAACTGGATAAAAAACAAAATATGAAAAAATTATAGTCCCCAAATAGTATTGAACCATTGAGGTAAAATCATATCCTGCTATATTTATCTGGTTACTCTGATATATATACGTCCATAAAAATACTGATATCATAATTTGTATACTTGCCTGTAACATTAACAATAGTACACTTGATTTATAGTTCAAAATAGATCGAAATGATATCAGAATAATAGACATTTCTTTTTTCAATTGTGCTCCTTTTTTGTAAAATAGTTTTGTAAAATAATTTCTTCTAAAGAAAGATTTGATATTTCAAAATCTTCTATATCTACAAGCTTATTGATTGATTCTAATGTCTCAAAGACAAAATCTCTAGGTATTTTTAGTATACATTCCGATTTTGTTTGAGAAATGACTACTACTCCTTTAACAGAGCATAACTCTGGTACCAAATCTAATGTCATTTTTATCTTTAAATATTTAAAATCAGAAAATTTAGATAAAATAACATCCATTGACTCCTGCAAAATAATTTTTCCTTTGTCAATGACGATTAATTCGTCACAAACAGACGAAATATCATCCATATCATGACTCGTTAAAATAATAGTAGTATGACATTCTTCATTCATTTTCTTTAAAAATGTTCTGATATCTTTTTTAGACTGTATATCTAACCCTATAGTAGGCTCGTCTAAAAATAATATTTCCGGACTTGTTAAAGATGCCGCGATAAACTCCATTTTCATTTTTTGTCCAAGAGAGAGGGTCCGGACCTGCTGGTAAAGCTGATCTTTTACATTCAACAAATTGCTTAATTCCTGAATTCGTTCTTGTAAAATCGCCGGTTCTACCTCATATAAAGTACCAATCAATTGAAAATAATCCATAGCCGAAACATCTTGAAATAACTGTAATTTATTTCCTACTACTATTGAAATTTTTTTTCTAAAATTTATACTTCTTTTAAATGGAATTTCTCCATTCACTTCTAATTTTCCGGAACTAGGATAAAGAGTCCCAGTCAACATTTTAATCGTTGTGGATTTACCAGCTCCATTACTCCCAATAAAGCCAACTATACTCCCTCTCTTAATCGTAAAACTAATATCTTGAACAGCTCGAATCGTTATTTGATTACGTTTCAAAAATCTCTTGATAAATGGGAGTCTTGAATCAAAATTATAAAAATTTTTAGATAAATTCTGAGCATTAATAACTATTTCACTCATATATCTCTCCTTTCGATAAAATATATTTACTTGTACTTTTTCCATACTTTACCAAAATGCTAAAGATTGAGCTAAAATCTTCGGGATGGGTAAAATAATAGATGTTAAATATATGTCTTCGTGTACTTCTGTTATTAAATCAATAATCCTCTGACTACTCTTAGAAGATATCAAAAATTCCGACCACAACGTTTCTTATTGATTTTATAACGGTTATAGTAATCATACATTTAAAGATTCAAATTCCATAATCCATTCCTTGCTATTCATAAATTACCTCCATTTTTTATAGTCAGTCTAATATCTACAATTTTATATATAATATTATTGTATCATTATTTTATATATTCGTATATAAATAAGACAATATTCCTCATAACTAATTTACATTAAACAGAGATAAATCAGTCAAAAATTAATTATTTAACTAACATAGCGAGCATAAATAACTTATACCTATAAAGACTTACTCCTATGATCTACTTAACCTCATAATCATCAAAATCAAAACAAATATTTAGTCAAATTTTGGTCACACTTTGGTCAAAAATTCCAAAAATACTAAGTTATCATTAGATGGAGATAACTCAACCATTTCAGCAGAAACCTCTTTAGGAAGTAAACCGAAAAAATAGGACTTACCTTTTATAGTAGTAGAATCTAAGATATATTTTTTATTTTTAAACTCAACGATTCTAAAAACTGCTATATTCGAATATTTAAATTTTAATTCCACATTTACCACCCAAACTAAATCTATTCAGCGCAAAAAGTATCGAAAACATTAGCGTTTCACTAACAAGCCAAAATAAGCCTTTTTTCATTTCTTTCTCCTAAACATTCTATGTCCATTATACCACACCATGGATATCTTATGAATCGTTCAAAATTTGGTCAAAGAAAAAACACTGGTTATCCAGTGTTTTTGTGGCTAGTTTCGCTCCCTGCAGGGATCGAACCTGCAACTACTCCTTAGGAGGGAGTTGTTATATCCATTGAACTAAGGGAGCTAGAGAAAAACTCTGCCTAATGAGCAGAGTTTTTTGGTCGAATTAACGACGGATTTCTTTGATACGAGCTGCTTTACCTTGAAGAGCACGCAAGTAGTACAATTTCGCACGACGTACTTTACCGTAACGAACAACTTCGATCTTTTCAACACGTGGAGTGTGGATTGGGAAGATACGTTCAACACCTACACCGTTAGAGATTTTACGAACTGTGTAGTTTTCTGAGATACCAGCACCTTTACGTGCAATAACAACACCTTCAAAGATCTGAACACGTTCACGGTTACCTTCGACAACTTTCGCGTGTACACGAACAGTGTCACCAGGACGGAATGATGGGATATCAGTACGAAGTTGACCTTCAGTCAAGCTTTGGATTAATGGATTCATTTTATTCTCCTATCTTTGTCAATCTTGAGGAAGCTTCCTCAGCGGATAAACTGTATTTTTGTGCGTCCATTACACACAAGATACAGTTTACCAAATTTCTTAGAAAAAGTAAAGAAATTTACAGTAAAATTCCTAAAAAAATAGCAAGTAAACCACCTAAGTAGGTCAAGAGAAAATATCTGTAAAAGACCTTCTTATCAGTTAAGAGTTTTTGGAGTTCATCATTCAAGGTTGAAAAAGTGGTTAGACCTCCACAGAAGCCTGTAGCAAGGATAGCATAGAGCTCTTTATCTTCTACATAATTGTAAAATAAACCAATTAAAAAACAACCCAAAAGATTTGCTAGAAGTGTTCCTAATGGTAAAACTCTCTCTTGATTGAGGGTAGAAAGGAAATAACGAACAAGCGCTCCAACGCCACAAGCAAGTGCTAAATACATGATTACCATTTCTTCCTCCCTAAACAATAAGCAAATAAAAGCCCTCCACCAATGCTCAGAACTAGATAGATTATCAGACTTGGATAAGAACCTGTATCCAGCAATTTTACGGCATCTAACACGAGGCTAGAAAAAGTCGTTAAACCGCCACAAAAGCCAGTACCAAGTGCTAAAATCAGACCCTTACTGCTCCCCTTATAAACCAAATAACCTTTGACAAGATAGACTAAGCAGAAAATTCCTAAATAGTTAGCAAAGAGAGTCCCCCATGGAAAAGCTGGACTGGTTGGCAACCATTTGGAAATCAAATAACGGACAAGACCTCCTAGCATGGCAGCTAGAAAGATTCCTAGTGGGTAAAATTGTTCTTTTTTCATTTGATGTTTTTATCCTGATAATCTCGCGAACGTTTGAGAATGTCTGAAAAAGTCGCGACAATTGTCTCTTCGTATTTTTTATTGCTGACACGACTTCTGACTTTTTCAAAGATAGCTTCTTCTCTTTTGGTGTCCAAAATCGGTTTTCCTGAAGTCTTTTTATAAGCAACTACGCCTTCCACAAGATGCATTCTTTCTTCCAAGAGCTTCACGATTTGATCATCAATTTGATCAATTTCTTGTCTAATAATATCTAAATCCATAGAGTCTCCTTTTTATTTGAATGATTTTAGCAAAAATCTTCTAGATAGAATGGTACATTTTTAGGAACAACTAACAAAAACTGCACTGACAACTTTCATCAGTGCAACTTCATGCTTATCCTACTTTAGCAGCCAATTCTTCTGCAAATTGTTCCAAGCGTTCGATATCTTCTTCTTCTGCAGAGAGATCCACTTTGACGCACTCTGATCCCTTTTCAGCTCCTGTTGCCACAAATACACGATCAAAGTCATCAACAGCTTTACAGAACTCATCGTAGAATGTATCGCCTGATCCTACCACACCGTATATCTTGCCACTCAAATTAAGATCTGCTAGGTCTTCGTAGAAGTCCATCATCTCATCTGGTAACTCTCCATCACCATAAGTGTAGGTTGCAACGATTGCGATATCTGCTTCAAGAAAGTCAGACGCGTCAACAGTTGTACACTCATCAACATCTACCTCTAAGCCCAACTCACGCAATTTATCTGCTACAATATCTGCAATTTCTTCGGTATTACCGGTCATACTGGCAAATACAATTTTTGCTAATGCCATATCGTCCTCCTCAATTTATCTTCCTCCATTATATCACATCTTTTTCATTTTAAAAATAAAAACTCTTGTGCTACAATGAAATAAGAAAGAATTGAGGTTACTTATGGAAATTTGCCATCAAATTTTAGAAAAAATTAAAGCATACGATACCATTGTCATTCACCGTCACATGAAACCCGATCCTGATGCCTTAGGAAGTCAGGTTGGACTCAAAGCACTTCTGGAACATCATTTCCCAGAAAAAAAAATCAAGGTAGTCGGTTATGATGAACCTACCCTAACATGGCTTACAAAGATGGATCAGGTAGAAGACAAAGATTATCAAGGGGCGCTTGCTATCATTTGTGATACAGCAAATACTGCTCGTATCGATGATAAACGTTATATCAATGCTGAAACCATTATTAAAATTGACCACCATCCAAATGACGAAGTATACGGAGATCTTGTTTGGGTAGATACCAACTCGAGCAGTGCCAGTGAGATGATTGCTCTCTTTGCTGAAGCAACTAATCTTGAATTATCTGACTATGCAGCTAAAATGCTATGCGCTGGAATTATTGGCGATACCGGCCGTTTCCTTTATCCGTCTACTTCTGCTCGTACCCTTCGAATTGCTAGTAAACTAAGAGAACATAACTTTGACTATGCTGAATTAGCACGTAAAATGGACACCATGAGCTTTAAAATTGCTAAACTTCAAGGTTATGTCTATGATCACTTAGAAGTTGATGAAAACGGTGTTGCGCGTGTCATCCTGACTCAAGAAATTCTAAAAACATATCAAGTAACAGACGCAGAAACAGCAGCCATTGTTGGTGCTCCAGGTCGTATTGATACTGTTAACCTTTGGGGAATATTTGTGGAACAAGCAGATGGCCACTATCGCGTTCGACTTCGCAGTAAATTCGTTCCAATCAATAGTGTTGCAAAAGAACATGATGGTGGAGGTCACCCACTTGCAAGTGGTGCTAACTCCTATAGCCTAGAGGAAAATGAAGTCATCTACCAAAAATTAAAAAACTTACTGAAAAAATAGATAAAAAGCTTGCCAAACTTATCAGAATCTGATAGACTAGTATGGTAACAATCTATGGCTCGCAAAGAGACCATGGCAGAAAGGAAATATTGCAAAATGAAAAAAGATATCCATCCAGAATATCGCCCAGTTGTCTTCATGGACACAACTACTGGTTACCAATTCCTTAGCGGTTCAACAAAACGCTCTAACGAAACTGTTGAGTTCGAAGGCGAAACTTACCCATTGATCCGTGTGGAAATTTCATCAGACTCACACCCATTCTACACTGGACGTCAAAAGTTCACTCAAGCAGATGGACGCGTGGATCGTTTCAACAAAAAATACGGTCTCAAATAATCATAAAAGAACAGTTTCGACTGTTCTTTTTTGTTTCGTCAAATCAGGAGTCAACGACTACTGCTGTTCCACTACAAGTGACCATCAGCATACCATTTTCAGCACCTAACGTTTCATAGTCCATTTTTATACCTATAATAGCATTTGCTCCACGTTCACTTGCACGCTCCATCATTTCTGCTATAGCTTCTTCTCTTGCTTGAGTCAATTCACCTTCATAACTACTCGCTCGACCTCCAAAAACATTACGGAAGCCAGCAGCCATATCTTTGAACATATTAACTCCAGCAACTACTTCACCAAAGACAATTCCTTTGTAGGCTAGGATTTTTTTCCCTTCAATTCCCGTAGTTGAAATAATCATCTTCCTTTCCTCCTAACTTCTTTTATATAATTGTAAACCCTTTCACTAACTCTGTCAAGAAATACTATAAGGGGCTCAATACTTGAAAAGAAACTCTTCTCACCATCCTTGTTTGCTATCCATTTAGTGCCAATTGTATGGATGGTGGCCTAAATCTTTTCTTTGCAAGCCTAACTTGAGATAGCTTTCTCAGCTTCATCAATCTTACCAATGGGTATAGCTTGGAATTCATAACTGGCATAAAAGAGACTGTTCTCTCCTTCCCCCTTTTTGCCCCAAAACTACAAAAAAAGCCTATCGACCAAGCTAGAAAGCTTGATACAATAGGCTTTTTCTAAATTCATTATTTAACAGCGTCTTTAAGAGCTTTACCAGCTTTGAATGCTGGAACTTTTGAAGCTGCGATAGTGATTTCTTTACCAGTTTGTGGGTTGCGACCTTTACGTGCTGCACGCTCACGAACTTCGAAATTACCAAAACCAATCAATTGAACTTTTTCACCAGCTGCAAGGTAATCAGCTACTGCTGCAAATACAGCATCAACTGCTGCTGCTGAGTCTTTCTTTGTCAATTCTGTAGCTTCTGCTACTTTAGCGATCAAATCTTGTTTGTTTGCCATGTTAATAATTCCTCCAAATATTTTCTAATTAACAATTACAATCATATCCTAAATTCTCTTGTAGGTCAAGTCAAAAACGCTATTTCTTGCTATTTTCTTTATTTTTTTAGGACTCATATCTGACTAAAATAGCCCAAGCATTTTCACCTGTATGTGTCTGAATAATCGAACCTGTTTCAAGTACAGAGATTGGTCTTTCAACGAATGGTTGTAGGATTTCTTTCATATCTTCTGCCCAATCCCTAGTTCCAGAATAGGAAATACCAATCTCAGAAACAGAACGCTCTGACAGTTTTGAAACTAGTTCATCCAACCATTTCTTAAAGGTTTTTGCTCCACGTCCTTTCACGATTGGTTGTAATTCGTCATCCTTCATCTGCATGACTACTCGGATATTTAATAGAGAGCTTAAAAGACCTGTCACTCGACCAATACGACCACCTTTAACAAGGTTTTCTAAGGTAGAAACACCGATGTAGAGCTCTGTATTTTTCTTGACTTCTTCAACATGAGCCACAATTGTTTCTATGTTTTGTCCTTCTTGAGCTAACTTAGCTGCTTCAACCACTTGAAATTTTAGGGCTTGGTCTGTAAAGGAACTATCCAATACGGTCACATTAGCCGTTGACAAACTTGCACCCTGACGAGCTGCTTCGACAGTTCCTGATAAGGCATGAGACATATGAATAGCTAAAATTTGACTACCGTCTTTACTTAACTCATCAAAAATCTCAGCAAAGAGTCCAACTGGAGGTTGACTTGTTTTAGGCAGATTTTTACTCTCTTTCATCAAGCGAAGAAATTCCCCTTCTTCAAGATCAGCATCCGAATAAAGAACACTATCAATCATTACAGAGAGCGGAACGACGGTAATATTTAATTCTTTGACCACTTCTGGTTCAATGGTAACAGAAGAATCTGTTACGATTTTTACTTGTGTCATAATTCAAATCTTTCTATATTTCACTTTTTGAGTGAGTTTTTTCAATTTAACTATAACAATTATATCAAAAAAATGCTAAAAATTCATACTGTATCTATTCATTTTTATGATGGAATTTATAGATTTTTAAATCTTTCATTTTATAAAAATAGTCGCCTGCTAAGACGACTATTTTAGTATCATCATAAACGTTCATACAAATCTTGCATCTGTATGTCATCAGGAACCAACTTGAGATAGTGTTGGATCTGTTCTTTTGCTTCTTCAAACCTTCCAAGTTCGCGTAATAGATGAATGTATTGCTCTAAAAACTCAGGATTTTCCTTGAGTTCTGAAACCAATGCCTGATAAGATTCATAGGCGACATCCAAATCTTCAGTTTCTTGGTAACTCCGTGCAATCATCCACTTAGTCAAGAGATTTTCTGGCTCATATACTTCTAAGGCTAGAATATCCTCATACCGTTCTTGCTCCTGATACATGGTTGCTAGCCGCAAGAGGATTTCTTCTTGGTCTTCCGCATCTTCTTGAGCTTGAAGAAGATAAGCTTCCGCCTGCTCGGGTTGATGCAATTCGTAAGATAATTGTGAAGCAAGGAGTAGTAAACGTGTTTCGAATGGATTTTTTTCCAAACCTTGTTGAGCTATCAGTAAGGCTTGCTCAGTCTGGTGTTCCTTATGTAGAGCCTGACTATAACCATACTCATACCCTTCAAAATCTGGAGAAATAGTATCCAGCTGTTTGAAATATAAAACTGCCTTGTGATATTCCTCTTGATCAAAGTAAAGACTTGCTAATTCAAATGCAGTCTGATCTTCATAATCTAACTCTAAAGCTTTTTCTAAAAACTCTATGGCTGATTCAAACTTTCCAAGTCGAGCATAGGCAGCTCCAATTCGTTGATAGGTCGAAATCCCTGTCTGCTCATATATTTCACGATTATCCAGTTGAGCATAGCCCTTAATCGCTTCTAAATCATTTCCAAGTTCACTATCTAACTCTGCTAGCCCAAAAATCAATAAAGGATCATCAGAGTAATTAAGAGCTTCTAAGAGCTTCTCACGAGCTACATCCGTCAATCCTTCCATTTGATAGAAATCAGCCTTTAAAACAAGCGCAGATACATAAGAATCGCTATTGGGTTGAATATCTTCTAGATAGCCAAACGCTTCTTCAATTTGTCCATCTTCACTTGCGATACTAGCTAGATTGAGATTTACTTCTGGAAATATTGGAGCTAGTTTTTCATAGATTTGACGAGCTTGTGGATAAAAACCAATACCTTCTAGATAATAAGCCAGTTCCAGAAGAAGATCATCCGAGTCTTCTACCAAGGCTTTTTGAAAATAGTGATCAGCTTTTGTTAAATCTTGCTGATCCAAAGCTTCAAGCATTTCTTGACTATTGCTCACCTTCAACCTCCTCTTCTAACTCATACAGACCACTAACTTTTTTATACCATTCAAAAATCGCTGAAATAACAACTTTTGCTGAAGCATAAACAGGAATTCCTAGTAAGACTCCCCAAACACCAAACATAGAACCAGACGTCAACAAAACAAATAGAATAGTGATTGGATGGATGTTTAATTGACTACCTAAAATCAATGGAGACACAAAACGACCTTCAATTGTCTGCTCTACGATAAAAACGATAATAACTTTCAAGAGCATAACTGGTCCAGCAATTAAGCCTAAGACCAGAGCTGGTATCATAGCAAGGAAACTTCCAAGATAAGGGATAAGATTTAAGACCCCCGCAGTAATACCAAGAGTCACCGCATATCTCAAACCAATAATTTTAAAGAAGATGATAAACATAATTGCCACGATAATAGCAACAGTAATTTGTCCTCTAACATAGTTAGAAAGTTGTTGGTTCACATCCGTTAGAACCTTACCTACTGGTTCTCTCAATTTATTTGGTAAGAATTGAGTGATATGATTTCTCAAGCCTTTTCCATCTCTAAGGAGATAAAAGAGCATAAAGGGCATGATAATCAAAGCAACAATGACTTGTGACGTTCCACTGATAATAGCACTCACCCAGTTCACAGCCTTAGAAGATATATTACTTGCCCAAGCAGTTGCTTGTGTTGAAAACTGAGCCAGAACCTGTTCCAGTTGAGGTCTAAAGTCATCTGGCAAACGCTTAGTTACAAGATCATCAATAACTCTATCAGCATCTTCCAGATAATTTGGTACATTTTGCGCAAAAATAACTACTTGACGTTGAAGATTTGGAATCGCAACAGCCAGACCAATAATCAAGAGTATGGCAATAATGACAAAAATAATACTAATGGCTAAGACACGATTTATCTTGTACTTCTCCATCAAATCCACCAGTGGATTTAAGAGATAAAAAAGTAATCCTGATAAAATAACAGGCAACATAACCACTGATAAAAAATCAACGACAGGGATAAATAAAAAACTAATCTTACTTAAAATAAAAATATTCAAACCTAGTAACAAGGCTACCAAAAAAACTGTAACAGCCTTATTATCTAAAAACCATTTAAAAAACCAAGATAAATTAAAATGTTTCTCTTTTTGTTCCATATCTACTTCCTTTCCTTTGTCCTTTCATTATACCATTTTTATAGGGAATAAACTGTTTTTAAAGTGTTGAGGTGACGATTGAGAACTTTAACAAAGCGACCTTGCTTTTTACTAATTTTATACTTAGATGTTTCATACTTTTTTCACTATTTTCTTCAGGTCTCCCAATTTATGATATAATAGAAACATCTTTATTTAGAGGTATAGCTATGATTGAAACAATTTATTTCGGAACTTACACACGTCGTTTATCCCAAGGGATTTATCAAGCTGATTTTGATACAGAAACTGGGAAACTATCCAATCTGAAACTATTTGCAGCTGAGCCAAGTCCTACCTATCTTGCATTTGATCAAGAAAATCACCTCTACACTGTCGGTAGCAAAGATGGACAAGGTGGAATTGCTGCCTATCAAACAGATGGTACTTTGCTAAATCATGTTGTGACAGAAGGTGCTCCTCACTGCTATGTGGCTGTTGACGAGAAACGTAGCCTAGTATATGGTGCTAACTATCACAAGGGACAAGCTTTGGTCTATAAACGTAAAGAAGATGGTAGTCTAGAATTGGCTGATACAGTTCAGCATAGCGGTCATGGTCCTCATGAAAATCAAGCTTCTCCACATGTACACTTTACAGATTTAACACCAGATCAGTATTTAGTCACTTGCGACTTAGGTACTGATGAGGTTACTACTTATGATGTCAATCCAGAAGGAAAACTAAATAAGCTAACTACCTACAATTGTAGTCCTGGTGCTGGTGCACGTCACCTTGTTTTTCACAACCACTACAAGATTGCTTATCTCATCTGTGAACTCAATAGTACAATTGAAGTATTGATTTATGATGGTGTTGGTGCATTTGAAAAAATGCAAGTTATTTCTACCCTTCCTGAAGGATTTAATGACTTTAATGGAACTGCTGCTATTCGTCTCTCACAAGATGGAAAATATCTGTATGCATCAAACCGTGGTCACGATTCTATTGTAGTTTACACTGTTCTCGCTGATGGTAGTTTAGAATTGTTGGAATTCGTTCCTACAAACGGGAAAACTCCTCGTGACTTTATTCTCTCACCAGACCAAGAATTCCTCATCGCCGTTCACCAGGATTCTGATAATGCAACTGTCTTTAAACGTAATCCAGAGACTGGTCGTCTTGCAGAACTTTCCAATGATTTCCACGTTCCCGAAGCGGTTTGCGTCACATTTTAAACATAAAAAATGAACTTGATTCTCAAATCAAGTTCATTTTTTTATAATTTATTTCCGACATTGATTCGGTTAATAGCACGTTGTAATGCAATCTTAGCACGACGCTCTTGGTCAATCAAGTGTTTGTCTTGCGCTTCTTCGATTTCACGTTCTGCACGAAGTTTGGCACGTTCTGCACGGCTAATATCGATATCACGAGCACGCTCAGCTGAGTCTGCAATAATGGTAATGACATCATTAGCAATCTCAATGATTCCTCCGTTTACTGCTATCCAGTTGACATGAGAATCATCATCAATACGTTTGACTTTAACTTCATCAACTGCTAATACCGCAATCATATTTTGATGTCGTGGCAAGATCCCCATCTCACCATCCAGAGTTCGAACCGATACAAAGCTGGCATGGTGATCATAGACGAGGCCATCTGGTGTCACGATCTGGACAGTTAACTGAGCCATAGATCACCTCTTAAAATCCCATTTTTTCAGCCTTAGCGATAACATCTTCGATTGAACCTACTCCACGGAAGGCATCTTCTGGGAGATGATCGTGTTTACCGTCAAGAATTTCCTTAAATCCACGAACTGTTTCGGCTACTGGAACATAAGAACCTGGTTGACCAGTAAATTGTTCCGCAACGTTGAAGTTTTGTGAAAGGAAGAACTGGATACGACGGGCACGAGCAACCAAAGTCTTTTCTTCATCAGAAAGTTCATCCATACCAAGGATAGCGATGATATCTTGCAACTCATGGTAACGTTGAAGAACACGTTTAACCTCAGCCGCAACTGCGTAGTGCTCTTCTCCAACGATTTCAGGTGCCAAGGCACGTGAACTTGAAGCAAGTGGATCAACGGCTGGGTAGATACCCAATTGAACCAATTTACGTTCCAAGTTTGTTGTTGAATCCAAGTGGGCGAAGGCTGTTGCTGGCGCTGGGTCAGTATAGTCATCCGCTGGCACGTAGATAGCCTGGATAGAGGTTACAGAACCTTTCTTAGTTGAAGTGATACGTTCTTGCAATTGACCCATTTCAGTTGCGAGTGTTGGCTGGTAACCAACGGCTGAAGGCATACGACCCAAAAGGGCAGATACTTCTGAACCAGCTTGTGTGAAACGGAAGATATTGTCAATGAAGAGTAGAACGTCTTGGCCTTCAACATCACGGAAGTATTCAGCGATTGTCAGACCAGTAAGGGCAACACGCATACGTGCTCCTGGTGGTTCATTCATCTGACCAAATACCATGGCTGTTTTCTCGATAACACCTGATTCTTTCATTTCCCAATATAGGTCGTTCCCTTCACGAGTACGTTCCCCAACACCAGTAAATACTGAGATACCACCGTGTTCTTGGGCAATGTTGTGAATCAATTCTTGGATCAAGACAGTTTTACCGACTCCGGCACCACCGAAGAGTCCGACTTTACCACCTTTAAGATAAGGGGCAAGAAGGTCGATAACCTTAATCCCTGTTTCGAGGATTTCTGAAGAGGTAGACAACTCATCAAAAGTAGGTGCTTTTTTATGAATTGGCTGGCGTTCTGCGTCTTCTCCAAAAGGAGCTTCCAAGTCAATGGTATCTCCCAAAACGTTGAAGACACGTCCCAAGGTTTCTTTACCTACTGGTACAGAGATTGGACGACCTGTGTCCAATACTTCCATTCCACGAGTCAAACCATCTGTTGATTCCATGGCGATGGTACGAATCATACCATCCCCCAACTCTAAGGCTACTTCAAGGACGATTTTTGTTTTCTTTTCGTCATTTTTGTAGACGACAAGTGCATTGTTAATCTCAGGAAGTTTTTCCCCTGCTGCAAACAAAACGTCTACAACGGGTCCGATAACCTGAGCAATTTTACCTGAACTCATCTCCTTCTCCTATTCTATATAAGATACTGTCGGTTCCTAGTTTTGCTAGGTCCTAAGTTCATTGATATGAGCAGGATGGCTTTATTCTAAAGCGCTAGCTCCTGCCACGATTTCTGTGATTTCTTGTGTAATCGCCGCCTGTCTGGCACGGTTATACTGAATGGTCAAATCATTAATCACTTTTTTTGCATTATCAGTCGCTGTTTGCATAGCTGTCATACCGGCAGCATTTTCAGCTGTCTTGGCATCAATAATAGCACCATAAATCATACTTTCTGCAAACTGTGGCAGCAATTGATCCAAGATTTCTTCTCGACTTGTTTCAAGGTCAAAGGTCAAGCTATAGTTATCATCTGCTTCATTTGGATCCAAGTCCACGATTGGAAGCATCTGCTCTACACGCATTTGACTTGTCAATGTATTCACGTGGTGGTTGTAGCAAACATAGAGCTCATCAAAAAGTTCATTTTGATACATTTCAATCGTTTTTGTGATAATCTTACGAACTTCATCAAAACTTGGTTGGCTTGCAAGTCCACGCAATTCATAGATAGGTTGAATACCACGTGATTTGAAGAAATCGGCTCCCATACCACCAATACAGATGACTTCAAAATCATCACCTGAAGGATGGTATTCTTGCTGAATTTCCATGACAGCTTTTAAGATTGAAGAATTATATCCTCCAACAAGACCACGGTCAGATGTAATGACGATATAGCCTGTTTTTTTGACGGGGCGACTGATCAACATAGGGTTAGTTGATCCACCAGCGCCATCTCCGTGGAGGATGTCTGTAACTAGTTTACGCACTTTTTGTGCATACACTTGGAAGTTACGAGCCGCTTCTTCAGAACGACCTAACTTAGCTGCAGAAACCATCTGCATAGCATTAGTAATTTGACTAGTATTTTTTGTTGAGGCGATTTTTGTTTTAATATCATTTAGAGATACTGCCATCTGACACCTCTATTCTTATTGGAAGCTTGATTGATTGAGAAACTCAGTAATCGCAGCATCCAAGACTGCTTCATCTGGCAAGTCTTTTGTTTCACGAATGGTTTCCAAAATTTCAGGATGTTGAGCATCAAAGAACATATGGAACTCTTCTTCGAAACGAACGATATCGTCTACAGGAATTGTATCCAAGAAACCATGGGTCAAAGCATAGAGAATAGTAACTTGTTTCTCAACAGGTAATGGTTTGTGAACAGGTTGTTTCAATACTTCTACAGTACGACGACCACGGTTCAATTTAGCCTGAGTAGCCGCATCCAAGTCAGAACCAAATTTAGTGAAGGCTTCCAACTCACGGTATGAAGCAAGGTCGATACGGAGTGTACCAGCAACTTTCTTCATGGCCTTAATCTGTGCAGAACCACCAACACGAGATACGGAAGAACCCGCATCAATAGCTGGACGGATACCTGCATTAAAGAGACTATCACTTAGGAAGATTTGTCCATCCGTAATAGAGATTACGTTTGTAGCGATATAGGCTGAGATATCTCCGGCTTGTGTCTCGATAAACGGAAGGGCTGTGATAGATCCTCCACCCAATTCATCCGAAACTTTAGCTGAACGTTCAAGTAGACGGCTATGAAGGTAGAAGACATCCCCTGGGAAGGCTTCACGACCTGGTGGACGACGGAGCAAGAGAGAAAGTTCACGATAAGCTACCGCTTGTTTAGATAAGTCATCATAAACGATCAAGACATGCTTACCTTGGTACATAAATTCTTCGGCCATAGCAACCCCTGCATAAGGTGCAAGGAAAAGCAATGGAGAAGGTTGTGAAGCTGACGCTGTCACAACGATTGTGTAATCTAAGGCTCCGTACTGACGAAGTGTTTCTACTTGTGTACGAACTGTTGATTCTTTTTGACCAATCGCTACATAGATACAGATCATATCTTGACCTTTTTGGTTCAAGATTGCATCGATAGCGATGGTTGTTTTCCCTGTTTGACGGTCACCGATAATCAACTCACGTTGACCACGACCGATTGGAACAAGGGCATCAATAGCTTTCAAACCAGTTTGCAATGGTTCTGATACTGATTTACGTTGCATAACCCCAGGAGCTGGTGCTTCAACTGGACGAGTTTTGTTTGTGTCGATTGGACCAAGTCCATCTACTGGACGACCAAGTGGATCCACGACACGTCCAATCAAGCTATCACCAACTGGAACTTCCATGATTTTTCCTGTACGACGAATGGTGTCGTCTTCGCGGATATCTGTAAAGTCTCCAAGGATGATGATACCAACATCTGTTGATTCTAAGTTTTGCGCCATACCATAAGAGCCGTTTTCAAAAATCAACAACTCTCCACTCATGGCATTTTCAAGGCCATGAGCACGCGCAATTCCGTCACCGATGTAGGTTACAACACCAGTTTCAGTCACATCAAAATTGGGTTTGAAATTTTCAATTTGTTGCTTAATTAAAGCGCTGATTTCTTGTGCGTTAATTGCCAAAAGAACACCACTTTCTATTTCAAATTTTCCTTAACAACTTTAAGTTGTTGTTTAATACTAACATCAATTGTCTTGTGATTGGCGATAATAACAAAACCACCGATTAAACTATCGTCGATTTCTTCTTTAATGCTACGCACTTTTAAAGACATCTTTTTCTCTATAATTGGAAGCAAACGTTCTTTTTGTTCATCCGTTAGAGGATGAGCAGACACAATCGTTACTTCAAAACGATTCGTTTCTCTCTCAAGACGGTTTAAACAATCTACAATCACATCATAAAAAAGATTTGAACGATGATTGTACAACAGAACTTGAATGAAGTTTTGTAATAATGGCGATGCAGAATCTTGGAAATAACTGACTGTTTTTTCCTTGTCAGACTCATCAACATCTACCTGAGCCAAAAAAGAAGGCAAGTCTGTTTCTTCAGCGACTTGCTTAATCTGGGTCAAGTCTGAGAAGATAGAATCTTCTTCTCCTTTTTCAATCACCAATTGGACAAAAGGCATGCTGTATTTTTCAATTACCTTTACTGTCTTTTTGTCCATTAAGCTTCTCCTAGCTGATCAATATACTGATCAATGAGTTCTTTATGGGCATGACCGTCAAGGTTTTGTGAGATGATTTTTCCAGCTAGACTAACTGTCAAATCTGCTACCTCACCTTTAACGCTTTGTAAAGCCTCAGCTTTATTTTGCGCAATTTCTTGGTTAGCTTTTTCTTTCAAGCGACCAGCTTCTAGCTTAGCTTCAGCCAGAATATCTGATTTGCTCTTTTCAGCTGTTTCCTTTGCATTCTCGATAATCGTTTTAGCTTCGGTACGGCTACCTGCTAGCTCAGCCTCTCGCTTACTTGCTAGTTCCTCAGCCTTTTTACGAGCTTCCTCAGCACCATCAATATCTGAAGAAATCTTTTCAGCACGTTGATCCAAAATACTGGTAATATTTCCCCAAGCATATTTCTTAACTAAAAAAATTAATAAAAGGAAGGAACCAGCGATAAGAATAAAGTCACCGATAATGGTACTAATAGTTAAATCCATCTTCTAATCCTCCTCTACTTACTCTTCCTCACCATTTACCTTTTTACCAATGTACATAGAAGACAACATGGTAAATACATACGCTTGAATACATGAAATGAAAATTGAAAAGGCTGTCCATAACATGTTTGCAATAAAGGCAAAAGGATACCAATAAAAGGCATATTGTGACAAGGCTAATAACAATCCTGCCAAGACCTCACCGGCGAAAATATTTCCGTAAATCCGAATCGCCAAGGAGGCAAAATTGGTGAACTCTTCTAAAACGTTCATCGGAGTCATAAAGCCAGGAGTAACAAATGCTCTCAAATATTCTTTAACGCCTCTACGACGAATTCCTTCTACATGGGCGATCAAAGTGATCAATAAGGAGAGGGATAAATCGTATCCAAGGTTGGCTGTTGGGGAAGTCCACAAGTTATAACCGTTTGTTGTTTGTACTTTTGCCATTAAGCCAATATTGTTGGCAACCAAGATAAACAGAAATAGAGAGAACAAGAACAAGGAATAATCCTTGATATATGAATCTCCAATGTTTGGTTTTGTAAAACCAATCACAAAGTCATAAATCATCTCAAGAGCATTCTGTTTGCCCTTTGGACGGATGGCCATTTTACGACTTGCCCAGTAGACAAAGGCAAAAACCATCAAAACAGTTACAAGAGACATGGCAAGCAGGGTCAAATCAAAGGATATTGGTCCAATATTAACGGTTGGATTCAAACTTTCTTCCATGGTTTGACACCTCCATTTCTAAATAGAGTTGTCTATTTGATAACGAATGACATCGCCAAGGTTACAAAGAAAGTTCCTTCGATAAAGGCAATCCCCATGATCATCAAACTACGCAATTGTGGAATGATATCTGGTTGGCGTGCTGCAGATTTGAACAAACCGTTCATCAAAAATCCTTCTGCAAGAGATACACCCATACAGGCAAGACATAGACCGAAAAATGTTAAATTCATGACGAATTCTCCTTTTTTAAATTAAATTTACTTCCCTAGTTTAGTCCTAAAATTTGCTTTTGTCAACTCTTTACTAGCATTGAAAGCGTTTCAAATCATTTATTTCTAATTTTACGATTTTCAAGACAATCATATAGAAAATTTTAATGTCTTTTCAGGTTATTTTCCTTATCTTTCCTATTTTTCTGAAAAGAAAAATCCAAGTTTTACAACTTGGATTTATCGTTTCTTATTTAAAATAATAAGAATGGTGACTCTGGCAAGCTGGATTAAAGAGTGCTGCACAATAAGGACAGCTCCCCTTTTCTCTATACTCCTCATAAGTTAGGATCTTCTTACAGGAACCACATAAGATAGGTTTATCCTCTTTTAGATTTAAAGGATAAGGAGAAAATGTGTGCGACTCTAGTTCATTGTGACACTGATAACAGGCATAGTATTTCTGACACTCATAACACTGGAGCGCTACGATATCTTTGTCACTATGGTAATGAACACATCTGCTTTCATCATCTACTAGTAAACCCTGAGCTTGAACCATGATTTTTCCTTATCTAGGCACGAACTGTGACGCTTGTTCCATCTTCTTTGTATAGATTAATCAAACCTTCTTTCAAAGCACGGACCATATCACCAGCTTCTACTGGTTGAGGAACCTTGATGGTTAAAAGTTCCATTGGATTTGGTGCACGGTCAATTTTATTACCTTTAGCATCATGAAGGTCTTCGATATAAGTTTCAAAATGGCGGAAACCTGGGCCATAAAACTCAACTTGGTCACCTTCGTTGATAACGTTACGTTGGCGAATAGTTGCTGTTTGCGTCGCAGCATCATAAGCTACTACTTCAGCAACAAACTTGTATTCTGGAATCTTACGACGAGCTCCGAAAAGTTGCTCATTTTCAGATGGTGTTCCGTAGTAGAAACCTGTAGCCAACTCACGTTGGGCAACCTTCCACATTTCATCAATCAAGTCTTGTTTGATAGCTTCAAACTTTTCAGGGCTCTCAAGGTAAGCATCAACGGCAGCTTTATAGCAGTTTGTCACAGTTGAAACATAGTGGATGGACTTCATACGGCCTTCAATCTTCAAACTATCCACACCATTTTCAATCATATCTGGAATATGGTCAATCATCGACATATCAACAGCTGACATTGAAAATTCTTCAGGAATTTCTCCCTTGAGACTCTTACGCTCTTTACCAAATGGCATATCGTAAAGGTCATATTTCCAACGGCAAGATTGTGAACATCCACCACGGTTGGCATCACGCATACTCATATGGTTAGAGAGCGTACAACGACCAGAGTAGGAAATACACATAGCTCCATGTACGAAGGCTTCAATCTCAACATCTGTACGTTTGCGAATTTCTGCCAATTCTTCCATAGAAACCTCACGCGCCAAAACAACGCGAGTCAATCCAAGTTCTTTCCAGAATTCAAGAGTTTCATAGTTGGTCGCACTAGCTTGTGTTGAAAGGTGGATTTCAAGTCCTGGTGCTTCTGTTGCTGCAATCATGATTAAGGCTGGATCAGACACGATAACCGCTGCAATCCCAATATCACGTAATTTACGGAACCATTCGCCGGCCCCTTCTTCGTTTCCTTCGTGCATGACCATATTAGCAGCTACATAAACCTTAGCACCGTACTTAGCAGCGAACTGAACTCCTTCTTCCATCTGTTCGAAAGTGAAGTTACCCGCGCGGCTACGAAGACCATAGGCCTGACCACCGATAAAGACAGCATCTGCTCCGTATTGAACAGCTACTTTAAGTTTTTCTAGTGTTCCTGCAGGTGATAGAACCTCAGGACGTTTCAAAGTTTTTGTCATTTTTTCTCCTATTTGCAATATAAAAGTTTGACACCAATCTTAACTATTTTATAGTAAACAGGGTTCAAAATCAAGCCTTGAATGATTGTTTAGACAATTTTAATTTTTAGATTTCTCTAAAAACGTTATTGAACAGTTTCAACATTCCAAGTAGTCCATCCCTTGAAACGAATGGCGCCCTTTTTGTCAGTTTTTAATACCAAATTCTCAAGTTCTTTATCTTCTTGGTTATTCTCCCCATTTTTAACTTTAAATGATTTTTTCTTGTCTATTGAAATAACAGTGATTTTAGGGTGTACAGTTTTGAAGATTTCGATATCTGTTTTTTTATTTGATACTTGCTGATGAGTTATCACTACATCTGCTTGTAGTCTTGGATAATAGCTTGTTAAAAACTTCTCCTCTATATTTCCAGTAACTAGAAAGGTTTGGTTTAGTAACTTTCCATACATTGTAATTGAATCATTTTTATCCTTATTTTGAGTTGTGATTACTTCCAAACCACTTCCAAAAATAGGTAACTGCTGTCCAGTTTTGATGGCAACTACCTTGACTTTGCTTTCCTTCAGCTTATCCATAAATTCTCTCTTAGATAAAGTTTCTTCAGTTACTAGAATCTCTCCAAGCTCGAAGTCTTTACTGATTTCTAACACATGATCTAACTGCTTAGTATCACTAGTCGTTAGAACCAGCTGATCAATCTTTGCGACTCCTCTACTTTTTAGATAAGGGATTAAGCTACGTTTGGCATTGCTCGTAGTGACTTTCTCCTGCCAGGCTTCTTTCTTTTCAACTTCAGGCTTCTCTCCGACATCCAGTAGAATGGTCTTGCCTGTCAGGTCTCTTAGGAAAATGCTCCGCCCCTGCTCCATATCTAAGACCGTTAGTTCATTTTCCAGTGGATGTTTGGTAATTAAAAAGAACGAGATGGCAACTATGCCAAGCATAGATATTTTTTTCAAATTCTTTCTATAATCATAAATCAGCGCCAAAGAAATTAAAAGAAATACCAGAACCCAAAGACTCGGTTGACCAAAGACAAAGGGCCTAGTAGATAGCTGAGATACATAGCGTATGATGTTTTCTAGCCATTCAAAGAGAAAGTTAAACTGGGTAATAGGATAGATGCATGACAGACAAAAGAGAATCGACAAGAGTGGTAACAAGACCATGTCAAATAAGAATGAAAAAACAAAAGTCAAGAGGATAGACCACGGTTGAAATTCTGAAAAATAGAATGATAAGATTGGCAGAATTCCCAAGGAAATAATGAAACTCTCTCTGGCAATAGCTTTTATGCCTTGACCTTCTTTACTTGTCATAGTTAGGATAAAGGCATAGGCGCAGGAAAGAACTCCTCCAGCTGTAAGGAAAAAATTTGGCATGACTATAAACAAAAGGAGGACTGTTATAGCGAAGTTATCCAAGCCCTTAAAACTATGCTGAGCCAAGATCTTTTGTAAAAGACTTCTAATCACAGAGGCTGAAAATCCTGTCAAACCTGCATAGAACAAAGAAAAGGGATAGGCAAGCCATTTGAACTTCTCTTGTGTCAAGCCCAATCGCAAGAGTGACTTTTTAAAAGCATTCATAAAGAATCCTACTTGCATTCCTGACAAAGCAAATAGGTGAATAATTCCGAGGCTAGAATAGAGTTCATTCATTTCCTCAAAGTCTGTGTCCAAGTGCCCTAATAACAGACCTGTCATGTAGTTGCGCATGGGGTCGGGAAAGTTCCTTTTTATCCAGACAACTGCTTTTCTTCGCAAACTAGATAAATTTTCTCCAATATCCCAACTGCTCGTGGCTGTCTTATCTGAAATTTTCGAAATGGTCAAGGTTTGATAAATCCCTTGACTTTTTAGATAATTGCGATAATCAAAATCAGCAAAATTTCTTGCACCTTGAGGGCTAGCTAATTTCCCTTCTAAAGTAATTTCATAAATATCCGTTAGTTGTTGAAACTCTTCTTTTTCTGCTTCTGATTGAAGTTTATAATAGACCTGAAACATTCTTCCTTCAGCTTTTCCACGAAAAGAAAGACTGTCGCCATTCACCTTGATAGTGTCAGGTAAGATTCGGACCGTATCAACCGAGTCAACGAGATGTTTACTCGCTTCTTCTTGTTGCCATTTTTGAAATATAAACCAGCTTCCAAAAAGACCACAAACAAAGAGAACCTTGACCACAGTCTTCCATGGAAATTGAAAAAAGAGGCAGAGCAGTAAAAAGACAAAGCCCAAAAGTGCTAATACACTTGCTGAAAAGATTGCATAGTAAAGCCATAGCAAAAGAAAACTGAGATAGATTTTTGGAATTGGAAAGCGACTAATCCACTGTGACATATTCTTTTAGCTTTTCTATCGTTTTTGCACCAATACCAGAAACCTTTTTGAGCTCATCTACTGACTTAAATTTACCATTGGATTCACGATGGTCAATAATATCTTGAGCACGTTTAGCACCTAAGCCTTTAACTTGTTTCAGTTCCTCTAAACTAGCTTTATTAAGATTGACTTTCTTATTTTCCTTACTGTTGGAAGTACTTGATGGCATTTCATGACTAGTAGTTTCTTCCTTAGTCGGGACATAAACAAGTGCTTCATCACTAATTCTTTGGGCAAGATTGATAGACTTGCTATCAGCATTATCTGTCAATCCACCAGCTTTTTGAACAGCATCATTGATACGACTTCCAACTGGCAAATCATAAATTCCTGGTGTTTTGACAGCACCTTTGACATCGACAGTAATTAGATCTTGCTCCACCGCTTCTTCCTTCTGATTTCCATCTTCCTTTTCATCCGTCGAATCCTTTGGAACTGCTGCAACTTCAGTCTGCACCTTTGTTTCCTTAGCAGGTGCTTGAGCGACTGGCTTCAGCAGGAAAAATCCACCCAAGACCAAACCCAAACCAGCACAGATAACAATGATTTTGTATTCTTTAATTTTCTCAATAAGTTCTTCCATATTTTCTCCTCTCTTAGCTAATTCGTAAGAGAAAGAAAAAAACAGCTGAAAAATCTTTTCAACTGCTTACTTATTTGCAAAATAATCTTCCTTGGTTAAGACATAATGGACATCTGTTACGAATCTTCCAGGTTCATTTTTATCCATTCTAGCATAAGGTTCTTCGTGAGAAAAGCGCATGCCTGATTTCTCCATAACCTTTCCTGATGCAGGATTATCCTTATCATGAAAAGCCGTCAACTTATTCATTCCTATCTTTTCAAAAGCCAGTTCAATCACGGCACGATTGGCTTCAGTTGTCAAACCTTGATTCCAATATTTTTGATTGATAATGTAACCAATGGCTGCCTTCTTAAGAACAGTATCCATCTTGTGCAGGTCAATAGTTCCGATAAACTCTCCAGTACCTTTTAGTTCAATTCCCCATCGGCCCAATGGATTAGCTAGATAAAATTGAGCAATATTGTTCTTAGTTTCCTCTAGACTTTGATTGGTCGGAAAAGTAAATCGCGTATTTTCCTTGTCTGAAGCATATTCAAACATGGCTTCTGCATCATCAAGTGTTACAGGTCTAAGTACTAAGCGTTCTGTTTCGATAATTTGATGCTTAGCTAGTTTGATAAATAGTGATTCCATGATTACACCTCCCAAAATAGGTTGCTAAAAGAATAACATAAAAGAAATAGGTTTACAAGTTTTTCTTGCAATTTAAAGCGGTTTCATATACAATAAAGTCATCACAAAAACTCTGAAGAATGATGTGATACATAAATCGAAACAGCTTAATAGAAAGTGAGTTATCTCTATGCTAATTGGAATTCCAAAGGAAATTAAAAATAATGAAAATCGTGTTGCTCTGACACCTGCTGGTGTACAAAGTCTCGTTGGACGTGGCCACCGTGTCCTCATCGAAACGAATGCTGGACTTGGATCTGGTTTTACTGATGCTGACTATGAAAAGCAAGGAGCTGAGATTGTCGCAACTGCTGCTGAAGCCTGGGCTGCAGAGTTAGTTGTTAAAGTCAAGGAACCCCTTGCTAGTGAGTACCAGTTCTTGCGTGAGGATTTACTTCTCTTCACCTACTTGCACATGGCAGCTGCTCCAGAATTGGCAGATGCTATGCTTGCAACTAAAACAACTGGTGTTGCTTATGAGACAGTCCGTGATAGCCAAGGACAACTCCCACTTCTTGTTCCAATGAGTGAGGTTGCAGGTCGTATGGCTGTCCAAATCGGTGCTCATTTCTTGACGAAACAAGCTGGTGGTTCAGGAGTTCTACTCGGTGGTGTCCCTGGTGTTCCTAAAGGAAAAGTAACCATCATCGGTGGTGGTGTTGTTGGTACACATGCAGCCCGCATTGCGCTAGGTTTGGGAGCTCAAGTAACCATTCTTGATATCAGTGCTAAACGCCTCTCTGTCCTAGAAGATGTCTTTGGTCACCAAATCCAAACACTCATGTCTAATCCATTTAATATTGAAGCAAGTGTGCGTGAAGCAGACGTTGTTATCGGTGCTGTCTTGATTCCTGGTGCCAAAGCTCCAAAATTGGTGACAGATGAAATGGTACAACAAATGCGTCCTGGTTCTGTCATTGTTGACGTTGCTGTTGACCAAGGTGGTGTTATAGCGACAGCTGACCGTGTGACAACTCACGATGAACCAGTCTATGAAAAACACGGTGTTCTTCACTATGCCGTTGCTAACATTCCTGGAGCAGTTGCTCGCACATCTACGATTGCCCTTACTAATGTGACTCTTCCATATATCGAAGCCTTAGCAGGAAAAGGATTTAAGAAAGCTATCCTAGAAGACGCAGGCTTGCTTGAAGGTGTGACAACCTATCAAGGATACCTCACCAGCCAGCCTGTTGCAGAAGGCTTGGAACGTGACTTCACTTCAATCAGTGAACTGGTCTAAAATGATTTACATATTAAAACTACAAAAATAAGAAGCTACATAAAAACTAGCTTCTAAATCTCAAAAACGAGCATTTCCGTTCTTGGAGATGCTCGTTTTCTCATGTCATGGTTTATAATTTAAATTTTGATAGACTCTAGTTTCTAATCAATGTGATCAATATTTGTCAATACTAACCCTTTCAATCAATTCATTAGTTGTCGAAACTAAGTCTATTCATAAATCCAAAAAGAGTATCAATAGTAAAGTAAACTAAATAATTGAGTTATAAATGGCTATTTTCACAAAACTGTTTCATCATCACACTATCTCAGTACATAAACCATTTTTCTATAGCTTTTGTCTTAATCTTGATCTTTTTTCTTTAATCCAAGAAATGCACCTACGGTAAACATTATTCCAGCAACCAATGACGTGAAGACTTCGCTAACTGTTCCGGTTTTTGGTAGTCTATCAGTATTATTAGTAGTTGATTTACTATCAATATTGGTATGTTTATTAGCTATGTTCTCTGATTCATTAAAATAAACTTCCTTCTCATTTTCAAAGTTTTTATCATTTTTATCAGGAACTGGAGCTTTAACATCCTCAGTTGAATCAGATCTTTGACTTTCATCTAATTGACTATAATTTACTTGTACAGGAACTGTAGCTGTGACATCCTTAGTTGAATCAGATTTGTGTGAATGATTTTCTCTTTGTAAATCCTCCTTTTTGTAATTTTCATCTAATTGACTATGATTTGCTTGCACCTTATCTTTCTTTTTCGATACATCAAAAGTAGGTTTATTTTCCTCCTCCTTTTTCTCCTCTATTTTCTTGAATACAGGTTTTATAAGGGTATCTTTTGATACATTAATAACATAGCCAGCATCTTTTTTCCCTTCGAAACCAGAAATTTCCCAGCCATCAAATTGATATCCTTTTTCTAATTCACCCTTATAGACAGGTAAAATGAAATCTTCTTCCGACACTATCTTAGAACTCATTTCTTTTCCATTTTGAATGGTCACAGTTACCATCTGAGGTTTTAGTTCGCTCACCTCTCCCGTATCTTTGTTTAAAATGAATTCTTTTACGGTTGTATTTCTTGCAAAATCTTTTACAACAATCTTAATGTTTAGTGTCTTATCTGTTAGTTGTTTAATATCATCAAATGATTTATATTCTTTTCCATTTACATAAATATGTTTGTCTTTAATCTCACCATCGAATCCATTATTTCTTTTATCATTGATATTAAAGACTACAGATTTTCCGTCAGCATATTCGATACTAGTATTTCCCTTAGGATCAATGTTTACTTCTGGTTTAACATTATCATATAAAAATTGATAGTGTACTCCAACCGCTTTCGCGTTCAAATCGCTATAGCCAGTTTGAAGATAAACATTTCCATCCATATCTGTTACCTTATCTGGGAATCCGTTTGCTTTATAGTCTTTCATTCCCCAGTCCATGATGTCACCGTCTTTAACATTAAGCTTAATGTTAAAATCTCTAGTGTTATCAATGTGTAAATCTCCGTAGATTAAATAATTATCTACAACCGATTCATTAACTCTCAACTCCCAGTTAAAACCACCCTTATCAGAAATCTTACCTCTTAAATAAAATTCTGGATTTCGTACATAAATTTTATTAGATTTAGATGGATTAAAGTAGTTCTTGTCCATTGAAAGATTTACTGGTTTTGCATCAATAAATAACGTAGAGCCATCTTCTTTTATAGCTTCTACATTGGACTTATCCTCTCCAGTGTACTCTTTACCATCCTTACCAAATAATACCAGTTTAGAAGGATCTGTTACAAGATTTCCATCTTTATCGATTGCCTCCCCTTTATCGTTCATTTTAAAGGTAAACACTTGATATTTTACAATGTTAAAGCCGTCTAAAGCCGACATTAATACGGATTGAGTACTTCTTCCATCTTCAACATTTCTACTATCAGCATAAATTGTTGTTTCTGATAAGACTCTTAGATTAGGATTGGCCTTTTGGATTTTTGCTATATCTTCCTTATTATAGACTCCATTCCCTTCTAACATATCCGTTTTTCCAGGATTATAGGTAGTCACTTTTAGTGCATAGCCTTTTCTTAGAATGATGTTATCCTTTAATAGATATTGTTGTTTTTCTGAATCAGAATAGATTTTACCAGATTCCATGTCCGTTAAATTGTTTGGTTTGTTCTTTGAAAGATCACCTTCTCCTAATTCTATTACATTCCCATAACTTGATGCATAGGGATATTCTGTTTTAGTTTCCTTATTTTTTTCAGGCATTCTAATTTTAGTTTCAGCTTTTATCTGATCATCATCTTTAACAACGAATCTCATATCTCCTGCAAAAGCTAATCCATCCACAATATCATTAATATTAGCGTATAAATCAAATGTCATCGTTTTTGAATGTGAATCATACTTGGTCGTTTTGATTTCTATAGATTTATAGTTATTTCCATAATATACCTTGGCATTTTTAGAAACATTACTTATCTTTCCAAGAATTTCAAAGTGTCCATCTTTAGATGGGCTTAGAACACCATAAATTTTTGATTTGATTTCGTCAAGTTTTTCAGTTTCATATTGTAAGGCACTACCATCGTCATAAGCAATGATATTTCCCTTATCATCGTATTTATAATCGTATTCCTCTATTCTCTTACCAGTTTCACTTGTAAAGTCATCAACTTCTCTAAATTTCTTTTTAATGAGTTTCTTTAAGTCTTTGCTTTCAAAGTCTCTAATTGTTGAAATAGTTTTATGAATAGTCAAGCTAGATTTTTCTTCGATAGACTCTTCATTTTCTTGATGATGATGTTCTACCTCAGTTGTATCTTTTTTAAGACTATCCTCTTTTCTATTTTCTAAATTTTTAAATTTAGATTCGGAAATCTCGCCAAGTTTTTGGTATTTAGATGAATCTTGATCAGGATCTACTAGATAATAGGCAATCATCCCCTTTTCATCAGCATGATCAGCAAATTTAATTCTATGAATCTTTGTAAAATTGCTAGAGCCATCTAATGCAATGACTTCAATGATTTTTCCTCTTAAATCTCCTGCACCATTAATTTCATAAATGGTATTTCCGTCTTTGTCAAGTTTCCTATTTCTTCCTTGACCCTCACCTGCGTAAGTTACTTCAAGATTTTTCTCAACCTCTCCATCTTCATTAACAAGAGCGGCGCCAGCATACCAAACTTCGTTGGCAATCTCGTCAAATTTTTCAGGATGTTCTTTTTGATCTCTCGCAAATAGAGTTTCATTCTTGTATTGATCTTTTACCTTGTGATAAGTATCCTTTGTGATCAGCTTAATTTTTTCAGGATTTGAAAAATCAATCGAAACAATCTTAGGGGCTGTGTTATCAATTTTTACAGGAATATAGGAAACCTGCCATGGATAATCTTTAGTTAATCTATATTTAAATTTATAGAAATATTGACCTTCTGCAATCGGTTCAAATTGACCTCTTATCTTAGTAGCAGGATCTTTAGTATCCTTGCTTTCTGGTGCATTTTCTTCTCTACCTCTAGGGTTATAAATGAGTCCATCCCACTTCAAGTCACCCCAGACTTTTAGTTTAGAAGATTTGATTCCCTTTGCATCATTTCTCTTAGAGTTTAAAATTCCTTTAATAAAGTGTTCTCTCGAAATGACTTTTAAGTCGATTTGATTTTCTCCCTCTTTATTTGTATTTACTATTGAAATCAATCCTTCTTCTGCACTTCTTAATACAAGTGGAGAAGGTGTTAATCCTCTCTCAAGTTGAGCATCTTGAGGATTTCCATTTGAATCTAAAGGATAAATTTTAGCAATATTAGAACCACTTGATGATGGTGCGTTGATCCCTTCGTTATTGAAAGCAAATAATTCTGGATTTTGATCTAGGGATGTTGTATTTTTATCTTTTCTATTTTGTATAACTCCTGCTGGATTAAATTTATCTATACCATGTTCTCCACCAATCCCCTTATTTAAGGTCCCTGGAATTTTTGGTTTACCATCATCGTCATAACCTTCCATTGTTTTTGATTTTGAACCTTCTTCCCAGGCCCATTTATCAAGGATTGGTTCCTTATTCCAATCCCCAGCAAATCCCATTAGAGGCATCGATAAAGAAGGTTGGAAATTTGTTTTCTTCCCATTGGAGTTTAGAGCTTCCATTTCTTCCACAGACTCAAAATGAATAAATGATTCTACAAATTTATTTTTATTTTTAGCCTCCCCAACGTTTATAACCGCATTTAAATCAAAGCTAGAATTTGGGGCTATAGTAAAAGTGTCATGCTCAAATGTGATATTTGCATCTTTTACTTTCTCTGGGTGAATTTCTGGAACAATTTGCTTCCCATCTGGAGATTTTTCATCTTTGTATGTTTCATCCAGTTTTAGTCTATCAGTTAGAGCGTCTGTAGTTACCGCTGATGCTGAAACTTTAAAGGTTAAAGGTCTGTTTGATGTATTGTGAAGCTTAATTGTAAAGTATTTTTTATCTCCTTTTATTTCTTTAAGAGAAATAGAACCATAAGAGTTTACCAAACCTTTAGAATCTGTGTTTTTGAAAGTCGCTACAACTTCATTTCTCAAAGCATTGGCAACATTAATTAGCCCTGCTCCCTGTTGTCTAGGTGATGCAAAGTATTGACTTTTTTCTTTCCAAGAAGTCGCATCCATCATAGGCCGTGCAGTATTTT
Organism: Streptococcus infantis; assembly: GCF_047464415.1. GTDB lineage: Bacteria > Bacillota > Bacilli > Lactobacillales > Streptococcaceae > Streptococcus > Streptococcus infantis_AE. The sequence goes on along the minus strand of NZ_JASHBX010000001.1, from coordinate 184,746 downwards.
GTAGGGCAATTTTTGTAAGACTTGTAAGATCTATTTTGTCATCTCCCTTAAGATTTTTCAAGGCAGGTCTTTCAAGCATTTCCTTTAACTTTGGTCTAATCAAAACAGTAGAAGCTGCCACGATAGGAGTTGCCATACTAGTCCCTGACATATAACCATAAGTTGATTTCCCATTAATAACATTGAGAGTGGATTTAATATTTTTACCTGGTGCTGAGACATCAGGTTTTAAAAGTAAATCTGTTCTTGGCCCCCAAGATGTAGATCCTGCTGGAACTATGACATCTTCTTTATACAATTCTTTGTCTGTGTCAGGTGCAAACTTAAAGTCAATCTCTTTTTCGTCACCTACATTCGGTTTATTAGAATTATAGCTGGCCATATCAATTGGATAGTATTGCTCCAATTTATCTTTGAAATCTTCTTTATTATTCCTTTTAACTTCAGTTTTTTTATCAGGATTAATCATGTTCCATAGCTTTACACCATCATCTCCTGAAATTGAAAATACTTGACTTTTAGTCCCTTCATCCGCTTCATATCCCATGGCTGGAAGCTCTGTCCAATTATCTCTATTGTAATAATTGACAGTATTTACAACCATAATGGCGCGTGCGCCCTTATCCGTTGCTCTTTTAAAAGCATCTTTTAAATCCTTGGTATAAATTCGATCCATTACTGCAATTTTGCCCTTAAGATCCAATCCTATCAAATCTTTGTCTTGACCTTTGCCTATATATACAAAGTTTAATTTACTAGGAGCTTTTGAACCGTCTTCATTTGTTGTGATTTTATTCTTATCGAAAAAGGCCCCTATATTTCTGTATTTAAAATTTTCTCCACCTATGTTGACTTTATCAAACTCAACTGTCTGATTTTTAGCAGAAGCGACCGCTATCGCATCTTCATGTGCTGCAGTTCGCGTTACATTTCCAGTGTCGGTCATTTTCAGATTATTATTTGCCACTAAATCCCATGAAGAACTTGAAGCAGAAGTCGCATAGTTACCCGTAGCTACAACCATTGGAATGCCTGCTTTTCTTAACGCTCTAATAGCTTCCCAATATTTCTCACCTACAAGACCTGTTCCTGTAAAGCCAGATGATACCGAAACAACATCGACATTGTGTTTGATAGAATCTTCAATAGCATGAAACATTGTTTCATCTCCTGCGAAGCCAGATCCTGCGTCAGAGTACATTTTATAAGAGAAGATCTGTGCATTAGGAGCAATTCCATCTATTCCGTTAAAGTTTTTAATATCTTTTTCAGTATCATTTCCCGCAAGAATCCCTGCAATATGCATCCCATGTGGATCAAAATAATCGCTCCCATCATCAGCTTTTTCTACAGTTATTTTACCACCATTATAATAATTGAACGCATGAGGGATTTTATCACTCAACCAGAAATTTTTATCAGTACCTTTTAAGTCTTCTTTTTTAAATTTCATTGAGTCTTTAGCATCATCATCAATCCTCATGGCCTTATGCCTATAATCTATCCCGGTATCGATATTTGAAATGACCATACCTCTACCATCAAAGTTTTTCCCAAATGGTGCATTGATAGATTTTAGGTAATCAATAGCTTCCTCAACTCCAATTTCTTTTCTAGCATGATTCATCATAGGTTGGACTTTTTGTGACCTTTCAACCGATGAAATACCTTCTATTAGTTTAATTTTGTCCAGATTATCTGGAGTTGTTTCTATTGAAACACCATTAAAAACCGTATCATAAGTATATAAAACTTTTGTATCCTTAAGATTGGATAATTTCTTGATTGCTTTTTCTCCAGATTCTTTATCTTTAAATTCAGCAATATAGACAAGTTTATCCTCTTTTTTGGGACTTTCTGGGTCTTTACTTGCAGACGAGTCCGCTTTATCTCCTTGGGATTGATTGGAATCTTCTTTGATTGTTGCTTCTGCATTGCTAGTTTTATTATCTATCTCAGGATTTTTACTAACAACTTCTTTTTCCTCAATAATTGTTGTTTTCTTCTCTTCAGTATCCTTTGAAGTTTCTATAGCATTATCAATATTTTCATGTTTTTCTTTATTTTCTGTTTCCTTCTCTACTACTACTTTTTCTGTATCAGAGATATTTAAAGCATCTTCAGAGCTAGATGTGTCTGCTAAGACTACCTCATTAGGGACATATGCTGCTAAAATAACTGCAGCTGCAGTTAATGACAATACTGTACTTTTTTTCATTTTAATTCCTTACATATTTATTTAACTTCCAATAGATAGAAAACTTTAACTTTGCTAGCCTTTGTTATAAAAAGTTTTACTAAGTATTATCTAGGAAATAGAGTAGTACATTTATATATAATTGTTAGCTCTCTGAAAAATAGTATATCAATTAAAAAAATTTAAGTCAAGAAAAAATTAACACACATTAATTTGTTTTTTAACCTGTGTTAATTTTATGAAATCCAAAGCTTTCGTGGTTAACTGGAATACATTATAAGCACATTCACACCATCAAGAATAGTAGGAATCAAGTTGAACCACTACTAAAACCACCAAAAACTCAGTTAAGTTTGGAAGTGAATCTTGCCTACGATATTCCACTAATTCACGAACGAGAATGATTAGCCTCTATGTGGACAGTATTCCTAGTCAAGTTCTATTGGAAGAGACCTCCTACACTGGCCGACCTGCCTTTCATCCAGCCATGCTCATGAAGATGACCCTGTTAGCTTATGCTCGTCAAGTGTTCTCTGGACGTAAAATCGTTCAAATGAACGAAGAAGTCATTCCTATGAAATGGTTGAGGCAAGATACCTATGTTAGCTATAAAACGATTAATAACTTCCACTCCAGTAAACATGCCAACAACCTAATCAAAATTGACTAAAAAGTACTAAACGAGCACAGATAACCCAATGAACTGGGAATATCTTGAGGACACGGACCAGTTTATAAAGCCCGATGGCATAGTTTATTCCTTTAAGAACTACTCTAGTCAAACTGATAAGTATAGCTTTCAACGTGATTTCAAGATTTATGAGGCGAATAAAATTCAAGATACTCCTGAGTTAGAACAGTTGACTAAAACAGATAGTGGAAATCAGAAACAAATCCATTATAATCAAACTTGGAATTACTTTAAGGAACTCCTTACGCAAACATTACATAGTGAAGAAAGCTCTCAAATTTATGCCAAACGGAAAATTGATGTTGAACCCGTTTTTGGTAGTTTTCGGCGTTCGCAGAGTGCATGTCAGAGGCAAACAAACCGTCTCAACAGAGATAAGATTCATCTTTATGAGCATGAATCTCACCAAATTGGCCAAGAATCTAGCCTCTAAAACATTCAACTATTCAAAAACCACACAGTGTTTCTTTCAGCTTGATTGTATTCAAGACTGAAATCACTGTGTGGTTTTATTTAGAAGCTAGTTTTTGCCTAGGTTCTTTTTCCTTATTCTCTTTCTTCTTCACTTTCTTCAGCTTTGACAGGTCGAGGTTCATAGGCTCTGATAATTTGAGCTACAACTGGATGGCGAACCACATCCTTAGCTGAGAAATGAACAAAGTCAATCTGGTGAATATTCTTGAGTTTTTCTTGAGCATCAATCAAACCTGACTTGACATTACGAGGTAGGTCAATCTGGCTAATATCCCCATTGACAATCATTTTCGAGTTAAATCCAAGACGGGTCAAGAACATCTTCATTTGCATGATAGTTGTATTTTGCGCTTCATCCAAGATAACGAAGGCGTCATCTAAGGTACGCCCGCGCATATAGGCCAGGGGCGCGATTTCGATAATTTCACGCTCCATGAGACGAGTCGTTTGGTCTTTTCCTAGAATCTGATACAAGGCATCATAAACTGGACGAAGATAAGGATCTACCTTTTCTTTCAAATCTCCTGGAAGAAATCCTAGGCTCTCTCCTGCTTCTACTGCTGGACGTGTCAGTATGATTCGCTTGACTTGTCCACGCTTGAGGGCTGTTACGGCCAAAGTCACTGCTAAGAAGGTCTTACCTGTTCCTGCCGGCCCAATACCAAAGGTCACATCGTGTTGCTTGACACTATCCACATAAAGCTTTTGACCCAGGGTTTTAACACGGATGGGCTTACCTGTATTATCCTTGATAATCTCTTCTTCATAAAGGGCGACAAACTTATCGATTTCATTATTCTTAACCATTGTAATGGCTGTCACCACATCCGGAGTTCCAACGGTCATCCCACGATTGACCAAGACCATCAAGGCTTGGATAACTTGGCGGGCTTCCTCACAAGCCGACTCCTCCCCCAAGACTTGTACAATCTCTGTACGAGCATGGATGATGACATCTAACTCATCCTCCATCAAACGAAGGTGGCGCTCATTAGAACCAAAAAGATGAAACAAATCATCTGGATGACTAAGCTGAATGTCTATTGAATGTTCCTTCAAACAAAGAACCTCTCTAACTCTTTTATTTTTATAAAATGTTTCGTTTGCTTTTAGTAGTTAAAAAGTCGATTAGAAGCTAGTAAAAGTTAAACTGAATGACTATATTATAGCAAAGAGGCTGAGAAATTACTATCCCCAACCCAATCTAGTAGCCTTAATGTTCTAGATATTCTTGCCAAATTCGATCGAAGTCTCCCATATTAAAGGAAAAGCTTGCATGTTCCTCTAAAAAACGACTGACTAGATCAAAATCATCTGTATGTTTTGGGAAGGCAGACTCCTCAAAAGCCAGATCCGCTAAAATTGCCTTGGGACTATTGCTTTTAGGGTTGCGCTCGGTCATAAGCCAAGTATAAAATGATTTTCTCATAAGCCTCCTAAATCAACTCTGTGCCGAACTGATCTTGCTTGATTTTACCAGCCTTCATCAAACCACCGAGTGCTTTTTTAAATTGACCTTTCGAGATACCAAAAGTTGCTTTAATGTCATCTGGTGAAGATTTGTCATTTAAGGTCATAAATCCACCATTGCTTTCCAAGTAGGTCAAAATCATCTGTGCATCATTTTCTAACATCTCAAAAGAGCGAGGTTTAAGTGAAAGATTAAGGGTACGATCTACCTCACGAAAACCAATAACACGTACATCTAACACTTGCCCCAAACGAGGTTCTGCATAACGCTCACTTGGATAGATGAAGCCCAGCATATTATTTTCCGGTAAATAGACAAAGGTTCCTGATAGCTTAAGACGATAAACGATTGCAGGCCAGTTTTGGTTCTGCATATTATTGTAGGCAGGACGAGCCAGACGTTGGAAGTCCTCTTGGTAGGCTAAGAGTCCCCAGATACGGTCTTTCTTGTCTACTTCTAGACGAATATAGAGTTTATCGCCCTTCTTGGGCCAGAGCTCTTTTAGTTCAGGTAGGATATCCAGTGACACTACGATTTCCTTGTCAGGAAGTCCTGTATCAACAAAAACACCTAAATCCTTACGAACCTCTGTTACCGTTCCCCAACCAAATTGATCCTGAGTTGCAGTCACTTCTTGAGTTGTCAAGCGAAGTTTTTGCTTCATGTCTGTGTAGGCGAAACCTTTAACGGTATCACCAACTGTATGCTGACCTTCTTCCTTGGCAAGAGCATAGGTTTGACCATCCTTTTGTACAAAGTAAAAACGGTCATTTTCATCGATGATGAGTCCAACGATAAAACTTGCAAGATTTGTATTCATGTTTCCTTCTTTCGAATAAAACTCAGCCAGCAATGCCAACTGAGTTTTTCTGTTTATTTCTTAGACTTCCAAGATTTCTTTTTCTTTATTGGCAGTCATGTCGTCGATGTGTTTAACAGCATCGTCTGTCGCTTTTTGAATATCTTTTTCAAGAGTCTTCAATTCATCTTCAGTGATTTCTTTAGCTTTTTCTTGTTTTTTAGCTTCATCCATAGCGTCACGACGAATATTACGGATCGCTACTTTAGCATTTTCACCAACTTTTTTCACTTCTTTAGCGAGGTCGCGACGAGTTTCTTCTGTAAGAGCTGGGATTACCAAGCGAATAACAGAACCATCGTTAGCTGGTGTAATACCAAGATCTGAAGCGTTCAAAGCACGCTCGATATCCTTCAATGAAGATTTATCAAATGGTGTTACCAACAAGACACGCGCTTCAGGAATTGTGATAGAAGCGATTTGGTTAAGAGGTGTTTCGACACCATAGTATTCAACAGTAATACGGTCAAGCAAGCTAGCGTTAGCACGACCTGCACGGATACCACCAAATTCACGAGCAAGTGAGTGGTGAGATTGAGTCATTCTCTCTTTAGCTTTTTCTACAATTGCGTTTGCCATAATGATTTCTTATTCCTTTTCTTCGATATTGTTTGAAACAGTTGTTCCGATATTTTCACCAAATACAACACGTTTGATATTACCAGGTTGGTTCATATTAAAGACAACCAAGTCAATGTCATTATCCATTGATAGAGTTGAAGCTGTTGAATCCATGATACGGAGACCTTTATTAATAACATCACGGTGAGTCAATTCTTCAAATTTAACAGCCGTTTTATCTTTCTTAGGATCGGCATTGTAGACACCGTCTACACCATTCTTAGCCATCAAAATAGCGTCCGCTTCAATCTCAGCTGCACGAAGAGCCGCTGTTGTATCTGTAGAGAAGTAAGGTGAGCCAATTCCCGCGCCAAAGATAACGATACGTCCTTTTTCAAGGTGGCGAAGGGCACGTCCACGAATATAAGGCTCTGCTACTTGTTGCATGGCAATAGCTGTTTGTACACGAGTATCAACACCAGCTTGTTGCAATGAATCTGCCATCACAAGAGCATTCATGACTGTCCCAAGCATTCCAGTGTAATCCGCTTGAACACGATCCATACCAGCTTCTGCTGCAGGTTCTCCACGCCAAAGGTTCCCACCACCGATAACCAAGGCGATTTCAATTCCTAGCTCGTGAACTTCCTTGATTTCTTGGGCCATACTTTGGACGGTTTTGATATCAATACCGACACCACGTTCGCCAGCAAGGGCTTCACCAGATAGCTTGATTAAGATACGTTTATACTTAGGTTCTACCATTTTCTCTCTCCTTTTTTCATCCTACCTATTTTATCACAATTTCAAGGATTTTTATAGTATCATGAACAATTCTTTCAAAAAAATTAGACAGATAAAAATTTCTCTAAATCAGACAAGGCGCGTTCTGCGATTTTCTCATAACGAGCCTTTTTATCACGAATACGCTCACCTTCTAACTCCTTGATAATCCCGAAGTTGACATTCATGGGTTGGAAATGCTTGCTATCAGCATGAGTGATATAATGAGCTAAACTACCGATAGCTGTAGTCTCTGGGAAGATAGCCTCACTTTCTCCTTTAAAAAGACGAGCAGCGTTTATCCCCGCAACCAATCCTGAAGCAGCTGATTCAACGTAGCCCTCTACACCCGTCATCTGACCTGCAAAGAAGAGGTTTGGTTGTTTCTTAGAACGGTAAGTCTGTTCAAGAAGATTTGGTGAATCCATATACGAATTACGGTGCATAACACCGTAACGAACAAACTCAGCATTTTCAAGACCTGGAATCATTTGGAAAACACGTTTTTGTTCGCCCCATTTAAGGTGAGTTTGAAAACCAACGATATTGTAAAGACTACCTGCCGCATTATCCTGACGAAGCTGAACTACAGCGTATGGTGTCTTAAATTCTCCATCACGAGGACCTGTGTAATCGTCTGGATACTCAAGACCGACTGGCTTCATAGGACCATAAAGCATAGTTTTAATGCCACGCTTGGCCATGACTTCGATCGGCATACAGCCTTCAAAATATTTTTCTTTTTCAAAAGAATTCAGCGGCGCTTCTTCCGCATTTACCAAGGCTTCATGGAAATCCATAAACTCTTGTTTGGTCATAGGAGCGTTGAGATAGGCTGCTTCTCCCTTATCATAACGAGATTTGAGATAAACCTTGTTCATATCAATCGTATTAACATCCACGATAGGCGCTGCAGCATCGTAGAAATAAAAACCGTCACCGCCATTAAGTGCGTGAATTTTCTCAGCAAGGGCATCACTAGTCAAAGGACCAGTCGCTACAACTGTAATAGCATCTGTTGGCAATTCTGTAATTTCGTCACGTACCACTTCAATCAAGGGATGATTGGCAATTTTTTCAGTGACCATTTGAGAAAAACCATCACGGTCAACCGCAAGTGCACCTCCAGCAGGAACACGGGTTGCTTCAGCAGATTCCAAGATAAGAGAACCTAGGCGACGCATTTCTTCCTTGAGGAGGCCGACAGCATTTGTAAGAGCATCTCCACGCAAGGAATTAGAACACACTAATTCTGCAAAATTGTCAGTTTTGTGTTGCGGTGTTGACTTGACACCACGCATTTCATAAAGTTTAATTGGAATACCACGCTCTGCGATTTGGTAGGCTGCTTCAGAACCCGCCAAGCCCGCACCGATAACATTGATATAAGATTGAGACACGACACTAATACCTCTTTGGGAGTGTGAATTTCCTGAATCGGGTTAAAAAAGTTCAACGAACTTGCTTCGCTTTCGAATTTTTTGGCTCAGGCTGAAAAAGTCCCCCGGACTTACTTCGCTTTCGAGTTTTCAGGCTCAGGCTGAAAAAGTCCCCCGGACTTTTTCACTCCCACAAATCTTTCTATTTTTTTCTTCTTCTAGTATAACAAAAAAAGGGAAGAAGGCAAACTTCCCTGTTTAGTCATTGGATTGATTGTCTTCCCATTCGTGATAAGCAGCGTAGAGCTGGCTTTTGTTCCATTGGTAAATCTTTGCAACTTCCTTAATGGCCTGATTTTTCTTCATACCTTGATGAATGCGGTCCTGTATCTCAGAAAATAAATCCTCTTCATCCTTATCTTCTACTTCTTGACTAGCACCTTCCACAATCAGAAGACACTCGCCCTTAAGTGGTGTTTCAGAAATACTTTCTAATAACTCAGTAATAGTTCCACGCTGATATTCTTCAAAGATTTTGGTCAATTCTCTGACCAAAACCACCGAGCGATCACCATAGACTTCTAGCATATTTTCTAGCGTATCCGCCACACGGTGAGGTGATTCATAGAAAATCTGAGTTTCTGGATAAGCTTTTTTTGCTTCGAAAAATTGCTTTTGCTGACCTGACTTTCGTGGTAGAAAACCATAAAAGATGTGGGGTTGTGGTGCCAAGCCACTGGCAATCAAGGCAGAAATCCCTGCACTAGCTCCTGGAACTGTGACAACTGCGATATCTTCTTCAATGGCAGCCTTGACCAAATCATGCCCCGGGTCAGAAATACTAGGCATCCCTGCATCAGATACTTGGGCAAGATTTTGACCTTGTTTCAACAAACCAATCAAATCAGGAATTTTTTCCTTGGCGTTATGTTCGTGAAAACTAATTTGCTTGGTTGAGATCTCAAAATGCTTGAGCAAAAGTCCAGTATTACGAGTATCTTCTGCCGCGATCCAGTCGACCTCTTTCAAGGTATGAATGGCGCGAAAAGTCATATCATCTAGATTACCAATTGGCGTTGCGACTAGATAAAGCTTACCATAGGGAGTATGTCCCTTAAAACTCTTTTGAATCTGCATACTTACTCCCTAAATAACAATTCATCACAAAACATGCATTCCGCATCTTGCTCTCGACGTTGACCATAAAAGTCACGGCAAACATGAAAACCGTCCTCATAAATGCGACGGACATTTTCCCTTACATGTTTCGTTTTGGCTGGAGCTGTCTCCTCAACCTCTCCCAAACGTTCTCTCAGTTTATCATTTTCTAAACGAAGAGCTGTATTTTCCTCTACCAGACTCTTGAGATTTTTTTTGATGGCTTCGACGTCTGCCAAGGTTACCAACAATTGCTGTGAAAAGTCATCTAAAGCATCAAATAATTCTTTTTTATTCATTACAGCCCTTTCTATAATCTATCTTTACTTTAAATTTTTTTGTAAAACGAGGTATTCCAAAGCGTTTTGAAAGCTAACATTGGCCCGCCACATTTTTCGAGTTTGGACGAGATTTTGCAAAATATTTCGAGCTGAAACATTGAGAATCTCTTGACCAGCTAGTACCTCTAAAATTCTGAGCACCTGATCTTGCTTTTCTTTATCATCAGCCAAACTCGTTAATTTTGCAACTTGCAAGTAAGATTCTTTTTTATGGGCTAAAAGCCAAGAAAAGAGGCGTTCACTTTCATCTACTAGTGTCCAAAATCCTGCTTGATGGACAAGCTTATCAGCCTCTGCCTGCGATTGACTAAACTGAGCCAATAGCTTAGCTTTATTTTTTACTAAACCAGCCTCTTCAAGCTGTGACATTAAAGTAGAGATTTGCTTCTTAAATTGGAAAATCTGTGTCCGACTTCGAATCGTTGGTAACATCTGTTCTTCATCATCAGTCAAAAAGAATATGTAGATTTCGCTCTGTGGTTCTTCAATAACCTTTAAAAGAGAATTTGCAGCATTCACATGCATTTTTTCTGCTTGCTCGATAATAAAGACCTGACGTTGATTTTCAATACCAGACTGGGAAAATTGACCAACTAATTCTCGAATACGCTCCGTCTTAATGACTTGATTCAGAGGTTTAATTATGGTCACATCAGGAAACTCTTCCTGCTCAATCAATTTACAATTCCGACATTTTTCACAAGGAAAAATACCAGTTTTTTCACTACAAAAGAGACTTTTAGACAAGAAAAGGGCCATCTCTAAACTTCCAAAATTACCTGAAAAGAGATAGGCGTGATTGAGCTGCCCTTGCTCCAAGATATGGACAAAACGTTCAAATTGTAGAGGTTGACAAGCTCTTAATTGCTCTTGCTTCATCTCCTTAATCCCATCCTATCAAAAAGTAGCTGTTGCGTATTTTCAATCACTTGATCAAGTGGTAGGCTAGCATCGATTTTTTCGATGCGATTTCCTTCTCTTTCAATAAGAGAAAGGTAACCTTGACGAACTTTTCGGTGTAGATCCAGACCTTCCATGTCCAAACGATTGACTTCCCGATTACTGTTGGCAGCAATACGTGCCAGTCCCTCTTCGACCTCAATGTCAAAATAAAGAGTCAAATCAGGTTTTAGTCCATCTGTCGCAAACTGATTAAGCCAATCAATGGCATCGATATCTAAACCACGCCCAAAGCCCTGATAAGCAACAGAACTATCGATAAAGCGATCCATGATAACCAGTTTTCCAGCTGCAAGTGCTGGTAAGACCTTTTCCACCAAGTGTTGTCGACGACTAGCAATATAGAGGAGAAGCTCAGTCTTAGGATCCATTTCAGTATGACTAGGATCTAGGATAACTTCGCGAATTTTTTCTCCAATTAAGACCCCACCTGGTTCGCGCGTTGTTAAAACTTCTACTCCCCTATCCTCTAATACAGGGATTAGGGCTTCAAGAACGCTTGTTTTTCCTGCTCCCTCTGGTCCCTCAAGAGAGACTAAAAATCCTTTTGACATGTCTGACTCATTTCTATTTTTCTCTCTTCTATTCTATCAAAAAAATGGGGATTTGTGAAAAGCTTTTTTCATTTTCTACTTTGTAAGAAAAAAAGAGAGTGAGTTTTAATGCTCACCTCTTATTTGCCTAATTCTTGAGTTTTTTTGTAGGCTTGATTGACAGCATCCATAACGGTTCCTCTAAAAGCATGCTCTTCTAGACTTGCTACACCAGCAATGGTCGAACCACCTGGGCTACAAACTTGGTCTTTCAAGACTCCAGGATGTTGTTGACTTTCTAGGACCATTTGACCTGCACCAACTACTGTTTGAGCCGCCATTTTCAATGCCGTTTCTCTTGGTAATCCTGTTTGAACTCCTGCATCTGCCAAAGCTTCGATAAATAGATAGACAAAGGCAGGACCACAACCTGCAAGCCCTGTTGCCGCATCTATTAAACTATCACTTATTTCAACCAACTGCCCTGCACTGGCTAAAAGTTGACAAAAAAGTTCACTGTCTTCTGGATTACAATTTGCAGACAAAGCATAGCTAATCACTCCTTGCCCAATAGCAACAGGTGTATTAGGCATGATGCGAATAATTCTGTGTTGATTTGGAAGAAGACTAGCTAGTTTTTCTAAAGTCAATCCAGCTGCCATAGAAATCAAAAGAAGACTTTCACGTTTTTCAAGGATGGTCTGATATTGAGTAAGCAGTTCAGAGAATTGAGCTGGCTTCACTCCAAGAAAAATCACATCTGCTTCTGCAAAGATTTCTTCGTTGCTAGAAGCCTGACCACCAAAGTCTGCAATGAAAGCATCCACCTTAACTTGACTACGATTGGCAAGAAGAATCTGAGCACCCGTCTTGGTCTGCAAAACAGCCTTGGCCAAACTAGCTCCCATATTTCCTAAGCCGATAAATCCAATCTTCATCTCTTACTCCCTTATCTGTCCGTCACCAGTAACCACATATTTGTAGCTGGTCAATTCCTTCAAGCCCATTGGACCACGAGCATGCAATTTCTGAGTTGAAATCCCCATTTCACAACCAAGACCAAATTGGCCACCATCTGTGAAACGAGTCGACGCATTGACATAAACCGCTGCCGAGTCCACTTGACCTGTAAAGTAAGCTATAGCATCAGCATTTTCAGTCACAATCGCATCCGAATGATGGGTGCTGTGGGCTTCGATATGCTCTACAGCTTCCTCAAGACTAGAAACTACTTTAACAGCTAAGATATAGTCTAAAAACTCAGTATCAAAGTCTTGAGCCACTGCTGCTTGTCCAGAAATATATTGACTAGCTTTCTCATCTAGACGCAATTGAATCGGTTCAAGTCCAGCTTCTTTTCGATCGGCAACCAGAACTTGCTCCAAACGAGGAAGGAAGCTTGCCGCCTTGTCTTCATGAACAAGCAGCACTTCCATGGCATTGCAGACAGAAGGACGACTAGTTTTAGCGTTATTGATAATAGACAGTGCCTTGTCTTCATCCGCGTCCTTGTCAACGTAGACATGAACAATCCCTGTACCTGTTTCGATAACTGGCACAATAGCATTCTCAACGACAGCATTGATTAACCCGGTACCTCCGCGAGGAATAAGAAGATCTAGATAACCCTTAGCCTTCATCATGGCATAACTACTTTCACGGCTAGTATCTTCTACTAATTGAATGACGTCTGGATGAATGGTAGTAGTCTCCAAGCCCTTCTTCAAGGCTGTGACAATGGCATGAGCTGTTTGGTAGGCATCCTTACCGCTCCGAAGGACAACCGCATTTCCACTCTTGAGAGCAAGGGCAGCTGCATCAGAAGTCACATTTGGACGACTTTCATAGATAATGCCAATAACACCCATAGCCACACGCTTCTTAGTAATGACCAAACCATTTTCAAGCTGACTTCTTTCTAGGACTTCACCAATTGGATCTGGTAAAGCAACCACATCACGAATGCCTGTTGCCATCGCTTCTATACGCCCTGCATCCAAATAAAGACGATCCAACATAACATCTGAGATTTTCCCCTTAGCCGCTTCCATATCACGAGCATTAGCTGATAAAATCTCTTCAGTAGCTGCCAATAAGTGATCGGCCATAGCTATCAAGGCTTGGTTTTTTACTGTTTCACTAGCAGTATTGATGGTTTTTTTAACTGCCTGTACCTGTTCAAATTGTTCTTGTGTACTTACCATAGTTTACCTCTAAAATTCTGTAAAGAGTAGTTGGATTTCAGGAGTGATAGAAATCCAGTCATCACGATGAATCAGGACTCCCTTGGCTTTTTGAGAACGAAGGACATCTTTGAGCCCCGATGCACCTAGTTGCACTCTACCTTTTCCGAGTGATTTTCCAGTTTCCTTATCAAATACCGTTACAATATCACCATAAGAAAAATTGCTCTCAACATCTACAACCCCTGATAAAAGGAGACTCTTTCCATGTTGAGAGAGGGCTTCTGCCGCCCCTTTATCAACCCAAATTGCTCCCTGACTTTTGGCATAAAAGGCTAGCCATTGTTTCTGGGTACGAAGTCCCTTTTCTTGTGCAACAAAGAAAGAACCATCCTTGGTCTTCTCTGCCGCCTCTATCATAGCATCAGCTTTCAAGGAAGAACAGATATAAACCGGTACTCCTGACTCTGTCGCAATGGTAGCAGCTTTTATTTTCGTCAACATACCACCTGTTCCATTTGAAGATCCAGCACCACCAGCCATATCTATAATTTCTCGATTGATGGTCTCAATTCTCTCCAGACGTTTAGCTCTTGGATCCGAGTTAGGATTACCAGTATAAAGACCGTCTACATCTGTTAAGAGGACCAAAAGATCTGCCTGCACCATTGCAGCTACCTGAGCACTGAGCGTATCATTATCCCCGACCTTGAGCTCATCAATAACGACACTGTCATTTTCATTGATAATAGGAATCGCACCACGATTAAGCAGGACTGACAAAGCTTGATGAGCATTTTTATAACGTCGCTTATCGACAAAATCATCCTGGGTTAGCAAGATTTGCGCTGAAACAATCTGTCTTAAGAGCAAATTGGTTGTATATTCTTCCAAAAGCAATCCTTGACCAACCGCTGCTGAAGCTTGCTTATCCGCAATCTTTGTTGGTCGTTTTTTAAATCCTAAGGCTCCGAAACCTGCTGCAACAGCCCCAGAAGACACCAAAATCAGCTCATGACCTGCTTCATGCAGCATTGCAAGCTGTTGTGTGATAGCTTTTACTTTACTGCGAGATAAACTTCCATCTTTATGTGTCAGCGATGAAGTTCCCACTTTAAATACGATACGCTTGTACTTCATATTTTTCTCCAAATTTAATATTCAACCATTTTACCATGATTTTATGAAATTGTAAAAAAGGAACTCTCTCACTTTTGATCGCAAAAAAAGAACCTTGCATAGCAAGATTCTTTTAGTGTCTGACTTAAATAATTGTTCTTCTGGGAACTAAATCGAATTAAGCTTCGATTTCTGTAACCATACCTGAACCAACAGTACGTCCACCCTCACGGATAGAGAATGTAGTACCTTGTTCTACGGCGATTGGGTGGATCAACTCAACGTCGATTGTCACGTTATCACCTGGCATTACCATTTCAGTACCTGCTGGAAGTTCGATTGAACCTGTAACGTCAGTAGTACGGAAGTAGAATTGTGGACGGTAGTTGTTGAAGAATGGAGTGTGACGTCCACCTTCTTCTTTAGTAAGGATGTAAACTTCACCTTTGAATTTAGTGTGTGGGTTGATTGAACCTGGTTTAGCGATAACTTGTCCACGTTCGATTTCGTCACGTTGAACACCACGAAGAAGGACACCTACGTTATCTCCTGCAAGACCTTCGTCAAGTTGTTTACGGAACATTTCAACACCAGTAACAACTGCTTTTTTAGTTTCTTCTTTGATACCAACGATTTCGATTTCGTCGTTGACACGAACAGTACCACGGTCGATACGTCCTGAAGCAACTGTACCACGTCCAGTGATTGAGAATACGTCTTCGACTGGAAGAAGCAATGGTTTGTCAGTGTCACGTTCTGGTTCTGGAATGTACTCATCAACAGTGTTCATCAATTCCATGATGATGTCTTCGTATTTAGAGTCACCTTCAAGAGCTTTAAGAGCTGAACCTTGGATAACTGGAAGATCGTCACCTGGGAAGTCGTATTCTGAAAGAAGGTCACGGATTTCCATTTCAACCAATTCAAGCAATTCTTCGTCGTCAACCAAGTCGATCTTGTTCATGAAGACGATAAGGTGTTTAACACCAACCTGACGTGAAAGAAGGATGTGCTCACGAGTTTGTGGCATTGGTCCGTCAGTTGAAGCTACTACAAGGATAGCTCCGTCCATTTGAGCGGCACCAGTGATCATGTTTTTAACGTAGTCCGCGTGTCCTGGAGCGTCGATGTGAGCGTAGTGACGTTTTTCAGTTTCGTACTCAACGTGCGCAGTGTTGATTGTGATACCGCGTTCGCGTTCTTCTGGAGCAGCATCGATAGACGCATAGTCTTTAGGTTGGTTAACTGCTGAAGGCAAGCGACGTGCCAAAACAGTTGTGATAGCTGCAGTTAGGGTAGTTTTACCGTGGTCAACGTGTCCGATAGTACCAATGTTAACGTGTGGTTTACTACGATCGTATTTTTCTTTTGCCATTTGAGTAAAAGCCTCCAATAAAATATATTTTATAGATAGACAGTAGGCAATACAGTCTAACTTTCCTTACTATTTTATCAAATTTCAGCTAAATTGCAAGTGTTTTACAAAGTTTTTGTGAATTATTCTTATTCTTGCTCTACTTCCTCTACCAATTTATTTAAAATATCTATAAATAGGCTTATTTTAGCAAAAGGTGGTAGACCATAAATCGATAACCCAAGTCTTAATTTCCTATTTCCAGCCCCGAAAGACTTCAATCATTCAGTTGTTTGTAAAAAATTATGTATAGAAAAATTAAAGTTTCATCATAAGAGATTTGAGAGTTTAAAACCAATAAAAAGTTTGATCAACTACAGCGCCAAAGATACAATGATCAAAAAAAGGTCGGGATTTTTTATCCCGACATCTTTATTCTGATAGATGTTTCTTAACTTCTTGTGCTTCCTTATGATTTTCATACAGTCGCGCTAAGAATTTAGCAATCTCTTTTAAAATGGAATAGGTTGGAACAGCAACAATCATCCCAATCACACCATAAATATTACTTGATAATAAAAGCAAGACTAAAATAGTAATAGGGTGAACCTTCATAACCCCACCCACAATACGTGGATATAAAATATTCCCATCAACTTGCTGAATAATCAACATATAAATGACAGCAATAATCATTTTATGAGGATCGGTGAAGAGATTTGAGATGATCATTGGAATCAAGCCAATGCTTGGTCCTACATACGGAATCAAATTAGCCAATCCAGAAAAAATGGCGAAGACCAAGGCGTATCTTAGACCAATCACACTATAACCGATAAAAGCTAAACATCCAATAATAACTGCATCTATAGACACTCCACTAATGTAACGAGAAATAGTTGTATTTAGGTTTGTCAATAAACCAGATATGTTCAATTTATCTCGTTTTAATATAGTTCTTTCTAGCATGGGTAAAAATTTATGCCCATCAAGTAATAAGTAAATCAAGAAAACTGGTGTCATGATGATAATCAATACAGTGCTTACGAGTGCAGATAGAACACTTCCAACACTATTTGTCACACTGTTCAAGATATTTTGCAAAATATCAACATAAGAGAGGTTCAGTTGCTGAATAGTTTGTTGGATATCTAGATTTTGTAGGGCTGGATGTTTTGATAACTCAATGACTAAATCTTGAAGACGACCATAAATGTTTTGACTCGAATAGATTAGGCTACTCAACTGATTAATCAAAATCGGTAGCAGATAGACAAAACTAAGTACGATTGCACAAATTAAGGCACAAAGGGTTAACAAAATCCCAATGATGCGATTGATTTTGCATTCCTTCTCTAAAAAGATAACAATTGGGTTGGTTAGGTAATACAAAAATCCTCCTAATAAAAAAGGAATCATGATTGTATTTGCAACACTGACAAAGGGTGTAATAATAGCACCCATTTCTCTCCATAAGTAGAAAATAAGGGTTATTAATAATATCTCAGTGGTCCAGAAGAATAATTTATTTCTCCGAAACATAAGCCACCTCCTCTTTTTCCTATTTTACCATATTTCAAAAAAGATTGATAACTTTCATCAAAAAAACAAGAATATCTTTTGTCTTTGTGATAGAATAAAGTTACTATGAAGAAATTATTTTTAACCTTATTAACCCTCTTTTCATTTGCTTCAGCAACAACTGTTGCTGCCCAAGATTTTGATGTAGCAGCAAAACATGCCATTGCTGTTGAAGCTAATAGCGGTAAGATATTATACGAAAAGGATGCTACTCAACCTGTTGAAATTGCTTCTATTAGCAAATTGCTTACCGTATATCTCGTTTATGAAGCCTTGGAACAGGGGAAAATCTCTCTTTCTACTCCTGTAGAAATTTCTGATTACCCCTACCAGTTGACAACTAATTCTGCGGCAAGTAATGTTCCTATGGAAGCTAGAAATTACACTGTCGAAGAGTTACTAGAAGCGACTTTGGTATCTAGCGCTAACAGTGCTGCTATCGCTTTAGCTGAAAAAATTGCCGGTTCTGAGAAGGACTTTGTAGATATGATGAAGGCCAAACTACAAGAATGGGGGATCCAAGACGCTACACTCGTCAATACAACCGGGCTCAACAATGAAACTCTTGGAAATAATATCTATCCAGGATCTAAAAAAGATGATGAAAACAAATTGAGCGCTTATGATGTTGCTGTCGTTGCTCGCAATCTCATCCTCAAGTATCCTCAAGTTTTAGAAATCACAAAGAAACCTTCTTCTACTTTTGCAGGGATGACCATTCATTCTACCAACTATATGTTGGAGGGAATGCCTGCCTATCGTGGTGGTGTTGATGGACTTAAAACTGGTACGACTGATAAAGCTGGAGCATCCTTTGTAGGTACGACTGTAGAAAAAGGAATGCGTATTATCACTGTTGTCTTAAACGCTGACAACCAAGATACCAATCCATATGCACGCTTTACAGCTACTTCTTCTATTTTAGATTACATCTCATCAAACTTTGCTCTTCAGACAATCGTCAAACAAGGAGAAAGTTATGAAGATAGTAAATCGCCTGTATTAGATGGGAAGGAAGATACAGTTACAGCTGTCGCCAAAGAAGATATCAAAATCGTACAACGTCTGGGTAGTCGTACACAATCAACTATTACTTACACAGCGGACACGACTGAACACACTGCTCCACTAGAGGCAGGAACTGTCGTTGGACATTTGACTTATGAAGACAAGGATCTAGTTGGTCAAGGATACATTACAACTGACAAACCTAGTTTTGAGATGGTCGCAGAAAAAAATGTCGAAAAAGCCTTCTTCTTAAAAGTTTGGTGGAATCGCTTCGTTCGTTTTGTTAACGAGAAGTTATAAAAAATCGAAAAATCGCGAATTTCGCGATTTTTTTCTTTATTCATTTTTAGCTACAGTCGAATGGTTATATCCATAAACAAAGTAAATAATAACTCCTATTAATAAAGCTAGTCCAAATGCCATCCATGTTTCAAGGGTATATTGAAGCATAAATGAAAGGCAAATCAGAATAGACAAGATTGGTAAAAAAGGTACCAGGGGAGTTTTAAATTCTCCCTCTTTGGGCATACCCTTATCTTTTCTCAGTTTGATAATCCCATAGGCTAGGAGAATAAGATAGGCTAAGGTGCAGATATTGAGAAAGGCTGCGATACTTGCCAGTGGGAAAATTCCCGCTGCAATCGCTGAAACAACACCTGTTAAAATGGTCGCATTCTTAGGGACACGACTGGTCTTAGTCACTTGTTTGAAACTCTGAGGCATGAGCCCATCACGTGCCAAACTATAAATCATTCGAGACAAGGCGTAAGTCATGGAAATACATACCGTAATCAAAGTAAAAATTGCAACGAGTGAAACATAATTAGCTGCCCAACCAATACCGATACTTCTCAGAGCAAAAGCCACTGCATCATCAACATTGAGCTTGCTATAATGAACGATACCTGTCAATATCAAGGTAACCAAGGCATACAGAATGGTTACAATGGTTAAGGATAAAACAATCCCACGTGGAATATTCTTTTGTGGACTTTGAATTTCGTCAACTGCCATAGAAATGGACTCAAACCCTAAGAATCCAAAGAACATCAGTGAAGCACCTGCCATAATTCCAGTGCTTCCACCATAAATTTGACCAAAACCAAATGGTGCAAAATCTGACCAATTTTCAGGTTTAATGTACCAAATACCAACTAGAATAAATAAGGCAAGAGCAGAAAATTTTAAAACAACAAGAATAGAATTAAAACGAAGAGCTGCTTTCGAATTTAAAAGTACAACGCCTGTAACAAGTAGAATTACTAAAATTGGTAAAAAATCAATATAAGTACCATGTTCAGGATTAAAAGTTCCATTTAAGGCTTGTGGCAAGGAAATTCCATAATGGCTAAGCAAACCTTTAAAATAGGCCGCCCAACCTGAAGCGACACCAGAAACAGCTGTCATAAATTCCATGATAGTCAGCCAACCTGCAATCCAGGCTGGAAATTCTCCTAAAATTGCATATAAATAACTATATGCTCCACCCGTTGCAGGAACACGAGAAGCAAATTCTGCAAAAAAGAGTGCAGATAAGGACACGCAGATAGCAGAAATTACAATCGATACCACAAGGGCAGGTCCTGCTAATGTTGCTGCAGCAGTCCCTGTAATGGTAAAGATACCTGTTCCCACCATAGCACCAATTCCCAAGAGAATTAAGTCCCATAGTTTTAAATGGCGATGCATTTCTGTTTTACCTAGACTAACGTCTTTGGTTCTAAAAATATTCATCATTCATCTCCCAATTTATAAGATTGTATTATTTTATCATATATAAGGATTTTTGTGAATATTTATTAGCATTTTTCATCAAAAAACTGAACAAATTCATATTTGTTCAGTTTTTATATATAATGTTTATCCGACAGATCCTTCCATTTCGTAACTAATCAAGCGGTTGAGCTCAACTGCGTATTCCATTGGAAGTTCTTTAGTGAAGGGTTCGACAAATCCCATGACGATCATTTCAGTTGCTTCAGATTCTGACAAACCACGACTCATGAGATAATAGAGTTGTTCTTCTGAAATCTTAGATACTTTGGCTTCGTGCTCCAAAGCTACTTGTGAGTTGTGGATCTCATTAAACGGAATAGTATCTGATGCTGACAAGTCATCCATGATAATGGTATCACACTCGATGTGAGAAACAGATTTCTTAGAGTTCTTATTAAAGGTCACTTGTCCACGGTAGTCAACCTTTCCTCCGCCTTTAGCGATGGATTTAGATACGATAGACGAGCTTGTATGTGGAGCATTGTGGATCATCTTAGCACCAGTATCTTGGTGTTGCCCTGCATTAGCAAAGGCAATCGAAAGCATGGTACCACGTGCTCCTTCTCCATCTAGGTAAACAGACGGATATTTCATGGTTGTTTTGGCACCCAAGTTTCCATCAATCCACTCAACTGTCGCATCTTTCAAAGCCTTAGCACGTTTGGTTACCAAGTTATAAACGTTATCAGACCAGTTTTGGATGGTTGTATAACGCATGTAAGCTCCGTCCAAAGCAAAGATTTCTACAATGGCAGCATGCAAACTGTTACTTGAATAAGTTGGCGCTGTACATCCTTCTACATAGTGGACACTTGCTCCCTCATCAACGATAATCAAGGTACGTTCAAACTGACCAGTGTTTTCGTTGTTAATACGGAAATAAGTTTGAAGTGGAATATCCACTTTCACACCTTTTGGAACGTAGATAAAGGTTCCACCTGACCATACTGCTGAGTTGAGGGCTGCCAACTTGTTATCAGTCGGCGGTACTAACTTAGCAAAGTATTGTTTAAACAAGTCTGGGTATTCCTTGAGGGCAGAATCTGTATCAGTAAAGATAATACCCAATTTCTGGAATTCTTCCTTCATGTTGTGGTAAACCACTTCTGACTCATACTGGGCAGAAGCTCCAGCAAGATAAGCACGCTCAGCTTCAGGAATCCCGATACGTTCAAAGGTTTCTTTGATTTTTTCTGGAACTTCATCCCAAGAACGGGCAGGTTTATCAGATGGTTTTTGGTAGTAGATCAAGTCATCAAAGTCAATCTCTGATAAGTCTGCTCCCCATGTTTGCATGGGCATTTTTTTGAAGGTTTCATAAGATTTCAAACGGAATTCTAACATCCACTCAGGTTCACCCTTAGCAGCTGATAGTTCACGAATGACATCTTCATTCAATCCTTTTCCTGTCGATAGGACAGGCTCTACATCGTCATGAAAACCAAATTTATATTCACCAAGGTCAATTGGTTTTGGTTCTACTCTTTCTTCAGCCATAATATCCTTTCTTTCATTCTTTATTTCTATGATTTATAAGACAAAGAAAGCTTGTCTTATTTATTATCTTGATTTTCAATTGTTTTCTTAAGGGCGTTCCAAGCTAGGGTTGCGCATTTGATTCGTTGAGGAAACTTGGAAACTCCTGATAAGAAAGCTGCATCTCCAAGTTGGTCTTGGCGGTCATCTTTTTGTCCTTGAACCATTTCAGAAAAGATGGTTGCAAGCTCTAGGATTTCTTGCTTGGTCTTTCCTAAGACTGCATCTGTCATCATACTAGCAGAGGCAGTTGAAATGGTACAACCAGAGTTTAGAAAAGCGATATCTTCCAAACGATCATCTGCATCAAACTTAACAGAAAGATTAATCACATCACCACAGGTTGGATTGTTAAGACTGATTTGCTCAGCATCTTCTAGCTTCCCTTGGTGATGGGGATTTTTCGAATGGTCCGCTACCACTGCCATATAAAGGCTATCTAGTTTAGAAAGTGCCATTGAAAAACTCCTTTGTCTTTAGTAAGGCATCTACTAACTTATCACAATCTGCCTTGGTATTGTAGATATAAAAACTTGCACGAGCTGTTGCTGAAACATCCAAATACTGGAGCAAAGGTTGAGCGCAATGGTGTCCGGCCCGAACTGCTACTCCTTCATAATCCAGAGCTGTAGCGAGGTCGTGAGGGTGAAGATCACCTAGGTTAAAGGCAATAACACCTGAACGTTGGGCCAAATCTTGCGAACCGTATATGGTCAATCCCTCAATTGCCTGCAATTTTGGAAAGACATATGCAATCAATTCCTGTTCATGAGCTTCAATGGCTGCCATACCAAGATTTTCAAGATAATCTACTGCAGCAGCAAGTCCAATTGCACCTGCCATGTTAGGAGTTCCAGCCTCGAATTTCCAAGGCAATTCCTTCCAGCTTGCAGATTGTTCATAAACGAAATCAATCATCTCGCCACCAAATTCAACTGGTGACATTTGCTCCAGATACTTTTCTTTGCCATAAAGAACACCGATGCCTGTCGGACCAGCCATCTTGTGACCTGAGAAAGCAAAGAAATCTACATCCAAGTTCTGGACATCAATCTTCATATGCGGTGTAGACTGAGCACCATCCACCACCATAATAGCTCCAACTTCATGAGCCATTTGAGTGATTTCTTTGATAGGATTGACCACTCCAAGAACATTGGAAGCATGAGCTAACGAGACAAACTTAACCTTGTCCGTCAATTTAGCCCGCAGGTCATCCATATCCAGAGCTCCGTCCTTGAGATAGACATAAACAAGCTCAGCTCCGGTCTTTCGACAAGCTTCCTGCCAAGGAATGATGTTGGAATGGTGTTCCATGACAGAAATCAAAACTTGATCCCCCTCAGTCAAGACCTCCTCAGCGAAGCGCGCTACCCAGTTGAGACTAGTTGTGGTACCTCTGGTAAAGAGAACTTCCTTTGTCGAACCTGCATTGATGAACTTACGAATAGTTTCACGAGCAGCTTCATAGGATGCTGTCGCTCGTTCTGCCAAAGTGTGAACTCCACGGTGAACATTGGCATTGTCCTGCTCATAGTAGTGATTAATGGCTTCCAGAACTGCTAATGGTTTTTGTGTCGTCGCAGCATTGTCCAGATAGACCAAAGGCTCATCATTGACGATCTGGTCTAAAATTGGAAAATCCTTACGAATCACTTCTACATCTAACATAGGCTTCCCCTTAGCGTTTTGACAATTTTTCTTCGATCGTTGCAATCATTTCATCACGAACTTCCTTGACTGGAATCTCAACGATAACAGATCCAAGGAAACCACGAACAACTAAACGTTCTGCAGTTGCCTTATCCAAGCCACGGCTCATGAGGTAGTACATGTCTTCTGGATCAACTTGTCCGATAGAAGCCGCGTGACCCGCAGTAACATCATTTTCATCAATCAATAGAATTGGATTAGCATCTGAACGAGCTTGGTCTGAAAGCATGAGAACACGGCTCTCTTGTTGGGCATCTGCTCCCTTAGCACCCTTAATGATGTGCCCAATACCGTTGAAGGTCAAGGTTGCTTTTTCAAGAATAACCCCATGTTGAAGGATATTACCGATAGAGTTGCAACCATAGTTAGTCACTCGGGTATCAATTCCTTGCACTTGACGACCACTTGATAGAGCAACAACCTTAAGGTCTGCATGGCTACCATTTCCAATCAAATCACTATCAAAGTCTGCAACAACATTTCCTTCGTTCATGACACCGATAGCCCAGTCAATACTTGCATCGTTGCCCAATTTACCACGGCGGCTAATGTAGGCTGTAACATTTTCGCCTAGACGGTCAATCGCTGCAAACTTCACTTGTGCGCCTGAACGTGCAATGACTTCTACTGTGATGTTGGCAGTGGCCTTAGCACTACCTTCTCCACGTGACTCCAGACGCTCAAGGTAGCTAATCTTACTGTTCTTACCAACGATAATGAGGATATGCTTGTTAAATGGCACATCGCTATCGCTGTCTTGGTAGAAAATACCCTCAATTGGTTCTGTGATTTCTACGTTATCAGGAATGTAGAGAACAGCACCACTGTTAAAGTAAGCAGTGTGATAAGCTGCCAACTTGTCATCGTCGTATTTAACTGATGACATGAAGAATTCTTCTACGAGTTCCGGAATTTCTTCAAGAGCTGAGTGGAAGTCTGTAAAAACCACTCCTTGTTCAGCCAACTCAGCTGGAGTTTGTTCAAAAACAGTTTGAGTTCCTACTTGCACCAACTTCAAGTGATTATCTAGAGCTGTGAAGTCAGGAACATTTGCTGATGGCTCACTTTCTGTAATAGTTCCATCACCCAGATTCCAACGGTGAAATTTAACACGCTCAATAACTGGTAATTCTAAACTTTCAATCTTGTCAAAAGCTTTTTGACGGAGGTCAGCCAACCAGCTTGGTTCAGCGTGCATTTCTGAAAAAAGTTTAATAGTTTCTTTAGTCATTTACTTCTCCTAAAAGATACGAGGGAATTACAATTCTTCCTTGTAGTCATAGCCAAGTTCTTCAGCTAATTTTGCGTATCCTTCACGTTCCAAACGTGCAGCCAATTCTGGACCACCAGAAAGAACAACACGACCTTCCATCATAACGTGTACTACATCTGGCGTGATATAGTTCAAGAGACGTTGGTAGTGAGTAATGATCATAGCACCAAAACCTTCACCACGCATAGCATTAACACCTTTAGAGACAACTTTAAGAGCATCAATATCAAGACCTGAGTCAATCTCATCCAAGAGGGCAAAAGTTGGTTCCAACATCAAAAGTTGAAGAATTTCGTTACGTTTTTTCTCACCACCAGAGAAACCTTCATTGAGGTAACGCTCTGCCATTTCTTCTTTCATGTTGAGCAATTCCATTTTTTCGTCTAGCTTAGTGATAAACTCACGCACTGAAATTTTCTCATCATCTTCTTTACCAGCATTCATAGCTGCACGAAGGAATTCTGCATTGGTAATTCCTGGAATTTCTGATGGGTATTGCATAGCAAGGAAAAGTCCCATACGCGCACGCTCATCCACTTCCAACTCAAGGATATTTACACCGTCAAACAAGACTTCACCTTTAGTGACTTCATAGTTTGGGTTTCCCATAATAGCAGCTGAGAGAGTAGACTTACCGGTACCATTTGGGCCCATGATAGCTGCAATTTCTCCTGTTTTAAGAGTCAGGTTAACCCCTTTTAAAATTTCTTTTCCTTCGATTTCAACGTGAAGATCTTTGATCTCTAATACTGACATGATAATTCCTTTCTTTTCAATCCGTTTTACCATTTTCGCTAGAAAATTGTCCTTAGTTTTCTAGTAAAAAACGATAAAATATCAATAAATATACTTTAATAGTATAACAAAAAAAAGCCTAAAAGGCTTTAATTTTGTCTAGAAGCTGAGGGTTACTTCTTTCCTCGAAAATGGTCATCAATAGCGTTGACAATTTTACCCATAATATAGCTGACTCTAAAATTTCTTAGGATTAAAATAGCCCAAAGTAAGGCCACGATATACCGTTGCTCCATGATGGATTCATTAAAGAAATAAGTCTCGGCAGCAGTAAATAAGGCCATAATTATAAATTGTTGTCTGTTCATCGTATTATGTCACAAAAATCCTTTTAATCTTCTGCTATGGTCACTTTATTCGCTAGAAATTCAAATCCTTGAGGAAGGACAGATTCCTCCACTTCTTCCTTAACGGGTTGACCTTGAGACGATTTAGCTTTAGCAGAGAAGTCTGCTCTGACTTCTTTCCACTCGTCCATAGATATAGCAAGAATCTCTGGTGAAAATCCCGCTGCTTGACTTAGGATATTACCAAACATGGTGTTGAGATTATCACGTTTCATGGTCTGACCAGCATTGAAGTTAGACTCAAATGCAAGAATGGCATGATGTTCATTAGCCGCAACAGGTTGAGAACCAACTAAAAGTGCCTTATCAGGACCTGACAAACTTTCAATAACTTCACCCCAAGCATTTTGAAGACGGATTAGATTTTGACGGGCTAAATCAGGATTTTCAACAGCTTCTTGAAGAATAGACTGAACCTTATTACGATCTACGCGATAAACTGACTTGCTGTTAACTGGACGACTCGGTGTTGGTGTAGTCTGCTTAGGACTCATGTTAACATTTGCCAGAGCCTGTTTCAATCGCGCAACTTCTTCTCTAAGTGAGGCTAATTCTCCACTTGTATCATCTGATAATGTTGGTTTTGAATCTATCTCTGCCAAACGAATGGTCATCATTTCAGCATAAATCTTAGGCTGTAAGCTAGCCTTGATATCAGCTAAACTACTTGTCGCAATTCCAATCATTTCAAACAAAACAGCCTGTGAAAGATCTAGGTTATCCTTAAAGAGATCACTATGGTGAGTATTCTCCCCACCAGTTTGAACAATCAAAATATCCCTTAGATACTGCAACAAATCCGTTACAAATCGTGTCATGCTTTTTCCGTTATCAAAAATCAAATTAAGATTTTCCAAAGCACGAGTCACATCTTTTTGTGCCAAGGCAGCCACATAATTATCCAAAGCACTTAGACTAATAGTCCCGGTAATTTCCTCAGAAACAACTGTTGTTAATCTAGCATCTTGAGTCAAGCTCAATGCTTGGTCTAAAATGGACAAAGCATCCCGCATACCACCTTCTGCTCTACGAGCGATAATCTCAACAGCTTCAGTTTCATAGGTAATCCCTTCCTTTTCTAAAATATGGAAGATATGATCTCGAATATCCTGAGTTCTAATAGATTTGAACTCGAAGCGTTGAACACGAGACAAAATAGTTGCAGGAATCTTATGAAGCTCTGTCGTTGCTAGGATAAAAACAACATTAGGAGTGGGTTCTTCGAGAGTTTTCAAAAGGGCATTGAAGGCTCCTGTTGAAAGCATATGAACCTCATCAATGATATAGACCTTATACTGAGCTATACTTGGAGCATAAGTTGATTTATCACGGATATCACGAATTTCATCCACCCCATTGTTAGAGGCCGCGTCCATTTCGATAACGTCTTCCAAGCTACCGTCTGTCACCGCCTGACAGATATAACAGTTATTACAAGGTTCTCCTCCCTCTTGATTAGGGCAGTTCATAGCCTTGGCAAAAATTTTGGCTACGCTGGTTTTTCCAGTTCCACGAGGCCCTGAAAAAAGATAAGCATGGCTGATCTTTTCCTGCTCTACAGCTTGTTTCAGAGTTTTTGCAACAATTTCCTGGCCTACTAACTGTGAAAATGTTTGACTTCTATATTTTCGATAAAGGGCCTGATACATTACGCTTTCTCCTCAAACATTGAAAAATTCCATTCGGTTTTCTCTAACAAAATAGCAACAAACTCTTCTAGATATTTCTGATCCAACTCATCATAATCATCAACAAGAGATGAATCTAAATCTAGAACGCCCAAAAGACGTCCCTCTTTAACCATCGGCACAACAATTTCACTACGAGCACTACTATCGCAAGAAATATAGTTTGGATAGGTTTTTACATCACCAACAATAACTGTTTGACGACTAGCTGCCGATTCGCCACAAACACCTTTTCCAAGAGCGATTCGTACACATGAAACTCCACCTTGAAAGGGTCCCAAGATCAGTTCATTCCCATCAAATAGATAGAAACCTGCAAAAACAGTATTGGGAAAGCTTGTTTTTAGCAGAGCACTGGCATTTGATAGATTAGCCAACACATTGGGCTCTCCTTCTAAAAGATAAGAGAGCTGTTCATTTATTGTTTGATAAAGTAATTCTTTTTCTGAATATAACATAAAACCATTATATCAAAAAATGCTAGTAGAAAAAAGAAAAATCCCTTGTTTTAAAAACAAAGGATTTTATTCAAATTCGAATGGATTAAAGTTCGATGTCTCCGAACAAGTCAGCCATTGAGAATCCTGTTTGAGTTTCAGGAAGTTCAAAATCACGTTTTTCTTGACGTTTTGGACGACGTGGACGTGGAGCGCGTTTTTCTTCTTTTTGTCCTTCTTCTTGAGCTGGACGTTCTTCAAGAGCTTTGATAGAAAGTGAAACGCGTTCTGCATCAGCGTTAACTTCAAGAACTTTAACAGTAACTTCTTGACCAACTTTAAGAGCTTCTTTTGGATTTTCAATACGTTTGTGTGAAATTTGTGATACGTGAACAAGTCCATCGATACCTGGCAATACTTCAACAAATGCACCGAAGTCAGTCAAACGTTTAACTGTACCTTCTACAACATCACCTTTAGCCAATTTTTGCTCAACGCCATCCCATGGTCCAGGTGTTGTAGCTTTAAGTGAAAGTGATACACGTCCTTCTTCTTCGTTAAGATCAAGGATTTTCACTTCAACTTCTTCACCAACAGTTACAACTGATTTTGGTGAAACGTTACGTTCGTGTGACAATTCAGTCAAGTGAACCAATCCGTCAACACCACCAAGGTCGATGAAAGCACCGAAGCTTGTGATACGTGCAACTTTACCAGTTACAACATCACCAACAGCCAATTTACCGAATACTTCAGCACGAGCTGCTGCAGTTGCTGCTTCTACAACTTCACGACGTGAAAGGATGAAGCGGTTTTCTTTAGGATCAACTTCTTTGATTTTAGCATCAAACTCTTGACCTACAAAACGCTCAGTGTTACGTACAAAACGAGTATCCAACATTGAAGCTGGGATAAATCCACGTACACCTTCAAATTCTACTGAAAGTCCACCCTTAACAGCGCGAGTTCCTTTAACTGTAACAACTTCTTCTTCGCGTCCTACAAGTTTGTCCCATGCTTTGCGAGCTTCAAGGCGTTTTTTAGATACAAGGTATGTTACTGTATCAGTATCTTTACCAACTACTTGACGAAGTACAAGAACATCCAATACTTCACCTACTTTTACAAAGTCATTGATATCTGCATCGCGATCGTTTGTCAATTCGCGAAGAGTCAAGACACCTTCAACACCAGTTCCAGAGATTGCAACGTTAGCTTGAGTAGCATCAACTGTCAATACTTCAGCACTAACAACATCACCTGGCTCAACTTGGCTAACGCTATTTAGCAAATCTTCAAATTCGTTCATCTAAAAAATCCTCCAACAATCAAGTTTTTCTTAAACTTGACATACTTATAATTTTTTCCTAAGCACCCGCAAAGACATGTTATATCGTTCACGTCCTTCAATTATAAAAATAAAATACCCTAAGATATTTTTCTTTTTATCCTTGAATTTATTACCTAAGAACTGGGGTAGCTGGATTCGAACCAACGCATGAGGGAGTCAAAGTCCCTTGCCTTACCGCTTGGCTATACCCCAAAAGTGAAATGGAGAGAGAGGGATTCGAACCCCCGAACCCGAAGGAGCGGATTTACAGTCCGCCGCGTTTAGCCTCTTCGCTATCTCTCCAATGTTCAACAAAAACTATTATATCATGAAAATTTACAAAAAACAAGCTTTATTTTGCTAAATTATAGTTTTCAATCAAAATTTCCACAGCTTTTTCAAGTTTTTTATAAAAACTATCGACATTTCCATTCTTTATGATCGCAAATTGATTATCTAGTTCAGCAATTTCACCAATAACCTTTTTACCAATCGTTAAAGTATACCCTTCATACTTTTCTTTACCAACTAAAACAGTTGCGTCTGTTAATTGAATTTCAATTTTTTTATCTTTTTTACTCATACGATACCTCTTTTCACTCTTCCTATTGTACAAGAAATTTAAAAAACTGGCAAGAAAAAACTCTTTATCAAGACAACCTTGATAAAGAGTTTTTGTGACAAAATCTAATTTTTTAATCTAGTGAAGACTCATCGTTAGTGGGTTGTACCACCCACTAATTTTATGTCCTTATCTTTATAATCTACGATAGCACCAATCGCAACTTCGATACCTCTGACGATATCAGTTAAATTCATAGATGCTGTATTAGGTTTATTGATCACCTGTTCTGTCATATAAGGAATATGCATAAAACCTGCTCTCATATCGGGAAATTTCTTATCCGCTAAATAGAGAGCCTGATACATCAGATGATTACAAACAAAGGTTCCCGCTGTATTGGAAACTGTAGCTGGTAGCCCTTCCTCTTTTATGGCTTGTACCATTGCTTTGATAGGGAGTGTGCTAAAATAGGCAGCTTCTCCATCTAGTCGAATAGGTGTGTCTATCGGCTGATTTCCTTGGTTATCTGGAATTCTAGCATCATCTTGATTGATAGCGACTCTCTCAGGAGTTAAACTCGCTCTTCCTCCTGCTTGTCCGATGCAAAGCACCGCATCTGGCTGAAAGCGGACAATTTCTGCTTCTAAAACCTCTGCTGATCGATAAAAGACCGTTGGGATTTCTACCCAATGAATTTCAGCTCCATGAATCTCTTTCGGTAATAATTTAACAGCTTCCAGAGCTGGATTAACCTTTTCACCACCAAAAGGATCAAAACCTGTTACTAATATTTTCATTTTATTTCCTTTGCTAAAATGCCAAAAAGTACATCAAAAATATATGTAGGATGATCATGATAACAGCCACTCCTACTTGAGCTTTGATAACCCCATTTGGATCTTTCATATCCAGGAGAGCTGCCGGTAAAGCATTAAAGTTAGCAGCCATTGGAGTTAATAAGGTTCCACAGCAACCTGCTGTCATTGCTAGAGCAGCGGCTACGATTGGATCAGCTCCCAAGGCAAATACAAAAGGAACTCCAATTCCAGCAGTAATAACAGTAAAGGCAGCAAAGGCATTACCCATTATCATGGAGAATAGAACCATCCCAAGGACATAAGCTACCACACCCATAAAACGACTGCCCGATGGAACTAAACCACTTATCAAGTGAGAAATCAGGTCTCCAACTCCTGCTACGGTAAATATTGCCCCTAAAGCACCTAAAAGTTGAGGCACAATCCCACTGGTTGAAACTTGTTGCACCATGCGATTGTTTTCTGCTAACAAACTTCTAGGAGAACTCTTAGTAATCAATAAAAGAGAGATGGTTGCGAAAAATGCAGCAAGACTGATAGCAATCTTACTAAACTCAGGGATCATTTTTGCTAATACCAAAGCAATCAAAGCCATTAACATGACTGGAATAAAAATTTTATTCTTTAGTTGTTTAGCTTCAATATTTGCCTTGACTTCATCCAGAGACGGTAAGGTGCCGATACGAACCTGTTTAAAGAGAGTTAGCAGGGCTAATAGCACTACGATAACTCCAATACAGACAGAAGGTAGATAGGAACCACCGATAAAACTGATGCCCAATAAAGCCCAAAACCCAGCCGTTCCAAAGCGAACTGGGTTTGTTTTATCTTTATAGCTACAATAAGCTGTATGAAGGAATTGACAACCAATCACAATATAGGTCAACTCTAATAACTGTCTTGCTAGATTGGTCATTCTTCTTTCCCTTTACTAACCTTATTTGCTAGCAGTTTTCTATCAAACAGGTAATTGTAAATCCCAACTATAAATAGGGCAATTCCTGCAACTATAAGCGAAGCTGAAGCAATTCCTGCATAATTACTTTCGTAACCTAATTGGTCCAGTGTGCCCCCTATCAAGAGGACACCGCCTGCACCAACGAAAGTGTTCTGAGCAAAGAAATTTGCAAAATTATCATTTGCTGCTGCACGCGCTTTTAGCGCTTCGCTCTCCTGCTCCGTTAATTTTCTACCTAATTGAGACTCTGCTGCTGCTTGTCCCATGGGTTGAACCAAAGGCCTTACAAACTGCGGATGTCCTCCTAAACGAATGGCAAAGAAACCATCGAGTTCCCGAAAAAAGAAATACACTGTATAAAAACTTCCAACTGTTAGTCCCTTTATCTTTTGAATCAAGTCAATCGAACGTTGCTTGAGGCCAAAAGTTTCAGATAAACCTACTAGTGGCAAGGTTACCATAAAAATCGTCAGAACTCGTTGATTACTAAATTCTTTTCCCAAAATTTCCAAGAACTCAACAAGAGAAACTCCAGAAACTAGAGCTGTAACTAAACTAGCTAAGACTACCGTTGCAATGGTATCTAATTTATAGATAAAACCAACCACAATGATAACTATCCCTATTAGTTTAATCCATTCCATATAGGCCCCTTTATTCCAAAAGTACTAGTCTGTTTTATTTGACATGACTTTCTAATTCTTTTTGGTATTTATTGTTTGATTCCAATTTTTCTTTTTGCCATTTTTCAAGAGCTGCTTGATATTCTTTAGCAGATACAATCTCTTTTTGCAATTTCATCCCCTTGAAGATGTATGGATCACCCTTAATACCAACTTGTGAGTATGGTTTAGAGAAAGGAACAATGTTGCTGACAACTGGTGAACCACCTGATGAAGCTGTTGGCATCAAGAGAGAACTATCAGTGAGCCACGCTTGAGCTTTAGCATATTTTTCATATCTCTTGTCCAAGTCGCTTGTCTCAGAAACTGCATCATCCAAGAGTTTCTTATATTCGTCCAAACCTAGTTGAGCTACTACTTCCTTGTCTTTCCCTTTAGTGATACCAAGGTGTTTCATAGCAGAACCGGTCTTAGGATCCATGATATTGAGATAACTTGCTGGATCTTGGTAGCTTGGAGCCCATCCAGTACTGTTCAAGTCATAGTCTTTTTGAGCAGGAACACGTGCTTGAGATGTAATGCTTTCCTTTTCATTGTCTGTCATCTGAAGGACGTCGATCACGACATTTTCAGAACCAAGAGTTGATTCGATTGATTGTTTAAAGGAATTGCTTTGTTGAACAGCAATTGTATCTGTTTGCTCAACTGGAACATCCAAGTGAATTGGGAAGGTTACACCTTTTGCTTCCAATTCTTTCTTAGCTTTTTCAAATGAAGCTTTGGCTTTGTCAGGATTGTAGATGGTATCTTTTCCGTCAATGAGCTCAACACCTTTCCATTGGTCTCCATAGTTGACCAATTCTTTTTGAGCGATATCACCAAAGTTTTTACCACCAGATTGTACAAAGTTATCTGGTACTAAGCTATTACGAATGATCTTGTCCGCACCATCTTCACCGTTGAGCTGGGCAGCATAAGAATGACGGTTGAAGGCAAAGTTGATTGCTTGACGGAAGTCCTTGTTCAACATTGCTTCTTTTGTAGAAGTTTTCTGTTCTTCACTTGTTTTCGCTGTCTTATTGAAAGATTGACGGTTTACGTTAAAGGTAAAGTAGTAACTAGTTGAATCTTGTGGACTGTATGTGATTTTATCTCCGTATTGTTCCAAAGTTGAGGCAAAGTTTGAGCTACTTGGGAAGAGACGAGCTGTTGTGTAAACACCTGAAGAGAAGCTACGGATCAAGGATTCTTGGTCTGAACCATCATAGTAAGTTAATTTAACTTTCTCGATTTTAACCTTCTCTTTATCCCAATAATTTGGATTCTTTTCATATTCGATTAAAGATTTTGAAGTCAATGTCTTCAAAATATATGGACCGTTATAAAGAATACCAGCTGGGCTGACCGTTCCATAATTCTTACCTGATGCTTTGAGGAATTCTTCATTTACTGGCAACATAGTTGCTGAAGTTACTTTTGAATTCCAGAAAGTTTCAGGTGCATTTAGAGTGTACTCAACAGTATAATCATCTACTGCCTTAACCCCAACTGTTGAGAAGTCGTTAGTCTCACCAGTCATATATTCATTCAAGCCCTTGATTGAGTTTTGAATAAGAGTGACACCGTCTGATTTGCCATCTGCTACGTGTTTCAATCCTGTAACAAAGTCATGCGCAGTTACTTCAGCGTATTCTTCACCTTCTGAAGTATACCATTTAACCCCTTTACGAAGTTTATAAGTATAAGTCAAACCGTCTTGTGAGACACTCCAATCCTCAGCGAGGGAAGGAATCAAATTCCCATACTCATCGTTTTCCAACAAACCATCAACGACGTTACCGATGATATCCGTTGTTGAAGTACGAGTTGCGATACTGTAGTCCAAAGATGATGGGTCTACTCCATAGACATAAGAGAAAGTTGTTGGTGCATCTGCTTCCTTGTCAGCTTTCCCACAAGCTACAAGAAGAACTGCTGTACTCAGGACCACTCCTGCTGTTAACATCCACTTTTTCGTTTTCATAAAGATCTCCTTTAATAATTTTTAATCTACTTTTACAATCCAACCTTCTGGTGCTTCAATGTCACCAAATTGGATACCTGTCAATTCATCGTATAGTTTACGAGTTACTGGACCAACCTCTGTTTCACTGTAGAACACATGGAAGTCATCACCGTGTTGGATTCCCCCAATAGGTGAAATTACTGCTGCAGTACCGCAGGCACCTGCTTCTACAAATCGATCCAAACTATCAATTGGTACATCCCCCTCAACAGGTTTCAAGCCCAAACGATGCTCTGCCAAGTAAAGCAATGAGTACTTGGTAATGGATGGCAAGATTGATGGACTCAATGGGGTTACAAACTCATTATCAGCTGTAATTCCAAAGAAGTTTGCTGAACCAACTTCTTCAATCTTAGTGTGTGTTGATGGGTCAAGATAAATAACATCTGAGAAATGACGAGATTTAGCCATTTTTCCTGGCAAAAGACTAGCTGCATAGTTCCCACCGACCTTGGCAGCCCCTGTTCCATTTGGTGCAGCACGGTCATACTCATCTTGAATCAAGAAGTTTGTTGGAACCAATCCACCCTTAAAGTAATTTCCAACTGGCATAGCAAAGATGGTAAAAATATACTCCTCAGCTGGTTTTACCCCAATGATATCTCCAACACCAATCAAGAGTGGACGGAGGTAGAGGGTTCCACCAGTTCCATAAGGTGGTACGTATTCCTCATTAGCACGAACAACGGCTTTACAAGCCTCTACAAACATTTCTGTTGGAACTTGTGGCATCAAGAGACGATCACAGGTACGTTGCAGACGTTTAGCATTTTCATCTGGACGGAAGAGTTGAATACTGCCATCCTTTGTACGATAGGCTTTCAATCCTTCAAATGCTTGCTG
This sequence comes from Streptococcus infantis, assembly GCF_047464415.1. Taxonomy (GTDB): domain Bacteria; phylum Bacillota; class Bacilli; order Lactobacillales; family Streptococcaceae; genus Streptococcus; species Streptococcus infantis_AE. Next base: position 149,327 of record NZ_JASHBX010000001.1, on the reverse strand, counting down.
TCCATAGTGAAGACTCGGAGATGATTCTGAAATATGCAAGGTCGCATCTTCTGTTAATTCTCCTTGAGCCCATTGTCCATCTTTAAAATAAGCGATATAACGATAAGGTAGTTTCATATAGGAAAAACCGAGATTTTCCCAATCGATCGTAACTGTCATGACAATCTCCTTTATTCTAATCAAGCTTTGTGTTCTATTCTACACTATTCTCCTAAAAATTCAAGTATTATTTGTAATTTTCTGAAAATTTTACTTATAAAAAATCAGTCACTAGGACCGATTTTTAATTTTCTTTGATTTCTTTAAAGATTTCTTTGAGATAAGCATCAAAAACTTCTTCATCAGAAATGCGATCTGAGATAAAGCTTCCATTGCTTGTACGTTCTGATAGATTCAAATCTTGTAGGATTGATTCGTAAATCGTTCCATTATTGGATTGAATCACAAGTGTTTGTTCTCCATCTTCTACTTCTGTACTAAAGAGATCTCCAACAAATCCTTGTTCTGAGACCGCTCCAGCCAAGAATACGCGATGGGGTTTACTCTTTAATTCTCTTAGAACTTGAAGACCACGATTTGCACGACTGGTTGCTGGAATTTCCTCTGTTGAAACACGTTTCAAGCTTCCACGTTGCGTTAAAAGATAGAAAGAAGACGTATTGCAGATAAAGGCTGCTTGTATCACATCATCTGCTTTGAGATTCATGGCTTTGACCCCTGCAGCTTTGGCACCGATAACTGGCACTTCTTCGATGTTAAAGCGGAGGGCATAACCGTTTCGACTGATCAACAGAACATCATCCAATTTAATCGGAGCTACTGCTACAATCTGGTCAGTATCGTCTTTCAACTTAGCATATTTGACAGACTTAGAACGATAGGTTCTCCATGGAGAGAATTCTTTGCGTTCTACCCGTTTGATTTGTCCAAGTCGTGTTGCTGCAAAATAAGTTGTCGCATCATCAAATTGATCCACAACTTCTACATAGAGCACTTCTTCATTGGTTTCAAAGTTTGTAATAGACTGGCTCAAATGCTCTCCGATATCCTTCCAACGAATATCTGCCAACTCATGGACTGGTCGATAAATGACGTTCCCAAGCGTTGTAAAGATTAAAAGATGCTGGGTAGTTTTCACATTTTGAACGAATAGCAATCGGTCATCATCCCGTTTACCAATTTCTTCTAAGGTTGAAGCTGCAAAGGAACGAGGGCTAGTCCGTTTGATATAACCTGCCTTAGTCACGCTGACGTAAGTATCTTCTTCAGCGATAAGACTAGCTGTATCAATCTCAATCACTTTTGCTGTATCTTCTAAAGTGCTCAAACGTGGAGTTGCAAATTTCTTTTTGACCTCACGAAGCTCTTTCTTCATGAGATTGTACATAGTTCGTTCGTCACCGATGATAGCTGCAAGCATAGCAATCTTTTCACGAAGTTCTGCTTCTTCTTCTTGCAAGACAACCACGTCTGTATTGGTCAAACGATACAATTGCAAGGTAACAATGGCCTCAGCCTGTTCTTCTGTAAAATCATAGCTGACCTTGAGGTTTTCCTTGGCATCAGCCTTATTCTCAGAAGCACGGATAAGGGCAATAACTTCATCCAAAATCGAGATAACATGAATCAAACCTTCCACGATATGGAGACGTTTCTCAGCCTTTTCTTTGTCAAAGCGAGAACGCGCCAAGATCACTTCACGACGGTGGGCAATATAGCTAGACAAGATTGGCACAATCCCAACCTGACGAGGGGTGAAATTGTCAATCGCAACCATATTGAAATTGTAGTTGATTTGTAGGTCAGTATACTTGAAAAGATAGTTGAGAACAAGCTCGGTATTTGCATCTTTCTTCAGTTCGATCGCAATGCGAAGACCATCACGGTCAGACTCATCACGAACCTCAGCGATACCTGCCACCTTGTTATTGACACGGACTTCATCGATTTTCTTGACCAAGTTAGCCTTATTGATTTCATAAGGAATCTCAGTGATAACGATTTGTTCCTTACCACCTTTAAGCTTCTCAATTTCAGTCTTGGAACGAACAACCACGCGTCCTTTCCCAGTTTCATAGGCTTTTTTAATCTCATCACGACCTTGGATGATAGCTCCCGTAGGGAAGTCTGGTCCAGGCAAGAATTCCATCAACTTATCAACCTTGGCAGTCGGATGGTCAATCATATAAACCGTAGCATCAATGACCTCAGCCAAATTATGCGGAGGAATATCTGTGGCATAACCAGCTGAAATCCCAGTTGAACCATTAACTAAAAGGTTTGGAAAGGCTGCTGGCAAGACAGTTGGTTCTTTCTCGGTATCGTCGAAGTTCCAAGCAAAAGGAACTGTCTTTTTCTCGATATCCTGAAGAAGATAACCAGCAATCTCAGACAAGCGCGCCTCAGTATAACGCATAGCCGCAGGCGGATCTCCGTCCATCGAACCGTTGTTACCGTGCATTTCAACTAGAATCTCACGGTTCTTCCAGTCCTGAGACATACGAACCATGGCATCATAGATAGAAGAATCTCCATGTGGGTGGAAATTACCCATGATGTTCCCGACAGACTTAGCCGACTTACGGTAGCTCTTATCAAAAGTATTACCATCCTTATTCATCGAATAAAGAATACGGCGCTGAACCGGCTTCAATCCATCACGAATGTCTGGCAAAGCCCGGTCTTGAATGATATATTTGGAGTAGCGACCAAAGCGCTCTCCCATGATGTCCTCCAAGGACATATTTTGAATGTTACTCATATAGGATACAAAGCCCGTAAAATGCAAAGTGAAAATAGGAAATTCTTGCCGTGAGCGATGCTCACAAGAGAATTTATCTTTTTCACACAGTATTTAGGGCGTGTTCAACTCCTTTCAAAGAATGTAGAGTAGGTTTTTATAGACAAAGGTGTTCAGTTACTTTATATAACTAAACTATCCTTTCTGTAGTTTAAAGTTATGAATTATGTTCTTTATTTAATTAGTGTTTTGAAGTTTTTCCTCAGCATACTCAATCATCTTCTCAGTTACTTCCCTATCGTAGTCAAAGCCCATCTTTTGGGCAAGCCTTTGAGCTTCTTGGTGAAAAAGTTGCATCGTAGCCAATAAAGACTGAGTGATTTTGTCTAAACTTGAGAAATCAAGTAGATTTGAGAATTCCTTCTCCTTCTCAGCAGTCAAGTAGATAAAGAGATACTTGTAGTTTTTACCGATGTCGACTGCTTCTCTATCACTTGCCACCTTCCAAGCTAAGATTTTCAAGAGTTCTTGCTGGCAAATACCGTAGAGATGATCCGTCGCATAGATGACTTGCTTTCGACAAATTCCTTTGACCACGTAGGCTGACACCCACCAAAATTCATTACAAGATTTTTCAAAATCCGTCTCAGTAGCTGGGGTTATCCAGAAACGCTCTGGACTGGAAGAATAGGACTCAAACAAACCTTTCTCATCTACTAAAACTGTGAATCCTGCCTCACTATCCACCCACTCTTGAATATACTCCGTAGGACAGAGGGTCAAATCAATCCGATTTCCATCTTCAAATAGCATCAGATAAAGTCGACGGTTGCCTAGGACATTATGCTGCTCAATGATACGAGTGCCAAACTGGTCTAACCAAGAAAGATCACTCGTCAAATTATCTAAGTCGTCCACGACATAAACAACATCATAGTCTTGAAATTCGTCTGTTTGAACTTTTTGATTTGTACGTGAACCAGATAGTGCCACAGCTTCGACTTTTAAAGTTTCAGATATTTGTAAAATCAGATTCATCATTTCTGTTTCAGTTCTCATGGTTATAACTACTTAATTGTTTCTATATGTTATTAAAAATGTCTAATAAATCAGATTAATTCATATAATCCTACTTTAATCTTGTAATTTATAAAGAAGTATTTCTTTTCATCGATTTCAGAGTTAGATAAAAATATTGTTCTATTCTATATTTGCATTAATAGCAATTTTTGCAGCATAATATTTATCATAAATTAAATTTTTATCTAAATATTCTATTAAATCTTTGTTATAATGGATATCATTCATTAAATCAGGAGCATTTTTTAGTAAAAGAGAATAGAAAATCCCATCGAAGCCCCCTGTCTCCTGTACATATACAGGAATTCGAACATCTAGAGAATATTTTTCTTTACTCTTGATTTTTTTATTCCCACATTTAATTGCAACTCGATATTTCAAGTTACAACTTCTATCAACCAAAACATAAAAGTAAATATCATTCGCGCCCTGTTTTAAAATTTGAGTGCAACCAACGGTTTGTCGATTTATATCTTCACGCAGATCAAATAGTGGAATTTCACCACTATTTGAAGAACCACGTCCACTAGAACGCTTATAAAAACTCTTCTGATTTCTATCATAGAATACATGTAACTTTAGATGAGAAATTTTATGTACATTTTCATCAAATACTGAAATTTTTACAATGTCTAAATTTCTATTCTCTTCGAATTTAGCAACAAATTCATTAAATGAATATATAAGTAAGCTCTTAATATCTCCAGACTTTAAAATATCAGTAGTCTCTATATGTTTCTCTACTTCATCAATCTCTTTATATGTTTCTTTCTCACAGAATGTAAATTTAACAGTACATTTCCTCAATAAATCTTCCTTAGTTCCATTGTTATACACTAATAGCACAAATTTTTGATTTTTCTCATAAAATCCCCCATCATATTGAATGTCTGAAAAATCACTATTTTCTTTCTTAATCTTATATAACTCAATATTTGTTACTGCTTGAGTAGTACTTCTTTTATTTTCTACAGTTAGAATATTTAATATAAAATTTGAGTATAATCGTCGTCCAGAAGTTGTTGGTTCACGCATTCCATTTCTGTTATTTATGTTTGAAATATTACTCCCAATTATAGTAATTCTTTTTTTATTATTAAATCTATTTTTAAAAACATGTACTATAATTGGTCCCAAAATCGCAGATACTATCAGTGCTAATACTATCCACCACCACTGTTGTGATAATGGTAAATTATTTTGCTGGACATTTTGTATTGCTATAACCATACTTTTCTAAAACTCCTCAAAACACCATCTCCCCACTCTCTTCCAGCGTAAACTTGACATTATCCTCAATCCATTTACGGCGTGGTTCGACCTTATCACCCATAAGGACATTGACGCGACGTTCTGCGCGTGCTAGGTCTTCGATTGTGACACGGATAAGGGTGCGAGTTTCTGGATTCATAGTTGTTTCCCAGAGTTGGTCCGCATTCATCTCACCAAGACCTTTGTAGCGTTGGAGGGTAGCGCCTTTGCCGAACTGCTTGCGAAGTTCTTCTAGCTCGCCATCCGTCCAAGCGTAGGCCACTTCTTCTTTCTTGCCTTTGCCTTTAGACATCTTGTAAAGTGGAGGAAGGGCGATATAGACATGTCCAGCTTCAACTAGCGGACGCATATAACGATAAAAGAAGGTTAAGAGAAGTGTTTGGATGTGGGCACCGTCGGTATCCGCATCGGTCATGATAATAATCTTGTCATAATTAGCATCTTCAAGAGAGAAGTCTGCCCCCACACCAGCACCGATGGTATAAATCATGGTATTGATTTCTTCATTTTTGAGGATATCTGCCATCTTAGCCTTGGCTGTATTGATAACCTTACCTCGAAGAGGCAAGATAGCTTGGAACTTACGGTCACGGCCATGTTTAGCAGAACCACCGGCAGAGTCCCCTTCGACTAGATAGAGTTCATTCTTAGCTGGATTTTTAGACTGGGCTGGAGTTAATTTCCCAGAAAGTAAGCCCTTGTCTTTCTTATTCTTTTTACCATTACGACTCTCATCACGCGCCTTACGTGCTGCTTCACGAGCATCGCGAGCCTTGATAGCCTTGCGAATGAGATTGGAAGCCAGTTCACCATTTTCCATAAGGAAAAAGGTCAACTTATCAGCCACAATTCCATCTACAACAGGACGAGCAAGGGGACTTCCTAGTTTATCCTTAGTCTGTCCTTCAAACTGCAAGTGTTCTTCAGGGACTAAAATAGAAAGAACGGCTGCTAATCCTTCACGGTAATCGGACCCTTCAAGATTTTTATCTTTTTCCTTAAGAAGACCAGTCTTACGGGCATAGTCATTCATAACCTTGGTAATGGCAGACTTAAGTCCTGTCTCATGCGTTCCACCGTCTTTAGTACGAACGTTATTAACAAAGGACAAGATGTTATCTGAAAATCCATCATTATATTGGAGGGCTACTTCTACTTGGAAACCATTATCTTCGCCTTCAAAGTAAAGGACTGGCGTCAAGGTTTCCTTGTCTTCATTGAGGTAAGAAACAAAGTCTTGTACCCCATTCTCATAATGGAATTCAATTGCTTCATCTGTCCGTTTGTCTGTTAGTGACAAGGTAACATTCTTCAAGAGAAAGGCCGACTCATTGAGACGCTCTGAAATGGTATTGTATTTAAAGTCTGTCGTAGAAAAGATACTAGCATCCGGCATAAAGGTCACTTTGGTACCTGTTTTAGACTTAGGTGCAGTTCCAACCTTTTCAAGAGTTGTTACTGGTTTCCCACCATTTTCAAAGCGTTGTTTGTAAACAGTCCCATCACGTGTAATTTCTACTTCGAGCCAACTAGAGAGGGCATTCACGACAGAAGAACCAACTCCGTGAAGACCACCAGAAGTCTTGTAGCCACCTTGACCGAATTTTCCTCCAGCATGAAGAATGGTAAAAATAACCTCAACTGTCGGAATCCCCATAGCGTGCATACCAGTTGGCATCCCACGTCCGTGGTCTTGAACCGTTAAACTTCCATCTTTATTAATCGTTACATCAATGCGATCACCAAATCCAGATAAGGCTTCATCGACTGCATTATCGACAATTTCCCAAACAAGGTGATGTAGCCCAGCACCGTCAGTCGATCCGATATACATCCCTGGACGTTTACGAACCGCATCCAACCCTTCTAGCACCTGAATGGCGTCATCATTATAATTGTTAATATTGATTTCCTTTTTTGACACAAGGAACCTCCTATTTGTTCATCTTTTCTATTTTACAGGTTTTCTAAGGATTTTGCAAAATTTTCAAGTTAAAAGCCTATTCACAAGTCCTATTTAGTAAAAAATCACTCATTTCCACCCTAAAAAAAGAAACCAAGACGAGAGTCTCAGTTTTCTTTTCCTTTAACTTGACTTGTTGCAATATCTTCACCAAACCATTTTTGGCTAATTTCTTGGAATTTTCCTTCTTGATATAGTTCCACAAAAGCTTTGTTTAAATTGTCTAATAAGGTCTTATCCGCTGGTCTTACTCCAACTGCAAAAGACTCACTCTCAAAACCAGCTGGGAAAATCTCATACTGGTCTAATATCCCTTCCGTTTTAAGATAATAATTGGCATAAACACGGTCAATTAAAAGAGCATCAATCCGATCATTTTGCAAGTCAATCAAGGCTTCATTAAAGCTCTGATACTGGTTTGCTTTTTGATCTTTTACGATATTTTTCAACAGGTCAGGTTGAGCTTCAAAATCTAGATAACCAGAAGAACCCGCTTGGGCTCCCAAAATTTTATCTTTCATATCCGAAACCGACTGGATATTTTGAGATTTTTTAGAGACGAGAACCTGCTGATTCTCCATATAAGGAATGGTAAAAGCAACCTTTTCACGGCGTTCATCTGTTGCTGAATATCCATTCCAGATAGCATCAATAGTGCCGTTTTGAAGTTCTGTTTCTTTCATATCCCAATCAATGGGTTGAAACTGTACCTTGAACCCCAGTTTCTCAGAAACGGCTTGGGCTAAATCAATATCAAATCCAACATATTGCCCATTCTTTTCTTCAAATCCCATAGGAACAAAAGTATTGTCAAATCCGATAGTAATTGTTCCTTGTTGTTGGTATTTTTCCCAATTATCTACTTTAGGATTGCTAGCTTTTTGTGTGCATCCTACAAGGAAAAAAGCAAGAAAGAATACCAAAACAAGGCTGATTTTCTTTCGATTCATAGACACCTCCTACTTAGGCTCTACTTTGAGAATCTGGTCAGCAATATTCTCTGCAAACTGGAGGTCGTGGGTCACGACAATCTGCGTCATGCCTAAGTCTCGATTTTGTAAAATCAGTTTTTCAACTTCGAGACGCAACTCTGGATCAAGAGCCGAAGTTGGTTCGTCATAACCAATCACCTCAGGATCTATCATCATTGCACGTGCTAAGGCAACCCGTTGCTTTTGACCACCAGATAATGAGTATGGATAAGCATCTGCGTGAGCTTCGAGACCAAGACGAGTGAGTAAGTTGATTGCCTTCTTCTTTGTATCTGCTTCAGAAATCCCCATAGTCTTGATAGGTGACAAAATCAAATTTTCCATAACGGATAAGTGAGGAAATAGCTGAAAATCTTGAAAAACAAAACCTAACAAGTGACGCTTTTCAAGTTCATCCAGAGGTAGGGATTCTCCATTATAAAAGATCTCTCCTGAATCAATGGTCTCAAGTCCAGCTAACATTCTAAGTAAGGTTGTCTTTCCACCACCAGAAGGACCAACGATAGCCAAAATCTGCTTTTCAGGAATTGTTAAACTGAAATTGGATAAAATTTCTTTTTTTCCAAATTTTTTGCTGATATTTCTTAACTCTAACATGGATAACTCCCCTATCTATAGTAGCTGAACTTCTTCTCAAGTTTCTTAGCTAGGATTGTAACGATACCAATCATAAGCAGATAAATAGCACCTGCTAGAAACATTGGAATCAAGCTAGCATCACGATTGGCTGCAGTACGACTGGCTAGGATTAAATCTGAAATACCGAGTGCATAAACCAAAGAAGTATCCTTAACCAAACTCATAACCTCATTAAATACACTTGGTAAGACAATCTTGGTCACCTGTGGCAAAATGATATAACGAACGGTATCAATAGGATTAAATTTCAAAACCTTAGCTGCTTCGTACTGCCCCTGAGGAATGGTTGCAATCCCTCCACGGAAAATTTCAGCAAAATAGGCTGCATAATTAAGCGTGAAGGCAATAATCGCTGCAGGCACACGATCTAAACGAATCCCAATACTTGGAAGGACATAATAAATAAAAATTAGTTGCAAGAGTAAGGGTGTCCCGCGCATCACCCAGATATAGATATCAATCATGTAATGGAGGGGTTTCCAATGGACCTGTAAGCAAAAGGCAACCAAAATGCCTAAAGGGATTGAAAAAAGCAAGACCAGTGCAAAAACTTGTAAAGTCATTGTCGCACCGCTCAATAAACTTGGCAATATCTCGAATAAGTAAGACATATTCCACCTCCTAAAAATAATTGTTCCTATTATAGCATAAATAAACACAAAATCAAGGATTTTCAGAAATTTCCATGAATTTTTAAAACTTTAGCCTTAATTTCCGAACAATAGTATTCATAATATAAATTTTCTACTTACATAAAGTATCAGATGTCACAATTTGAGAAAAGATTCCTTTCCGTTTCTCTCCTATTTCATGGTATAATAGAAGCATGATGACAATAGTATTATTAATTTTAGCTTATTTATTGGGTTCTATCCCTTCAGGACTGTGGATCGGGCAAATCTTCTTTAAGATTAATCTAAGAGAACATGGTTCTGGTAATACTGGAACGACCAATACCTTTCGAATCTTAGGTAAGAAAGCGGGTATGGCAACCTTCGTGATTGACTTTTTCAAAGGAACCATCGCAACCTTACTCCCACTTATCTTTCATGTTCAAGGAGTTTCACCTCTAGTCTTTGGCCTTTTAGCTGTGATTGGGCATACCTTCCCAGTATTTGCAAGCTTTAAAGGAGGAAAAGCTGTCGCAACTAGTGCTGGAGTCATTTTCGGATTTGCTCCTCTATTTTGCCTCTATCTAGCAGTTGTTTTCTTCGGCACTCTTTATCTAGGCAGTATGATTTCTCTCTCTAGTGTTACTTCTGCCCTCGCTGCTGTACTTGGGGTGATCCTCTTTCCACTTATCGGTTTCCTACTGCCAAGTTACGATTTATTATTTGTAGTGATTATCCTAGCCCTCGCAAGCTTAATTATCATTCGCCATAAGGATAACATCAATCGTATTCGTAATAAAACAGAAAATCTTGTTCCCTGGGGCTTAAACCTCACACACCAAGAACCTAAAAAATGATTGAGAGAAAAAGTTTTTGAGAATCTAGCTCTACTACCACTCAAAGATTAAGGAAGAAATAGTATGCAACATAGTATTAGTGACCGTGAGTCTAACCAGCAAATCATTAAAGATTTTATCAGTAACTTCATCGGTTCGCTGAGTGGTAAAGCATTCAATTTTGCTTTAGGTTTGATGTTACTGGACCAAACAAAATCTGCTATGAGTTTTGGGATAAATATGATTATTTATCCTTTAGTTAGTTTGATTTTCTTGGTACCTATTGGCAATATAGTAGATAAGTACAACCATAAAAAGATTCTAACCTTTAATTTCATTTTTCGGATGCTTATCTTTCTCTTCTTTTACGCCTTCTATTTTTTAACGGATTCATCTAGTATCTTGTATCTGGTGATTCCATTCGTCGTACTCCACTCTATCACAGTCAATATCAGTGACACTTGTTATTCAGCTTCTATTCATGAATTAGTCAATGACAGAAAAATTCAACGATTAAGTTCTGTTACACAGACCGCCATCGCTATTGCAACTATGCTTTCTCCAGCTATCGGAGTTATTTTTTATAGTTGGATTGGTTTTGCAGGTTTTATTCTTATCGAAATCCTTGCAAACTTTCTATCCTTAGGAGTTCTGCTCACTATGAAATTTTACTACGAGTATGAAGAGCCTGAAACGGCGAACAAAAAAACTGGAAAAACAACTGTATGGAGTTAAAGAAATTATTCACTTTTTAAAAGAAAATCAGATTGTTAAATACATCATTCTTGTGAGTGTCGTTCTTAACTTCTTCTACACCTCTATCAGTATTGGAGTCCCATTTGTAGTCAAAGAACAGCTCCTCTTAGATAATGCAACCATTGGAATCCTTGAAACTATGTCAGCAATTGGAATGCTGCTAGCTAGTATTTCCATGTCACTACTACCGGACAAAAAAGAAAACAAACTCCTCTCTAATAAAATCAGCTTCCCTCTTTTTCTTCTAATCATTGCGATTATTGGTTTAGGAGTAACATTTTCAACAACCCAGTCTCAAATCTTTATTTCAACTCTTGGTGGTTTATTCATGGGAATCATCGCATTTACTCTGGTTATCTTAAATATTGTTGTCATGACCTACCTTCAAAGTACCATTGAAACTAAATTTTTAGGCAGAGTTATGAGTACCTTATTTACACTCAATACCTCTATTATGCCAATAGGGACACTTGTATTTACTTATTTATTCCAACAAGAAGTAAATGGTGGGGTCATCTTTATTGTTGGCGGTACTTGCCTTCTAATCTATACGATGTTCCTACTACCTCGCATTTTCAACCTTTTAAAAGCAAGTTCAAAGTGATTAATAATTGTAAGTGAAAAAACCCTTTTGATATCTTTACGAGGTATAATTCTTGATAAAATAAAGCGTCAGTTTCAAACCGACGCTTTTTTGTTTATTTAGATTTGATATAGTTGATACCATCTGCTTTCGGTGCAACAGCTTTACCAAAGAAGGCTGCTAGTACGACAATGGTCAAAAGATATGGTGCAATTTGCAAGTAAACGGCTGGAACTCCTTGCAAGAAAGGAAGTTGAGAACCGATAACTGCTAAACTTTGTGATAGTCCAAAGAAGAGACTTGAAAGCATAGCACCAACAGGATTCCATTTACCGAAGATCATAGCAGCAAGTGCGATAAATCCAGGCCCAACGATGGTTGTAACTGAGAAGTTAACGGAAATTGACTGAGCGTAGATAGCTCCACCGATTCCTCCAAGGAAACCTGAAATCACAACTCCAAGATATCTCATCTTGTAGACATTAATCCCCAAAGTATCTGCTGCTTGTGGGTGTTCACCAACTGAACGGAGGCGAAGTCCAAAGCGCGTTTTAAAAAGGACAAACCATGCTAAGAATGAGAAGGCAATTGCTAGGTAACCAAGTAAACTTGTTGACTTGAAGAAGATATCTCCGATAACTGGGATATTAGCCAAAAGAGGGAAATCAAAACGTCCAAAAGTTTGCGTTAAGTTATCCGTTTGTCCCTTGTTATAAAGTACCTTCACCAAGAAGACTGCCAAGGCTGGAGCCATCAAGTTAAGTACGGTACCACTGACAACATGGTCAGCACGGAAATGAATTGTAGCTACTGCGTGAATCAGTGAAAAGATAGCTCCAACCAATCCACCAACTAGAAGAGCCAACCAAGGTGTCGCCGCTCCTAAATCTTGTGCAAATTCAAGGTTAAAAACAACTCCAGAAAAGGCACCCATGACCATGATTCCTTCAAGACCAACGTTAACAACTCCACCACGCTCAGAGAAAACTCCTCCGATACTTGTGAAAATAAGTGGTGCTGAGTAAATCAACATTGAAGAAACCATAAGGGTTAACATTGTTGTAATCGACATCCTTATTTACCTCCTTTAAGTTGTTTTCTTGGTTTGACAAAGCGTTCGATGATGTAGTGAACGCTGACAAAGAAGATAATTGAGGCTGTAACGATACTTACAAGCTCAGATGGTACTTGTGCAGCATTCATACCAGGAGCACCTACTTGAAGAACACTGAAAAGAAAGGCTGCAAATAGAATTCCAACTGGTGAGTTTGCAGCAAGCAGACTTACCGCCATACCATTAAATCCAACTGCCAATGATGAACCTTGAACGTAGACGTTTTGGAAGGTACCAAGTCCTTCTACTGCTCCACCAAGTCCTGCAAGGGCACCAGAAATAATCATTGATAGAATAATGGTACGTTTCGCTGAAATACCAGCGTATTCAGAAGCATTTGGATTGAGACCAACTGCACGGATTTCAAAACCGAGAGTTGTCTTCTTAAGCAAGAACCAAATAACTGCTACTGCAATAATGGCAAAGAAAATCCCAATATTCATACGAGAGTTACCTGTTAACTCAGCAAGCCAAGGTGTTTGATAGGTTGCGTTTGCACTTACTCGGATAGATGAGTCTGTACTTTGCATGATATCTTTTGGGAAAGAGTGAATAAAGGCGTTACTTGTATAGAGAACAATATAGTTCATCATGATGGTTACGATAACTTCAGATGTTCCCAGATAGGCCCTTAAAATACCAGGAATAGCACCAACGATTCCTCCAGCCACTAGCGCAATGACAACTGTCGCAAGAATCAACAATGGACGTGGCAAATCTGGATTTGAAAGAGCGAACCAACCACTCATAACCCAACCAGCGAGTGCTTGTCCTGGAAGACCAACGTTAAAGAAGCCAGCACGACTCGCAACTGCAAATCCAAGAGCAATCAAGACTAATGGCCCCATTGCACGGAAAATTTCACCGATTCCACGAACACTACCAAAGGCTGTGTAGAACAACTCTTCATAACCCCAAATAGCATCGTAGCCAAAAATCCACATGACGATGGCTCCAAGCAAGATTCCAAGGATAACAGAAATCAAGGGAACCGAAATTTGTTGTAATTTTTTAGACATCACTCTTCTCCTTTTTCCAATTCACCACCAGCCATCAAGACACCAAGTTCTTGCTTGTTGGTTGTTTCTGGCGTTACAATCCCTTGAATCTTACCATCATGGATAACAGCGATTCTATCTGAGACATTTAGAATCTCATCTAGTTCAAAGCTGACTACAAGGACAGCTTTCCCATTATCACGTTCTTGAATCAAGCGTTTGTGAATGTACTCAATGGCACCGACGTCCAAACCACGAGTTGGTTGGCTAACGATGAGGAGATCCGGATTTCGATCAATCTCCCGAGCGATGATTGCTTTTTGTTGATTTCCTCCAGAAAGGGCAGAAGCTGGAACAATCTCACTAGCAGCACGAACATCAAACTCCTGCATTAATTTTTTCGCATAGTCAAGGATATTCGTATAATTTAAAATTCCCTTCTTGCTAAGAGGTTCTTTATAGTAGGTTTGAAGAGCGATATTTTCAGAAATCATCATTTCCAAAACCAAACCATCACGGTGACGGTCTTCCGGAACGTGACCAACGCTCAGTTCAGTAATTTGACGTGGATGCAATCCTACAATGGACTGGCCTTTCAATTCCACACTACCAGACTCAATCTTACGAAGTCCTGTGATAGCTTGGATCAATTCAGACTGACCATTCCCATCAATTCCGGCAATTCCGACAATCTCACCAGCTCGAACATCGAGTGAAAGATTTTTAACAGCAGGAACGCCACGGTTTTCATGAACAACCAAGTCTTTGATGGAAAGAACGACTTCTTTAGGTTGTGGTGCTTGCTTCTCAGTTTTGAAGGAAACAGAACGTCCCACCATCATTTCTGCCAAGTCAGCATTAGTTGCACCAGCAATTTCAACTGTTTCGATTGATTTCCCACGACGGATAACTGTAACGCGGTCAGAAACTGCACGAATTTCATCCAACTTGTGGGTAATCAAGATAATGGATTTGCCTTCTTTGACCAGGTTCTTCATGATAGCCATCAACTCATCGATTTCTGACGGCGTCAAAACGGCAGTTGGTTCGTCAAAGATAAGAATATCGGCACCACGATAAAGTGTCTTCAATATTTCAACACGTTGTTGAGCACCAACAGAGATATCTGCTACTTTGGCTGAAGGATCCACAGCAAGACCATAACGCTCCGATAGTTCGTTAATTTCTCGAGTTGCTCGAGCAATATCTAGGACACCATTTTTGGTCAATTCACTTCCCAAAATGATATTTTCAGCAACTGTGAAAGCTTCAACCAACATAAAGTGCTGGTGAACCATCCCAATTCCTAAGCTAGCTGCTTTTGATGGCGAGTCTAATTTTACAACTTGACCGTTGACCACAATTTCACCACTAGTTGGTTCTAGAAGCCCTGCTAGCATGTTCATAAGAGTGGACTTCCCAGCTCCATTTTCTCCTAAAAGTGCATGAATTTCACCTTTACGAAGTTCAAGGTTAATCTTGTCGTTAGCGACAAATTCACCGAAAACTTTGGTAATTTCACGCATCTCAATGACATTTTCGTGTGCCATGTGCTCTTCCTTTCAGAGTTTTATTTTATTTCAATAAAACCTGCTAAAGAAATTTAGCAAGCTCTATTGAGACAAAACAATTTGTCTCAATTCTTAAAGAAGCGGCCACAGGCCGCTCCCCTAAGAAATGACTTTTATCTATTATTTTTCAGGAACTTTGATGCTGCCATCTAGGATTTTAGCTTTTGCATCTTCAACAGCTTTTTTACCTTCTTCAGAAAGGTTAGTTGTTACTAGATCAACCCCTTTATCCTTCAATGAGTAAACGATAACTTGACCACCAGGGAATTCACCTTTTTCTGCTTTATTTGCAAGGTCTTGAACTGTTGTTCCAACTTGTTTCAAAGTAGAAGCAAGTACGAAGTTTGATTCTTTACCATCTTTAGAAGTGTATTTACCTTCTTCTGCTTGGTCACGGTCTACACCAAGAACCCAAACTTTTTCGCTTTCATTTTTGCTTTCATTCAAAGATTTAGCTTCTGAGAAAACACCTGCACCAGTACCACCAGCTACTTGGTAAACTACGTCAGCACCAGCTGCGTATTGAGCTGCAGCGATTGTTTTACCTTTAGCAGCATCACCAAATGAGCCAGCATAGTCTACTTGTACTTTGATTGATGAATCGACAGAGGCAACACCTGCTTTGAAACCAGCTTCAAAACGTGAGATAACTTCAGATTCCATACCACCTACAAAACCAACTTGTTTTGTTTTAGTAGTTTTAGCTGCTGCGACACCTGCAAGGTAAGCTGCTTCATTATCAGCAAAAGTAGCACTTGCAACGTTCTTTTGATCTTTAATTACATCGTCAATCAAAACATAGTTTTTATCTGTATGTTCATTGGCAGCATCAGCAACTGCATTTTTAAGTGCAAAACCAATACCGAAGATCAAGTTGTAGCTTCCAGCTGCTTGGTTCAAGTTGTTAGCGTAGTCAGCTTCACTTGTTGATTGGAAGTAAGTGTAACCATTGTCTTTTGAAAGGTTGTGTTCTTTACCCCAAGCTTGAAGACCTTCCCAAGCTGATTGGTTGAATGATTTATCATCAACACCACCTGTATCTGTAACGATAGCTGCTTTAGTCTTCACATCAGAAGAAGATGAAGACGCGTTACGAGAAGAGCGATTACCACATGCAGCAAGTCCAAATGCTGCTACTGCAACTAGACCAAGGCCTAGCCATTGTTTCTTGTTCATTACTGAACCTCCTAAATAAGATGCGCAACGAAGTTGCAAGTATGGATTGATTGGCCACAAGGACCCTTGTCACTCAAAGAGTGACACAGACTATTGCAAGTCTGTAAATGAGTATGGAAGTAATTCCCCGACCGTCATCTCGACCGTCGATTTATCTTTGGCAACTAGAGTCACCTTTAGATCTGGTTTAAAAAATTCGACCATAACCTGTCGGCAAGCACCGCAAGGCGAAATAGGTTTCTCAGTTTCCCCATAGACAATCAATTCTGAAAAATCTCGTTGTCCTTCAGAAACTGCCTTAAAGATAGCAGTCCTTTCGCCACAGTTAGTCAAAGAGAAACTAGCATTTTCAATGTTAACCCCTGTATAGATACTGCCGTCCTTGGCAACCAAAACAGCACCAATCGGAAAATGTGAATAGGGTACATAGGCGTTTTTACTAGTCTCAATCGCTAAGTCAATCAACTCAGTAGTCGCCATCTGCTAACTCTCCTTTTAAGATTGCTACACCAGAAGATGTTCCGATACGAGTAGCTCCAGCTTCAACAAAGGCTACTGCATCTACATAAGAACGAGCTCCACCAGCAGCCTTAACCCCCATATCAGGACCAACTGTCTGACGCATTAATTGAACATCTGGCAAAGTCGCTCCACCTGTTGAGAAACCAGTAGAAGTCTTGACAAAGTCTGCCCCTGCCTTCTGAGCTAGCTGACAAGCTAGAACTTTTTCTTCATCAGTTAACAAACAAGCCTCGATAATAACCTTAACAAGTTTGTCTCCGCTTGCTTCAACAACAGCTCGAATATCTGACTCAACTAATGCAGCATTTCCTGATTTGAGTGCACCAACATTGATAACCATATCAATTTCGTCAGCACCATTTTGGATTGCTTCTTTGGTTTCATAAGCTTTGACTGCTGAAGTTGTAGCTCCAAGCGGGAATCCTACTACTGTACAAACCTTGACATCAGTATCTACGAGTGCAGTTCTTGCATGCGAAACCCAGCAAGGATTGACACAAACACTGGCAAAATCGTACTCTCTTGCTTCAGATAACAAACGATCGATTTGCTGTTCGGTAGCATCTTGCTTTAAAAGCGTATGATCAATGTATTTATTTAATTTCATTTCGGTTTTTCCTTAAATTAGGAGATGATTTCAATGATTTCACGCGTTTTGATCGCTTCATCACTTATCTTAATTTTAACATAATTTTGGAAATCTGTAACTAGTTCCGGAGAAATTTTCCCATTTGTATATACTTTTGCGACAATTTCACCCTTTTTGACTGATTCTCCAACTTTCTTCTCAAAAACGATACCTGTCTCATAGTTAAGAGCATCTGTTTTAACGGCACGACCAGCACCCAATCTCATAGCAAAAAGACCAAACTCCATGGCTGGAAGTTCTGCGATAAGTCCGTCTTCTTGAGCAGGAATATCAACTACATGGTCAACTTTTACTGGACGATAGAGGTCTTCTAGGTCTCCACCCTGAGCTAGAACCATCTCTTCAAATTTCTTGAGAGCCTTACCATTTTCAAGATGTTGCCTTACTTCCTCAATAGTTTTTTCAACATTTGCTAATGATAACATAATCTGGGCCAACTCACAGATAAAGTGGCTAATATCTTGACGGCCTTTACCTTGAAGAATTTCCAGAGCTTCTAGGATTTCTAAACGATTACCAATGGCACGTCCCAAAGGTTGACTCATATCAGTAATAACTGCTACTGTCTTACGACCTACAGCCTTACCAAGGTTTACCATGGTTTGAGCCAGTTGGCGTGCCTCGTCGACTGTTTTCATAAAGGCACCTTCACCGACCGTTACATCAAGTAAGATAGCATCAGCTCCAGCTGCAATTTTTTTACTCATAACCGAACTTGCAATCAAAGGAATGGTATCAACTGTTGCCGTAACATCCCGAAGGGCATAGAGAAGTTTATCCGCCTTAACTAGTTGATCCGACTGACCAATAACTGAAACTCCAATTTCTTGAACTTGTTTGATAAATTCATCCTGACTGCGTTCAATCTGAAAACCTTTGATGGATTCTAATTTATCGATAGTACCACCGGTATGCCCCAAACCTCTACCACTCATCTTGGCTACTGGGACATCAAAACTGGCTACCAAGGGTGCTAGGATTAAAGTTACCTTGTCACCAACACCACCCGTAGAGTGTTTATCAACCTTCACACCATCTATAGCAGACAAATCAAACTCCTGACCTGTCTTAACCATATTCATGGTTAAATCAGAAATTTCTCTCGTGGTCATTCCTTGGAAGTAAACTGCCATGGCAAATGCTGACATCTGGTAGTCAGGAACAGTTCCTGCGACATAGCCTTCAATCAACCATTGGATTTCGTTCGAACTGAGTTCTTGCCCGTCTCTTTTTTTCTGGATTAGATCTACTGCTCTCATTCTTTCACACTTCTAAGGATATAATATCCCTTATCTTTCTTTACAACCTCGCAATTGCCAAAGATTTCTTCCATCTTGCTTTTGGCACTAGGAGCTCCTTGTTTTTTCTGAATAACGATCGTCAAATCCCCACCATCTACTAAAAAGTCTATACTTTTCTCAATGATTTCGTGGACTACTTGCTTGCCAGCGCGTATAGGTGGATTGGAAATGACATGGTCAAATTGTCCTTCTACCTGCTCATAAATATTAGACTGGAAGATAGTCGCTTGAACCTTGTTTTTTACTGCATTTTGCTGGGCTAAATCCAGGGCACGATTGTTGATATCCACCATCGTTGCTTGGGCACCATAAGCCTTAACCAAAGACAAACCTATCGGACCATAGCCACAACCAACATCAAGAATTTTTTCACCTTTTTCAATATCTAGACATCTTAACAACAACTGACTTCCAAAGTCAATCATTTTTTTACTAAAGACACCAGCATCTGTCAAAAAGGTCATCTTTTGCCCAAGTAGCTCAACTCTAAGCTCATGAATATCATGGGCTGCATCTGGATTTTCTGCATAATACATTTTACTCATGATACTATTTTACCATAATTTGACTTAAATTGTAAATCGTTTACAAAGGTATCAAGCCCTCACATCACATTGTATTTTCTCAAAAATAATATAAATTCGGATTAACATTAGGGACCTAGTAAAAAGCTCCCAACTGCCATGGTAATCGGAAAAGCAAAAATGCAAGCAAGACCAAAAAAGAAGAGCCAACACTTTCGTTTAAAGAAAGCTAGCACAAGGTAGCCAAGACCTATGAGGGGTAATAAGATAAACAAAACAAAAGTGGTCCAGTTATAACTCTGAGTTCCTATCGTAAAGGAGAAATTCACCCAGTTTGGTGATAACCATAAAAAAATAACAAATAGGCTGAACAAACCCAGCGTATTTTCTCTTAATCCAGCTTTCATCTTAGCACCTCCTTTATAGGTTTTCCCCCTTATATTTTAACAAAGAAAGCGCTTTTTCTCAATTGGTCAGATGGTTATTCTTTCTAAAATATGGTATACTAAGATATCAAACGAGGATATAGTATGACCAACGAATTTTTACATTTTGAAAGGATAAGCCGCGAAACTTGGCAATCCTTGCATCGCAAAACAACTCCTCCCTTGACCGAGGAAGAGTTAGATTCTATTAAGAGTTTCAATGACCAGATTAGCCTTCAAGACGTTACAGATATCTATCTGCCACTAGCACATCTGATTCAGATTTACAAACGTTCCAAAGAAGACCTTGCCTTCTCAAAAGGCATTTTCCTTCAAAGAGAGAGCAAAAAACAGCCCTTTATTATTGGAGTTTCAGGAAGTGTTGCCGTAGGTAAGTCAACCACTAGTCGGCTCTTGCAAATTTTACTGTCTCGTATCGTTCCTGGAGCAAGTGTTGAACTAGTTACTACAGATGGTTTTTTATACCCAAATAGTGTCTTAATTGAGCAAGATATCCTTAATCGTAAAGGTTTTCCTGAGAGCTACGATATGGAAGCTTTGCTTAATTTTCTAGACCAACTCAAAAATGGTCAGGATGTTGATATACCTGTTTATTCCCATGAAATTTATGATATAGTGCCGGGTCAAAAACAACGAGTAGAAGCTGCTGATTTTGTCATTGTTGAGGGAATCAATGTTTTCCAAAACCCTCATAATGATCGTCTATATATTACTGATTTCTTTGATTTTTCAATCTATGTAGATGCCGCTGTCGAAGACATTGAAAGTTGGTATTTGGATCGATTCTTAAAACTCCTTAGCTTTGCTCAAGATGATCCAAGTAGCTATTACTACCGTTTCACTCAACTTCCTCTTAGTGAAGTCAAGGATTTTGCTCACCAAGTTTGGACCAGTATCAACCTCACCAATCTCCAAAATTACATTGAACCGACACGAAATCGTGCCGAGGTCATTCTCCATAAATCTAAAAATCACGAAATTGATGAAATTTACTTAAAAAAATAATTTTCCCTTGTCAAAACGTAAGTTTTCAGATATAATGGTATAGTTAGTAAAAATGGAGGTAAGAACATTGGCAAACATTAAATCAGCTATCAAACGCGCTGAATTGAACGTTAAACAAAACGAAAAGAACTCAGCTCAAAAATCAGCTATGCGTACTGCTATCAAAGCTTTTGAAGCAAACCCATCTGAAGAACTTTACCGTGCTGCCAGCTCAGCTATCGATAAAGCAGAAACTAAAGGTTTGATCCACAAAAACAAAGCTAGCCGTGATAAAGCACGTCTTGCAGCTAAACTTGGTTAATCTTTAACTGCATACAAAATGAGCTCTTCGGAGCTTTTTTTGTGCACATTTTTCTGGAGGTCATTATGAAAATAGCTATCATCGGATATTCAGGATCAGGTAAATCTACTCTTGCTGAAAAACTATCTAAGCACTACTCCATTCCAAAACTTCACATGGATACACTTCAATTTCAGCCTGGTTGGCAGGACAGTGACCGTGACTGGATGCTTAAGGAAATGAGGGACTTTTTATCCAAAAACAAAAATTGGGTCATTGATGGCAACTACTCTTGGTGTTGCTATGAGGAAAGAATGGAGCAAGCTGACCAGATTATCTTTTTAAATTTCTCGGCTTGGACTTGTTTGCTAAGAGCCTTTAAGCGTTATTTAAAATATAGAGGAAAAGTCAGAGAAAGTATGGCTGCGGGATGTCCCGAGCAATTCAACTGGGAATTTATCCGTTGGATTCTCTGGGATGGACGAACAAAAAATGCTAAGGATAGATACCAATACTTAAACAATACTTACCCAGAAAAGATGCGTATTCTCCATTCTCAAGCAGAGATTGATCGTTTTTTGCGATCTTTAAAAAAGTAAACAATATAGTAGCATTTCATTAAAATCAGCATGTACTGATTGACTAAAAAAGGAAGATTTTCATCCAGAAAATCTTCCTTTTTTCCATTTATTCAACAATTAAAAATAACTCGAGCAATTTATAAATCAAATATAAGATTCCCTAGAAATGAAGAGAATCGTGTTCATAGTTTCTGAGTTCGTGATACAAAAAACTGAAGGAAGTATAGTCCTACTTCTTTCAGTTTTTTATTGTCTCAATTTGGAAAAAACTTCTCCGATCTTACCTTCGATAACTAAATCAGCTTGGCTGTCTTGAGGAGTACTGGACTTGTTGATAACGACAAGATTTGACCCTGAAAAATAATTGATTAGGCTAGCTGCAGGATAAACGACTAAGGAAGTTCCTCCAATAATCAATAAATCTGCTTGCTGAATGACTTGGGCTGCTCGACTAAAAACATCCATATCCAGAGGTTCCTCATAAAGGGTTACGTCAGGTTTGACCACCTTACCACAATCTAAGCAGTGGGGAACTGAACCTTCAAGTGCCAAAAATGCATTCAAATCATAAAATCGATGACAGCCCAAACAGTAATTACGATCTGCACTACCATGCAGTTTCAAAACTTTTTCAGAACCAGCCATTTCATGCAAGCTATCAATATTTTGCGTCACAATCGACTTTAATTTACCTGTTTTTTCTAACGACGCTAGATAATCATGTGCTAAATTTGGCTTAGCATCCGGATAGACGAGATACTTTTTGTAGAAATCAAAAAAATCCTCTGGATAGCGTTCAAACATGGTGCGTGAAACCAGTTGCTCGGCAGTAAAATGGCGCCCCAACTTAAGACTATAAACACCATCAGAACTTCGAAAATCAGGAATATTAGACTCTGTTGAAACCCCTGCACCACCGAAAAAGACAATTCTTTGACTTTTATCTATCAGTTCCTGTAATTGTTCAGTCTTATCCATTTCACCCCTCCTTAAGTTTTTTGTTCTAAAAAAGTTGAAAACCTTTAGCTTCTGTCAACTAGGCTTTCAACTTTATTTGATTATGATTTAAATGTTAAACTGACTACTTTTGATCCTTTGACACAATTTGACTTTCTTCAAAGTCCTTATTCTCATCTATTAGAAGATTGAAGCAATGAACATGCTTATCATTTTGAGAACAAGAGTAATCACATGAATGGAATCTAACTTTAGTCTGCAATCAAGGTTTCTAGACCAACCTTCATCATATCTGTGAAAGTATTTTGGCGCTCTTCTGCAGTTGTATCTTCATCTGGATTAACCAAACTATCTGAAATCGTCATGATAGCAAGAGCATCCACATGGTGTTGGGCAGCAAGATAGTACAGCGCCGCTGCTTCCATTTCTACAGCCTTGACTCCCCATTTACCAAGTTCGATATTTTTTTCAAAGTAGTTTGAGTAGAAAACATCTGAAGACAAAACATTTCCGACGTGAGTGGTCATGCCAAGGTCTTTGGCAATATGGTAGGCTTTATCTAGCAAATCAAAGCTAGCGATTTGTGGAAAATCATATTGAGGCCAGTCATTGCGGATGATGTTTGAGTTGGTTGCAGCTGCTTGTGCCAAAACTAATTCACGAACATGAACATCCTCATTCAAAGAACCAGCAGTTCCGACACGGATCAATTTTTTCACACCGTAATCGACAATCAATTCACGCGCATAGATGGAGATTGATGGCATTCCCATCCCTGTTCCCATGACAGATACACGATGGCCCTTGTAAGTTCCAGTGTAACCAAACATGTTACGAACTTCATTGAAGCATACAGCATCTTCAAGAAAATTCTCAGCGATAAACTTCGCACGAAGAGGATCCCCAGGAAGAAGAATTTTATCAGCAATTTCACCCTGCTTAGCAGCAATATGGATAGACATAGTTTATGATACAAAGAGCGACCAGAAAGCGACTGAAAATTAGGAATCTGACGAGAAATCCTGATTTCACAGTCAGATTATCTATTTTCCGAGCTTTCCGCTCGTGTTCAAATCTGAACACATGCTCTACCTTTCTGTTATTTTTAATTTGTTAATGAATCCAAAAAGGCATAGAGTTTTACATTCATTTCTTGATAATCATATGCACGAATAACTCCAGGCTTTTGAACGTAGGTCAATTTTTGACTTTGTTCTTCCAAAACTTCTTCACCATCCGCAGCAATTAAGAGCTCTACTGCTTCTGGATCAAATTCCAAATGAGCTTGGAAGGCATAGTGTTTAGGACTAAAGCGAATAATTTGACGTGGACAGCCTTGACTGGTCGCAAGGACGACAGCATCTTCTGTCAATCCTGGCATATCGCCATGCCAGTGTCCTGTATTTAGAGTCGGTCCAAAAACTTTGACATGATTGTCTTTTAATCCAGCTTCAGTTAGCGTTATTGGAAAAACACCAATCTCACGCTCTGGACTATGTTCATACTCTGCGCCATAAGCAACAGACAAGAGTTGAGCACCAAGACAGACACCAACAATATAACGATCTGCCTTCATAGCCTTTTGAATCAGCTCAATCTCTGCCTTTGGATCATAATATGGGAATTTTTCTCTATCCTCATCAGGAGATTGAGGACCACCCATAACAATCAGAAAATCAATTCCGTCAACAGTTTCCGGAAGAGACTCTTTTTCGTAGACCTTAGTCGTAGTCACTTGATGGCCACGCTCCTGCGCCCATTTTAGATAAGCGCCCGGCACTTCAAAGGTTTCATGCAGTACAAAATGTACCTTCATCGTTTCTTCTCCCATCTCTTTCGAATCACGTAAGACAGACCAGCCGCAAGTACAAGCGGAATTGTCAAACTCCAAGTTTGGCCTGTAAATCCAAGGCTCAGGGCAATAGCTGTCAGAGGAGCTTTTAAGGTCGTCCCTAAAAAGACGGTCGCTCCTAGTAACATCCCTAGAGCAGGATCTAGATGAATCCCAACTGTTGTCAAAAGCAAGGTCACTAGGTAGCCAGAGCCAATCCCTAAGGCAAATGATGGTGTTAAAGTTCCCCCATAAGCACCATTGCGCAAGAGGAGATAAACCAGAATCCCCTTCACTGCAAGAGCCAGTGGAAGATAAGGAATCGACTGGCTAGACAAGAGGGCTTGTGCTAGTATCTGGCCATTTCCCATAAAGATAGGGAAAAAGATTGCTAGGCCCCCCAGCACTAGAAAGGCTAGCGGAAGAGCCCAAAGAATCGACCCATTCTTCCGCCGTTTGTGACTAGCCCGCTTGGCGAGGAAAGCAAAGACCAGAGCCAAGGGAGTGACCAAGAAAGCAATCACAATAGCCTGAAAGAAACTGCTAGCCGACCATGAGACTGCGGACAGGTGATAAATAGCCTCCTGACCAATGATGGACTGAGCGACCCAGGTGGCCAGATAAGTGCTGGTCAAAACCAGTAGAAGGTTCTGCCAACTGTAGGCGAGTCCTAAGGTCTCAAAGACGAACAAGCTACTGGCAAAGGGAACTTGATAGACCGCAGCTAAACCAGCTCCAGCACCACAGGCAATCAAGACTTTTCGCTCTTTGAGGGCTAGAGAAAAACCTTTCGCTAAGCGACCAGCTAGAAGAGCCCCGACCTCACGTGGTGCTCCTTCTTTTCCGACCGATGCAGCTGCTCCGACAATCGCAACCTGCATCCCTGCATGAAGGAGGTGGGCTAAGGGCGCTGGTTCCCTGTCTCCAGCTAAGTTAATTTGCTGGCGAATAGACAGAATCATATAACGCTTTTGCAGGACATACCAGAAGCCAGCTGACAAACACCCAGTCACACATAAGACCAAAAATCTACGGAGACCTCCAGCTTCTTGAAATTGCTGGAGTAAATCCGACTTATCTTGGCCAAAGGCCAGCCCTTGCACCCCTTCTAGTAGATAATGACAGGCAATTCCGACCAGACCCGTCCCTATTCCTAATGATAAAGTGGCTAGAAGCACTCTCAGTCCATAGGGAATACTTTGGAGTCGTACTCTCATAACATTACAATTCTGCAAGAATCGCTTTCAGCAAGCCTTTAAAGTCGCCTTTGACACGTTCGGTCACTTCTACCACTTCTTCGTGGTTGAGTTCTTCTTGGAAACCAGCAGCAAAGTTGGTAATACATGAAATACCAAGAACCTTCAAGCCAGAGTGTGCTGCAACGATAACTTCTGGAACAGTTGACATTCCGACAGCATCAGCACCAAGTGTTTTATAAGCACGGATTTCAGCTGGAGTTTCATACGTTGGACCAGTTACACCGATATAAACACCATCATCAAGTTTAACACCAAGTTTTTCAGCAACTGCATGAGCTGTAGCACGATATTCTGGAGTGTAGGCTTTTGACATGTCTGGGAAACGTGGACCGAAGTCATCTAAGTTTTCACCGATTAGAGGGTTTTGGCCTGTCATATTGATGTGGTCAGTGATAGCCATCAAAGTACCAGGACCAAAGCCGATACCACCAGCAGCGTTGGTCACAATCACACCTTCACAGCCCAAAACTTTCATAACACGAACTGGGAAAGTCACCACCTCTAGTGGGTTCCCTTCATAGAAATGAAAGCGTCCTTGAAGTGCTAAAACCTTACGTCCTGCAAGCTCACCGTAGACCAATTTTCCAGCGTGTCCAACAACAGTCGAACGTCCCCAGTTTGGAATTTCAGCGTAGTCTACAACGACTGGATTTTCGATTTCTTCAGCAAGTTCGCCAAGTCCTGATCCAAGAATCAAGCCGAACTCTGGTGCTTCTACTCCCTTTTCTTTTAAGAAAGCAGCTGTTTCATTGATTTTTGCTAATAATGTCATTGTCTGTCTCCTTCATAATCTTTTAAAAATTGACCGATTTTGTCAAAGGTTTTTGCATTTCGAATCGTAATATTACGATAGAAAGGCATCTTAAGCAGGTACTTGTGATAGGCTGTTTTGCTATAGGTTTCTTCTGAGAATTTGCCCCAGAAGATTCCCATTTTCCCGAAATGAAGCACTTCATCTACCAGTTCCATACTTTCGACTTTCTCGATGACTTGCTTGGTATCCAGTCCCTCAGTATAAAAGAGAACATCCTTTCGAGCCATTTCTTGGAACCACCATTCCGGAAGAGTTCTAAGCTCCTCTTCGTAATCTTCTTGACTTAACAAGGAAAAATGTTGGATAAATGGATAATGCTTGTCAAAGAAAGCCTGTAGCCTCTCAACCAACTGAGTTCTAGGCATGCTAGTATCAAAGAAAATATTGCCACTATTGATGTAGGTTTCAACATTTTCCAATCCCAACCCTGTCAATTCTTGACGAAGCTGGGCCATGACCACCTTATGTTTTCCACCGACATTGATCCCTCTAACCAGTAATGCCAAGCGAGTCATCTTAAACCAATTTATCTAAGAAGCTTTCACCAATCATAGCCTTATCAACGCCAAAGTTATCAGCGATTGTCGCAGAAATATCAGCAAAATGACCGATTGGTAGGTGTCCATTTCCTTTTAGTGATGGACTGTAGGCCAAAAGTGGAATGTATTCACGAGTATGGTCTGTACCTGCATAAGTAGGGTCATTACCATGGTCAGCAGTAATCATGAGTAGATCATCTTCACGCATAGCTGCGATAAGTTCTGGCAAGCGTTCGTCAAACTCGTGCAAGCAATCGCGGTAGCCGTGGGCATTGCGACGGTGACCATAGAGAGCATCAAAGTCTACCAAGTTGGTAAATGAGAACCCCTTTTCAAACTCAGCAAGTCCCATGGTCTTAATCAAGGTATCCATACCGTGGCTATTTGACTTATTGTGACCCATATCATGGTTCACCCCAGCACCGTTGAAGATATCGTTGATCTTACCAACCGCATAGGTATCAATGCCTGCTTCGTTTAGTTTGTCCAAAACTGTTGGAGCAAATGGTGATACAGCCAAGTCACGACGATTTGCAGTACGTGTGAAGTTTCCAGGCTCACCAACATAAGGACGTGCAATGATACGACCTAGAAGAGCTGGACGTTCCAATGTAATCGAACGAGCGTACTCACAAATACGATAGAGTTCATCCAAAGGAATAATGTCTTCGTGGGCCGCGATTTGAAGAACTGGATCAGCTGACGTATAGATAATCAACTCGCCTGTTTCCATTTGACGTGGTCCAAAATCATCGATAACAGCAGTTCCTGAGTAAGGTTTGTTTGCTTCACGGATTACTTTACGACCTGAAAATTCTTCAATCTTTGTAAGGATTTCTTCTGGGAATCCATTCCAGAAAGTATCGAAAGGTTCAGTGATATTGAGGCCCATGATTTCCCAGTGACCTGTCATGGTGTCTTTACCTAGTGAAACTTCCTCAAGTTTAGTGTAGTAACCACTAGGATTTGCTTCTGCGGGAACCGTTTTAAGGGCTGTCTCACGCTCGATGTTCCCAAGACCAATCTTAGCCATGTTAGGAA
This sequence comes from Streptococcus infantis, assembly GCF_047464415.1. Lineage (GTDB taxonomy): Bacteria > Bacillota > Bacilli > Lactobacillales > Streptococcaceae > Streptococcus > Streptococcus infantis_AE. The sequence goes on along the minus strand of NZ_JASHBX010000001.1, from coordinate 121,247 downwards.
CATTCAAACCAACTGATTTTGAAATATGGCCAAGTGTATCAGAAGCTCCATCTGGAACCCCTGCATTGACAAAGTTATTAGCATCTGGTGCTGCACCGATTCCTACAGAATCGAGTACCACCAAGTGAATACGATTAAATTTTGGCATAGTGTGTCTCCTTTTTTGATTATTTTGATTATTTTGATTATTTCCCTTTTGTTGAAGTTAAAACCTGAACGCCAGCTTGCCCTGCAACAATCACTTTATCAACCATTTGATTAAATAAACCGTGCTCAACAATACCGACCTGAAGATCCAGTTGATGACCAAAAGCAATCGGGTCTTCAATAACACCTAAATCAAGATCAATGATGAAATTTTTCATATCCGTCACAAAACGTTGGCCATCTTTTTCACGAAAACTTGGCTTATAACCAGCTTTTTCAAAACGACGGAAAACCTGTTCTGCTCCGTATTGGACAACTTCGACAGGTAGTTTGAAAGCGCCAAGTTTCTCAACCATCTTGCTCTCATCTACCACCCAGATATACTGTTTGGTTGGTGTCGCAACTACTTTTTCCATTAGAAGCGCCCCACCGCCTCCTTTGATACCATTAAACTGGCGATCTACCTCATCAGCTCCATCAACAGTCACATCAACCTCATCCACCTCGTCAATCGACTTAAGTGGGATATTTAATCCTTGTGCCTGTTTTGTCGTTACACTCGAGGTCGTTACGGCTGTAATTTGAAGTCCTTCTTCTTTAATTCTACGTCCGATTTCCTCTACGAAATAATAGGCAGTCGAGCCTGTTCCAAGTCCTACAACCATTCCGTCGGTTACGAACTCAGCAGCCTTGATGCCTGCTATTTTTTTCAGATTTTCCACTTAAACACCTCCAAACAAAAAGCTACTTTTATTATAACATGAATACGCTTTAAATTCATCCTTGCACTAGAAAAACCCGAACATTTTATTTCGGGTTTTTGATTCTTATTTTACCATGTCAGGATCGTAGTCATAAAATCCTGTGTCAAGGAAACGATTTTTTGGATGGAGTTTACGGACTTGCTCATCCAACAAGAAGGCTTGGTCATGCGTAAAGCTTCCCTCTTGAATCAAGCTACGGGCTTGGATGAAGAGTTTTGCAATCTCAACAAAATCTTGCCCTGGAGTATAAAGTCCTTCTAGTTTCCAATGAGTGAAACCATGCTCCACCAACTCTGGCAATTTGGTCATCAAATCGAGGTCGTTATTGGCAAAAATGTGAGTTCCATGATTGTCTTCAAAAATTGAGTAATGGCTATCTGGATCACTAGGCTCTGCTAAGAAGAGGTCGCGTTGACGTGTTTTTTCATCATCAATCTGAGTAAAATTATAGTAATTCTGCAAGAGTGGACGCTTAGAGTGGTGGATAACGCTTGCTCCATAGACCAAAATTTCAGCAGGAATTTCCAAAATTTCAGGCATTTTAAAGAGCTCTGCAGATGGAATTTCACGGGCTAAAACTGCCTCAGAAGCGCCAGCCTTTTGTCCCCAGAAATTGATCTGACGGCTGCTTGTTACCATGGTTGAGGCATCATAGATGGTTTTAAAAGAATAACCATCACGGTTTACCACATAAAAGACACCTGCATCTCCAACAGTGATGTAGTCGGTCTTGATTTCCTCTAGAAAGTCCAAGAATGGCTTGATACGGTCCATCATGTCTTGGTGCATGAGGGCATTGACCGCTACGATCAATTCCTTACCTGCATCATGAACCAGACTAGCGATGGTTCTCAGTTCATCATAAGAAAAAGTCTTTGGTAGGCGAAGTCCAAAATCTTTCTCACCGACATAGATGCGGTCAACTCCCGCCTCTAGTAATTCTTTTACTTGTTCAATTCTTTCAGCAGTTGCTGTAATAATAATCTTTTCCATAAGAAAAATTATACCACATTTCTGAAAAATCAGCTATTCCCTAAAATGATAAATTTACTTATTCTTTTTGTAACCTTACTGTAATAATTTTTTTCTTGAAAAATGGTAAAATGAAAGAGTACTGTTAAGGAGAGAATCATGCCCGTAAGAAAATATCAATCGTATGAGTTTGAAGAAGAGGAAACTCAAACAACGCTATACCAAGACTATGTTCCAGAAACCACTTCCGTTGCTAGTTTGAAGGAAGTTCTTTTCTTTGTAAACATTGCTTGTTTTTGCGTCTTTTTAGCCTTATTTAGCTTCATCTTTTTAGCCCTCAAGTTTAATACAGTTCTGGCTTTTAGCCTAGCAATTGCCTTGAGTTTAGCGGCATCAAACTTTCAACGTTCAATGATTAAGAAGAAATTATATTAGATTCAAAAGGTCGGGATTTTTGTCCCGACCTATTTTTTCTACGATAGCTAAAGAGCTGCGACTAGAAAAGCGATACTTGGTCTACCGCTTTCCAAGTCACAGCCTTTTTTTATTTATTTTTACGCTTGGATGGTGTTTGAATGGCGATTTTTACTTCAAAAATCGTACCATGTGGTTTGTTATCCTTAACACTGATGGTTCCTTTTAAAGCATCGACAATCTGCTTTGCTAAGGACAAACCTAACCCAAAGCCACCTTTTTGGCGAGTACGAGCCTTGTCAACTCGATAAAAGCGATCAAAAATTTTCTTTTTATCTACTGCAGAAATACCAATTCCATCATCAGCTACTGACAAATAGAGATTACGCTCCGTCGTAGCAATGACAAAATGAATATCTCCTTCTTCTTCTGTGTACTTGACAGCATTGTCAAACAAGATAGTCATCAGCTGCTTAAGAAGCAGCTTATCTGTTATGATGGTTCGATGGATGCGATTTTCAAAATGAAAAGCACGGTTGTTTTCAGAAGCAATCATTTCATAGTTAGTAAAGGTTGTGTTAAAGAAGTCTGGCTCTACCTCTCCTAACTCCGGTTTAATACCGTCATCACGACGAGCTAAATTAAGTAGATTAGTCGTTAAAAAGCGCATATTCCGAACTTCTTCTAGACTGGAGGCAATACTCTCACTTGACTCCATAATGGTTGCCTCAGGTTTTCTGAAAAGAGTTTCTAGACGATTTTGGAGAACAGCCAGTGGAGTTCGTAGCTCATGACTGGCATTTTCCACAAAACTCTGTTGCTTTTGCATGCTTTCAAGTAAAGGTTTAACACTGACACGCGCAAGATAAAGGCTGGCAATAATGGATAAAATCCAGAAGCTAGCCATGACTACCACGATTAATTGCTCATGATTTTGACTAATTTGCTCTATCTGACTGGTATTTATCAAAACCGCTGCATACTTAATATTGGTCGAGACAGAATCGATATTTATTTCAGATAGAATCACTCGGTAAATCTCATCCTGACCATAACTATTCTGAACATGAAGTTGTCGAATATGATTCAAATCCTTTTTATTAAAAGTAATCTTATCAAGACCTAAAAAGCGGTTGCCAGTCACTAATTGATTCAAATTTGAATCTAGCAATATCACTTCCGTATTGGAACTAACCGTTGGTTTTTTATCCGTTGATGGAGTCACGGATTGACTATTGAGATCTTTGACTTCATCTGTTGCTCGATTCACAGCCAACTGGATAACATCTTGAGGATTGCCACTGAGAGACAGAAGCTTCTCATCTACTGAGGTGTAGAGACTGGAGTGCATAACCTGCAAGATAATCAAGGTCATAGCAGAGAAAATCAGAGTAAATACTCCAAAATTACGGATAAAATAACTGAAATCTTCTGCGTACCAATTCTTTTTAATTTTTTTAAACATGTTTTAAAATATACCCAACACTACGCAAGGTTTGGAGGTTTTCAGCAAAGACTGAGCCCTTTAATTTCTTACGAACTTTTGATACATAGACTTCTACCACGGAGATGGTTGTGTCACTGTCAAATCCCCACAAACGGTCAAAAATTTGTGTTTTTGGTAAGATCACATTTTGATTTTGGAGGAAATAAACCAAGAGATCAAATTCTTTACCTAATAGTTCCACAACAGTATCATTGATTTTAACTTCATTTGTAGATAGATTAACTGTCAAATCACCATAAGAGAGGGTATTTTCATTGAACTTACCAGAACGTTTGAGCAGCGCTTGGATACGCATCTTGAGCTCTTCTAGATAAAATGGTTTTGTTAGATAATCATCTGCCCCAAGCTCAAATCCATGTCCCTTATCATCAAGACTTTCCTTGGCTGTCATGATCAGAACAGGAGTCGAAATCCCTTTTTCACGCAATTCTTTTAAAACTTGGAACCCATTTTTCTCAGGTAACATCAAGTCCAATAAAATCAAGTCATAAACACCACTTTCGGCCTCATAAAGACCTTCTTCGCCATCAAAAACCTGCATGACATCCGCAAAATCATCCAAAAAATCAAAAACTGAATTTGACAGGCCTAGGTCATCTTCCACTAATAGAATTTTGATCATCAAAAATTCCTCCTTATTATACCTATTATAGCAAAAATATCTTAAAAAAAACTCAACTTCCCTTGTTTTTCCAAGAGAAAGTTGAGTTTTTGTAATCTAGTTAGACTAGAATCTTTTAAGCTTTGCTATATTTAGCTACAACTGCTTCAACTGCTGCTTTTTCACGCTTAATCAATTCAACGCGAGCTGCGATTTCCTTGATTCCCATACCGATGTTACGGCTAAGAGCTAGGTCAGAAAGTTGTGGCTCAAAGAATTCCTTGTATTCCGCCAAGCGTTGTTCTGACTTGAATACATGGGCAGGAAGGATAACAAAGCTATCAAAGCTCATATCTCCTCCAAGGGCAGCCTTAATCCAATCCCAGTTTTCACGCGCCCAAGACCACGCTGTTTCCTGGGTTGCTTGATGACCTAAGAATTGGAAGTACCAAGCTGATAAGTCTTGTGGTTTTACCACAAATTTGTCCTTCCAAGAAGCAATCAAGGTTTGGATATTATCCGCATCTGTACTGTAGGCAAGAGCAGCTGCCAATTGGCGTTTAAAGGCGGCATCTGTGGCATGAGTATAAAGATCGAGATAAGTTGCGACCAATTCCTTAGTCTCATGGTGTTTCATTTCATTGATGAGAACTTGTGAACGAATAGCTGCTGGAAGTCCTGAAAGATTATCCTTGTGGGCTTCGAAAATTTGGCTAGCAACTTGACTAGCTTCTTCATCATTTGAACGAATCATCATAGAAATTGTCAATTGACGAACCAATTCATCCTCATCAGATTCACCCTCTTTAGCTTCAAAGCCAAGACGGTCATAGTTGTAACGAGCCAGTTTAGCAATAAGGGCTTTAAAGGCTTTTTCTGTCTCAGTTCCTTCATCGATAAAGCGATCAAGCGCTCCGATAACTTGTGAAACTGCTGAAACAACGAGATAAGATTCTTCTTTAGCCAATTGATCCACCACTGGAAGCAAGTCTGCGTACGAAATGTGCCCTGCTTCAGCAAGCAAACGACGTTCTTGGACGATTTGAAGTTTACTTGTGTTATCAAGTTCTACTAGATCTGCAAGCACAGCATCAAGTAATTGACCTTGATAGTCTGTAATGTAGTGGGCTGTATTTTCAGTGTTGAGACGAAGTGCTCCTTCATTTTCAGCAAGAAGTGCTGCATAGCCGGGGATTTCGATACTTTCAGTTTCGAGAGTATCTGGTACTCCTTTCCAGTTGCTGTTAAGTGGCACTACCCAAAGACGATTCTTGTCTTCATGCTCACCGATGAAGAATTGTTTTTGTGAGATCTTCAAAACATCATTTTCAACTGTAGCAGTCAAAACTGGATAACCAGGTTGCTCCAACCAAGAATCCATAAAGGCTGCTACATCACGGCCTGATGCTTGACCAAGGGCATTCCAAAGGTCACGACCAATGGTATTTCCGTATTGGTGTTTTTCAAAGTAAGCATGCAAACCTTTGGCAAAATCAGCATCCCCTAACCAACGACGAAGCATGTGCATGAGGCGACTTCCTTTGGCATAGACGATAGCTCCATCAAAGAGCGTATTGATTTCATCTGGGTGTTTGACTTCAACGTGAACAGATTGAACGCCATCCGTCGCATCGCGTTCAAGAGCAAGAGGTACTCCACCTGTTTGGAAATCTTCAAAGATATTCCAACTTGGCTCGATGGCATCCACACAGACGTATTCCATCATGTTCGCGAAGCTTTCATTGAGCCAAAGGTCATCCCACCACTTCATAGTCACAAGGTTACCAAACCATTGGTGAGCAAGCTCATGGGCAATGACTAGAGCAACTTGTTGACGGCTGGCAAAGGTAGAGTTCTCATCCACAACCAAGTAAACTTCACGATAAGTTACCAGACCCCAGTTTTCCATAGCACCAGCTGAGAAGTCAGGAAGGGCGATGTGGAGAGATTGAGGGATTGGGTACTTGACTCCGTAGTAGTCTTCGTAAAATTCAATTGAGCGAACAGCGATATCTAGTGAGAAATCAAGGTTTGAAAGTGGATGGGCCTTGGTTGAGTAAACACCTACCAGCGTACCATTTTTAGTTTTGGCAGTTACCCCTTGCAAATCACCTGCTACGAAAGCCAGCAAGTACGAAGACATACGTGGAGTTGTCTCAAATTTCCAGATACCAGTTTCCTTGCGGTTTTCAACGTCAATTTCTGGCATGTTAGACAAGGCCAACTCACCTTCTGCTTGGTCAAAGCGAAGAGCTAGGTCAAAGGTTGCTTTGGCTTCTGGCTCATCCACACATGGGAAGGCTTCACGAGCAAAGTGACTTTCAAACTGAGTTGACAAAACTTCTTTTTTAACACCATCAACTGTATAGTATGATGGGTAGATTCCTGTCATGTTGTCTGTAATTTTTCCTGAAAAAGCGATGACCACTTCAACTTGACCTGCTTCCGCAAGTTCGATATGAAGGGCTTCGTTTTCATTATCAACTGTGAATGGGCGAGCTTGACCTGCTACTTCTACAGAAGCGATTTCTAAGTCCTTTTGGTGAAGGGAAATTCGGTCACTTTGAGCTTGACCGGTAATGGTTACTTTTCCTGAAAAAGTCTTGGTCTCACGACTCAAGTCTAAAAACAAATCATAATGTTCAGGAACAAATTGTTTAATATAATGTTCAACTGCTTGCATCATTTTCTCCTATTCTATATTTCTGAGCAAATGCTCTAGTTCAAACATACCTATTTTATCATATTTTAAGTCAGAAAAAAGCTTTGGACGGTGATTTCCAAAACTTTCTTCTTACTAGTAGCCTACAGAGGGTAGACCTTGCGAAATTCTTCCAAAACAACCTTGCTGTCAGGTGTAAAAGTCAGTCCAGCCTCCCTCATCCACTCAGCGAAACAGTCCTCATGAACCTGACGCCAATAGGCTAAAGATTTGTCTCCTTCACCTTCCTTGTAGGCATGGTCGGCTGAAACCTGATGGAAAGGCTGAACGGAAACCTTTGTAATTTCGATAATGCAGACAGCCCGATCTTGGCTATCTAAAATGATGTCAAAGGTCCCTTCTTGTGGCAGGGGATCGTTATCAACTGCATAAAGATCATAGGCTGATGTAGTTGCAGTCTTTTCACCTTTTAAAACCAAATCTGCCAAGAGATCGGCTTCTACTCCAAAAGCCCAGGCATCTATCTCATCACCGATAGAGGGGTTGATTTTCTTATAGGCATTCCACATTTCTTGAGGTGTCATAGGTTGCTCCTTTGTATTTTTTTACTTTCTTCTTTTACACGTTTGAGATGGTCTGGATGGTCAATTTTTAAATCAAAAATCTCTGGAATAGAACTGTAGTGGATTATGCATTTGATATCCATTTGATTCATTTTTTGTATGAAAGAAGGATTCAGATAACCTGCTACAGCGAAATCTATCTTTTTCATCCTTGCTTTATCCTGCATCTGTCTCAGCATTTGTAACATAATGGGACTTTCCATATCATGCCATTGACTATTTCTCACAGTTGCAAAAATAAATGAAGTCAAATCATTCATTCCAACTACAATCTTTAAAATGCCAATTTCCAGTATCCTGTCCAAGTCAAAATAAGCTGACGGTAATTCAATCATTGTTCCAACTTTTCCAGTAAAACCATGCTGGCGCAATACTCTAATAGCTTGTTTTAACTGTTCAGCATCATTGACAAAAGGAAAAATAACAGACAGATTGGTATTGGTTTGATAAACTTCTGTAACGACATGTGCCTCAGCCTGAAATTCATCTGGACACGCCAGTAAACGCCTAGTTCCTCTATATCCAAATAAGGGGTGGCGTTCGTCAAAATACTCTTTAGTCCCGTCTAGACTATTTGCTTCTGCATTTGTTAACTCTGAAAATCGATACCAGACTTCTTCATCTGAGTATAAATGGCAAATAGTGTCTAGATAATCTTTTACAAATTGCTGACAACTTGGTAACAGGATGTTTTGGTTTATTTCTCTCAACAAGTATTCCCCACGAATCATACCAACATGATGAAATAGTTGTCGGTAAATTTTTTCAACAATTCTTTCGCCACTAAGAGCTAGTTGGTTTTGCATGTTTTACCTTCCAATTCTTATAGCTTGTCCGTTCTAATTCAGGAAATCCTCGTAACTCTGCCTTCACCTTCAATACTAAGGGTGAGGCATTTTCTTCGGTAATTTGCTCAAGAGGAAGCCAGATTGCATTTGCTGAATCATTGCTTCCATCAAGAAGCTCCTGAGGAAGGGATTGTTGAGAGCGTTCAAAATCGAGTACGATGTCATAAAAGGCCATGATATGGTGTACTGCGAAATCTTGCCCTTCTTCTTGAACCAGCACATCATAGATTCTAGGGTTTGAATAATCGCTAAGAGCATATCCTGTCTCTTCCAGAACTTCTCTCTTGAGGGTTTCTGTCAGTCCCTCACCGATTTCCTGACTACCACCCGGTAGATCAAACCGATGCTGATAAGGTCCTCTCGTTTTTTCAATGCAAAGTAATTTCCCATTCTCATAGCAAACGCCGTAGACACCAAAGTGTTTTTTGATTTTCATATTCTATTCTTTCTAAAAGTTCCAGATTGCTAGCTCACCTTATCCCTTAAAAGGAAAGAGGCTATAAATTTCATGATCCTTGATATACTTCCTTAGTATCTCCATATTCTCTTCGATTTTTGCTTGGATATCTGTCTCTTCACAAGTTGACTCATCAATAAAAAGGTGAATCTTCAATAAATCTGTCAAGTATAGCAAACGACGTTCCATTTCTGATTCAGGGCTTGGAGCCTGCTCGATTTTTGCAAGCTTTTGCTCCAAGCTATCACCATTCAAAAATCTCTGATGAACTCTCCTTCTAATTTTTTGAGTGGATTCCTCCCCTTTTTCTAATGGAGATAAAAGAAGTTTTTTATAGACCAATACCTGATTTTCTGCCTCTCTTTCCATATAGGCCAATAAAACCAGAGAGCTATCAACAAAGGTCCAAGTGTTATAATTCCCTTCAAATGGGACTTGTATGATTCTATCTAATAATTCCTTAGTCATTTCCTCTTGACCATCCAGATAAAGTAAATAGGCCAGACGATTCAGTGATTCGAGATAGCTAGCTTGGGTTTTCTTATTCTTTTTAGGGATCCGGTTTAAATACGATACTAACTCGACATCATTTTCAATCTCTTCGATTAGTTCTTTCACATTCATTTCTTTTCTCCTATCCAATTCACTTTTTGTTACTGAGGAATGCTATTCTCAAGTCAATCTTACTGAAGTAGATATTCTTTCCCTGTCGCTTGGACGTCTGAGGAAAGGTAGCGCTCTATCAAGTCACCTGTCCCTACAATATATTCCTCCTGTGGGACATCCTCTCTTTGGCCCCAAAAATTTGAAAAAGCGAAATAGAACTCCAAAAACTCCGTCAAACTTTCGCTGAGTTTGTAGAAATTAGGATCTCCAGGACTGCCAGCGTAAACTGGAGAACTGTCATCTTTCATATCACAGAAAAGAATGTCATCTATATCTGTAGTAGCGAATATCTGGTATTGCCCTTCACTAAACTGAAGAATATCTTGTAAGGCCCAACATTCGACTGTCCTTGCAGGAGAATTTAATGGCAACAAAATGATATTAAAATTTTGATTAGCAAAACATAAATCCTCATTGAACACTATATGTTGATAATAATCAAGTAATTCTCCTGTCAAATCTGAGGACTGGATCCTTAATTTTTCGTTTGAAAAACTCACTGGTTGGGGAATAAACGTTGTTTCCTCATAGAGTTTAATGATCTTTTTTAATACAGTCACTACTGCCATTTTTCTCTCCTCGGTTATTCCTCTTACGTCTCCTTTAAGAATTCCAGCCATATTTTCACCTCTGGATTTATCTCATGTGCTATCTCAGCATACTTCCTATAATACATATCCAAGTAGCCTTGTTCATTCCGGAAAATAATACCTTGTTCATAACAGTTTTTAAGAGTTGTGAGCATAGATTCCAATGACTGGTATTCGACCTGAGGTTCCTCTTCATACACATAAAAACCAAGTCTTTGACCCTGAGCTTCTGGAGCCAGGATCATGGCATAAAAATCTCCCCCACCGCTGGAAAAAATTGGGAACCAGCATTGATTCCAAGTAGAAGTCTTCCTCAACTCCTGATAGGTCTGGATACTTTCTTCCAGAGACATCAAATAGAAACCAGGAAAAAATGCCAGCTCACCGAGTGTGATTTCCTCACTATCTTTTGATCCGTTTCTCCAAGTATAAAGGGTACGCAAGTCCTGGTTTGGCTGCAATGGTATTTCCTCAAACAATTCTTGAATCTGTTGAGAAGATATTCCCGGATTTAGATGGTCTACACAAGGATGATCTAGCTGTTGGAGACTTTTTTCAATCTCATTTAATAATTGGGCGATCGTTTCCATTCGTTCTCCTCGCCTTGTAAATCATTAGAGACGAGTTACTTCGTCCCTAGAAAAGAGTTTGCGATTATTCAATCCCATCCTCTTTGTTATATTCTATCATGCATTTGACCGCATATTCTACCCATTCCCAAAAATCGTTAAACTCTTTTCGTTGCTCCCAGCCTTCGGCAGCAAAGTCATGAATGAGTTGGACTTTATTGCCCTTTCCTATTTCAAAACAAGCTGTATCATCACAATCTCCTCTTTTAGCAAATGGAATCAACTTTCTGCTTGGGTACCTTTCCTGCAATCTCTCATACAAAGACAGGGCCCATTCTGAATCCAACAGATACCAAATATCAAAATCAACTAAATTAAGTTCGATACATTTTTTAAACGATTCAGGATACTGAAATATCCTTTCGTCCAATAAGTAGGTTTTCATTTCTTATTTCTCCTTTTAGAAGCATTTTCTACTGATCTATATAGATTTATAATCGCATTACAAAGGCAAGTTTAACCATTTAGAATCATCAAACCATTCTTTCTTATCTATCCGCTATTCTGCGTAAGAACTCTTCCCAGGTGAGGATTATAAACCTTAAATAGATAATCCTCACTCAGCTAAGTCTTGAGTTTAGGCTGTCAACTACTCTTAAAATACGCGACCTCGAAGTCCATAAATTTCATTCTTTAAATTCAAAGGAAAATAGATGACTAGTCTAAGAGGGACAAATAAGAGACTAAAATATCCTTTACCAATTCTAGAAAAGCAACTTTATTTATTGGCTCTTTTGAAGCCAAGCCAAATTCATATTCAAAAAAATGCTCAACCACTTCATCTCCAGCCTGTATAACATCCTCAATGGTCTCAAGCACTTGCTTCTGCTTCTCTTCTTCTAGGCTCAAGAAATCCTCTTTCACAAATGCATCAAATACTGTAAGGACATCTTCCTTTTTACTCATATCAAAAGGATATAGAAACTCTGCCTCTTCACTTGTAACAACATTACTTTCTAAGGACATCATTAGATTCCATAATACTAAATAGTGCCTATGAAAATTATCTCTACTTTTCAACTTTTCCCCCAATTTTTGCGACATATCCTTTACTGAATAGGTTTAGACTAGCATTCTGGACTATTACTTACTTTATTGAGAAAACCTCCCCTTTTCCATCATCCCTTCCTAATCTCAACTTACTAGTAGTATTATTTTAAAACTTCTCCCGAACGAATATAGGTTTTAAAGAAGTTTTTAGGAACAGAGGCAATCTTAGGTGTAATGGATAATCCATAATTGGCAAAATCTAAAGCCAACTTTTTAGAGTCAATTGCATCATAATACTCAACATACAATCTGCATAAGTTCATTTTGGTAATAGAGAAATGTTTTAACAACCAATCCTTATCAAGATCCTTCTCGGGTTCTATGCTCGAAAATACGGTTGGATACGATGAATACTGAGCAGTAAAATCGATGGCCTCTTGGACAGCCTTTTCCAATTCAGCTTGATCCATGCCATTGCTATGATCGATAGAACCTAATCGAGTCCTTAAAGCACAATCCACTTCTTCTAACAGTCCCGAGTCCAGAAAGAGAGGATGAAGCCCAATATTCACGAAATAGGCAGTCCCATCTGATTTTCGTTGAAAATAGATTACCGTGTAAAAATCATGATTGATTTTATAATAGTTATTGGTTCGTCTTAGTCGCGAAAAGCCATTTTTTACGAAGAGTTCTTTGGCCTCTTTTATTTCATTACCTGCTCTTTCATAGGATGTTAAGAGTTGTTCGTTACAGTTTACTAGGAATCTAAATGGATATAGGTTATCCCTACAACTTTACCATTCTCAATATTGTATTGTTTCACTGTATCTATGTAGCCAATCAATCCTTCATCACTAATCTCTTCTAGCGTTGCTGGCACTATATTGTCTTTTAATTTAAAATTTCTAGCTTTATTCATGTTGCCTACATCCTCAATGGAGGTCCAAAAAAGCATATATTCATCGCAATAAAAATAGATCTGATCATCACAAAACTCCGGTATTTTACAGAACTCAACGCCATCACTTTGCCTTTCTATCGCTCCACTATCTCGATAAACAAAGTAGGTCTTTTTCATCTCTCATTTCTCCTTTTTAAGTATCAATCTTCACAGGAGCAATCTCAGCAATTCTAACAAGGTCAGAAGATCCCGATAACATCACATCATTTTGGTTTATAAAATTGAATTCAACCTTATTCTCTAAAAAAAACAGTTCCAGTTGACCATTCACCTGATGAATCCCCTTGGAATAAAAATGGATTTCATCTAAATTAAAAAACTCTAAATTAATTTTTATGGCATTAAATACACTTTTCTGCCACTTTTCAGGGAAATTAGTTGGCAAATCAAATAAATAAAAGACAAGATCTAATTTGTAATCGTAACATAATACAGTATCAAGAAATACATTATTCAATTCCAAATCACCATCAAACAGATGAATAATCTTTTCCTTCCCCACTGCTTTTTCAAACCATTTCACAATATGAACTCCTTTTTTAAAAATGAATAAAAATCTTGTTTTTAAGAGTTATTGTTTCGCTCTTAAAGTAGATTTTAGAATAGACTAATTCTCCTGCCGTCCTTGCCTTTTATAACGTCATTATCAAGTCTAAGTGTTTTCTCCCCTGAAAATACCACACAAAAGCCGTGCTCCTTGACTAATTCATTAATATTGACTGTCATTTTTCTATCCGATCTCCTAGGTTATTTTCACCCAATTTTTTTAACTTCCAAAGTTTGATAGCCGCATCTTTCCTGAGTCCCATAAAGAGGCTTGCTAAGGTTACTGCTTCCTCTTTTTTATAGATTTGAGAACTAATACTGGCCCATCCATCTTGCAGGCATTCAATTTTTAAATAGAAATCTCGCTCTTGTCCAAGTTTCCCTGTTACATCGTCTATTTCATAAGAAGCGGACAGCAAAGACACTGAGATAAAGTCACCCGGTCTTCGATACATTCGCATGACGGATTCTTTCTGATTAACAGAGTGGATATCCTCTTTTGTTTCAGCTCTATCACGATCGGATAAAATCACCCACTCCCTATCATCCTCTGATGAATAAAAACGCCATTCTTTCTCAACCATATCCTGCTCCATCTTCTAGTGCTTCTCTTGTTATTGACTACACCTAGTAGTATGCTACTTTGCCTATACCATATTCTAAAATTTCAAGACTATTGTGGGAGAATTTAAGTCCTCTACCATGCTCCGAGTCCTCTCTTAGTCCAAATTCCAAACCAAAAATCAGGTCTATGTCCGTCTGTTCAGACAAGATAAAAACGGATAGGAGTCTGGCGTGCGCTAGTTCTGGAAATTCCTCCTGAATTTTTTCCAAAGCTTTTGGATACCATACTGATGATTGATTCAGTAGATGATCGAGTTTTGCTTTATAAGACGGAGTCAACTCCTCATTGATAACCTCTAAAGAATCACTTAAAGTAAGGCAGACCTTTTCCTTTTCCTCTGGAATTGCTACATAGTCTCGTTATGGATACCAAATTTATATTCTCTCATCATTCTCTATCCTTATCGTTATCAGTCATTGGATACCATTTCTCTAATAGACCTGCTTAATTATCAAAAAGCATAAAACTATCATGCTGCTGATAATAATTCAAAGCCTCGACCAAGTCTTGGTGACTTGCATTTAGTTTTTCCTCAAGTGCAACCGAAAGAACATCAATCAACTGCTCTCCATAGTAGACTAGCTGGAGATCTTGCTCCGCTACATCAGCAGGGTAAATATCACGGTCTTCCACGACATCCGGATAATTTGATACCCAATAGGACCTAGCTAGTGCCAGTTCTCCATCCTCCTTGCCATAGAGGCAAAAATCATCTGAAGTTAGTTGATCCGCTCGTAGCTGCTCGATGATCTGATCTAGTGAAAGTTCTTGGTGTTTCCGCATCCCTTCTCCTTTTTAGTCTCACTCTTCAACAAAGGAATTTAAAAAATCCTCAAAAGATGGCCATTGACCATACAACTCAGCTTTTTCTTCTAGAACATAGAAGTACACCTTGCCATAATCTTCTGCCCTTAAAGAAAGAGCATAGTTGCCTGATCCAGGATCATAGGCGAAATGAAGAAGGTCTGTTGCCTTAAATCCTTCAGGCAAAACCTCATCGTCAAACCAATTCAGAGACTTTCTCATCTCATCAAGTGAATCAAAGGAATTGAAAGGAAAGATATGACGATCATCGTGGACACCCCTTACTTGGGGCTGGCCTCCGTTGTACTTAAGGTAAAAATCCTTCATGGCTTCCGGTAATTTCTTCCCAAGAATCTCCTCAAATTGTAAAAAATCTTCTTTTGAAATCGGTGAATCTGCATCTAGCACTCTAAACATGATTAATTTCTTCCTTCTTTACAATTCTTCTTCCAACACCTTATCAATAAAGTCATAGACGTTTGCAGCAACTTTTTGCATTTCTAAGGAGCCTAAAGCACCTAATTCATTTTCATAAATGCAATCATCTGCATTTTTCTTGATAAAGTAGGCCAAATCTCCTTCCTGTCCAATCATAAAGTAATCTGGCTCTACTTCCTCAATCTGATAAGTCTCATTACGCTCCTCTAGATCCTCCTTGGCATACAAACAGATACCTGTATCTCCAATTTCATAGGGGTCAATCTTTTTCCACTCCATTAAAAACTGATAGTAGAGATTGGGCAAGACAAATCCAAACTCATCTCTTTTCATAGTTCACCTCCACATATTCACTGAGTATCAACTATATTACTTCAAAGACCAACCACCATCAATCGTCAGGATTTGCCCTTGCATGGCGCTTGCTTTCCCACTTGCTAGGAAAAGTGTAACATCTGCTATTTCCTCTGGCTCAATCCAGCGTTTGATGGGTGTCTCGCTAGCCACCCAATCTGCCAATCCACCTGGCTCAAAGTCAGCTGCGGTCATACCTGTCTTAACTGCACCAGGAGCAATGCCAAAGACCTGAATCCCAGCTTCTGCATAGTCTAGAGCCAACTGCTTGGTAAATCCTGCTAAGGCATGTTTAGAAGAGGTATAGGCGTGCCCACCTCCGCCTGCCAGACTTGAAGCAATGGAGCACATATTGATGATAACCCCATGTTTATGTTCCAGCATGTTTGTCAAATAATAGCGGGTCAACTCTACTGGAGTCACATAGTTGATTTCAAAAATCTCTTGGATCTCCTGAGCAGATTGTTCTAGTAAAGGTTTATAATCATCCAAAACTCCAGCTGTATTGCAGAGAACATCCACCTGAGGGCACCAGTCAAAAATTGGTTCTAAGTCAAGTGTTAAATCACGTTGTAAAAAGTGGAAATCACCGTCTAAGACTGGATTTTCTCCTTGATCCGCACCATAAACCTGATAACCTTTTTCTAAAAATAGACGAGCTTGCGCCAGGCCAATCCCTGAGCTAACCCCTGTAACAAGGACACGTTTAGTCATGGACTTCCACCCAATCCGTCGCTAGGACATCACATGGTGTCGGGCTCCACATAGAAAAACCTTCCCCTTCTCCAGATACATTGATGAGGAAATAGGGTGTCACTTCAAGGGCGACGCCATTTTGCTCGATAGTATCAAAAAGCTGGACATAGTTTTCAGCTCCACCCCAGCCAGTTCGTACATATTTTTTCTTAGCCTTTAGTCCAGGCAAAATTTCTTCAAATGTCATGTTTTTCTCCTTTGTTATCTATGAATCTTAATTTAATTATAACAAAAAACCGCTTTCCAACGGCTTTTTGACTGTGAATTTTGAAATGCAAATTCACCTTACGGCAAATCATTCCCAGCTGCTAGGTAAATCTCATACCATTCTTTTCGTGTTAGAGTCAGGTTACTTGCTTGGCTAGCTTCTAGCAAATGTTTTGAATTGGTTGTGCCAACAATAGCCTGCATCTTGGCTGGATATCGCAACACCCAAGCGATAGCAATGGCTGATGGGCTTACTCCATATTTTTGCGCAAGGCGGTTTAAAACTTGATTCAAAGCCTGGAACTTTTCATTGTCAACAAAATTCCCTTTGAAGAAACCAAACTGTAAAACTGACCAAGCCTGAATGACCATGTCGTTTAATTTGCAGTATTCAAAGACGCTACCATCACGCACAGCTGCCTTGTCACCTTCCATATTGACATGGAAACCTGATTCAAATCCTGGCGTGAAAGCTGCGCTTAGTTGTAATTGATTGATAGATAAAGGTTGTTTGACCTCTTTCTTCAGTAATTCCATCATCATAGGATTTTGGTTGGACACACCAAAGTCTCGAACTTTACCTGATTTGTGTAGAATATCAAAGGCTTGAGCCACTTGATCAGCTTCCATCAAGGCATCTGGACGATGGAGAAGCAAGCTATCTAGGTAATCAACTTGCAATCGTTGTAGAATCCCATCAACTGACTCTAAAATATAATCTTTTGAAAAATCAAAATAGGTAAATTCTTCTATGCGAATGCCACACTTGGACTGAATCCACATCTTCTCACGCAAGTCAGGGCGATGTTTTAAGACTTGACCCAGTAATTCTTCGCAACGTCCACGACCATAGATATCTGCCAAGTCAAAGGCATTGATTCCGACAGATAAGGCTGTTTCAACCAGCTCCTCAACTTCTTTGACCGATTTATCACTGATTCGCATCATGCCTAGGACGATTTCGGACAATTCTCTTTTCTCTTGACCAAATGGAATGTATTTCATGGCAACTTCCTCCGTTTTCTTCATTATAAAGCAGAATGACACTTTTATCAACTGCTATCTCACTAAAGAAAAGAACCAGCTTAAACTGGTCCTTTCAGATCTTATCCAATCACACTCCCGTTTGGTACAGCTGGATCAACTGTGAGAAGGGTTAATTTGCCATCATGTTCAGCTGAGAGGATCATACCTTGGCTTACATATTTTTTCATCATCTTACGAGGTTTAAGGTTGGCAACGATTTGTACTTTCTTGCCGACCAATTCTTGTTCATTTGGATAGTACTTAGCAATTCCTGAAAGGATTTGACGATCTTCACCATCTCCAGCATCCAAGCGGAATTGAAGCAACTTATCAGAGCCTTCCACTTTAGAAACTTCTTTGACCTCTGCAACACGGATTTCGACCTTGTCAAAGTCCTCAAATTTGATTTCTTCCTTGTTGAGTTTGAGTTCAACTTCATCAGGATTCCATTCTTTTTCGACTGCTGGTTTGTTACCTTCCATTTGTTCCTTGATATAGGTGATTTCTTCTTCCATATCGAGACGTGGGAAGATTGGTGTTCCTTTGGCAATTACAGTTACACCTGCAGGTAAATCAGCCAAGCTCAAGTTTTCAAGGCTAGAAACTTCTGCGAGTCCAAGTTGAGTCAAGACTGCACGACTGGTTTCCATCATAAATGGTTCAATCATGTGAGCTACGACACGAAGGCTGGCTGCCAAATGGCTCATAACACTTGCCAATTGGTCACGAAGGGCTTCATCCTTAGCCAAGACCCATGGGGCTGTCTCATCGATGTATTTGTTGGTACGTGAGATAAGAGTCCAGACTGCTTCAAGCGCACGTGGGTAGTCAACTGCTTCCATGTAGGTATGGTAGTCGGCGATTGATTGTTCTGCCACTTGAGCAAGAGCATTGTCAAAGTCTGTTACACCCTCAACATATGCAGGGATTTGCCCATCAAAGTACTTGTTAATCATGGAAACCGTACGGTTGAGGAGGTTTCCGAGGTCATTAGCCAATTCATAGTTGATACGTCCCACATAGTCCTCAGGTGTGAAGGTTCCGTCTGAACCAACTGGAAGGCTACGCATGAGGTAGTAACGAAGTGGATCGAGACCAAAACGCTCTATCAACATTTCAGGGTAAACGACATTCCCTTTAGACTTAGACATCTTGCCGTCTTTCATGACAAACCAGCCATGCCCAATCAAACGTTCTGGCAATTTGATATCCAACATCATGAGAAGGATTGGCCAGTAAATTGAGTGGAAACGAAGAATGTCTTTTCCGACCATGTGGAAGACTGTTCCATTCCAGAACTTGTCAAAGTTAGCGTGTTCTTCTTGATCGTAGCCAAGAGCTGTCACATAATTTAGAAGGGCATCAAACCAAACGTAAACAACGTGTTTTGGATTTGATGGAACTGGCACACCCCATGTAAAGGTTGTACGAGATACTGCTAAATCTTCCAAACCTGGCTCGATAAAGTTTTTCAACATTTCATTGAGACGTCCATCTGGAGTGATGAAGTCAGGGTGAGATTTGAAAAATTCAACCAAACGGTCTTGGTATTTGCTGAGACGAAGGAAGTAAGACTCTTCTGAAACCCATTCCACTTCGTGGCCTGATGGAGCGATACCACCAGTTACATTTCCAGATTCGTCACGGAAAACTTCCGCAAGTTGACTTTCTGTAAAGAATTCCTCATCTGAAACTGAATACCAACCAGAGTATTCACCCAAGTAAATATCATCTTGAGCAAGCAAGCGTTCAAAGACTTGAGCTACTACTTTTTCATGGTAGTCATCAGTTGTACGGATAAATTTATCGTATGAGATATCCAATAATTTCCAAAGTTCTTTAACTCCAACTGCCATACCATCAACATAAGCTTGAGGCGTGATGCCAGCTTCTTCTGCTTTTTGCTGAATCTTTTGACCATGCTCGTCAAGACCAGTCAGATAAAAGACATCGTAGCCCATCAGGCGTTTGTAACGTGCTAAGACATCACATGCGATAGTTGTGTAGGCAGAACCGATATGAAGTTTACCAGATGGATAGTAAATCGGTGTTGTAATATAAAAATTCTTTTCAGACATAATATTTCCTTTCCAGGCAAATGAAACCTGTTTTTCTAACACTTCATTATATCATATTTTGATGATTTTCGATATGGAAATCCATACAAAAACAAGACAGACTAATGTCCATCTTGTTTTTCCTGTTGATTATCTTATTCATAGCGAAGTGCTTCAATCGGATCTAGTTTAGAAGCCTTGTTGGCTGGTAAAACACCAAATATCATTCCGATACCAGCTGATACCGCTAAACTAAAGAGAGCGATTGGGATAGATACTCCAACTTCGATTCCTGCAATCATATTTTGAAGAAGAACACCTGCAAGCATGGTCACCCCAGCAGCAAGCACTAGACCGATGAATCCGCCTAACATGGTCAAAATCATGGATTCGATCAAGAACTGAACCAGAATATTCGCCCGTGTTGCTCCTAGTGCTTTGCGTAGACCAATCTCACGGGTACGCTCTGTCACCGAAACAAGCATAATATTCATAACACCAGTACCGCCAACAAAGAGTGAAATTCCCGCAATGGCACTAATAATGGTTGTTATAAAACCAAAGAGTTGTTGAATTTCTTGGAAGGCAGCAGACGCATCTGCAACTTGATATTCCCCTTGTTGAAGACCTGCAATCTCTGTCATTCTTCTAGCCAATTCTGGACCCAAAGTCTGAGTCAGGGTCGTATCGTTAACACGAAACACAATATCAGAAATTTCGTCGGTGTTAAAATTGGCCGCAAGAGAAATATTGGTCGTGATTGGTAGTCCTCCAATCCCAAAGGTTTTTGCAGCCTTAGCTTCCTTACTTGCATAAACACCAATAACACGATAACTGATTTCATTTACTTCAACAATTTGGTTGAGAGCTTCTTGTGCTGAACCAAAAAGACTATTGGCAAGTTCTTCATCTAAAATGATAACACTAGCGAAATCCTTATAATCTTGTGTTCTTAAACTACGGCCTGCAACGATTTTGTTTTCAACCGCATCCATATAGGTGATGTTTCCACCTGTCAAGCTCGCACGTTCAACCTTTTTATCCTTATAAGTCAAAGTCACATTGGATGAGTTGGTTACATAGTAGCTGTCCACACCCTTGAGCTTAGCAGCTTCCTTAACCCAGGCTTCTTGAGGTTTTGGTGGTTCAACAATAACATCTTCCTCTTTACCAGACAGAGTTAGAGCAGATTGCTTCTGGGTAAAGGAACCGTCCTTACTCTTTGTAGGTGAGAAAAAGACATGAATGTCTTTCTGAGACTTGGTCATGTTTTTATTGACCTGACGAGACATGGAATCGCCCAAGGCCATGATCACGACAACTGAGGAAACACCGATGATAATACCAATCATGGTCAAGAAGGAACGCATCTTATGAGCCATAATAGATGAAAAGGCAAATCTCAGATTCTGCATCTTAGTTTTCCTCCTTTTCTACTTGGATACTATCAGACGAAATAACACCATCACGGATGACAATCTGACGTTTAGCATAAGCAGCAATTTCAGGCTCATGCGTTACCATAATAATTGTTTTTCCTTCTTTGTTTAATTCAACCAAGAGCTGCATAATCTGGTTTCCTGTTTTAGTATCAAGGGCTCCAGTAGGCTCATCTGCCAAGATAATCGAAGGATTGTTAACAAGTGCACGCGCTATGGCAACTCTTTGCTTCTGACCACCTGACAACTCCGAAGGTAAGTGATGGCTACGCTCAGTCAACTCAACCTTTTCCAGATATTCTTCTGCTAATTTGCGACGTTTTGAAGCACCAACTCCTGCATAAATCAGAGGAAGTTCCACATTTTGGAGGGCATTCATTTTAGACAAGAGAAAGAACTGTTGAAAGACAAATCCGATTTCTTGATTTCGAACCTTGGCTAATTGTTTTTCACCCAAACCGGCCACTTCTTTTCCGTCTAGAAAATACTGACCACTTGTAGGTGTATCTAACATACCAATGGTATTCATGAGGGTAGACTTACCAGAACCAGATGGTCCCATGATAGCCACGAATTCTCCCTCATGAACTTCTAGGTTAATGTTTTTAAGGACTTGAAGTTCTTGGTCACCATTACGATAGCTACGGCAGATATTTTTGAGGCTAATTAGTTGCTTCATCAGTCTTCACCTCTTTTCCTTCTTGCAAGGAAGCTGTCGGATTACTGATGACTTTTGCTCCATCTGTCAGACCAGATGTAATTTCTTGGTTTTCTGCATCTGCATTGCCCAATCCAACTTCAACTTTTTTGGCCTTTTGATTTTCATCAAGAATCCAAACATAGTTTTTATCTTCTTCCATCACAATGCTAGTAATCGGTACAAGCAATGCTTTACTCATGCTTTTGACTTCGACACTGACAGTAAAACCTTGTTTCAGATCACCAATTTCACTAGTTACATCGACCGTATATGGATATTTAGAACCTGTGTTTGAACCAGCTAAGCTACTGCTTGCTTCACTACTGTTCTTTGGATAATTTGAAATATAGCTAATCTTACCATTCCAAGTTTTATCTGGGTAAACCTTTGAAGTAAAGGTAACTTCTTGGCCTACAGATAGATTGGCAAGGTTGTACTCAGAAAGCTCTCCCTTGACCTGCAAGTTATCGTTACTTACGATATGAACCAAAACTTGACTATTTCCTGTTGGAGATTTTGAAACGTTACGATTCACTTCAACAACTGTTCCCTCCACCGTACTCAATACCGTAGCAGCATTCAACTGGGCTTGAGCTTTTTCGAGTTGCGCTTCTGCATCTGCACGCACATCACGAGCATCGCTGATTTGAGAATCAATAGCAGCTGTGGCAGAACCGGATGACTGAGCTGGCGCTTGTCCAGTTGCTCCTTCTAGACCTGCTTGCGAAAGGCTAGGTGTTGCTGCGGCGGTATTACGTGCATCGTTTAATTCATTGATATGACGGTCAGCTTTAGCTACAGCACGACTGGCAGCATCATAGGCAGCCTGGGCTTCTGTGCTACTATACTTGACAAGAGCCTGTCCTTCGCTGACCTGATCTCCAACAGAAACCAAGACCTCGTCCAAGTCACCCTTACTTGCATCATAATAGATGTATTGTTCATTCTGAGCCGTAACACTCCCCGATAGGAGAACTGAAGATGCCACAGACCCCTCTTTAGCAAGGACAATCTTAGCAGTTTCATCTTTTGCTGCGGCTTGATTTGGTTGTCTCAATAGAAGAACAGCTGCTGCTCCCACTACAAGTACAGACGCCACTCCAATAGCAGTAAATAAAGGCCATTTCTTAGCTTTTGACTTTCTTTTCATAGCAATACCCCTTTTATAAATATATATGTTAAGATTATAGCACACATCCTAAAAATGGACAATTGATTTCTCATTATCCAAAAACATTTGCTGAAATCTTTTGTTGTTGTATTAGTTATATAATACACTTTCTTTTTTATTTTTGCAAGCATTTTCTTAAAAATTTTTAAGCGTAGCAGATTTTTGCATTGACTCCCAAAAAAAGATAGAATATGACTAGAAAACAAGTAAAGGAGCTTTCTATGAGAGAATATGATATTATCGCTATCGGTGGAGGTAGCGGAGGTATTGCTACCATGAATCGTGCTGGTGAACACGGGGCAAAAGCTGCAGTCATTGAGGAAAAGAAATTAGGTGGAACTTGTGTAAATTTGGGCTGTGTTCCCAAGAAAATCATGTGGTATGGAGCACAAATTGCAGAGAGTATCCACAAATATGGACCTGACTATGGTTTCACAAGCACTGGGAATGAATTTGATTACGCAAGGCTTCGTAAGAATCGTGAAGCCTATATTGACCGTGCTCGCTCTTCTTACGATGGAAGCTTCAAGCGTAATGGAGTTGATTTGATTGAAGGACGTGCCGAGTTCGTTGATGCTCATACTGTCAGCGTTAATGGTGAGTTGATCCACGCTAAGCATATTGTGATTGCAACTGGAGCTCATCCTCATATCCCTGCTATTCCTGGTGCTGAACTAGGTGGTAGCTCAGATGATGTCTTCGCCTGGGAAGAGTTGCCTGAATCGGTAGCTATTCTAGGTGCTGGTTACATTGCTGTCGAATTAGCTGGCGTACTCCATACCCTTGGTGTACAGACTGATTTATTCGTCCGTCGTGATCGTCCTCTACGTGGATTTGATAGCTATATTGTTGAGAGCTTGGTTCAAGAAATGGAAAATACTGGATTAAACCTCCACACCCATAAGGTTCCAGCAAAACTTGAAGAAACTGAACAAGGTATTATCATTCATTTCGAAGATGGCAGCACTCATACTGCCAGTCAAGTTATCTGGGCAACTGGCCGCCGTCCAAATGTCCAAGGACTTCAACTCGAAAAAGCTGGTGTTACCCTCAATGAACGCGGCTTTATCCAGGTTGATGAATACCAGAACACAGTCGTTGACGGAATCTACGCTCTTGGAGATGTCACAGGTGAAAAGGAACTAACTCCTGTCGCAATCAAGGCTGGTCGTACCCTATCCGAAAGACTTTTCAACGGTAAAACCAATGCTAAAATGGACTACACTACTATTCCAACTGTTGTCTTCTCTCACCCAGCTATCGGAACTGTCGGTCTAACTGAGGAAGAAGCTATCAAAGAGTATGGGCAAGAAAACGTCAAAGTCTATACTTCAAAATTCGCTTCTATGTTTTCAGCAGTCACTAGCCACCGTCAAGAAGCTCGCTTCAAGCTAGTTACAGCTGGTGAGAACGAAAAGGTAGTTGGACTTCATGGTATCGGCTACGGTGTTGATGAAATGATTCAAGGTTTTGCTGTAGCAATCAAGATGGGAGCTACAAAAGCTGACTTTGATGCAACGGTCGCTATCCATCCTACAGGTTCAGAAGAATTTGTGACCATGCGTTAATACAAAAAGAGACCATCTTGGTCACTCAGATTGAAGAAAAAATCTATTTTGGATAATTTTCTTCAATCTTTTTCTTTTACTAGATCAAATGAAAGAACTCTTATAATAGCATGCCATCAGATTCCTAATACTCAATGAAAATCAAAGAGCAAACTAGGAAGCTACCCGCAGGTTGCTCAAAGCACTGCTTTGAGGTTGTAGATAAGACTGACGAAGTCAGTCACATATATAATCCAAGGCAAAGATGACGTGGTTTGAAGAGATTTTCGAAGAGTATAAGTGTTTTCACCATATGGTAGCCAACCACCATATGACTAATCTTTTTATAACTGATAAAATTTATCTGTGTTTTAAAAAAATCCAAGCCGACTTTTTTATCTAAATCGGCCGTTACAAATTTGTAACCTTAATTTTTAAAACGGGTTGACAATCATCTTCCTTGCAGTATAATAGTTACTATAAATTAAAAAAGAGGTTAACTATTATGAAAAAAGCACATATTTACGCTATTCCTGCTATTGGAGCTGCTCTGATTGCAGTATTAGCCCAAATCAGTATCCCAATTGGACCAGTACCATTTACTCTTCAAAATTTTGCTATCGGACTCATTGCTACTGTTTTTAGACCAAGGGAAGCCGTTCTTTCTGTTGGTCTCTATCTCTTGCTGGGTGCTATCGGTATTCCTGCCTTTGCCAGTGGGGGAGCTGGTTTTCATGTTTTGGTAGGTCCAAGCGCTGGCTATCTTTGGTTTGACCTTGTCTATGCTGGGCTTACGTCCTATCTTATCCATAAGAAAAGTGGCTATATTCGTATCTTTCTTGCAAATCTCTTGGGAGATTCCCTTGTCTTTGTTGGTGGTATTCTCAGCCTCCACTTCCTTGCTGGTATGCCTTTTGATAAAGCACTAGCTGTCGGTGTCATTCCCTTTATCATTCCTGATCTTGCAAAAATCCTTGCCATCAGTTTTATCGGTCGACCACTCCTTCAACGTCTCCGTACTCAATCCTATTTTTCAAGCAAATAAAAAGAGGCCGGGTTTTTCCCAGCTTCTTTTGAATTATTCTTACATGATTGCTTATTGATTCTTAAAGGCATCGACCATCACTTGAAACTCCTCGTTTGAGAGGGTGATTCCTTTCCCCATCTTAGTGTGGTCTGGACTCCAAGCACGAATGTCAAACTTTGCTGGTGCTCCATTAAAGCTGACACGATTGATTTCCTTGGTCCAACCTTTTTCATTCTCTGAGAGCGTAAGTAAGTGTTCTTCGATTTCAAATGTAAATTCTGCCATTGTATTCTCCTTTTAATTGTCTTCACTTGATTATTCGTAAAATCTTGTAGTTTTTTTTTAAATTGTATATAATAATGGTAAAAAGAAGGGAGGCTCCGATGAAAGATTTATTTAAACATATTCAACAAAAATTCCAAGGATTTCTCAACGGACGAGAAGAAACAGATCATTCCAAAGCTGACTCCCTGACAAGTGCCATTAAAGAGGCAGTCCTGAAAAAAACTGCTGTCCACATTATTTTTTCAGATACAAGTTTTACAGGGGATATCATCAAATTTGATACAGACCGCCAGCAAATTATCGTTAAAAATTTTGCAAAAAATATGACCCGCATTATTCGAATCCCAGATATTCAAAAAATAAGTTTTGTTCCCTCAACTGTCCAAACTGCCCAAAAAAATCGATTTAAGAAAGAGTGAGATGAGTTTTCTTCATCTCACTCTTTTCTATTAACGAATTTGTTCAAAATGAAGGTGAACAGCAATGTGTTCTCCGTAAC
This sequence comes from Streptococcus infantis, assembly GCF_047464415.1. GTDB lineage: Bacteria > Bacillota > Bacilli > Lactobacillales > Streptococcaceae > Streptococcus > Streptococcus infantis_AE. The sequence goes on along the minus strand of NZ_JASHBX010000001.1, from coordinate 94,935 downwards.
CACTTCTCTCTAAATCCCGTTGCAAACGGTAAGAGATATAGTGTTCAGCGATGGTGATGTAACCTGCACCAAGCAAGCGATGCTCAACCATTGATTGAATCATGCTGATTGTCGCACGCTCCACTTTTGCCTCTTCTAGATCCAAGACAACTTTCTTAGTTACCTGAGCTAGGTTTTGACGTAAATCATCTGTCAAAACATAAACCGTTTGAGCAGCTTTGAGAATGGCTTGATAAATTTTATCTGGATCAAAGTCGGCAACTTGTCCATCACGTTTAATGACTTGCATAGGCTTCTCCTTTTAATTTGTATTTCCTTTAATGTCCGCTAACATTTTAGCTTCTTCTGCTGTTAATTCATAATGTTCCAACAAATCTGGTCTACGCTCATAAGTTTTTTTGAGACTTTCATAGAGACGCCATTGGCGAATCTTCTCATGATGCCCACTCATAAGCACTTCTGGAACCACCATACCTCGATAATCATAGGGACGTGTGTACTGAGGATATTCAAGGAGCCCAGATGAAAAGCTATCATCTTGGTGACTGGTTTCCTTCCCAATTACTTCTGGTATCAAGCGAACCGTTGCATCAATCATGGTCATTGCTGCCAGTTCTCCACCAGTTAGAACATAATCACCAAGGGAAATCTCATCTGTTACCAAGGTCTTAATGCGTTCATCATAGCCCTCGTAGTGACCACAGATAAAGATGAGTTCCTCTTCTTGTGCTAAATCTTCAGCATAAGCCTGGTCAAACTGCTTACCAGCAGGATCCAAAAGAATCACGCGCGGATTCTTCTTTTCAATAGCATCAAAGGCATCAAAGATTGGTTGCGCACGTAGCAACATCCCTTGACCCCCGCCATATGGCTCATCATCCACATGACGGGCCTTTTCAGCATATTCACGAAAATTGTGATACTGGATGTCAAGAAGTCCTTTTTCACGGGCCTTTCCAACGATAGAATGTTCTAGCGGTGAGAACATCTCTGGAAAGAGGGTTAAAATATCAATCTTCATCATCTAACCCTTCTAAGAGTTCTACATCCACACGCTTATTTGGAATATCAACATTGAGGACAACTGGTGGGATATATGGTAAAAGCAGATCACGTTTTCCCTTACGCTTAACTACCCAGACATCATTGGCACCTGGTTGAAGGATTTCCTTGATGGTTCCAATCAAGTTATCACCCTCGTAGACCTCTAGTCCAATAATCTCGTGATAGTAAAATTCACCCTCATCTAGGTCATTCAGGTTTTCTTCTGCAACCTTCAAACTGTGGCCCTTGTATTTTTCGATATCATTGATGTGATACATATCCTTAAATTTGATGATATCAAAGTTTTTATGCTTACGGTGACTTGCGATAGTCACTGTTTTAACAAATTGATCCTTTTCATCAAACAAGGCCAGTTCTGCACCTTTTTTAAAGCGTTCTTCCGAAAAATCCGTCACAGATAAGACTCTCATCTCACCTTGCAAACCTTGTGTATTGACGATTTTTCCAACGTTAAAATAGTTCATTTGATCTCCTGTGTATGTTTCTCCCTTTATTTTATCACGTTCTAGGTATTTTCACAAGTTGGAGAAAAAAGCTAGTTCTGACCTTCCGCTTCTAAATATCCTTCCAAATCTCGTTCATGGTGATACTTGATGGCAGCCTTTTTGTCTTTTTCAAAAATTGTCTTGGTTAAATCTATGCCGTTGATGGCTGCGATTGCAACCGTATAATGAATAATATCAGCAAGTTCTTTAGCAAGTTCCTCATTTGAGTCCTGAACTCCCTCTTTTCGTCCAGAACGTCCATTTAAAACCTCGGCTACTTCACCAACTTCCTCTACTAGCTTGATAAAAAGACCTTCCTCTGTACGAGATTGCTGGTAATGTTCTAGCAAATAGGCTTGTAATTGTCTAACTGTTAAATCCTTCATATCCTGCTCCTAGCAAAAAAGCGGGACATCCGTCCCGCTTTTTTTATTTTTCGTCAATAACGATTCTTACTTTTTTGTCTTCAGTTGGGACAGAGTAGACAATCGTTCTTATCGCAGAAATAGTGCGACCCTTACGACCGATTACACGACCCACATCGCTTTGGTCAAGATCCAAATGATATTCCAAAAATTCTGGTGTATCTTCAATCTTGATAGTTAGGGCATCTGGTTGTGAAATCAAAGGTTTCACAATTGCAATAATAAGATTTTCAATCGTATCCATCTGTCAACCTACTTTAAACTTATTTTGAGAATTTAGAATCGTGGAATTTCTTCAATACGCCTTCTTTTGAAAGGATGTTGCGAACTGTATCTGAAGGTTGAGCTCCATCAGCCAACCATGCAAGAATACGGTCTTCTTTCAAAGTCACTTGGTTTTCTTCAACAAGTGGGTTGTAAGTTCCAACTGTTTCGATGAAACGTCCGTCACGTGGTGAACGTGAATCTGCTACGTTAATACGGTAGAAAGGTTTTTTCTTAGAACCCATACGAGTCAAACGGATTTTTACTGCCATTTTTAATATCTCTTTTCTTTTATTTTTTAGTTCGGTGAAATAGCTAAGCTATTTAGCACATGTTCTATTATAGCAGATTTCTGAGAGGTGTCAAGAAAAAAACTTGACAGAGTTTAAATATTTTTAATTTTTTTTTGAAATTTGTTAGACTGGTAAGGAAAAAAAGAAAGAATAATTTTATGAACACTATTTTGAGTACCATCTATAAAGACTATCCAGTCAAACCCTACATATCTCCAAATCGTGATATGGAAGCTTGGCTCCTAAATCCTAAACCTGTACCAAAACGCAATATGGAACTCCTTGAGAATAATTTATTAGCAGGTGATATCATCCTTCTCTGGAGAATCAACTTTGGAACTTTCACCACTGAAACTTGGTTTCCAAAATATTTTGAGTATACTTATGGAATTGATGCACCAAAACATTTAGAAATGCTCGTTGAAAAAGGCTATGCTCTTGTCGAAACTGCTTTTGACTCGCTTGACCATCTAAATAGCACCATGAAAAAGAATATCCTGAAGAAGAAGGGGGTTACTGGACTTTCTAAAATGAAGGCTGGCGACCTGGATCAAGCCCTTCATGAACATTTTTCAGAAGAGGAATTAGCAAGTCTCTTTTCGATTCGTGGCTATAAACTAACTCCAAAAGGAGAACAGGCTCTCAAGGACCATCAGGCAATCATTGACCGCCATCCAAAGAAGAATCTTTAATCAACCAAGTCAGGTTGATTTTTTTGTAAATCTTTTAAAACACTTATAAATCATTACATTTATTGACAATCACTTACGAAAGAGGTATATTAGTATTAAAAGAGGGAATTCATATGTACCAAGAACAACGATTAGAAGAAATCATTAAACTTTTAGAGGATAGAGGAAGTCTATCAGCAAAAGAAATGGTTGACCATTTCCATGTTTCTAAAGATACCATCCGTAGAGATTTTGCTATTCTCGCAAAGGAGAAACGAGCAAAAAGAACTCATGGAGGTTTATTGCCAATTCAAAAGCAACGGATTCTTGGTTATAAAGGTCGAGCAGAACAATCATCTAAAGAAAAAGAGAAAATTGCTCATTTAGCTACCCAACTCATTTCTGATTCACAATTAATTTTCTATGATGTTTCAACAACTGTACTTGAGTTAGCAAAAATAACAGATAAAAAAGTTACTATTTTCAGCCATTCATTGGATAATGCACTGGTCTTAGGAGAAAATGAAAATGTCGATTTTCACATTATCGGTGGACGATTTCATAAAAAGAATCGTTTCTATTACTCATTAGAAGAATCCGAATCTTTGAATAGAATTAAATTTGACTTAGCATTTTTTGGTGCAGCTAGTCTTTCAGACGGACAAGTTAGTTTTGAAGATCAAGAAGATGTTCTAATGAAAAAAAGAGCATTTAAAACCAGTAAAATTCGCGTCTTGTTAGCTGAAACCAGCAAGATAAATAAACACTCTCATTATATTCTTTCCGAACTTACTGATTTTGATTATTGGATTACAGACAAAGAACCCGACTTAGAAATTCAACAATCTTTAGATGGCAAAACAACTATTCTATTTTAGAAAGGAGAAACATATGTCAGTAATAAAGTTAATCATAAGTGATATTGACGGCACTATTTTGGATAAAGATCACCAATTAGACTCTCATTTACTAGAGCTTATGCCACTTTTAAAACAAAGTGAAATTCCTTTTGTTCTAGCTTCTGCTCGCTCTCCTCTTGGTATAGCTCCAATTTCGAAAGAACTTGGAATCACAGATTTTCCAATTGCAAGTTATAATGGTGCTCTCATTAGTACAGGAGATAAAATTCTAAGTCAGCATACTATTAATAAAAAGGAATTACTCTTACTACATGATTTTTTAACAAAAGAATTTCCGACAGTTTCTATCAATGTTTATTCTGGAAAAGATTGGTACGTAAATGCTTTAGATAAATGGGTAGAAATTGAAGCACAGATTACTGGAGAGAGCCCAAAAGTTACTTCACTAGCAGATTTTCTTCAGGAAGAAAAGAATCTTATTCATAAACTTTTACTAATAGATAATGCAGCTACTATCCAGAAACTTAAAGAGACATTAGCAACAATAGATTTCCCTCAAACTGACTTTTACCTTTCGAAGGATAACTATCTTGAAGTCACACATAATCAAGTCTCAAAAAAACAAGCTCTGTTAGAATTAGCCAACTATTATCAACTATCACTCACTGAAATTATGAGTATTGGAGATAATTATAACGATATTCCAATGATTGAGACCGCTGGACTTGGTGTTGCAATGGGAAATGCTCCTACAGATGTTAAAGTCTGTGCAAATAAAGTAACAGATTCTAATGATCAAAATGGTGTAAGTAAGGCCATAAAATTGTATGTACTATCGGAATGATCACAATTGAATATTTGAAATCCACTTTCAATTAGGGTACAATGGTAGAAATGATTTTTGAAAGGATTACCATGAAAAAAATAGCAACACTTCTATTAATCTCAACTTTTGCCCTTGCTGGATGTAGCAGTATCCAACGTAGTCTCCGAGGGGATGACTATGTAGATTCTAGCTTGGCTGCTGAAGAAAGTTCCAAAGCAGCTGCCCAATCTGCCAAGGATCTCAAAGACGCTTTGACAAATGAAAATGCTAACTTCCCACAACTCTCTAAGGAAGTTGCTGAAGACGAAGCTGAAGTCATTCTCCACACCAGTCAAGGAGATATCCGCATCAAACTCTTTCCAAAGCTAGCTCCACTTGCGGTTGAAAATTTCCTAACTCACGCAAAAGAAGGCTACTACAATGGCGTTACCTTCCACCGAGTGATCGATGGATTTATGGTACAAACTGGAGATCCTAAGGGAGATGGGACAGGTGGCGAATCCATCTGGCATGATAAGGACAAGACTAAAGACAAGGGAACAGGTTTCAAAAACGAAATCTCTCCTTACCTCTATAACATTCGTGGTTCTCTCTCTATGGCCAATACTGGTCAACCAAATTCAAATGGTAGCCAGTTCTTCATCAACCAAAATACGACAGACATTTCTGCCAAACTCCCTACAAGTAGCTATCCAAAGAAAATTATCGAAGCCTACAAAGAAGGTGGAAATCCTAGTCTAGACGGTAAGCACCCTGTCTTTGGTCAAGTCATCGACGGTATGGATGTTGTTGACAAGATTGCCAAGGCTGAAAAAGACGAAAAAGACAAACCAACTACTGCTATTACAATCGACAGTATCGAAATTGTTAAGGACTACGATTTCAGTAAAAAATAGGATGGCCTAAAATAAGGAGATGTGAAAATGATTTTATTCTGGGGTTCGAAAGGTTACCAAAAGGTCTTAGGACATACTCAAACCACTATCGAGTGTGGTCACTGTAACAATGCCGACACTTGGGAAATTTCAGAAACTGGACGTAAATTTACCCTTTACTGGATTCCACTCTTTCCTTACGGAAAAACTTATTTCGTTTCTTGCCCGATTTGTCACTACGGGAAAGAAATTCAAAAATCTGATATTGAAACCTATTTAAATTACTAGCCAAAAAGCCAAGTTACACAGACTTGGCTTTTTACTATTCTAGTTTTACGGAATTCTCTTTTTATGTCAACTCATTGAAATCCCAGATCTGGTCCATCCAGCCTTCGTAGAAGTCTGGTTCGTGGCAAACCATAAGGATAGAACCCTTGTATTCTTTCAGAGCACGTTTGAGTTCATCCTTGGCATCCACATCCAAGTGGTTGGTAGGTTCGTCAAGTACAAGGACATTATTCTCGCGGTTCATCAAGAGACAGAAACGAACCTTGGCTTGTTCCCCACCTGACAAGACCTGAATCTGACTTTCGATATGTTTAGTCGTCAAACCACAACGGGCAAGGGCAGCACGAACTTCGGCTTGGTTAAGAGCTGGAAAGGCATTCCATACTGCTTCCAGTGGGGTCTGACGATTGCCACCTTCCACTTCTTGTTCAAAGTAGCCGAGTTCTAGGTAGTCCCCACGTTCAACTTCCCCAGCAATAGGTGGAATGATTCCCAAAAGACTCTTCAAGAGAGTTGTTTTCCCGATACCGTTGGCACCGATGATAGCAACCTTTTGATTGCGCTCAAAGGTAAGATTTAATGGTTTAGTAAGGGGACGGTCGTAACCAATCTGTAAGTCCTTGGCTTGGAAGATAAAGCGTCCAGGTGTACGAGCTGATTTAAATTCAAAGGATGGCTTTGGTTTCTCACTTTGAAGTTCGATGATATCCATCTTGTCTAATTTCTTTTGACGAGACATAGCCATGTTACGAGTAGCAACACGCGCCTTATTACGGGCTACGAAATCCTTGAGATCCGCAATTTCTTTCTGTTGACGCTCATAGGCTGCTTCCAACTGTGATTTCTTCATGGCATAGACTTCTTGGAACTGGTAGTAATCGCCTGAATAGCGTGTCAACTGTTGATTTTCAACGTGATAGACGATATTGATAACGTCGTTGAGGAATGGAATATCGTGAGAAATGAGGACAAAGGCATTCTCATAGTTTTGAAGATAACGCTTGAGCCAGTCGATATGTTCCGCATCCAAGTAGTTGGTTGGCTCGTCCAAAAGCAAGATATCAGGTTTTTCAAGAAGGAGTTTGGCCAAAAGTACCTTGGTTCTTTGTCCACCTGACAAGGCTGTTACATCCGTATCCATCCCAAAGTCCATGACACCAAGGGCACGCGCCACTTCATCGATCTTAGCATCCAAGGTATAGAAATCACGGCTTTCCAAACGGTCCTGAAGTTCTCCAACTTCTTCCATCAATGCATCGATATCAGCGCCCTCTTCTGCCATTTCCATGTAGAGTTCATTGATACGTGCTTCGGCTTTGAATAATTCGTCAAAAGCTGTACGAAGAACGTCACGAACAGTTTGGCCTTCTTTAAGCACAGCATGCTGATCTAGGTAGCCAGCTGTCACATATTTAGACCATTCCACCTTACCTTCATCAGGTAACATTTTACCAGTTACGATGCTCATGAAGGTTGATTTTCCTTCACCATTGGCACCAACTAAGCCGATATGTTCACCTTTAAGGAGGCGGAAAGATACATCTTCAAAAATCGCACGGTCACCAAAACCGTGACTCAAATTTTTAACTTCTAAGATACTCATTTTAATTCCTTATCTTGTTTTTATGTAGTAGTTTATAGAGGAGCCAAGCTAGGTAGCCACCCAAGGTATTGGTCCACAAATCATCAATCTCAAAGACCCGATTAAAGTCCAAGAAAAAGTCTAAAACTAGTTGTGTGCATTCAATTCCCAAGCTCAATAAAAAGCTAAACAAAATCACTTTCTTAGTATTTCTTAGACTAGGCATGAGAAAGAGAAGTTGGAAAATCAGTGGGAAAAGTAAGAGGATATTTAAGGCATTCTGCAAAAAAATCCAAAATAACTGAAAAAGACTTGTTACTTCACCCAGTTTCCAAAGGGAGTTAAAAGGCGTCAAAAGAAAAACCAGGCGTCCAAAAGTTTGAATACCTGGAGTTTCCACTCCTGTAGGAAGTTGAGGCTGGGGAGTAAAACAAAAACAGACGATACAAAGACTGTATAAAAGCACTCCCAAGCTTAGTAATGTTTTTCGACTCATCTTATGGATTTACTTCAGCTACTGCCTTTTGGCGATCACGCTTCATGGTATTTGAACGCAATTGTCCACAAGCCGCATCGATATCTGTACCATGTTCCTGGCGAACGACACAGTTGACACCTTTTTTCTTGAGCGTATCATAGAAGGCCATAACACGCTCTTTAGGACTACGGCTATACTGGTCATGTTCACTAACTGGGTTGTAAGGAATCAAGTTGACATAAGACAATTTCTTGATATTCTTAAGCAATTCAGCTAACTCAAGCGCCTGCTCCACACCATCATTCACTTCATTGAGCATGATATATTCAAAAGTTACGCGACGGTTAGTTGTTTCAATATAATACTCGATAGCAGCAAAGAGTTTTTCAATTGGAAAGGCACGGTTAATCTTCATGATGCTTGAACGAAGTTCATTGTTTGGTGCATGAAGAGAAACAGCAAGGTTGACCTGAACTCCTTCATTAGCAAATTCACGGATTTTGTGAGCCAAACCTGAAGTTGATACGGTGATATGGCGAGCACCGATAGCCATTCCCTTATCGTCATTGATGGTACGGATAAAGTTCAAGACGTTATTGTAGTTATCAAAAGGTTCTCCAATACCCATAACAACGATATGACTAACACGTTCATCTTGTCCACGTTCATCAAAATATTTTTGGACTAACATAATCTGCGCAACGATTTCACCGTTATTGAGGTCACGTTGCTTCTTGATCAAGCCTGATGCACAGAAGGTACAACCGATATTGCAGCCTACCTGAGTCGTTACACAGACTGACAAACCGTAGTGTTGACGCATCAGCACTGTCTCAATCAACATCCCATCTGGCAACTCAAAGAGATACTTTACAGTACCATCAGCTGATTCTTGCACGATGCGTTGCTTCAAAGGATTGACTACAAATTGATCATTGAGTTTGGCAATCAAATCCTTAGATAAGTTGGTCATTTCTTCAAATGATTGGACACGTTTACGGTAAAGCCACTCCCAGATTTGGTCGGCACGGAATTTCTTTTCTCCCTGCTCCAAGACCCATTCTTGCATGCCTTGACGTGTTAAACTATAAATAGACGGTTTCATGTTTTCTCCTTATTCTCTAATCTTTCTGACGGATGACGAAATGACGTTGCCCCTTGTCTTCTTTCTGAGATTTCTGTTCTTTTGAACGGCGTCTATTTCTCTTATCCGTATGATTTTTTTTCTTACTTTGAGAAGTTTTTTTCCCTTTTCGATTATCTTTTTCTTCCTCTTTTTTGCGCATCTTTTGGTCAAACGGTGCTCGTTTAGGAACTTCATTTTCTAGAACAAAGTAGGCACAACCATAGCTACAATACTCAAGTAGGTAATCTTGTAAACGACTGATTTTCTCGAGAGACTCTTCAGCTCGCTCATTCTTGTAGAAACCACGTAAGCGCAACTGCTCATTACTCCAGTCTCCAACAATAAAATCGAACTTACTTAAAACTTCAGAAAAGCGTTGAGTAAATGCCGTTGCATCAAAAGCATCCTTACTATTTTCAACCAAAGTAAAGGTAAACCCTTCAGCTTCGACTTTATCTCCAGATAGATGAAATTCAGGACCAGGGAATTTATTGTAATTATATAATTCGGGTGCAATCTCTTTACGCATAATATTCCTTTTTAACGTTTACTTAGTACTCTATTTTACCACATTTTTGCTTTATTTTCACCTTTAGTTTTAAAATGAAAAAAGTCTGACGATTTAATACTCTTCAAAAATCAAATTCAAACCACGTCAGCTTCGTCTTGCCGTACTCAAGTACAGCCTGCGGCTCACTTCCTAGTTTGCTCTTTGATTTTCATTGAGTATAAGAATCTCTATCTAAAAACTCGACTTTCGTAGACAAGAAAAAACTGGGGCTTCCCAGTTTTTTCTTGTGATTATAGGTAAAGTAATTTGAAAAGTGCTACTGCTGCAATACCAGCTGCAATCGGTGCAACTACTGGTACCCAAGCATACCACCATTTTGAATCACCCTTGTGTTGACCAAGGATTGATTTTGGAAGGAAGGCATGAAGGAGACGTGGTCCAAAGTCACGAGCTGGGTTCAAACCAGGTCCTGTAGGTCCTCCAAGTGAAGTAACCAAAGCCATTACTAGGAAACCAAGTGCCAAGTGACCAACAGCAAGTCCTGATGCTGTATGAGGCGCTACTTGAGCTTTAATTGCCAAATCAGAGAAGTCAACATTTTGACCAGCTTGAGTTGCCATTTGTTTCATGTATTGGAGGACTTCAGCTCCAAAGAAGTTCTTTGTCATACCAAGTGCTGCAAAGAAGAGAACGAATGAACCAACAAACTCGTTGATAAAACCGTTAACTGTTGCTGCAAAGCGTGATTCTTTTGTACCTTGGTCAATACTTGAAATTGTTGAGAATGTTCCCAAGATATTGTTTGCTTTTTCAGTTTGCAAGTAGTAAGGACGGTGAGTTGCAACAACCAAGGCTTGTCCGAAGATTGCTCCCAAGACTTGTGCAACGATGTATGGTACTACTTGTGCCCAAGGGAAAAGTCCGCTAACTGCTAGACCAAGAGTGAAGGCTGGGTTGATGTGGTTACCAGAAACATTACCAAACATCAAGGCAGGGATCATAACCCCCATACCGTAACCAACAGCGATAACGAGCCAGCCACTTTGGTGACCTTTCGTACCTTTAAGTTCAACGTTGGCAACTGCACCATTTCCCAAGATGATCAAGATGGCTGTTCCCAAAAATTCAGTGGCATATTTGACTGCCCATGCGAAATCCATTGATAGATTCTCCTTAATATTTTTTAGACAATCCCTATTCTATCAATTTTTAAGCCTTTTAGCAACAGATTTTCTAAAAGAATACTGCGGGAAAACGCTTTTATTTTAGTTCTTAAAAAAAGACCTAACAAACCTAGTTTGTTAAGTCAAAATTTTGATTATTCTTGACGCTGACCAAAGTCCTTGATCATCTGATCCATTTCCTCACGACTTGGTGTCGTTAGCATATAGAGAAAGTCTCCTTGCAATTCAGCAAAGGCTGCAGGCATGATTTTCTTAACCTTAAATTGCTGACCGTATTTAGCGAGCAAGTCTTCTTCTGAATAAACATAGTTGGCATTAGCGCGACGAGATGTTGCCAAACAGTATAGTGGTTCGAATTGTGAAGCAGGGAATGGCTCACCCGCAACGATTGCTGCATAGCCCTTGTACAAATCAAAAGAATGGGCATAGTTATAAACATCAATGGTGAAGCCACCTGCTGGACGGTTGTTATACTCAATGGCAATATAATCATCACCTTCACGGAAGAACTCAATATGGAAGAAACGTTCTTTCATGCCAAATTCTTTAACGATTGCCTCACCATACTTGCGCAATTTTGGATCCATATCTTTAAGAACATAATAAGAATTGTCCATCTTGTAAATCATGAGATCAAGCGGTGTATGGGCATAGTCAAAGGTCGTAGAAAAGACGATATTTCCATCTCTATCTACCAAACCATCAAAGGTACAGATTTCACTAGAAGTAACAAATTTTTCAAAGAAATAAACGGTTGAATGATCCCACTCTGCCTTGAAATGATGGATATCCTCTTCTGTTTCAAGCTTGAAGGTTGCTGCCGCTCCCACTCCATTGTCAGGTTTGGCAATCATAGGAAGGCCAATTTCTTTCACAGCTTTGTCAACATCTGCATCTGTTTCAATGACAGCACCTGGAACCACTGGAACTCCAGCTTTTTTGAAGAGTTTCTTCATTTCAGACTTGAACTTGGTCTTTTTGAGGTCGTCTGGTTTGGCACCAAAGACATTAAATTGTTCACGAAGAGCAGCATCCAGCTCTAGCCAGTATTCATTGTGAGATTCAATGCGGTCAATTGGACCATGCTTATAGAAAAGAAAGGCAACTGCACGTTTGACTTCATCAATATTTTCAAGATTATCAACACGGAAATACTCAGTCAAGCTATTGCGCAGTGGCTCATCTAGTTGTTCATAGGGTTCTTGCCCAATCCCTAGAACGGTGATTCCTTTATTGGCTAGTTCAATACTAAACTGTTGGAAATTTTGTGGGTAATAGGGTGAAATTACAAGATAATTCATAAGCTACTCCTTTTACAGACTCATGTGATCGAGGAAGTATGGCATTTGTTTGCGCCACCAATTCCAATCATGGGCGACATCATGTCCCCATTCTGCAAACCAGGCAGGAATTTGTTTTTGGTCAAAGGCTTCTTTTAACTTGTAGTAAGAAGGCAGGCCATCATGCTCCCAAGCACCTAAGCCAGTACAAATCACAATCTCAGCCTGACGGTAACGATCGATAAACCAACCATCATTTTGATTCCAGATATAGTCTACTGGTGAATTTTGATAGATAGCATCATCGTTGTAGTAATCTCCAACAAAGAAACGAGCATCATAGACACCACTGAGGGCGATTACCTTGGTAAAGACATCTGGATGCTGAAGGAAAAAGTTAAGTGCATGATAGGCTCCCATAGAACAGCCTGTCGTCATCATGCCGTCGAACCAGCCTGTCTTGTGCTTGATAAAAGGAATGGCTTCTTCAATAACGTATCGCTCATAAGCACGGTGCATTTCAGCTTGGTCATGACCATTTTTCCATGTTGCTAGCCAACTTTCACTATCGACACTTGAAAGGGTAAAGAATTGCACTCGACCTTCCTCGATAAAGGATGCACATGCATCAATCATGCCAAAATCATAGTATTCATTGTGGCTACCACCTGAGGAAGCAAAGACAACCACTGGGATACCTGCGTGTCCGTAACGATTGACGTACATTTCACGATTTAGATGACCACTCCAGTGGCTAAGATGTTCAATATTCATATCCTGTCTCCTTTATACTATTTACCAATTTTCTGCAAAAAAACGTAAACAAGCTGGAAGATTTTCTGACCATGGCACTTCATGGTGAATGGCTCCAGCCTGAACCTTGAGTGAGAGATTTTCCAACTGCACTCCTCCCGCTATCAAATCATGATAATAGCGAAGGGAAGAGTCGATATAGGCCTGCTTAATATTGCCAGCCATGAGGGTCTTGTCTGTATCATCAGCTTCTTCCGTTCCAACATATATAAAGATGCGTTGGTCAGGCAAGAGTTTTTTACGCTCGATATAGCGATCAAAGGATTCTTGGTGGAGCCAGTTAGCTGATGAGAAAACTCCCAAACATCCAATCTGATCTTGATACTCCAAGCCAATAAACTGGGTAATATTGCCACCAAGTGAAGATCCTATCATAGCAGTGTGTTTACGGTCTGATTTTGTCCGATAGTTTTCATCGATAAAGGGCTTAACCACTTCCATGACAAATTCTGCGTACTCGACTCCCTTACCACCAAATTGTTGGCCAGGAATATTAGACTCTTGGAATTTCCAAGCTGCATACTCATTCATCCGTCCAAGACCATCATTGTCAATAGCCACAACAATCATACGGCTGATATCTGGATTTCGCTTGATAGCAGGAATAATCTTCCAGGAATGTCCAACGTAAGATTCCTTACTATAAAAGACATTTTGTCCATCATGGAAATACACCACAGGATAGCTTCTATCCGTGTCTTTTTCATAGTTTTTTGGGAGGAGAACACGTACGCGGCGCTCCTTACCCGTGTAGGGAACCACTAATTTATGCTCTCGCATTTTCAGGTAAAAATATGATTGATTCATTGTCAGAAAACTCTCTATATTCAAAATTTTATCTAATTATATCATAAAAATAGAAAAAAAGTCAGTTTCCGTCCAAATTTAGGACAATAAACTAACTTTTTTACTTATTTCATCTTTTCCTCTGGTTTTTCTGATTAAAGGAGATCATCGATCAACTCATCGACTGCATCCTTCTCAGCTTGAGGCGTAATTTCAGTAATCATAATTCCTGCTACTGCACGTTCAACCAAACCTTCGACATCCATTCGCGCTTCATACTGCTCTGCATTCTTAATCTTTGGATTTGTCTTCGGACGATCAGGTGCAAAAATGGTACAGCAGTCTTCAAATGCCTGGATAGAAATTTCAAAAGTATCAATTTCTTGTGCAATGTCAATGATTTCTAGCTTGTCCATAGTTACAACTGGACGGATGATTGGTGTATTGGTCACCGCATTGATAGCCTGCATACTTTCAAGGGTTTGGCTGGCTACTTGACCAAGGCTTTCCCCATTGATAATGACCAAACCTTTTCTCACTTCACGGATACGGTCTGTAATCCGCATCATAAAGCGACGAGTCAGGGTCATAAGATAAGCTTCCGGAGCCTTAGCCTTGATTTCTTCTTGAATCTCCGTGAAGGGAACCTCGATAAATTGGATATTTCCTCCGAACTTAGTCAATTTACGGGTTAAGTCCTGGGCTTTCTTGAGGGCACCTGGACTTGTGTATGGAGGGCTAGCAAAGTGAACAGCCTCAATATCTACACCACGTTTTAGAGCAAGATAGCCTGCTACAGGAGAGTCAATCCCTCCTGACAACATAAGCATACCTTTACCAGAAGTTCCGACAGGCAAACCACCTGCTCCTCGAATGGTCTCATAAGAAAGATAAGCTGCCTCCTCACGAATTTCCACTTGCAGATTGATATCAGGATTTTTCATTTGTGCTTGCACATTTGGAATAGCTTCAAATACTGCTCCACCAAGTGTCTGATTGAGTTCCCGACTATCTAGCTCAAAGTTGTGGTCGCTACGCTTACTTGAGATTTTAAAGGTCATCCCTTCCTTGTAGATGTCCTTCATAATTTCTTGCACGGCAGACTTAAGAACTTCTACGGATTTTTCAACCTTATATACTGGAGAAAAGTTTTGAATCCCGAAAACTTGCTTGAGTGACTCTGCCACCGGTTCATAATCTGCCCCATTCAGATAAGCATGGGCACGATCGCGGTCTGCTGTCACTTTAACTTGAGGATAGATGGATAAAACGTCTGAGATATTATTACGTAGTTTATTGATGAAACGCATACGGTTTTTACCTTTGGTTGAAAGCTCACCATAGCGAATCATAATTTCTGAATACTGCATGAATGCTCCTATCTTACTTTTTTAGTTTGATTGTAGATTAATTTTAGTTTAGTCAAAAATTGCTCAACTTGACTCATGTCATTTTCTAGGTCTAGGCTTAGACGAACTGCTGACTGGGCCTTATCCTTTTCAATGCCCATGGCAATCAGGGTACCAGCAGGTTTTCCAGCCTTGGACGAGCAAGCTGATGTTGTAGAAATGAAAATATCATAGTCTTCAAATGCGTGCACGATAACTTCCCCACGAACTCCCTTAATCCCAAAGGTCAGAATATGAGGAGCAAAGTCTTCCTCACCTGAGAAGACAAAAATATCTGGATAGTCAAGAAGAGCCTGACGGATGACTTCCTTCATCTGACTTGTTTTACTAGCAAATAAGTCTAATCTCTCCATAGACAAACGTAGGGCCTTGGCTGTTGCTGCAATTCCTGCTACATTCTCAGTTGTGGAACGATAGTCACGCTCCTGGCCACCACCAGTTAAAAGCGGGGTAATCTTCTTACCAGACTTGATATAGACAAAACCAACACCACGAACTCCGTGGAATTTATGGCTAGAAAAGGTCGCAAAATCCACTCGGTCTGTCAAATACTTTTCTGTCGGAATCTTGGCCAAGGCCTGAACAGCATCTACATGGAAAGAAATGGTTGGTTTATCCGCTAAAAGTTCTGAAATAGCTTGGATGGTCTGGATGGAGCCGATTTCATTGTTGACTGCCATAACAGAGACTAGCGTTGTATCAGGACGAAGTAGATTTTCTAAAGCAGTTACATCTACAAATCCTTTTTCATCAACTGGTGCAAAATCCACTTCAAAACCTTGAGTCTTGAGCCAAAGAGCTGACTCCTTGACTGCTGGGTGCTCAATAGCTGACACAATAATGTGTTTACCAAATTGCGCTTTTTCAAATGCAACCCCTTTGATAACCCAGTTATCCCCTTCAGTACCACCAGATGTAAAGAAAATTTCCTCGCTTTTCTTGCCAATCAAATCTGCAATCTGTTGACGAGAAGCTTCTAAAATTCTGGTTGACTGGTCTCCCAAACGATGGAGACTTGAAGGATTTCCAATAATTTTTGCAGACACTTGCATATAGGTTTCAAGTGCTTCTGGATAAGGCTTAGTCGTTGCCGAATTATCAAAGTAAATCATGGTTTCTCACGCTTTCTAAAATCACTCCTTCTATTGTATCACGAAACAGTTCAGGCGACAAGAAAGGCAATTCAGGTTCATTTAAGTTTTTTTTAAAGATTTTCGGTATAATGAATTTTAGTAAAGGAGAGATATTATGTCTAATTATCGTAGAACATCAAAACCCAAAACAGAACACATCAAAAAAGGATTTACTGTTTTTCAAAAAACGATAGCTACTATCGGTAGTATTCTGGGGCTGATTACTGCAAGTATCACCATCATGAATGCTATGAATAATAATAACAACAATAACTCTAAAAAAGAAACTACGACAACCCAGACAACTGTCATAAAAGAGATTCAAAAGGAATCTCCTCAAGAGAATACTACTCCAAACAAGGACAATACTTCTACAAAAGAAAACACACAAGAAGAAACAACAACTCAATCTAGTAGCAGTGCAGAAAGTAAGAAAGAAGATACTAGCAGTAAACAAGAACAACCGACTGTTCCTTCATCTAGCACTCAAACAACAGATACAAAAACGTCTACTACTAATGGAGCTTCCTAAAAGAACGATCTAACAGCCAGTGATTGAATCGCTGGTTTTTTATTGCTATCTTCAGCATTTATCAGCAAAAGTTGATCTTTGCAACAGAAAAATGATCAGCCTTTAAACCAATCATTTTTTGAATATATTTTATACTCAATGAAAATCAAAGAGCAAACTAGGAAGCTAGCCGCAGGTTGCTCAAAACACTGTTTTGAGGTTGTGGATAGAACTGACGAAGTCAGTAACAAATATACGGCAAGGCGACGCTGACGTGGTTTGAAGAGATTTTCGAAGAGTATTAGCTAAAAACTAAAAATAGATAGTTTAAAATAGATACCAGTACTAGAACTCCGTTATTTAGCAAATGAACAGCTATAGAATCAAGAATATTCCCTCTACGAGCGTAGGCTAAGTAAAATATCACTCC
The DNA here is from genome assembly GCF_047464415.1 of Streptococcus infantis. Classification (GTDB taxonomy): domain Bacteria; phylum Bacillota; class Bacilli; order Lactobacillales; family Streptococcaceae; genus Streptococcus; species Streptococcus infantis_AE. The sequence continues at coordinate 77,640 of NZ_JASHBX010000001.1, read as the reverse complement.
CAGTAAAAAATAAGTTAGAAACTCTATCGGATAAAACATATGCAGGTAGCCAAAAATCGCAGAACTTATTAGCAATTTCAACCACTTTTGATCTTCTTTAAAAAAATAGTGGCTGAAGAATCCTCTAAATACTAATTCTTCCATGATTGGAGCAAATATACCAATTGCAAAATGAAAGGCGATGAAAAACAGAGGAAAAACACGAGTAACCTGCTCGCTTGTAGCCAGCAAGGCAGCATCGTTAGCGGATGTTGGATTTCCAGTAACTACTTGGATCAGGAGGGTACCTACAATCGCTACTAGTCGAGTAGCCACATAAAATAAAAGGGCTATTCCAAAATCCTTCCAGGTAAACTTGAAAGCCTTCTGCTGATTCGGAATTTTCTTTTTATATTGTCGCCAAACAGCAACTAGCAAGAAAGTAGCCAGTACCAAATACCCAATACTAGTCGTCCACTTTAAGGACAGAGAACTAGAGTCTTCGAGAGCCAACATTCTCATGGGAAATGTATTTACATTTATAATCAGTAAGATCATTCCTACAAATTTTAAACTATTTTTCAACTTTTGCAAACCACTACCTCTTCTTTCCTGAACTCCAGCATCTCTAGTTACTAACGATGCTCATCTATGCTTTCTTTCCTCTTTATGGATTTCTACTCCCTTAATCAAGGATAGTAATACAAGGATAACCCCAATATCTAATTCCGAGAATGTATTTGAAATAAAAAAGAATACTGATAATTCAACATTCTTTTTAAGTATTATTTGCAAAAAACAAGATATTTTGTCTGTTTAGCTACCAAAAAGATACCATAGTTTTTTTATTTCTATCGTCTTTAATACATTATATTCCGTTCGACAAACTTGAAGTTGTTTACTTACAGTACTCCTCTATTTTGTAGCTATATTCTTTTAGAAGTCTCCGTGAATAAATTTTTTTATTTTTTGAATCTCTAACCTCTTTCCAAAGGATAGCTGCAACTTTTAACTTGTTGGAGTATTGATTGCTAAATTCATCTGCACAGAAGTCTTTTAGAAATTGATTCCATTGGCAAGCTGAATTATCATACTTGGCGTAGTCTGACTCTCCATAGTATATTTTAATCATATCTTGGATTGTGAAATTTATGTTGCTGTCCCGTTTTACTTTTCGCCAAGCTGTTGCCATATCAGCATTAAATTTAAACGGATTAACACCTGTTACAGCTGAAAAATAATCACGAAATTTCTGATTAAAGGAAAACCCACATTCAAGTAATGATGTATTTAGGGTTATTATTTCGGTTTGATTTTTGTTTCTTTTCCTCAAAAATTTTTCCACTCTATTTCCCTTAAAATATTGTTCTATAATATGATTTAATTCTTTTTTTGTACATCTGTATTCTAATCCAAGGTACTTACAAATTTGTGAAAGTTCTTCTCGATACCAGTAGTATCTGTTAAATTCTTCAAATGATTTTATATCTCTAAAATCAGGTCTATTTTCCCAGCGTTTAATAAATGCTTTATCTTGCTTTTTTTGTTCCCGGATATTATTCACTTTGTGCTCTCCAACTACCACATTATTTTGATTTATTTAATAAATCCTTTAAAGTGTTAATAATTTTGTTTTTATCTGTTTCTGTCAATTCATACTCTCTCAATAAACTAACAATTTCTTCTAGTCCGTCATCACGTCCTTTTAAAAACTCAAAAGATGTACCAAAGATTTCAGCTAATTTTTCTACTGTTTCATCTTTCGGATTTCTCCCTCCGTTTTCCCACCTAGCGTACTGAGCTTGAGCTACACCTAACTTTTCAGCAACTTCTAATTGAGTAAGTCCTGCATCTAGTCGGGCTTTTTTTATATTGTCTTTTAACATTTTAAGATTCCTTTCGTTTTTCTATTGACTTATAACCATTTTGGTTGTATTATACTTATATAACCAAAATGGTTATATAAAAACAAAGCATACAAAATAAGTGATACTAGTTAACTTTATGAGTATGCAAAAACACCCCAGAAAGCTCTGCAAAGCGTTCTGAGGCTTTCGTTTAAAACCAATACAATTATACTAAAATGGTAATAAAAAGTCCATAAGAAGCGAAATATGGCTAGATTGAGGATATTATGACATCAACACAATTGGCATTTCAAAACAACAAAATTAACAATACTCATTCTTTTTATTCGCCTAGTTTAGAAGAATATATTCAAGTAAATGATAATGAATTTGAAGATATTCGAAATGAAGAAATTGAGCTTAGAGCACTTGAATTGCTCTCGCAGTTTCTAGACAAGTATTTTAGCTAATTTTTAAACCAATTAAATTTCTAAATTGATCAAACTACCTCCATCAGCGAATAAATACAAACCCAAGCAGGCTTGCGCTAAGGGATAGGCATATTTATTAAATTTCATAGATACTCCCCAAAGCTTTCTAACAATAAATGAATAGAATAACTTCTTAGTCTTGCTCACAAGAGAACATCAAATTTCAGATGTACTTTTCTCTACTAGCTACCTCTAAAACCAAACTAATAATACTCTTCTGATTAACTTGTAAGATCGGTTTTATTCTTTTAGGGTTGAACCAGACTACTGAATTACTAAATCATGTTTAGGAACAATCATAGTTTAGCATTTATTTCCAGGAATAGATTGCTCTTTCTTAAATTGTCATCAAAACATCCTAAATGGTAGTAATTGGCTTGCGGCTTAAGGACTTCGTTAGGAGTTCGAAATGTTTTATCCAAGGAACTTCAATGGGCATCAGCTTCCTCACTTTAAGAAAAAGCGAACAAGACCAGCTTCTGTTTATCAGAAAACTAGTTTTGTCCGCTTTTTATATTCGAGATTAGTCTCTTGATCCAATCTCTATGACTTATACTCTTCGAAAATCAAATTCAAACCGCGTCAACATCGCCTTGCCGTACTCAAGTACAGCCTGCGGCTAGTTTCCTAGTTTGCTCTTTGATTTTCATTGAGTATTAGATGCTTTTACATCATCTTATTCGTCGTCTTTTTTCTTTCCCATAGCAAAGAGACCAAGAAGTGCACCTACAACACCAACGGCTGCAAGACCAGCATTTTCTTTAGTACCTGTCTCTGGGAGCTTGTATGGATGACTTGCAGGTGCTTGGTAGGTCTTATCTTGTGACATAGCAAGAGTTACAAGAGACTGCTCATCTGTGTATGCTGGAGTTTCACGTGTAGTTGGGGCTGAACCATTCACACTTCCAGTAAATTCTTGAACTTCATGAGTAGTTCCTTCTGATCCATTTACGTGACCAGTGAACTCTGGGACTTCGTGGACAGCTGCTTCGACACCATTCACCCCACCAGTATATTCTGGGACTTCGTGGACAGCTGCTTCGACACCATTCACCCCACCAGTATATTCTGGGACTTCGTGGACAGCTGCTTCTGCTCCATTGACACCGCCTGTGAATTCTGGGACTTCTAATACTGGTGCTGGAATCTTGTCTGCTTCTACCGTAGCTTCAGTATACTCTGGTACTTCATGGATAGCCGCTTCGACACCATTTACGCCACCGGTGAATTCTGGAACTTCTACTACTGGTGCTGCTTCATCACCTGCTGTGCCAATAGCTTCAGTGTATTCTGGAACTTCATGAACAGCTGCTTCGACACCATTTACGCCACCGGTGAATTCTGGGACTTCTAATACTGGTGCTGGTTCGTCCCCCTTGCTTGTAGTTAAAGCTGGTTTCTCTGGTTCTTCTGGAAGCTCTTGGTGGAAGGTCGTCATTTCGTAAAACTCAGGTTTGCCACCTTCCCAAACAAGTTTGACATCTAACAATGGCGCTTTTTCTCTCACTGCAAATGTTTGGAAGCTTGAGGTAATTTCACCTAGTTCTGACCAAGCATCTGCTTTATCTTCTTTCAGAGTACGAGCAAGCACACGAGCTTTCATTCCTTGAGGAATACTTGAAACAAGGCGAATATGGTTAGCGTCTGTTGGTTCTGACAAGTGGTAGACAAGCTCACCTTGTTCTTTCTCAGCCTTGTAGCTTGTCAATACTTTGCCATCTACAAGGTTAGTGTAAAGGTTGCCTTGGCTTTCACCGCTGTTTCCTTCTACAGTTGGGTCATTGATTGGTTTCACGAATTCGCCATCATTGATCACCAACTCAGTGAAGCCTACAAAACGAGCATCGTAGTCTGCTGTAAATAGAACGCGGAGGTAGTTGGCTTTAACTGGGCTTGAAAGTTCACCCTCGATATAGCGATTTCCTGGCATCTTAGAATCATGTGTCCAGCCATCTGTCAAGGAGTCATCACGTGTTTCATTAGCAACACCGTCACCAACTGTCACAACATCCGTCCAAGTCTTACCATCTTGACTGACTTGAATCTTACCATCACGGAGATAGTTTTGAGTGCCATCTTGGATGTAAGCTCTAATCTTCTTAATATCACGTTCGCTACTAAGTTTCAAGGTAATATGACCGTCTTTACGAGCATAGTCTGAGAACTCTACAAAGTTATTGTAGACACCGTCAAACAATTGATCCAAGTTCTTGATCTTACGAACGTCGTTTCTACCGTATGTTGGGTGGATTCCCATTGATGTAGAATCAAGTGTGGTTGGCTGAACTTCTTTTGTCTGAACAAGTAGAGAAGTTGCTGTCACTGCTTGTTCTTGGTCAGTCTTATTAACCAGACGAACATAACGTACCAAGGACTTATCAGTCACTTGATTAGCTGGATACCATTCTTGGGCATTTGGAGAGTATTCCAAGTTGAGAGATGGATTTTCTGTACCAAGTGCTTGAATGCTTTCAGCTTGGTGTAGACGATCAAGCTTCATACCCAAGTAGCTATTAGCTGGAAGCTTAGTTCCGCTTGGAATTTGAAGGTCATAACGGCCTAGGCTGTCATAAACTGGAGTTGACTTCAAGCTCTCAACGTTTGTATCAGTCAATTCGCTATTGCCTGCACGTGTTTCAACTGAGAAGTCAGCGATACGCCACCATAGGTTGATGTTCTTAGTATTGCGAACACGAACGTAGCGAGCTGAAATTGGAGTTTCGATTTCTTTTGTTTGTTCACCAGTCAAGCGATCCAACTCTTGCCATGAGCTACCATCTGCAGAGTATTCAAGAACACCTTCTGCCAATTTATCTCCTGATCCTTGAACCAAACGAACCTTGGTCACAGGTTTGACTTCACCCAAGTCAAGTTGTACCCAACCATTGACTGGAGTTGTGTCTGTTCTATCAGCATTTGCAAGCATGGCTTCAGTATTATCACGTCCGTCTGTAATCTGACCAACTGTTGTGTTGTACTTGTACATAAGATTTGGACTGATAGTCACAGTGGCTGACTGTTTAGCACGAGTAACTTCTACAGGGCGGTTAACAGCAATTTCTCGTACAGCAAACCAAGTATTTCCACGATCTGAAGTCGCAATCATACGAACAGCTTTGGCGTTGATGTTGAGGTTTTCAAATTTAAGCAGAGGCTCATTACCAGTGTAGCTTGGTTCTGAAAGGGTTACCCACTCATCATTTTCATTGAGGTATTCAACCTTAGCGTTGTTGAAGGTATCGCGAGGATTTGCTTGAGTTCCCATTGCAAATGTCAAGTTTTGAACTGGAACAGCCTTGTTAAATTTCAAACCAATGTAGTCACCAGTTTGAATGCTGTTTGGTGATTTGATCAAAGCATGTGTTCCTAAATCACCATCAGTCACCTCAGCCAATCCACCTTCGACACCAGTACGGTTCGTGATAAAGGTACTAAGGACTTGGTCAGGATGCAAGGCTTTTTGAACTTCTGTTGCGAGGATTTCACGAAGTCCAAGCAAGAATGGACGGATATGTTGAACACCCAACTCAGCTCTCTCATCATGGTCTACATAATGGAAGGTATAAGTTTGTGATTGTTCGTAGAGTTTCAAGCCCTTATAGTAGCTATCCCAAAGTTTTGCAGAATCGTTCTTTTCGATAGCTTCTGTACCATCAAGAAGAGCACTCAAGGCGTCCATTTGGTCGATGGTATTATCCAACCAGTAGTGGATTTGAGCACGCATCTTTTCATCACCAGATGCTTTATAAAGTTGAGCTGCTGCTTTTAGTTTAGCAAATTCTGCACGCAATCCTTCACGCTCTGCACCGACATCTTGACCAGCTTTTAGCTTAGTCATAAAGGCATCTAATTTCGGTGCTAGTTCAACAGACTCTTCCAATTTCACAACACGACCATCCATGTTTTGGTTGATCATATGTTTACCAAGCTCACGGAAGGCAACTGATGCTTCGCTATCTGTAAACTTACCGTTTTCAACAAAGTTGAAGGCGATGTCATTTACTTTCTTAGCTTCTTCTTCTGATTTCCATTGTTTCCATGCGTATTGAGCTGCAGAGAAGAGGGCAATCTTCGATGGCTCAGATTGTTGCATTGGGTTCAACATGATACCTGAAAGGAGACTAGGATCTACATTTGGATGAAGGAATTTCTCACCGCCACCCAAAATCAAGTGTTGTTTAGAGTTATCTGTAACAGGCCAGTTTACCCATAGAGAAACTGGACTGTAGGTCTTACCACCTGCAGTCAGGTTGTTCTTAAGGTTAGAAAGGAAGTTTTCTGATACTTCACCCCAAATCTTACCACCAGTAAGGGTCATAGAAGTTGAAGTTGGAAGGTTTTCATTTAGAGATTTCAACTCATCTTCACGTCCATTACCCCAATATTGACCTGGAACGAAAATCATTTCCTTACGAAGACCAACATAAGTTGCTTGTTTTTCAGTCAACCAGTCTGTCATGTCCTTCATCAAGCGGTTGTAGCTATTGTAGCCACCAACTGGACTTGGAGCGTCATCGGCCAAAATACCGAACTCACGAACACCGACATCCATCAATTGAGTGAATTTAGCTTTAATAGTTTCAAGGTCTTTTTGGTAGTCAGCATCGTTACCAAAACGGATACGGTTGTTCATGAATGGGTGGATGGTCCAAACATAACGAGTCTTGTTTTGGTTTCCGACACGTGCCAATTCACGGATTTCAGCTAATTTTTCTTCTGGATAAAGTTCACGCCATTTCTTGTTGTGATATGGATCGTCTTTTGGTGCAAAGAAGTATTGGGTCAACTTCAAGTCACCACCATAACGCATCAACTCAGCACGATCAGCATTGCTCCAAGGGTTACCATAGTATCCTTCGATAAAGCCACGGTTCTTAATTTCAGCAAAGTCTTCAACTGTTACGTTACGCAAGACTGGAGCTTCACTTTCATTAAGCATGTGTTTGAGAGTTGTCAAACCGTAGAAGACAGCATCTGTATCCTTACCGACGATAGAGATTGTATTATTCTTGATAGACAAGGCATAGGCATCAATCTTATCAAAGAGTCCTTGAGAAATACCAGATACTTCTTTTTCAGCCTGTGAATTTTGGCCATGAACACCAAGGTAGATGTTGGTAGCACCTGCCACTGCTGTTTGACTACTTGTGTAAGAGATTTGATGATCTTGTAGGACACTCTTCAAGCGGTTACGAGTATAGATATCTAATTGATCGCCCATGACAAGATTGACTTGTTTATGGAGTTTCGTAACACCTTCATCATAAGTTACTTTTTGTGGTGTTGGGAAGACCTTGTACTCTTTCTTGAGATAATCCTGACTTTGAGCTGCTGCGGCAACTGCTTCGTCGCTTGTAGGTTTCGTAGCTACAAAGCTATCAGCAAGTTCAGTTGTACCATCGCCCATTTCCTCAACTTTAGGTTTTTCTGGAGTTTCAGGTTTTTCTGGTGTCACAGGTTTCTCTGGACTAACTGGCTCTTCCATCTTGTTAGAAGAAACTGGTTTAAGAAGTTGAATTTCTGCAGCACTACCAAATCCTGCAGCACCAGCTAGAACTTTAAATTCTACCTTATCGGTTTCAATGGCATCAAAGTTAACTGTTTTCTCTTTGGCATTGTTTTCCCAAGTTCCTGAAGCAACTTTAACCATTTGACCATCTTTTTGAGCATAGATTTCATAAGATGTCACAACACCGTTGCCTCCACCTGGACGTGGAAGATAGGTCAAGCCATTGACTGTTTCAGCTGCTTTCAAGTTCATTGCCACTGTAAATGGAGCCTGATGACCAGACCATTTTGAATGCCAGAAAGTATTTGGATCATTGTCAAAGGCTTTTTCGACTGGACCTTCTGCATTGGTTCCTGGTAATTCTTGACTTGTTGCAGAAACTGTAAAATGGTCATTTGGAATCAAACGTGGGTTTACAAATGCTTCATTTGACAACTCAGCACTATGCAAGATTCCTTTAAAGCCACCGATTGTTTCAAGTGGAAGTACCAAGCTATTATGGGCCAAACGTGGATTAGCTGGATTTGCAATTCGTTCAACCTTTTCACCGTCCACATAAACTTCAGTCACTTGAGGTTTGGTTACAACAGAAATTTGATAACGTTTGTTCTTTTCAAGTTTCTTGTTAAATTGAATATGAAATTGTTCAAAAGTATAGGCAAGGTAGCCATCTTTGTCCGCAAGATAGAGTTGATTGTTTCCACTTGTTGAGAAGGTTTGCTCGCCATCACCAGTCACTGTCACATCCAATTTCAAGACATGACTTGGTCCAGCATCACCAACTAGGCCTTCGATAGTGCTATCTTTTTCGAAATTCAAACCTGCTTCAGTCTTCTGTACTTTCTTAGCAAGATAATCTTTGACAGTATCAGGATTGATCTTGAACAAGTCTTCTTCAGCTACGGTCTTATCTGGGTTAGATTGTGGTGCATAAACACTTGCTGGTTGAACACGTTCTGCATAGGTCTTGGCTGCACGGTCTGAACCCCAAGTGCGTTCTGCAGTTGATTGCATACTCTTGAAGAAGCGTTTAAAGATATCGTAAGAAGTGAGTCCAGTTTCATGGAGGTCAATGTTATCATTCCAGACCGCATGACCACCACCAAGGATATTTGGATTAGAGGCTTCTAGACGTGGTCCTCCACCTGTTGAGAAATCATTTGGTGTCCAGCGATTGTATTGAGTTTCATAGTTTGCATAATCTCCATATCCACCTTGACTATTGCTACCACTTGGAACACTATAGGTTGGAATATCTGTGATATTGATAATCTTAGCACCTTGAGCAATTGCGGCAGCTGGACGTTGCCATCCAATGCTCCAAATATCGACTTCTACATCTTTCCAATCGACCGGCGTAGTTCCTTGTTTGGCACTGAGGGAACCCCAAATACGTGGTGTTAAGCCTTTGCCTTTGATGTACTGAATCATATCGTTGACATAGCGACGATAGCTTTCTGGATTTCCATAGTATTCATCTGTACCGATATGAACAGTAGAAACACCATGAAGTGGTGCGTCTTCTCCATCCAACAATTTATCATAGACTGATTTGACAAAAGCAAGAGTTTCTTCGTACTTGTTATCCAAGTCTAGCATAGCCACGCGCTCTACATTATGTTTTCTCGCACTAAGCTGACCTTTATACATCAAGTCTGGACGGACTTTAACAAATGAAAGGGCGTGACCTGGAGTGTCAATTTCAGGAACAAGGTTGATATGCAAAGCTTTTGCCCACTTGATAATATCTTGCATTTCTTCCTTGGTGTAGTGCTCGTCAGATGTTAATTTTTCACCATTTTCACCGACAACATCAGTCTCTACACGGAAGCCTGTCTTAGCTTTTTTGAGGACATAGTCTAGTTCTTCATCTTGAGAAAGATTTTTACCAGCCAAGTGATCTTTTAAGAAGATATAGTTGTCATTCAAGTGCAACTGAAGATCGTTCATCTTGTAGTAAGCCATGTTGAGCATGATATCTACAAGTGTATCATAAGGGATAAACTTACGACCTGTATCTAGCATAAAGCCACGGTGGCTGAAGCTTGGGAAGTCACGGATTTCACCATTCTGTAAGTCTTTTTCTCCCATCTGAAGGAGAGTACGGGTTGCATAGAAGGCACCTGTATTTGTTGCAGCTTCTACTGTGATAACTCCATCTTTAATGGTGATGCCATAGCCTTCTTTGCCATATCCCTTGTCTTCAACTTTTTTAAATTCAATCCGTTTTTGAGCTGTTTGATCACCTGTAGCGATTTCTAGCCCACGACTTTCAAGGTCAGTCTGATAGAATTTAGCTTCTTGACCAAATCCAGAATCGCCAACTGAAATCACGGTATCAGCTGTAATAGAAGTTTTGCCTTCAGTTCCATACCATTGTTGAACTGCTGGAGCAACTGCTGGTTTAGTGCCAACGCCTTCGTCTGCATGTAATCCTTTAATAAGGACTTCAAATTCTTTTGTGAAGGTATGAGTATCCTTGACTTGTTGGACCATGACCTTAACAGTTTGGTCTGTTAAGGGTTTATAGATTTTGTTATTTAGGTCAACAACCCCCTGTTTGTTGCTACCAATCAAGCTGACTTGACCTGGTAATTTAGGTAAAACAAGTGATTTCCCATCTTCAGCAACCACTAATTCTGTGACTTGGCGAATATCTGTTGGTTTGCTAGCGTCTGGAATGTTTGAGTAGGCACGAATTTCTTGAATCCCAACATTTTTCCAATTCATTGTACCAGCTTGATAGTCTGTAATTTCAAGTTTGAGGTATTTAGCTTGGATAGCTTCTTTCAAGTCAATTTTTTCATCAAGAAGAGGATTCCCTGTTCTTTGATAAGCCAACTTCCATTCTTTAACTCCTGAACCATTCACATCATCCTGGCCAGCGTAATAGAGGTTCCATGATTTGATATTTGGATCATTTTGTTCACCACGAACGCGGCGGTCCCAATCAATCTCAACATGCTTAATCACTGTTGTCTTTTCAAGTGTAAATTCGATTGTTGGTTTCTCAACGTTTTGGTCAGTAGCCCAACGAGTGTCAGGTTTTCCGTCTATCGCCTTTTCTGCTGTGTATTGTGTGTTGGCTTCATGGTTTGATGCTGTAGCAGAAGCTTTTTCTAAATGATTGACATCTGGTGTATCTACTATATCTTTAGTCGCAGGACTTGCAGCTGGTTTCGCCTCAGAAGCTGCTTCCTCTTTAGGATTTGTAGTTGGTTTTGAAGCTACTTCTTCCTTAGGAGCAGGAGTTTCAGTTGGTTTTGGAGTAGTTGTTTCAGCTGCAGTTGCTCCAGTTTCTGACCCTGCAGGTTGTTCATCTACAGTTCCAGCACTTGCTTCTGCTTTTTCAATAGCTGCTGCTATATCTGCTGGCAGTTTATCCAGAGGCTGAGCTTGTGTTACCGTACCTTCTGTCTCTGCATGTCCTTCTGTTTCAGCAGCCTGAACTGCACCAGCACCAAAAATGCTAGCACCAATCATAACAGAAGCTGCGCCGATTGTAAATTTACGTATACTGTAATGACACCGTTTCTCAAAAAAATGTTTTCCCATTTTTTCCTATTTCCTTTCATACGCTCACAAGGAGTAAGCGCTCTCATTCCCCTTTAAAAAAAGAGAGGACCTAGAGGGTCCTCTCTGGGTTTTCTTTTTCTCCACGACAATGAATGTGGAGTTTTAAGCTCTCTTTTATTGAAAACTTTTTATTTTTTAATCTTCTTTTCTCTTTGCAAGAAATAGAGCAGACATTGCTAGACTGAGGCTGGCAAGGAAGAAGAGATGCTCTGACTTGCTAGTACCAGTTTCTGGAAGTTTATCCTTCGCTTCTTGTTTAGCTGCTACTTCCTTCATTTCTGATTTAGCAGTATCAACTGATTTCTGATCAAGTTTTTGTACTGCTGCATTTTGTGGTTTCTGATCCAGTTTCTCTGTTGATGGAGTCTGTACTTGACCTCTAGGTTCGTCAGTTAATGGAGTTTGTGGTTTATGATCTGGTTCTCCTACTGATGGCGTTTGTGGTTTAGAAACTTGTTTATAAACTACTGCAAAATGTCCTAGCTGACTAGTTGTAAACTCAACTGTACCTTGACCATTTGTAAAGCTTACTGCTTCACCTGATGCAGTGTAGTATACTCCAGCTACTTCACTAGAAACTGGAAGTCGAACAAGCACTACACCCTTCGCTTGAACCTCATGCTGATCTTTATCAACTAAATGAAGAGCATAAGCATCAAACTTCACACCTTGTAGACTTTGGTCTGTTACTTTTTGAACTTTAAGATTAAGATCTGTAGCCAAATCTCTTGCTAGTCCTGCAACTACAACTCCTGTAGTCTTATCTGACAAGACCCGAACACCTTCAGTTGGTTTTTCTACAGTAGGTGCGGCTTGATCACCTGCTGTTCCAATCGCACCTGTATACTCTGGTACTTCATGGACGGCGGCTTCAGCTCCATTTACACCTCCAGTAAATTCTGGAACTTCGTGGATAGCTACTTCATTTCCTGCGGTTCCCTCAACTCCATTGTATTCTGGAACTTCATGAACAGCGGCTTCAGCTGCATTCACACCTCCAGTAAACTCTGGTACTTCATGGATTGCGGCTTCAACACCATTTACACCACCTGTGAATTCTGGAAGGTCAACAACTGGCGCAGCTTCGTCACCTTTGCTTGAAGTTGGAGTTTCAGGTTTAGGTTCTGGATCTGGAGTTGGAGTAGGTGTTTGGTCTTTCAATTGGTCGAGATAATTTGCAAAGTACTCAAGCATTCTATTTGTCAAGAGATGATTATCTGTTGCAAATTTCATGCTGGCAACAACACTTGCTACTTCCTCTTGATTACTCTTATCAGTCAATTTTTGAGCTTTAGCCAAGGCTGCTTCATAGGCTGTAGTATCGAGACCAGTTTCAGCAACCTGTGGACGAGCGAAGATCAATTCTGCAGCTGATTGATATTGGTTTTCAGTATCACCGTAGGTTCTTGTTCCAGTTAGAACAATCTTTTTAGCCTTGATAGTCTTACCAAAGTCAATATCTTTTGGTTTATTATTGTTAGCCCAATTGGTTGCATTGAAGGTATGTTCCTTACCTGTTTCATCCGTTACTACAAGAGTAACATCTCTCAAGTTGCCATTTGAACCTGAACCACGTGGAACATAACGGAAGCCTGTGATTTCAGTTGGTTCCTTCAAGACCATGGTTGCTGGTTTGCCAACATCTCCTCCGCTCCATGATGTATGCCATAGACTTGACACGTTACCATCAAAGGCATTTTCAAGACCTTCACCAGCCTGAGCAGGAGCTGTAAGACTTGCAAAGTCATCTGCTACAAGAGCTGTTTTCTTCATCACTAAAGCGTCTTTAAGAGCATTGACCTTAGCAATTTCAGACTTAGCTTCTTCTACACTGATATCATCATCTGCTTGACTGAGGTTGAAGACAGCTTCTTTCAAAGCATCCATTGTTTCTTTAGTGTAGTTAGTCATCGCAACAGTTGGAAGATAGTTCTTGACAGCATTTTCTGTCATCATCTTACCAGTCAAGACAATTTCTTCGATTTGAAGTCTGTCCATGATGAAGTCATTGTAGCCACGGAAGTTAGCATTACCACCTGAGTCTCCGCGAGTGTTGCTTGCATTGCCTGTAGAGTAGATACCTACCCATGTATCGCCAGTTTCCGCACCTGTTACTAGGAAGGTTGCACGTTTCGCTTTCTTAGAATCTGTCCAAGTATTTGGCAATTCATGCATTTCCATATTACCTGCTTGTCCAGATTGGAATTCTCCCTTACCGACTACAAAGGCGTAAGTATTGTCAGATCCAGCTTCATAGTCAAATGTAATACGGTAGGTCTTGCCTGCTTCAAAGCGGAAGTTTTGTGGAATTGTTTGGTAAACCAAGTTACGACGACTTACAAGTCCATTTGTCTTGAGTGACCAATTTCCTTCGATAACGTCATCAACTTTCTTGCCATTCCAATCACGTTGTGTGTATGGTCCATGTTTTTCAGACAAGTGAGTACGGTTGTCTTCAACGCCTTCGATACCACCGATGACAAATGGGAAGATACCTTGTCCGACATTTTCAAAGTCTTGTTTGAAGACGCCTGTTGCAGTATCGTGACCGTCACCGTACATATTTGATTCATTTTCAAAGGTACGAATTTCATCGAAGTAAGTTGCTTCATCGCCTGCTTCACGACTCAAGGTCAAGGTTACATTTGATACATCTGAACCTGTTGTGAAGAAAGCATACATGTTTTGGAAATAACTTGTGTTATCAACTGTTGCATTGCTTCGACGAGTATTGTGAGCATAGGCTTTTACATAGTTGAGGGCGAGTGACTTGTTGGTGTAGTTGGTTACTTCTTTTTCACCAGTATTAACGGTAATACTTGCTTTAGCATTACTACGGTTGTCTACACCGACATAGACTGCATATTTAGTATTTGGCTTCAAGCCAGTCAATTTTTGAGTGAGACTAACTTTTTCTTTGTTGCCTTGGATGCGGAGCATTTGGTTTGCACCTTGAGACTTCACGATTTCAGCCTTAGAAGCATCTCCCGAAATCTTCCAATGATCCAAAGATTCACTGTTAAATCCTTGGTCATAGATATGCATTCCTTCACTCCATGACATTTCAGGATTTGTTTGTTTAGAACGATAGAGAACATATGGCTGATTTGCAGTGAGGTCAAGGGTAATCTTACCATCTTTCACGGCAACTTCTTTTTCCTCAGTTTTACCTTGGTCAGTTAGCTTATAAAGGTAAACCTTACCATTTGCCCAGTCGCTAGGAAGTGTCCAAGTTGTTGCACCTGCTTCAGTATTGAAGTAGTACATTTTTTCCTTGTCACTTTCAAGCTTATTACCATTTGCATCCCAGTTCCAAGGTGTCAAGTAGGCTGAACCATCTTGAATCACACGATCGTTAAGCGTAACAATTCGTTCACGATATTGTGGACTGTTGACATCATTAGATTTACGAGTTACAACAACCTTGTTATTTGCAGCATCGACCAACTCGACTTTCATTTCTGGAGTCCATTTATAGGTACTACCATTGTCAGTCATGGTTACTGGTTTGCCATCTTCCCATTTGCTTACTGTGAAGTGTTGGAAGTACTTAGTCATAACGTCATGAGCAAACAAGTTTGTTACATAACCGTTATAGTCACTTCGTCCTTGCCATCCTTCAAAGTCCTTCATGCTATAACCGCCTAGAAGTGGGTAGTCAGCTGCACCACCATAACTTCTGTAGTCACCAACCCAAGAATCTTTTTGGTGGTTACGGATAAAGCGAGTGATGGCACTGTTAATACCTTTATTTGTATAGCCACCGTAGGTCAAGTCAGCTGCCCAGTGTTGGAAGGTAGAATCATATTCACCACCATGGCCCCACTCAATAGCAAAGCGCCAACCTTGTTTGTTAATTTCTTTCGCAATAACGTGAGTTGCCCAGGCACCGTTGTCACCTGATTGACCGTTACCCCATACGTCGACGTAGATGAAGTCTAGACCTTCACCCAACTCTTTCTTCAACTCTTCCCAACGAGCTAGACGCCCATGAGCGAGGTCATAACCAGCATCAATGTTGATACCTTGGTCAAGCCAGTTCCAACCGTAGCTATAGCTACCATCTGCATTTTTACGAAGAATATCTTCATTAAAGTATTTAGACTCTGGATAAGTTTCTGAAGCGTTGACGTGGATACCGAGGTGGGCACCATATTTCTTAGCTTTCTCAATAAGAGTCTTAAAGTCTTCAACACCACCGATACGTTTACCGATGTCCGCATAGTTCAAGTGTCCAGAGTCATGTCCTTCACTTCCGTATCCCTTAAGCAGTACACCTTGGCCAAGACCATCGGTATGGAGGTTGATCTTCTTGATACCATCCAAGGTCATGAGGAATGGGTTTTGCGCTTGTGAACCAAAGTTCATAGCGATACGGTAAGCAGTAATGTCTTTAACTTTTTCCCAACCTTGAGGGTTGTTCATGATGCTACGGTAAGCAATCGCACCATCTTGCCAGTCAACCTTATGGTCAGCATTGGCATCTTCAGTGATGACAACTTTTGCACTTGGAAGTTCTTGAGTGTATGCTGGGAAGACAACTCCATTGTGCGCTTTTTCCCATTGCCATTCAGAGCTATGAATTTCCACGTAGTTAGCATTGCCAATCGTATTCTTATAAGCTGTCAAACGTGTCCAGTCGTAAGAACCACCACCGTAGCTATTTTGTGAGTTACTCCATACACCTGCTGCAAGTTTGTCTGTTGAAACAAATCCGTACATGTAGCCTTTGGCTAATTCTTTCATTGGATTTGTTACTTCGATATGGTCATCACCACTGACGTGAGTATTGTTTGACATGGTTGCCCCATCAAACTTAGCTCCCGCTTGGTCGCTTGAAACAGATACCAAGGCATTTCCTAGGAAGCTGATTGAAGAAAGTAATTTACGTTCGTCATCAATCTTTTGTCCTGGTGTAACTTGGTTATGGTTGACAATCTTAGTCACATCAAAGTGAAGTTGGTTGTCCACCACTTGCAAACGAACTGTCATATCTGCATTGATGAGGTTTTCCTCATCACGGAGTTTCATTTCATACTCGGCAGTCGTTGCATTGACCTTCTTATAGGTAACTTCAGGAGTCACAGCGTGTTTATTAATCACAACTTGATTAATCGGTTGCACTTGACCTGGAAGCTTGTTGCCATTGAGGACGTACTCTTTAATACGTGGGAAGGCTTGGTCGATGACTGCTTTCAATACTGTAGATTCGATAGTGTCGTATTTGACATTGCTATCATCTACTGTGTCGCCCTTTTCTTTTTCAGCGGCTTCTTGATCGTTTTTCACACCTTCTTGATCATCAGTTTTGACATTGACAATGGTACGTTCGCTGCTGTTATAGGTTCCAGCTTTAAGAACGATTTTCTTCTCATCTTTGAGTTTGTCATTAACTGCAGATGGCAAGGTAACTGTGTCAAAGAGTTTGACATCGTTGTTAGTTGCATTGAGCTGTCCATCTGATTTAAGGCTGATGGTCAAGTGGTTCTCAGAACCATTTACTGGAGCTGCAACACGTCCACCTTGGTACCAAAGTCCACTTCCATTTGACTTGTATTCCCAGAACCATCCACCTTGGTCATAACCTACAAAAACGTTGTTATCGGTATCTTTGAATTTCATGAAGACACCAAAGCGAGATTTACCTGTTTCAGATTCTTCTTTAAAGGTCAAATCAACAGTGGCATTTCCATTAGCATCGACTGTCAAACCATCTTTTTCAAACAAGGCTGGTTTCTTACCATTGTCATTTTGAGCAGTTGAAGCTAGTTGGTTGTAACGAACTCCATTTTCTTCACGGATTGTTACTGTTCCCTGTTGGTCTTTATTTTCAACTGTTTTCCATTCTGGAGTAACTTCTTTTGATTCAGTCGGTTTATTCTCAGCTGGTTTATTCTCAGCTGGCTTGTTTTCAGCAGGTTTATTTTCTGCTGGCTTGTTCTCAGCCGGCTTGTTTTCAGCAGGTTTATTTTCTGCTGGTGTTTCTGCTTTTGGCTTATCTTCCTTAGGTTTATCCTCTTTTGGTTTTTCTTCCTTGTCCTCAACTTGTTTATCGAGAGCATCTAGACCAGCTGGTTTCGTTGTTTCAATACCCTTGATGTAGTTTTGAATCCACTCTAGCTGAGCAGGTGAGAAGAGAATACCTCCACTACGTTTACCAGATACACCATTTTGGTGAATACCAATCAGTTTCCCATTTTCATCGAAAATGCCGCCACCACTAGCACCTGGTTCACTTCCTTGATAGCTAATGCCACGAACACCTTCTCCGTGATTGTTAATATCCTCAACAGTTGTATTCAGAATCGGATCAAGTTCTCCTTTTGGATAGCCAAATACATGAACCTTATCTCCTACCTTAGTTGTAGCAGGCTTGTCAGTCACTTCAACAGGTGCATTTGCAAGAGGTGTACGAAGCTTAACGATTGCCAGGTCATTTTTATATCCTTTGAGGAATCCTTCACGATCCCAGTGTTTCACATCATTTTTACTGAATTTAACGTCTGGAGCGCCTTGGTAAGAAATTGTATAAACATCGTCATCACTTTCAACATTATCAGCTACCTTACGATTATTGCCATCTGGAACATCTTTGATAAAGTTATGAGAAACAGACAAAACGAGATTTTCCCCAATAACGATACCACTACCGAGCCCAGCAGAGCTTTTAATTTCGACAGTCGCACCGTAGTTTAATACCCCATTTTTTGTTTTAGCTACTTCTTCTGGAACTAAGCTTTTATCTTCTTTTTCTAGTTCTTCTTTTGAGGCAGTGCGGCCATTTTCTTCAGCCTTATCAAGTTTTCCACGTAGTTCTTCAGGAAGAGTATCTGAAGCTGCTGAGCTTGTTGCAGTTGCAGTTTCTTTTTCTTTTGCCAGCAATTCTTCTTCAGTCTTTGGTCCTTCAGTTACTTCAGGAGAACCCTGATCTTCACCAGGTTTTGGCGCTTCAAAGTCATGCCCATCATCCTCTTTAGCATTGGCAAGAGCTGCCGCCAAATCAGCTGGCATATTCGCTGTTGAACCTGTTTGTGCAGAATCTGCGAGAACAGTGCTCGTTCCAAAGAAAGCTGCACCAATCATAACAGAAGCAACCCCTAATGAAAATTTCCGAATACTATATTTGCAACGTTTTTCAAATAATCCTTTATCCATCGGTTTTTTTGTTCCTTTCAGTTTATCAAGTAAGCGTTTGCATTTTGTTTTAAAAAAATATCCTCCTCAATTTTTAAACACTTCTGGATAAACATATAATTTTTTCTATACCAACTTAATATATCAAAAACAGTTTAAAAAATCAATACTTTAATAGGTAAAACTAGTAAAAGTAAAATCCAATTAGTTGGCAAGTCTGAAACGATTTTCAGATGGCCTTATTTCTAAAGAAATCGCTATAAAAAAGGAAACTCTATCTAAAAAGTTAGACCATTTTTGACTAACTTTTCAATAAAGTTTCCATGCATTTTTATACTATTTTTTCGTTTTTTATTGTTGTAAAACCTTTCGCGGCTTCGTTCCTTCTGCAGGTCCGATAACTCCAGCCATCTCTAATTCTTCCATCAAGCGAGTTGCTCGGTTAAAACCAACTGATAATCGACGCTGAATCATGGAAGCACTTGCTTTTTGAGTTTCAATGACCAGAGCCTTAGCTTCTTCAAATAGCGGATCTCCACCTTCATCTCCTGTGCCAGACTCACCTTCTGTCTCAGAAACCTCTCCGGGATCAAAGCTTTCATCATAATCAGCATCTGCTTGAGCCTTGATAAAGCTAACAATACGCTCAACATCATCATCCGAGATAAAGGAGCCTTGCAGACGAACAGGGTGGTTTTCATCGATTGGTTTGAAGAGCATATCCCCTCGACCAAGCAATTTTTCCGCACCATTTTCATCCAAAATCGTACGTGAATCCGTTCCTGAAGAAACAGCAAAGGCTACACGAGACGGTACATTGGCCTTAATCAGACCAGAAATAACATCCACTGAAGGACGTTGGGTTGCAAGAATCATGTGAATACCAGCTGCACGCGCCTTTTGTCCGAGTCGGATAATGGCATCTTCTACTTCTTTGCTGGCCACCATCATAAGGTCAGCTAACTCGTCCACAATCACGACAATTAAAGGAAGAGGTACTTGTTTGTACTCAGATTGAGCGTTGAATTCCTCCACCTTAGCATTGAAACCAGCAATATTACGAACCCCAATTTTAGCAAAGAGTTCATAACGGTTTTCCATCTCATCTACGACTTTTTGAAGGGCCTTGCTGGCCTTACGAGGGTTCGTCACAACTGGAATCAAGAGGTGAGGAATATCATTATAGACTGACAACTCAACCATCTTCGGATCCACCATCATAAACTTGACTTGATCTGGTCGAGCCTTCATGAGAATACTTGCAATAATACCATTGACTGCAACAGATTTACCAGAACCGGTCGATCCAGCCACAAGTAAGTGAGGCATTTTAGCAAGGTCGAAACTACGAGCTGTTCCGTTAACTGCTTTCCCAAGAGGAATTTCTAGGAGATTTTCAGGTTTAGTTTGCGATTGTTCCCAGAGTTCCCGGAAAGATACGGTCGCAATTTCAGAGTTAGGCACTTCAATCCCGACCAAGGATTTCCCTGGAATTGGAGCTTCGATACGGACATCTTTCGCAGCCAAGGCCAGAGCCAAGTCATCTGCTAGATTGGAAATACGATTGACCCGCACACCAACGGCTGGCTTGACTTCGTACTTGGTAACGGATGGACCAATTTCAGCACGTTCAACCGTTACCTTGATACCAAAACTTGCAAAGGTTTCTTCCAAAATCTTGATGTTTTCGCGAACGATTTTCTTTTCCTTGGACTGGTCTTTTGGCTTATCGGGTGCAAAAAGTTGCAAGCTTGGAAGTTTGTACTCTAAAGCTTTTTTAGCAGAAAAATCTACCTCAACATCCTCATCCTCTAAGAACTCATCCTCTTCTGGAATGTCAACTTCGCTAGGAACTTCATAGTCTGCTTGAGGGAGAATAATTTCAGGTTCTACCCATTCTTCCTCTAGAAGAGGTGGTAAATCATCAAAGTGAACAGGGGGAGCTTCTAAAATCTCGCCAGTTTCCATATCAACAGGAGGTATGTCCAACAAGGCTTGCTCTGCCTGCTCTTTCTCAAGTCTTTCCTGTTCCTCTGCTTCCTTACGAGCTTTTTCTTCTTCTCGTTTGACAAAACGTTCCTGTTTCTTCTGCTCACGTCTCTCCATCCAAAGCGAAAAACGTGCTCCAAGGAAATCAGCGACATCATAGACAGACCAGGGACTAACTAGAAGAGCACCGATCAAGATTAAGATAGCTCCGATAAAGTAAGTACCAATATTTGAAAAGAGAAAGGCGACTGGAATATAAAGGGCAACACCTAGAAGCCCTCCTCCAGCAAAGCTAGTCACACGAAAACCTGTCAAATCTGTCAAAACTTGGGCTAAAGTTCCCTTAAAGACAGCCTGCTCTAAGCCATATTTCCATACAAGATAAGCTTCAAAAATCAACAACAAGCCTGAAAAAATGCAAAGAAAACCTGAGATCAGACCTTCTTGCTTACGAATCCATTTGAAGAAAAAAAGATAGATTAGAACGACAACAATGACCAGATAGGCCAGACTTCCTACTAATAGACGAATGAGATTATAGAGGGTGAGACCCACTGCTCCTAATCTCAGAGCAGCGAACATTAAGCAAAAAGCTATGACTAAGGAAATTAACATCCGTTGGATAGCTTGCTTTCTTTCTAATTCAACTTTTGACGGTCTCCGTCTTGTTTTACTTGTATTTTTGTTTGCCATGCTTCTATTATACCATATTTCAGAAACATCTAGAGAAATCAAAAAATGACTGCATCTACTAGACACAATCATCTTTCGTTGATATTTCTGAATTTTCTATTCTATATGATTTTTCAACAACCTTGTCTCACTACTTCTTCAAAAATCTAATTGCTGATTTTCTTGCCTTCTCAATCTTTTCGATTTCCAACTTCTCTACAGCAGATGTAGGTATCCATTTTTTCCCAAATAAAACTTGAGCTGCTTCTATCATCAGAGCACAAGCCCGAAAGTCCTTTTCTTCTGTAATTGCTTCACAAAACAAATCCTTCGTTTTTTCCATTAAGATTTCTTTTTTTACTTGATGAAAAGATAATTGCATTAGACTACTGGCAGACCAGGCACGACAAAGAGCATCTTGGTCAGTCAAGAGATGTTGTCCTAAGATTTCTATCTCACCTATTGAACCAATCCAACCTAGGGCAATGATTAGCTTTCAACGATTCGAAGCTTCTGAACTAGGTAAAAGAGATATTAGAACAGGAAGTACTTGCTTGCAAGAAAACGCATAAAAATCTCTATGTCTTGCTTTGGAGAGGATTTTCGCTAGAAGATATACAATCAAAACGCGTTGACTCTCCACTTCCTCTTGATTGAGAGTTTCTAAAAGATAATCGATTCCCGCCTGCCCATGCTGGTCAAAACTCGCTTCAAAATTCAGGTAAGTTCCTTCCTCCCAATCGTTGCAAATGAGCTCAAAATGAAAGGCAATTTCTGGGCTCCTACCTAAATCAGCTATAAAATGAATTCGTTTAGAATCAGGAAAATTCTCCTCCACCAAGCTGGCATAGGTCTCTTGCAACTCTTCTTTTGTAAGATTTTGGTGAGAGATCTTTTCTTTCACTAGTTTGTCGATTTCTTCTTTTCTAGAATCACTCATGACACTTATCTCCTCAAAGGTGTTTGTAGAACTTTAGCATTCTGTCATTTATACTCTTCGAAAATCTCTTCAAACCACGTCAGCGTCGCCTTACCGTACTCAAGTACAGCTTGCGGCTAGCTTCCTAGTTTGCTCTTTGATTTTCATTGAGTATTAAATTCTCTACGATTTACCTCTATTATATCACTTTAGAGACCGGTCTCTCTAACTCCATTATCAAAAAATGACTGCCCACTTTCGTGTTCAGTCATTTGAATGTATTTGTAATTATTTTTCTAAAGGTTTACGAAGGTAACCATAAACTACACCACTAACAAGTGCTCCAATCAAGACAAAGACAAGGTAAAGAAGGGCATTTGTTGTAAGGGCGATAACGAAGATTCCTCCGTGAGGTGCCATCAGTTTGATACCTGCAAGACCAACAAGTCCACCTGCCACTGCTGAACCAAGGATAAAGCTTGGAATCGCACGAGCTGGGTCAGCCGCACCAAATGGAATCGCTCCTTCAGTGATGAATGACAAGCCCATAACGATGTTAGTCAAACCTGAGTTGCGTTCTTCTTTTGTGAATTTATCTTTAAAGAGAAGAGTTGCGACGAAGATCGCAAGTGGTGGAACCATTCCTCCAGCCATAACTGCTGCCATGGCTACTGAACCACCTGTTGACACTGTTGCTGCAAGAGTACCAGTACCAAAGACATAAGCTGCTTTATTGACAGGTCCACCCATATCGACAGCCATCATACCTCCAAGAACGATACCAAGAAGGACAGCTGAACCGCCTCCAAGACCGCCAAGGAAGTCGTTCATAGCAGTGTTGATTGCTGCCATTGGGATGTTAACAGCAAGCATGACAAATCCTGTCAAGACTGTTCCAAGAAGTGGCAAGAGAAGGATTGATTTAGCACCTTCAAGCGAACGAGGAACTTTCACGTATTTTTTAACTAAGAGTACCAAGGCACCTGCGATAAATCCACCAACAAGAGCTCCTAGGAAACCTGATGATACACCTGCAAGGGCTGAAGTTGCTTCACCACCTTGAGCATAAGGGATTTTACCAAAGGCAAAACCTTCTTTGGCAATAGCTCCAGCTACGAAACCTGCTACCAAACCTGGTTTTTCAGCGATTGAGTAGGCAACATATCCTGCAAATACTGGAAGCATCAAACCAAAGGCTGCGCCACCGATTTTCATGAACATAGAAGCGAGTTCATGGTAAGAACCAAGATTTCCAAGGCTATCATTTGGCACACCCATTGCACCATCAATCAAGAAGGCTAGGGCAATCATGATACCACCACCGATAACGAATGGCAACATTTGAGATACACCACTCATCAAGTGTTTGTAGAAAGCACCACCGATACTTTGTTTTTCATTAGACGCTGTTGAAGCTTTTGCTCCGTTAGCAGCATGATAAACTTCAGCATTTCCAGAAAAAGCCAAGTTGATCAACTCTTCTGTCTTACGAATACCATCTGCTACTGGACGATTTACCAATGGTTTGCCATCGAAACGATCCATTTCAACTGCCTTATCTGCAGCGATTATTACGGCTTTAGCCTTACGAATATCTTCTGCTGTCAATTTGTTGCCAACACCGCTAGCACCATTGGTTTCAACCTTGATACCGACACCCATTTCCGCGGCTACTTTTTGAAGAGCTTCTTGTGCCATGTATGTGTGGGCAATTCCTGTTGTACAAGCTGTAACTGCTACGATAAAGTCACCAGATTCATTCGCAGGAGCTTGTACTGGCTCTTGAGCTTTTTCTGAAGCTTGGTTAAAGAGGTCAATAACTTGATCAGCTGATGTTACTTGACGAAGTTTGTCAGCAAAGCCGTCTTTCATCAAGTATTGAGACAATTCTGCCAAGGCAGCCAAGTGAGTATCATTGGCACCTTCTGGAGCAGCAATCATAAAGAAGAGGTCAGTTGGTTGTCCATCTAAACTTTCGTAGTCAACACCCTTGTTTGACTTAGCAAATAGAACAGTTGCTTCCTTTACAGTAGCATTTTTGCTGTGTGGCATTGCAATACCATCACCCAAACCTGTAGAAGTCAAAGCTTCACGCGCTAAGATTCCTTCTTTAAAGCTTTCAAAATCTGTCACGTATCCGTGTTCAACCAAGCTATGAATCATTTCTTCGATAGCTGCTGTTTTTTCAGTTGCTTGTAAATCAAGCAACATGACATCTTTTCTCAATAAATCCTGAATTTTCATCTTTTTTCTACCTCAACTTTTTCATAAATTTCTTTAATAAATGCTGCAGTTGCCAAGTCATCAGAGAAGGTAGTTGCTGTTCCACAAGCCACTCCCCATTTGAAGGCTTCTACTGCGTCTTTTGATTTGACAAACTCACCAGTAAATCCAGCAACCATAGAGTCACCAGCACCAACTGAGTTTTTCACTGTTCCCTTGATCGGTTTAGCAAAGTAGGCTCCCTCTGATGTTACCAGAAGGGCACCGTCACCAGCCATAGAGATGATAACGTTTTGAGCACCTTTAGCCAGCAACTCTCGAGCGTATTTTTCAATCTCATCTAAGCTTTCGAGTTTCACTCCAAAGATAGCTCCAAGTTCATGATTGTTTGGTTTGACCAAAAGTGGTTGATAATCCAAACTATCGATTAAGGTCTGACCTTCAAAGTCACAGACTACTTGAGCACCCGTTTGACGAGTCAAGGCAATCAAATCCTTATAGATGACATTGCCTAAGTTTTTAGCACTTGAACCAGCAAATACCACTGTATCTTCTGCTGTTAGACTTGAAAGAATAGCTTTTAATTCTTCAAGCTGTTCTAGCTCAACAGTAGGACCAGTTCCGTTGATTTCAGTTTCTTGATCCGCTTTAATCTTGACGTTGATACGCGTATCTTCTGCTACTTGAACAAATCGCGTTTCAATTTGTTCTTCAGCTAAAGTATCTGTGATAAATTTACCAGTAAAACCTCCAATAAATCCAGTCGCTGTATTTGGAATATCCAAGCGTTTCAAGACACGGCTAACATTGATTCCCTTACCACCAGCAAACTTATCATCACTATCCATACGATTAACACTACCAACTTCCACTTTATCCAGACGGACAATGTAGTCAATAGATGGATTTAGCGTGACTGTATAAATCATACTTCGATAACCTCCGTTTTTTCTTTGATAGCTGGCAAGAGTTCGTGACCCTTGCTTGTAATGACAATAGCTCTTTTTATAGGCGCAACCTTAGCGAAACAAGACTGACCTATCTTGGATGAATCCGCCAAAATATAAGTTTGTTTGGCATTTTCTAAGATAGCACGCTTGACAGCTCCCTCCTCCATATCTGGAGTTGTATAATAACCTTCGTCCACACCATTCATTCCGATAAAGGCACGGTCAAAGTGTAATTGGTTAATCTGATTAAGCGCGACACCACCGATGCTGGCATCAGTCGTCATCTTAACCCCACCGCCAATAATAACTGTTGGGATTTGCTTATCCACTAATTGGACCGCATGGTGAATGGAGTTGGTTACAACAGTAATGTCTTTTCGCTCCAATTCCTTAATGAGAAAGGCTGTCGTACTTCCTGCATCCACAAAGATAACATCTTTTTCTTTGATGAGGGAAGCTGCTTTCTGCGCAATCAATTTTTTCTCTTGAAGGTTTTTGACAGATTTTTCTTGAATGGTTTCTTCTTCTTGCAAGGAGTGAGGCAACTCTGCTCCTCCATGAACTCGGCGAAGTTTATTTTCCGATTCCAATTCATCTAAATCTCGTCTAACCGTTGATTCTGACGTGTCTAACAAACCTACTAATTTCTCTAGAGAAACGACTTTATGTTTGCCCAGCTCCTCTAAAATCAATTTTTTTCTCTCGGTTTTTAGCACTTACTCACCTCCTGTTAACGATTACAATAATCATTCTACCACAAAAAAATCAAAGTCAAGCACTTTTTGTCACTTTCTTTCATTTTCTATCATTTTGCCAATTGTTTGAATTTTATTTGCAAGATAATTCCCTTTATGATAAACTATTTTAGTAAGTATTGGAAGATTACTCAAGAGGCTTAAGAGGCCGTGTTGGAAACGCGGTAGGCGTGTGAAAGCGTGCGTGGGTTCGAATCCCATGTCTTCCGTTGCTATAGTGTAGCTGCATCTTCATGCAGCTTTTTAAAATGGATTTTTTATCTAAGATTATGATTGCAAAAGTTGCTTGACTAAAAAATAATCCAGTAAATCTTTGCATTAAAAAACGCATAGTATCAATGTATGTGAACACTTGATATTATGCGTTTTTTATAATCATCCTACAACTTTGAAAAGTTTAGTAAATAATTAATTTAAAATCAACTTGAAATATATAATTATTTTAGTTGCAATAAATACTATTATAGTCCATTCTATATTTACCAAAATATTTTAATAGGACTATGGATTGTTCTTAGTAACTCCGCAGAATTCGCCAAATCTGATACTCTACTAAAATCTTTACGAGCTTGTTCAGATAAAACAATACCACCTGGAAATAACTCACGACTAAAAAATTCATAAAAATATCTAAAAGCTTGAGCAAATGCAACCCCTTCTAATTTCATTTCAGAGACTATTTTACTAACCAGACTGTAAGCATGGAAGTATTGTTGTTGAGGTAAGTTCATTTCTTTAAAACTATATTCAAATTTTACGATTGCATCTAGACATTGAGTTCTAAATTGTTGATTCATCTTAATACACTTTCATTACTATCTCAATCTATAAGCACCACCATCTGCTCTTATAACAGCCATCGTGATGCAACGTCAGTTACTATAAATTCTATTTTCAAAATTCCCATTTAATTGCGTATCATGATTACTATTTTCTGCATAATATCAAAATAGTTCACAATAGCCTTATGAAATTTTTTCTTCTACTTTAAATTAAACACTCTGAATTCTTCCATTACTTTGTATTCATGATAAACACCTCCAATGTAATATTATTGATTGAATCAGCATTTTGATGATCTTAATATAAGTACAACAAAAAATTGATTTCCTCAGAATCTTTAAATGTAAGTTTTTCATTATGAAATATCTTTTTAATATCCTTGATAGTAAATATAATATCCTCAATTTGACATGATAGATAAATTCTTCAACTTACTTTAAATTAGCAAATGTTATAGCGAGCATATTTAAGAAGGCTCCTTTACCTCTCTCTTGATGAGGTATCTTTGCAATCAAGCTAGCAAATTCTATCACATTTTTCGGCGCCAGATATTGATGAGTCATCAAATAAATAGACAAGTCATTACTTAATCTACCTATTGCTCCAAATTCATCATTTTTTATTGAGGTTTGTCCATTCAAAAATATTTTTTTTAATTGAACATCATGAGAAACTTCATCAGTTAATAATATGTTATCAATAAGATTTAATGTCTCTTGCTTTTTCATTATGAATACCTCCTATATAATAGATATTTTTTGTCAGATTGTAACCTTGACAAGTTCAGTATAGCAGAACAAAAGAAATTTTTACCGCTAGGTCTTTAAATGTACGATTTTCATCACGAAACGTATTTTTTCATGATTTGTAAGCATTCATTTTATTTTAATTATAAACCATGACATAAGAAAACGAGTATCTCCAACTATGGCATACTCGTTTGTTTGATAGTTAGAAGTGGGGGGTGTTCAGCCTCTTATGTAACATGCTCAAAACTTTTTAGAATAAATTAATATTAAAAGAGCTAATGATCTAATGAAGTGTCAAATGTTGCTAACTCCACTTATCTTCAAATTGAAACAGACACATTATCGGAGTCACTAATAAGAAAAAATCTAACCAATTTTGATATTTCATAATATAGGAAATAATACCAGCCATAACGAAAAGGTACAAAGCTGTACGATATCCTCTCTTTGGATTTCTATCAGGCTTAGTGTTAAAAATAATGTACACACAACAAATTGCAATGAGTATAAGTTGAACCATAGTTTCGTTTGACATATTAACACCTCTTCTTTTTTTAAACTATTTTGGGAGTCTCAATTCATAAACTAAATAGCCACCTACAATCGTCCCCTGCTGCACAAATCAAGTAAACTTGAGGTTACTCATAAAATACAAGATTGTCTCGCCTGAAATGCACCCGACAAAACTCCTGCCGTACACATAGAAACTCCGATAACTGTTCCATAGACAGCTCCTCTTCCTACTACTCCCCAATCAGTTTCTCCCTCAATGCTAGACAGCATTTCGGTATCCAAAACATCAAATTGACTCGTTGTTTTTGTTGCCCTGAGGAATACCAACATATTAATAATTATTACTTTTGGCGGATTGCAATTTTGATATATTTAGTGTATCAGAACAAACAACAATTTTACAGCAATATCTTAAAATGTACGATTTTCATCATGAAACGTAATTTTTCATGATTTGTGAACATTCAAGATTAAAAACATTCCGTTAATAAAATGGTATTAACTAATTTTCAAACCACCAATATACCATTTCTTATGTCATACTCGATTATTTAAATAACAAAAATAATTAGAAAGCCATAACAAGTGGTCGCTCATTTAAAGTTCTATTTCCAAAATCTGAGTAAAGACATGATTTTTACTTGTAGTTTTCAAACATACATTTGGATAAGATTTTAAAATTCTCCGAACATTGGCCAAACCTATACCCCGACCTACTCCTTTTGAAGAATTGTCACGCTTGAATATATCTCTCAATTCTATCTCTCTTTCTAAAGTAGAATTTTTAACAATCATGACTAATTTATTCCATTCTGTATCCTCAAGAAAACAAACTGCTATTCCTCCTTCTGCTGCGGACTCTATAGCATTATCTAACAAGATAGAAGTAATTGTTAAGAAGTCAATTTGTTCCATATTTTTTATAGAGAACTGTTCACTAATCTCCAGAGAAACTGGAACAGATAAGTTTTGGGCCTCCGATAACTTAGATAATAATAAACTCTTCAGCGCCAAATCCTTGATATTTCTTAGATGTGCCACATCAAAACGCTTACCTTTTAATTTTTCACCAGAATTTTTTAAAACACTATCATAAACTTGAGAAACTAGATTAATATCTTTTTGATCTATACCTATTTTTAAGCTGGACAAAATATTAGCATAATCATGTCTAAAGCTTCTAATTTCTTGATACAACCCTTCAACTTGTTGACTATAATTACTAAGATTTTGCAATTGAATTTCTTTTTGTAAAACGACTTTCTCCTGTAATTCTTGAAGTAATTTTCTATCCAAGAGATTAACAAAACAAATAAACAATAAAAAGTAAACTGCTGTCAATAATTCTTTATAACCTAACATTCTATCCCAGCTTACTTTGTCAATGTAGTTCATATAAGGTGGCAAGATAAAATAAACTAACATTAAGATATCCGCAGTAATTAAGATAAATTTTGTCTTTCTATCTAGGTTCTTTATTTTTAAATGACTAAAATTATATTGAAAGATACTAATAAGGAATAGCACAATAATTTTAGCTAATAAAGAGAAAATCATTATTCCAAAATTAGTTTCATATAGGCTTTGCAATATTGGAATTTTAGCAATTACAAAGTAACCTAAAAAATTTTTGATGACATCCCAAAATCCAAGTGGAAATAATGAGTAAAAAAGTAATAAAGAAACCTTACTCCTTAATTCACCAATGGACAAAGTATATAGAATAAAAAAAGTGGGATAACTCAATAATGACCCATAAAAATAAAATTCTGTTGATTCAAATACAACAATAAATAGTAATATTGAAAGATAGAACAGAATAATGGATATTACTACTTTTTTCAGGTTTAATCTCTCACCTACAACCCTAGCATGGATACATAACATTAGAAAAGTTCCTATAATATCTAGAAAAAATATCATCTAAATCTCCTTAGTCATGAAGGCTTTCGACAGTTTTCATGAGTGAACGTATTTTTAACCTAGAGACAATACAAGAGGACCCGTTCTGAAAATGAACTATCCGATTTTCTTTATCAATTGAAGATATATTATAAGGATTTACGATAAACGATCTATGACATTGAAATAAGCGTGGTTCCTGTTTAAGAATATCTGACAATTGTCCATAGAATTCAACTATGTCACGTTTGGAATAGAGCGTCAACTTATGAGCGATTGTTGATGTCTCAATATATAATAAATCTTTAAAAGGGACTTGAATTTGAGCTTTGGATCCTGTAAATACAAAAGAATCCTCAGATACTGTTCTTCCTTGTTTATCACTAACACTTGAAATAACATTTTCAATTCGTTTGATAAATAATGGTTCAGGTAATTCTTTATCAATGAAATCAATAGCTGATACTAAATATTCAAAAGATATGGGCATAAACTCAGAATGTGATGTTACAAAAGCAATCACTGCTTGAGAATCAAGTTTTCTAATTTCTCTAGCAACGTCTAATCCTCTTTTGTCATCATCTTTTATTTCAATATCAAGTAAAAATAATTGGTGATTTCCTCTCTCTGAAATGTCCTCTAAAAGCTGTTGAGGTTTTCCATAAACCTCAAAATGCCTATACTCAATCTTATTATCCACCAAAATTTTTTTGACAATACTTTCAATTCTAGTCTGTTGTAAAAAATTATCTTCTAGTATAAAAATATTCACTACTTCACTCCTATATATTTTTCCACTGATTTTTTAATATTGTAAAGTGTCTTCTAGAACAAGAGATGTCTGATACTCTATCATCCAAAAACATAATCGTTCTTGTCTCATGATTAAATCCTGCTATTTTATCTTTATTCACAAGAAACTTTCTATGGCATCTAATAAGTTCTTCTGTACTTTCTGCTTCAATTTTAGATAGTGAGGTTGAAGCTTCAAAATTCCCTTCGGCTGTTACAAAAAGAACAGCATGAGCTTTTGTTGGGTGAGTTGTAACATAATAAATTTTAGAGAGTGGTACCTTTACGATAGCTCTATCTTGATATAAAATGTAGTCTTTCATATTTAGCCTCCTTCTATTACTCTTATCTTATCAAAACTATGGAAACTAAATTGTTGTAAATCTTCAATGGTTTTTATAATGTCTTGATTGGTAAAAATGTAGACTATTTTTACATTTCATGAGAAAATAAATAACTTTAATATTCCTATAAAATACTCTCCTTGCTTTGGAGAGGAATACTATGAAACCAATTCAATTTTTAGATTATATTTTATATCAATAAATTTGCCTTATTATTTTGTAAAAACAGTGAGGAAAATAAAAAATTTCCTAAGATATAAAATTACTTACAAATACAAATTCTCTACCTATATTATCATAAAATCACAATTTTTAACATTTAAAAAAGGACTTCACCCTGTACATTACAGGACGAAATCCCTTTTGTATATTCTTTGTCTAACTTTTTGGAATCCAGTGAATTCAACTCTCGGGTGATTTTTTTCTACTTCATGTTAAAAGATCTTAAAAAATATCAAACAGCAATTTCACATTGAGGATGGTCAAGATAATGGAAACGATATAACCAAGGATGGTATTCCACTTGGCATTGGTAAATTCTCCCATCAGTGATTTCTTAGAAGTTAGATAAATCAAAGGGAAGATTGAAAATGGAAGAGCGATTGAAAGAAAGACCTGTGAATAAACCAATAACTGATCCAAGGTTTTTTCTTGATGACCAAACAGAACCGCTACTATCATAACAGGCAGTAAGGCAAAGAGACGAGTCGCCAAACGAATGAACCACTGAGGCAATCGCATATGCAAGAAACCTTCCATAACGATTTGTCCTGTCAAGGTACCTGTGATAGTCGAATTCTGACCACTGGCTAATAAAGCCAAGGCAAACAAGGTTGATAAGGTTGAGCTAGCTATAGCTCCTGCAATAGTAGAATCCTGCAGGGCGTTATACATTTGAGAAAAGGCAGAAATCTCAGATGCATGTCCGAAAAAGAGGGCCGCACCTAAGATTAAAAGAAGGGAGTTAACAATAAAGGCCAAGGACAGTTGAAGATTTGAATCCCAGATCATAAAGCGCACGGCTTTTCGAACATCATTCTTGTCCTTGTGATTGATTTTCCGAGTTTGAGACAAGGAAGAATGCAAATAGAGGTTATGGGGCATCACTGTCGCACCCACGATACCTAACGCCAAGGTTAATTGACTTTCATGCCCTGGCAAAGGACTTTCAAATAAGGTTGCATTCGGTAGATAACCCTCAACGATTCCTTGGAAGCTTGGATGTGACAAAGCTACCAGATAAGTAAAGATTGCTAAAATCGTTAAAATCAGTGTTGTCACAATAGCTTCAATCTTCTTAAAGCCAAATTTCATCAAAAGCAATAAGAGAAAGACATCTAGAACCGTCAAAAGGATGGCTATCATAATCGGAATCTTAAAGAGAAGATTGAGAGCAATCGCTGAACCTAGAACTTCTGCCAGATCTGTCGCCATCAAGGCTAATTCTAAAATCACCCATAGACTATAACGAAGCCATTTAGGTGAATGATGAGCCGTTGCTTGAGCCAGGTCCATCTGGGTTACAATACCAAGCTTTCCTGCCATCTGCTGAAGTTGCATGGCAATGAGAGATGAAATCAAGATAACAAACAAGAGACTATACTTATAGGAAGCACCACCGACTACACTGGTAATCCAGTTTCCTGGATCCATATAACCAACTGCGACAAGAGCACCCGGACCTAAAAAGGCCTTTAAATTTTGCCAGAAATGATTGTTATTTGGAGTATCGATAGATTGATTAATCTCAGAGAGTGACACTTTTTTATGAGAAGACATAGATACTTACCTCTTTCTAAACCTACTTTTTCATTATTTTCTATTAGAGAAAAATAAGATTGACTTTAAACTATTAAAACAATGAAAACTATATGAAAAACATTTAGTTTTTTCATTATTTTTCTTAAGGCACCTTAATATTTTTCTTAAGGCACCTTAATTATAACACAAAAAAATGAAAACTATATGAAAAACATTTAGTTTTTTCATTATTTTTCTTAAGGCACCTTAATTATAAAAAATATGATAAAAACTTAAGAAAATTCAACAAAATTTTAGGGAAAGTCAGAATAAGTCTACTCATTAACGATAATGATAAATCTATTGATAAACTTTGACATTTAATAGTGAACTGTAACTATTATTTCTAACTCGATTTCTCTATAAAAGAGGAAAAACCAGCGTCTTTTGACGCTGGATAAAAGCTACTTAGATCATTTAACAAGAAACTAAATTGCTTCTGTAACGAAGCTACGGCTTTCAAGTACCTTAAGCATAGCATCCGCTGTATCTAGGGCTGTAAAGAGTGGTACACCATGTTCGATAGCTGAACGGCGGATTTGTTCACCATCTTCATCAGCAGTTCGCTTGGTACCAACTGTGTTGATGATAGCTTGGATTTTCCCTTTACGAACATAGCTTGGGATATCATGTTCATCATCACCAATCTTACCAACGAGTTGAGCCTTCAAGCCATGACTTTCAAAGAAAGCTGCTGTTCCTTGAGTCGCAAGGATACCATAACCAATATTTTGGAAACGACGAGCCAAATCCAAAGCTTCTTCCTTGGCATCATCAGCGATAGTAAAGACAACATTCCCAAAGATTGGCAGGTGAAGATAAGAAGCTTCAAAGGCCTTGTAGAGGGCTTTTTCAAGAGTCGTATCAGAACCCATAACTTCCCCTGTTGACTTCATTTCAGGACCGAGCAAGCTATCTACTTTCGCTAGCTTGGTAAAGGAGAAGACTGGTGCTTTAATATGAACTCGAGTACTTTCTGGGTAAAGTCCATCTTGGTAACCAAGTTCTTCAAGACTTTGACCAAGAATGAGCTTGGTCGCTACCTGTGCCATAGGGATATTGGTTACTTTTGATAGGAACGGTACGGTACGACTGGCACGTGGATTGACCTCAATAACGTAAACTTTCTCATCCTTGATGACAAACTGAATGTTCATCATACCAAGACAGTTAAGGCCGATTGCTAGGCGTTTTGTGTAGTCTGCGATTGTTTCTTGAACCTTTTGAGACAAGGTTTGTGGAGGATAAACAGCCATGGAGTCACCTGAGTGGACGCCTGCGCGTTCGATATGCTCCATGATACCTGGGATGAGGACATTTTGTCCATCTGAGATAGCATCTACTTCACACTCTTGACCGACGATATAAGAATCTACAAGAACTGGATGATCTGGACTTGCCTTAACCGCAGTACGCATGTAAGAACGGAGATCTTCTTCGTTTTCTACAATTTCCATGGCACGTCCACCCAAGACATAAGAAGGACGAACGAGGACTGGGAAACCAATCTTACGAGCTGCAAGCACTGCTTCTTCTTCGTTTGTTGCAGTCTGTCCAGGAGGTTGTGGAATATCCAAGTCTTTGAGGGCTTGCTCAAAGAGGTCACGGTCTTCGGCACGGTCTAGGTCAGCAACCTGCGTACCAAGGATAGTTACACCAGCTTTTGCCAATGGTTCAGCAAGGTTGATAGCTGTTTGTCCACCAAATTGAACGATAACACCTTTTGGTTGCTCCAAGTCGATAACATTCATGACATCTTCAAATGTCAATGGCTCAAAGTAAAGTTTATCCGATACAGAGAAGTCGGTTGAAACGGTCTCTGGGTTTGAGTTCATGATGATGGCTTCGTAGCCAGCAGCTTGAATCGCCTTAACAGAGTGAACTGTTGCGTAGTCAAACTCAACCCCTTGACCAATACGGATTGGACCAGAACCGAGGACCAGTACAGATTCCTTTTCAGACTTGATGGATTCGTTTTCCCAACCATAAGTTGAATAGAAATATGGAGTTTCTGATTCAAACTCTGCCGCACAAGTATCAACCATCTTGTAAACTGGAACAATCTTGTTTTCTAAACGAAGTTGGCGAACTTGGTCAGCTGTAGTGTTCCAGAGTTCAGCAATCTTACGGTCTGAAAAACCATTCAATTTTGCAGTTTTCAAAACTTCAAGATCTTGTGGATGTGAGCCTAATTCTTGCTCAATTTCAAAGATATGCAAGAGTTTATCCAGATAAAAGATATCAATTTTTGTAAGCTCAGCAATTTCCTCTGGTGTATAACCACGACGAATGGCTTCTGATACGTAGAAGAGACGGTCATCTTGTGCTTTCACAACCTTTTCAATCAAGGCATCATCTGAAACATCTGCAAGTTCAGGCATTTCATTATGTTGGACACCAATTTCAAGTGAACGACAAGCTTTAAGAAGTGACTCTTCGATGTTACGACCGATGGCCATAACTTCTCCAGTCGCCTTCATCTGAGTACCAAGACGGCGCTCACCCTTTTCAAACTTGTCAAATGGGAAGCGTGGAATTTTGGCGACCACATAGTCAAGGGCTGGTTCAAACATGGCATAAGTTGAACCTGTAACTGGGTTAATGACCTCATCCAAGGTCAAACCGACTGCAATCTTAGCGGCCAATTTAGCGATTGGATAACCTGTCGCCTTAGAAGCAAGGGCTGAAGAACGAGACACACGAGGGTTTACTTCGATGACATAATACTTGAAGCTGTGTGGATCAAGGGCTAGCTGAACGTTACATCCACCTTCAATCTTGAGAGCGCGGATAATGCTCAAACTTGCATCACGAAGCATTTGGTTTTCATAATCTGACATAGTTTGCGCTGGGGCAAATACGATGGAATCCCCTGTATGAATCCCGACTGGGTCAAAGTTTTCCATGTTACATACAACAAGAGCATTGTCAGCTGAGTCACGCATCACTTCGTACTCGATTTCCTTGAAACCTGCAATAGAACGCTCAATCAAACATTGGGTTACAGGTGACAACTTCAAACCATTTTCAGCAATTTCACGCAATTCTTCCTCGTTGGCACACATACCACCACCTGTACCACCAAGTGTGAAGGCTGGACGGACGATCACTGGGTAACCAATTGTTGCTGCGAAGGCTACGGCTTCTTCCACTGTGTTAACAATTTCAGATTCTGGAATTGGTTGGTTCAGCTCTTCCATCAATTGTTTAAAAAGATCGCGGTCCTCCGCTTGGTCGATGGCAGACAATTTAGTGCCGAGAAGTTCTACTCCCAATTCATCAAGAATACCGTTTTTAGACAATTCCATTGCCATGTTAAGCCCTGTTTGACCTCCAAGAGTTGGTAGCAAGGCATCTGGACGTTCTTTACGGAGAATACGAGTTACAAACTCAAGTGTAATTGGCTCAATGTAAACCTTGTCTGCAATTTCCTTATCCGTCATGATGGTTGCAGGGTTTGAGTTCACCAAGACAACCTCATAACCTTCCTCTTTCAAAGACAAGCAAGCCTGAGTCCCAGCATAGTCAAACTCAGCAGCCTGACCAATAATAATCGGACCAGAACCAATCACCATAATTTTTTGAATATCAGTACGTTTAGGCATTTATAAGATATTAAGGGCGTCAAGCGGACAAAGCTAAAATAGGAGTTATGACGAAGAACTGTCAGTTCTAGGAATAACTATCTTTTTAGCACCGTCCGTAGCCCGTATTCAGTTCAGCAAATACGGCTCACCCTTCTCCTTTCTATTCGTCGCCTCACAGGGCGACATTAAATATGATACAAAGGACGAATAGAAAGCGATTGAATTTTAGGAAACCAAGGAAAGATTGACAATCCGAGTTGGGTTCTCTAAATTCCGAGCTTTCCGTCCGTGTTCAGTTACATAAATTCTCCGACGATTTCACACTCGTCTTTAGTTTGCTTGTTTGAAGGCTTCCATCATCTCGATGAACTCGTCAAATAGATAACTTGCATCGTGCGGACCTGGTGCAGCATCTGGGTGGAATTGCACAGAGAAACCTGGTTGGTATCTGTGACGTACACCTTCAACTGACTTGTCATTGATTTCTTCATGAGTAATCATCAAATGGTCTGGAAAATCTTCACGACTCACTGCATATCCATGGTTTTGACTAGTGAAATCCACGCGCCCTGTTGCAATTTCGCGTACAGCATGGTTAAATCCACGGTGACCAAATTTCATCTTATAGGTCTTGGCACCATTTGCCATCGCAAAGAGCTGGTGCCCCATACAAATACCAAAGATTGGAATTTTCCCGAGAATACCACGAATCATATCGAGTGCTTCTGGTACATCTTCTGGATTTCCCGGACCATTTGACAACATAACTCCGTCTGGATTTAAGTGAAGGATTTCCTCTGCTGTTGTAGTATAAGGAACGACCGTTACATTACAATCTCTCTTAGACAACTCTCTTAAGATTGAATGCTTGAGACCAAAGTCTACAAGTACCACACTTAAACCTACTCCTGGAGCTGGGTAAGCAGTTTTTGTAGAAACCTGTTTGATATTATCAATTGGTAGAACAGTTGCTTGAAGCTGGTCTGTGATGTGATCGATACTATCTCCAACATGTGTCAGAGTCGCTCTCATAGTTCCATGTTTACGAATGATTTTTGTCAAAGCACGTGTATCAATACCTGAAATACCAGGGATTTTCTTAGACTTCAAAAATTCATCCAGTGTCATCTGGTTTCGCCAGTTGCTGGCTCTACGAGCTTCTTCAAATACTACTACACCTTTACAGGTTGGACTGATAGACTCGTAGTCATCACGGTTAATCCCATAATTTCCAACCAAGGGATAGGTAAAGGTTAGGATTTGCCCATTGTAAGACTGATCCGTAATGGATTCTTGATAACCAGTCATCCCGGTATTAAAGACAATTTCACCAGTTACATCGATGTCAGCCCCAAAGGCTTTTCCTTCAAAAATTGTTCCATCTTCTAAAACTAGAAGTCGTTTAGTCATAAATTCACCTCTCGTGGATGCTCTCAGGCATCTTTTAACGTTTTGTGTCTTATTTTGCGTTTCTGTAAGTCAATACAGATTCTAAAATTGCCATTCTGACAAAGACACCATTGGTCATTTGTTGAACAATACGTGATTTTGGTGCTTCGACCAAGTGATCAGCAATTTCAACATCGCGATTTACAGGAGCAGGATGCATGAGAATAGCTTTATCTTTCAAGCGATTATAACGTTCTTGAGTCAAACCATGCTGGGCATGATAGCCCTCTTTTGAAAAGACTGTTCCACTTTCATGACGCTCATGTTGAACACGGAGAAACATCATCACATCAACTTGGTCAATGATTTCATCAATGCTTACAAACTGTCCATAGTCTGCAAACTCTTGACTTCTCCATTCCTCAGGGCCAGCAAAGTAGAGTTCTGCTCCTAAGCGTTTTAAGATTTGCATATTGGATTTAGCCACACGCGAATGGTCAAGGTCACCAGCAATGGCTACCTTGAGTCCTTCGAAGTGTCCAAATTCTTCATAAATGGTCATCAAATCAAGCAAGCTTTGGCTTGGGTGTTGGCCCGAACCATCCCCACCATTGATAATCGAAGTCGTAATCGTTGGACTGTCGATCAACTCTCTGTAGTAATCCACCTCTGGGTGTCGGATGACACAGGCATCTACTCCCAAGGCTGACAAGGTCAAAATTGTATCGTAGAGTGTTTCACCCTTGTTGACTGAACTTGTTTTCACATCGAAGTCCAGTAGCTGAAGGCCCAGTTTAATCTCTGCTACTTCAAAAGATTTGTGGGTACGAGTCGAACTCTCAAAGAAGAGATTAGAGACAATGTGTTGGTCCTCGTAAGACGCTTTTGCTCCATTTTTAAACTCAATTCCTCGTTTAATCAATTTCATGACTTGTTCTACAGTAAGGTCTTCCATTGAGACTACATGTTGAATGGCTTGTTGATTTTCTGACATGGCTAACTCCTTTTAGCTATCTAGGCTTCTTCGGTAATAAGAACACGATCTTGTCCATCTAGTTCAGTCATCTCTACGATGATTTCTTCTGAACGACTGGTTGGGATATTTTTCCCTACATAGTCTGGACGAATTGGCAATTCTCTATGTCCACGGTCAACTAGTACTGCTAGACTCACGCGCGCTGGACGACCATGTCCAACAATGTTATCAATAGCAGCACGAATCGTACGACCTGTGTAAAGAACATCATCCACCAAAATAACTTCACGATCTGTCACATCGACAGAGATAATAGAAGTATCTTCACCGCTTTTGACATCGTCGCGGAAAGGTTTGGTATCTAACTCAACGATTGGGACTGAGATTGACTCCAACTGTTCCAATCGTTCTTGAATGCGGCGGGCAATAAAGACACCTCGTGTTTTAATCCCTGCCAATACAATCTTGTTCAAATCTTTGTTTCGCTCGATAATCTCGTAGGTAATTCGAGTAATCGCTCGCTTGACGGTCAATTCGTCAACTACTTCTTTTGTCTTCATGACAAACCTCCAAAAAGAAAAGTCTCCTTAAACAAGGAGACTTCAGAATATATAGTTAAGCTAGCCCTACCAAAAACAGTATAGACTCCACCTTTCTACTTAATCCAGCTCCTTGCCTGCCTCACGGGACAGGATTAAAGGAATATTTGATTGGTACTACTATAACACAAAGTAGTAATCGATGCAAGAAAAAACACAAGAAATCAATTTTATAACGAACTAAAATCGTATAACTGTGGATAGTGATCGCATTCTGGATTTTTCGGATGACAGATAGCACGACCAAAGTAAATCATAGCCTGATGAGCTGCTAGCCATTCTTCTGGTGGCAAAACATCCATGACACGTTTTTCGACCTCAAGTGGCGTAGCTGATTTTTTTACAATATCGTGGTGTTTACAGATTCGCTCTACGTGAGTATCTACTGCAAAGGCTGGAATACCGAATCCTACGCTCAAAACTACATTGGCTGTTTTACGACCAACTCCTGCCAAACTCTCTAATTCTTCTCTAGTCTGAGGGACTTGACCGTCAAAATCATCCAGTAGTTGTTGGGCACATTTTTTGAGGAATTTAGCCTTATTGCGATAAAGGCCTAGGCGAGAAATATACGAGGCAATCTCACTCTCACTTGCATCTGCCATGGTTTGTGGGGTTGGAAAAGCTGCAAAAAGGCCAGGAGTAGCCTTGTTGACTGC
Source organism: Streptococcus infantis (assembly GCF_047464415.1). Taxonomy (GTDB): domain Bacteria; phylum Bacillota; class Bacilli; order Lactobacillales; family Streptococcaceae; genus Streptococcus; species Streptococcus infantis_AE. The sequence goes on along the minus strand of NZ_JASHBX010000001.1, from coordinate 37,503 downwards.
CGCATCTGTCGTCTGAGCAGACAGCATAACAGCAACCAGAAGTTCAAAATGATTGCGAAAATCTAGACTTGGTTTTGCATCTGGAAAAAGAGCAATGATTTCCTCAATGACATGACGGGCACGTTTTTTGGATAAAACCATCTATTCGTCTCCGTCAAACAGTCCTTGCAAACCTGCAAAAGGACTATTTTCTTCTTTCTTGACTGCCTGTTGAGCTTGATATTCTTCCTCTGTCATGATTTGCCAGTCATTTCCAGAAACAAAGCCCTGACCTGCTTCTTCTTCAGCTGTTAGGACTTTGATAGGAATATTGAGCAAGATATTATCTGAGACACTTTCAGCCAGGTCGATTTCCCCATTTTCAATCGGTAAAACCAAGTCATCATCTAGAACTTCTTGGTCCAGTTGATTGGTAGCACCTTCCATAAAGACTTCCGTCACTGGATATGATTCATTCAATTCTACAGGTTTCATGCTACGGCTAGAGGCTAAGACGATTGTATAAGACAACTGATAATCTAGGAAAAACATAAGGTCTTCGTACTGAACTTTCCCTACAGCAACAATATCTTTTACATCTATAATTTCTTGATTACGGGCACGCAAGTCAGCTGCTAAGTCTAAAGTTTGCTCAAAGTGCAAACCTTCAGGCAACTTACGAATTTCTTGAATATTTAATTTCATACTTCCTCCATAAAGATTTTCTATCTTGATTATACCATGAAAAAAGTTCAAACAAGGTATCTAAACATTTTAAATATTTTTCACTATTTTTTGATATATTTATTATGACAATTTTATTTTTTGTGCTATACTATAGGCATCAATACATGAGCAAAGGAGGACGCTCATATGGAAGACAAAGAACTAATCTTAAAAGCACATCAACTCATTTCCGAGTTAAATAAAGCTTACCAAACTTGCAAACAAGGATTTCCTGATGATATACGCTTGCAACAAAATATTGACGAGCTACTCAAACAACTTAAAAAGACAGAGAAACTAGATAACTCTATCTTAATTGATCTTGAGACATTTTACCAACATACCAGTCTCTTGATTGGACTTGGCACCCTTAAACTCAATGAAGAAGCTCGCACAGCTTGGCGAAACTATGACAAGTTCCACTACGATCAAGTCAAACACGTACTGACTCTCTATGGACCTGTTTTTGGTTTCTAGAAAGATTTGAATTTCTCATTTCTTTTGACAAAGTGTTCTAAAAGGTATAAAATAAACATAATAATTTTCGGAGGTAAGGGAGACATGAACAACTAAGTCTATCAAATAAAGAACCTTTATTTAGTAGATCTTGTTTCTGTCTCTTTTTGTGTGCTCTTTTTTCTGCTGCTTTTTGCAGCCCTTTTAAAAGAGGATTTTTTGACATAGACAATTGGCTCTACTAGGTAAAGTAGAGCTTTTATTATGTATTATCCAAATTTAGAAAGGGAAACATGATGATAAAAATCAACCAGCTAACCATCACTCAAAACAAAGACCTACGAGACCTTATTTCCGATTTAAATATTACTATCCAAGACGGAGACAAGGTCGCTATTATCGGCGAAGAAGGAAATGGAAAATCAACCTTACTTAAAACTTTAATGGGCGAAAGATTAGCTGACTTCTCAATCAGTGGAGAAATCCAGTCTGACCTTCAGTCCTTGGCCTACATTCCCCAACATCTCCCTGAAGAATTGAAGAAAAAATCTCTACAGGACTACTTCTTTTTAGAGTCTGCTGATTTGGACTTCAGCATTCTCTACCGTTTAGCTGAGGAATTGCACTTTGATAGCAGTCGTTTTGCTAGTGACCAAGAGATTGGTAGCCTATCGGGTGGTGAAGCTTTGAAAATTCAGCTCATCCATGAATTAGCTGAGCCTTTTGAGATCCTCTTTTTAGATGAACCTTCAAATGACCTGGACCTTGAGACAGTTAATTGGCTAAAAAGTAAGATTCAGAAGATGAGGCAAACCGTTATTTTCATTTCTCATGATGAAGACTTCCTCTCTCAAACGGCAGACACCATTATCCACTTACGACTGGTCAAGCACCGGAAAGAAGCGGAAACGCTAGTAGATCATTTAGACTACGATAGCTATAGTGACCAGAGAAAGGCTAGTTTTGTCAGACAAAGCCAGCAAGCTGCCAACAACCAAAGGGCCTATAACAAAACAATGGAAAAACACCGCAGAGTCAAGCAAAATATCGAAACTGCACTTCGAGCTACCAAAGATAGTACTGCTGGTCGCTTACTGGCTAAGAAAATGAAAAATGTTCTTTCTCAAGAAAAACGCTACGAAAAAGCAGCTCAATCCATGACCCAAAAGCCACTTGAAGAGGAAGAAATCCAACTTTTCTTTTCAGATATAGAGCCATTAGCAGCTTCTAAAGTCTTACTTCGACTGGAAAATGATACTTTATGCATCGGCCAACGAATTTTGTCTCAAAAACTCCAACTAACTGTTTGGGGGCAAGATAAAATCGGCATCATCGGTCCCAATGGAATTGGCAAATCGACTCTGTTAGCCAAGTTGCAACAACTACTAAGTAGCAAAAGTGAGATTTCACTTGGATTTATGCCACAAAATTACCAAGAAACATTGCAATTGGATCTATCCCCAGTAGAATTTCTCAGCCAAACTGGACACAAAAAGGAATTACAGAAAATTCAATCTCACTTAGCCAGCCTTAATTTCAGCTTTCCAGAAATGCACCACCAAATCCGCTCCTTATCTGGAGGTCAACAAGGCAAACTCCTTCTTTTGAATTTAGTTCTGCGAAAACCAAACTTTCTCCTTCTGGATGAACCCACACGAAACTTTTCTCCAACTTCTCAACCCGAAATCAGAAAACTCTTTGCCAATTACCCTGGGGGCCTCATCACTGTTTCACATGATCGACGTTTCTTAAAAGAAGTCTGCAGGAGTATCTATCGTTTGACAGAGAATGGTTTGGAAATAGTTGATTTACAAGATTTATAACTGTAGAAAATAGCAAACATCCAGAGGAAAATCTCTGGATGTTTTTACATATGTTTCAGACGCTCAATCCGTTCTGAGATTGGCGGATGGGTATAGAAGAGTTTTTGCAAGCCACCTCGTTTTTGAGGATCGTTGATGTAAAGTGCACTGCTAGCATCATCCACATGACGACTCATAGGCTGACTATTGTCCAGCTTACGAAGGGCATTGATCATCCCTTGAGGATTACGAGTCAACTCTACACTTGAAGCATCTGCTAAAAATTCTCGTTGACGAGAGATGGCTAGTTGTACCAAGGTTGCTGCTAGGGGCGCCAAAACAATTGCTAGGAGAGAAACAACTAGCATAATAATTTCAAGTCCACCACTATCTCGATCATCACTTCTACGACCACGGCCTGCACCTCCCCACCACATCATGCGTCCAGCCATACTTGATAAAAGTGTAATGGCACTGGCAAGGGCAACCGCAATCGTAGAAATACGAATATCATAGTTACGAATGTGACTGACTTCATGGCCTATAACCGCCTCTAACTCTTCACGATTCATAATCGCAAGGAGTCCTGAAGTTGCTGCTACCGCTGCATTTTGGGGATTTGAACCCGTAGCAAAGGCATTTAAGCTGGCATCATCGATGATGAAGACACGTGGCATAGGGATTTGCGCCACCATAGCCATATCTTCAACAACATGATAAAGAGTTGGTGCTGTCTGCTCATTCACCTCACGCGCACCATTCATGGACATGACAATCTCTGTCGATTGAAAAATCATAGACAAGGCATAGATAAAGCCGATAATCAGAGCGATAACTAAACCACCAAGACCAGACCGCATAAAGAGGTAACCAACTGCATAGCCAACAAGAGCCAAAAGTAAAAAGAATACTAGTAGTAAAATCCAAGTTCTTCGCTTATTACTCGCGATTTGATCATACAACATCCTAGTCACCTAAACCACTAAAATCAACCTTTGGTACTGCCTTTTCTTCTTCAGGAGTCTGAAGGAAATCAGCCACTTTAAAACCAAAAAGTCCTGCAACTAGGTTACTTGGGAAAGTTTCCAATTTGACATTATAGTTGCTAACAACACTATTGTAGAGTTGGCGAGAGTAAGAAATTTTATTTTCAGTATTGGTCAACTCCTCTTGCAACTGTGCAAAGTTGCCACTTGCTTTTAGGTCTGGATAATTTTCTGCAACCGCAAAGATTCCTGAAACCTGACGTGTAAGAGCATCACTAGCCTTCATAGCTTCTGCTGGTGAAGTTGCTGCGGCTACTTGATTACGAAGTTCTGCAACTTTTTCAAGCGTTGAACCTTCATACTTTGCATATCCTTTCACGGTCTCAATCAAGTTTGGCAAGAGATCGTTACGACGTTTCAACTGAACATCAATCTGACTCCATGCCTCCTTAGTTTGCATGCGATTTTTAACCAAACCGTTATAACTAACAATTACGAAAGTAACAATAAGAGCAAGAACTCCAAGAATAATCCAAGTCATCATATAATTCCTTTCTGCTTTTAGATTAGTACCAGTATATCAAATTTCCATCTTTTTGTGGTAAAATAAGATGATACTAAAGAAGGAAACTACTATGAAACCAGAAACATTTTATCAACTACTAGCTGAACAAAATATCAATCTTTCTGACCAGCAAAAAGTTCAATTTGAGCGTTATTTTGAACTCTTGGTCGAATGGAATGAAAAAATCAACCTAACTGCTATTACAGAAAAAGAAGAAGTCTATCTCAAACACTTCTATGATTCCATCGCTCCTATTTTACAGGGATTGATTGAAAACCAGCCCATTAAACTCTTAGACATTGGTGCTGGAGCAGGTTTTCCTAGCCTCCCTATGAAGATTCTCTATCCTCAGGTAGATGTGACCATTATTGATTCCCTTAATAAACGAATTAACTTTCTGAATCTATTAGCCCAAGAACTAGGGTTAAAAAATGTCCACTTCTATCACGGACGTGCAGAAGACTTCGCCCAAGATAAGAACTTCCGTGCTCAGTTTGATATCGTTACGGCTCGTGCTGTTGCCCGTATGCAGGTCTTGTCCGAGTTGACTATTCCCTACTTAAAAGTCGGTGGAAAATTGCTAGCACTGAAGGCCAGCAATGCCCCAGAGGAATTGACCGAGGCAAAAAATGCCCTTAACCTTCTCTTTAGTAAGGTTGAAGATAATCTCAGTTACACACTTCCTAACGGAGACCCTCGATACATTACTATTGTCGAGAAGAAAAAAGAAACGCCAAATAAATACCCAAGAAAGGCTGGTATGCCTAACAAACGTCCGCTTTAGAAAGATTAAAAATCTGCAAACTCACACCTCACTTTCTTATTTCTTAGCTCGGGAAAAAATGATTTACAAAATCATACCTCGCTCTCTCATTTCAAGGCTCGGGAAAAAATGATTTACAAAATCATACCTCGCTCTCTCATTTCAAGGCTCGGGAAAAAATGATTTACAAAATCATTTTTTTCTGCTATACTATCCTAAGCAAAGGTTTTTAATGTCATCCCGTGAGGTGACGAAGGCGCAGATCTATATAAAACTTTTTAAAACTTGATGAAGGAGTCTTGTTTTAGAGAGGTCTTACTCTGGGAGCCTATTGCTATAAAATAATGGGCTCTTTTTTGATGCCCAAAAGTGAGGTTAATATGAAACAGGAATCAACTGTTGATTTGCTTTTAGACGTTGACCAACGTCCTTCAGCTGGAAAGGGAATTCTTCTTAGCTTCCAGCACGTATTCGCCATGTTTGGTGCAACCATCTTGGTACCTTTGATCTTGGGAATGCCTGTATCGGTTGCCCTTTTTGCATCAGGTGTAGGAACACTCATTTACATGATCTCTACTGGCTTTAAAGTTCCAGTTTATCTGGGTTCTTCTTTTGCCTTTATCACAGCTATGTCACTTGCCATGAAAGAAATGGGTGGTGATGTATCTGCTGCTCAGACAGGGGTTATCCTGACTGGTCTTGTTTATGTCCTTGTTGCTGCAAGTGTGCGCTTTGCAGGTACAAAATGGATCGACAAACTCTTACCACCAATCATTATCGGTCCTATGATCATTGTTATCGGTCTTGGACTAGCTAGTTCAGCTGTAACCAATGCTGGCCTTGTAGCTGATGGAAACTGGAAAAACGCTCTTGTAGCCGTTGTTACTTTCTTGATTGCTGCCTTTATCAATACAAAAGGAAAAGGCTTCCTACGAATTATCCCATTCCTATTTGCCATTATCGGTGGTTACCTCTTTGCCCTAGCACTTGGATTGGTTGACTTCACTCCTGTTCTTGAAGCTAACTGGTTTGAAATCCCTGGTTTCTACCTACCATTCAATACAGGTGGTGCCTTCAAACAATACGACCTTTACTTCGGTCCTGAAACAATTGCCATCCTACCAATCGCAATCGTAACCATTTCTGAACATATCGGAGACCACACCGTTCTAGGTCAAATCTGTGGACGCCAATTCTTGAAAGAACCAGGTCTTCACCGTACCCTTCTTGGTGATGGTATTGCAACATCTGTTTCTGCCTTCCTCGGTGGACCAGCCAATACAACCTACGGTGAAAATACAGGGGTTATCGGAATGACTCGTATCGCTTCTGTCTCAGTTATCCGTAACGCTGCCTTTATCGCAATTGCCCTTAGCTTCCTTGGTAAATTCACTGCATTGATTTCAACAATTCCAAACTCTGTACTTGGTGGTATGTCTATCCTTCTTTACGGGGTTATCGCAAGTAACGGTTTGAAAGTCTTGATCAAAGAACGTGTTGACTTTAGCCAAATGCGCAACCTTATCATCGCAAGTGCTATGTTGGTGCTTGGACTTGGTGGTGCTATCCTTAAACTTGGACCAGTTACCCTTTCAGGTACTGCCCTATCAGCTATGACAGGTATCATCCTAAACTTGATCTTGCCATACGAAAACAAAGACTAATCCATATAGAATCAACAAGAGGTCGGGACCAAAAATCCCGACCTCTATTTTTATTATGTGACTATTAGTCCGTCTCGCTCCGTGAGGTGCGAGACAAATAAACCACCCGCTATGCGGGTGCGCGTCGAAGGTTATACCAAAAAAACTCCAAGCGCGATACAATAAAGGTGTTCAAGCCAATTGTAAAGCGAAAGGAGAAAACCATGGCACAAAAGTCTCATAGTTTATCACACACAAAGTGGATGTGTAAATATCACATTGTGTTCACCCCTAAGTATAGACGAAAAGTGATCTATAATCAATATCGAAGTAGTTTGGGAGAAATATTCCACCGATTATGTAGTTATAAAGGTGTTGAGATTATCGAAGGTCATTTAATGCCTGATCATGTACATATGTTGGTAAGTATTCCACCTAGGATAAGTATTTCAAGTTTCATGGGGTATTTAAAAGGCAAAAGTGTACTCATGATGTTTGATAAACACGCCAACCTCAAGTACAAGTTTGGGAATCGGCATTTCTGGGCAGAAGGTTATTATGTGAGTACAGTAGGGCTTAATGAAGCCACAGATCAGGAAAAGCATGATATAGCACTAGATAAATTAAGTGTAAAAGAATATGAGGATTCCTTTAGGGATAGTGGCAAGTAATACTCACGCCTCTTTAAGAGGCAAGTGACGAGTCAAGAGCAATGAGGCTTGAACAACGTGAAAGCCAGCGTCTTTAGGCGCTGGCTGGTAATTTGGGCTTATAGCCCTGGTGCAAACCACCCGTTAGACGGGTGGTTATGATTCACAAGAAGACTTTGATACAGTGACTCATTGGACTGTTGTCAAAAAGTTTGATTTCTTAATTTCCCCAAGCAATCAAAAGATACAAGAGACTGGAACCAAACATATCAGCAAGAGCATGCATGAGAAAAAATGGCAGTAAATTCTTGACTACATATTTGTACAAGAAATAATAAAAGAGACCATAAACAAGCCCAATAACCAAGGCCCAAAGTAATCCTTGATAGGTATGGAAAGAAATCCGTATAATTACCGAGTAGACTAGAGCTAACCACTTGTGCTTTTCTTTTACTGAAGTCAGTAAGCCTAGGAAGAAAAATTCTTCATAAAAACCATTTAGTAAAGCATAGCAAATCGCCATCGGCGTTAAAGCCATGAATTTTCGAATGATTTCCATAGGATCTATAAAAGGGATCAACTGAGGATTAAAATAATTATACTCACCACTAAGGGTTGTAATGATATCACCGAATATCCCAACTACAGCAAAGATAAGGGGAATCCAAATTAAAACAGACCAGCGCCAGCGTAAAGGAAGCTGTTTAAAATCATAATTTCGAATCACAAGATAAAGGAAGGTAATCCCTAACATCATCAATTGAAAATTGAAATTACTAGAATAGGCTGCCCCATCACTTGCTACATTTGTCGTAGTTTCTGTGACACTAGTAAGAGTTGAGGGCGATAAACTCTCCATAAATTGTTGAGTAGAACGAATGATAAACTCTCCAAACATTAAAACAGTGATGATGAGGATATCGAACCATTTTAAGTATCTTAAAGGTTTTGATGGATGAATACTTTGTAGCAAATTCATATTTCCTCCTTTATCTTTAAATGTATGGATTGATTATAAACATTCATTCTTAAAGTTATATGAACCACCTTGCTGGAAGATTAAAAAACAGCCTTATCAAAGACTGCTTTAATACATTAAACGGAATGATGTTTCTTTTCCAACATTAGATCCTTCAATGATATGATAGTCACGGCTAGTAAAATCATAGCCATTCCAATAAAATCTATCGGATAGAAAATATCCCCCATAATCATGAAGGCAAAAAATACTGCCGAGATAGGCTCAATCGAAGCCAAAAGGCTAGACTTGACTGGTCCTATCATACTTGCTCCCTTGAGGAAGGCTGTATAGGCAAAGACCGTTCCAATCAGAATGATACCTGCAAAAGCTAGAAAGATATCAAAAGATAAGGGAATACTAGCCCCGATAAGCCCTGTAAAAGGTACTGCTAGAAAACCTGAGATTGTCATTCCAACACCAATAACCAAAATGCTCCCCCATTTTTGAATCAATTTTATGGGTAAAATGATATAAAGAGCATAGGTTAAGGCCGAGAACAAACCCCAAAATAGACCAGCTGGAGTCATCGAGAGTTGATCCAATTGCCCATGGGTTGCAATGAGAAAGATCCCACCTATAGCTAAAAACATAGAGATGATTTCTGAAAGCGTCGGAGCCACCTTATCCTTGATACAAGTGTAAGCAAGGATTCCAACTGGACAGACATACTGGAGAACTGTCGCTGTCCCAGCATTTGTCTCCTGAATAGCTGAAAGATAAGCTAATTGATTTAGAAAAAGACCAAATAAAGAAAATAACAAGAGAGAAAACAGACTTGATTTATCCTTCAGAAAGGCCATAAATTTATCCCTTGATTTAGTATAGGCAAGAAGAATCAGGAGTAATCCAGCGATTATCAAGCGGATATTGGTCAGAACGAGAGCTGAAATCCCGTGAACCATCAAGTACTGACCACTGGTTCCCGACAAGCCCCAAGCAATACCTGCAATGACTGTATAAAGAGTTCCTTTTAAAGCTTTTGACATACTTCCTCCCTAGTCTGCCTCTCGAATCAAGTCCATGACCTGATTACGATCCAATATCCACTGAGCACGCTCATCTTTTTCATAAGTTCGGTTAGATAGAAAAATTGCCGCCTCTTGCTTCTTACGATTCCACATGATAAAGGTCCCAGTATAGCCTGTATGGTCCAGCCAATCACCTTCAAGATTCCAGGCCAATGAGCGTTCTTTATCATTCAGATCCGAAAAATTCTGACTTAAGTCTGCAGCAAAATCATCCTGCAAATAATGCTCTAGAAAGACTTTTAAATCATGAACTGTCGAAAACAAGCCTGCACTACCTGCATGCTTTCCAAGCAAACGAGCCTTGGGATCATGGACCACTCCTGCTTTCTGTCCACGGACCGTTGGAACAGCACAGTTAACTGGACCAAACTGAGTTTCCTTCATCTTCCATGGATTCAACACTTGCTCTTGTAAAATCTGATCCAAGTCCTTTTCAAAATAAGATTCTAAAAGAAAACCTAGTAAGAGAAAGTGCACATCTGAGTATAGAAAGGCTCTCTTCTCTCGGCGATTCAGATGAAACATAGCTTCTCTTAACTGATCTGCTGAAAACTGATCTCTATTAGGAATAAAAGGATCCAAATCCGTTGCATGCGTTAGGAGTTGTCGAATGGTGATGTCTGGGTAATCCACTTCTGGAAGATAGTCTCTTATGGAGTTATCTAACTCAATCTTGCCTTCCTTCCACAAAAAGGTTAAGACCGTTCCTACTCCAACGACCTTGCTCACACTTGCCAAATCATAGACCAAGCCCTCACGAGTCTGCTCACCAGTTTCTGGATTTGCTTCTCCTAGATACCAGTCAGACCAAACGCCATCCTGATAATATGCAAAAGAGGCACCAGGATAAATCCCTGCCTCAATTTGTTGCTTTATTTTTTGAATGATTTTTTGTTTCATACTGCTTCAAACCACAATTCGATGTTGTTGGTGTCCTTACTTAGGAAAAACTTCTCAGATTTTGGAATAAAGTAACCAGCTTCTTCAAATCGCTGACGCAATACAGGCAAATCTAAATTCTCTACTTGAAATTTCAACATGGACAAGTCCCAAGTTACATTATTTTCAACCAGTAAATCGCTCCCTTGAGCTTGATTAAAAGCTAGTCGGTTTTCAATTTCTTCTTTTTCAAGTAGGCTTGATGTCTCATCTGGTAAGTTGATTTCCACCGAGATTTCAAAAGCTGTCAAATATCTCAGTTTCTCAGTTTTTGAAAAAGTGACTTCTTCCTCAACTTTTTTCAAATCCTTGATATCATCTTCAGCATGAATAAGAATACAATCCCCTTCTGGAGAAAGAACCTCAAAAGCATATCCCTTAGCTCCTTTATAGAGTTGAGGGATTGCTTCCATTCTAGCTAGTAGTGCTTCAATCTCAGATGGCTTCTCTACCTTTACAAGTAATCTAGCTAATTTTTTAATCCCTTCAACCTTACGGCTCCTCATACTTGGTGACTCTTCTAAAACTAACTTTTCAATACCTGATTGGTCTCCTAGTGATAAGAATGCTGACTCTTCAAGCAAGGGTTTCATCCCCAAAGTCTCAATATAAAACAACTCATTTAAATTTCTATTATTTACCTTTAGCGTCGGGATCATACGCTTTATTTGATTTACAATCATAAATTCCTCCAACACTTTTTATTTTAAAGGATTTTATCTTTTTTTACAAGTTATTCAATAAAAAACTTTAACTATATTAACTCTTTAAATTAAATTCCCCCTTCTGTTTGTAGAAGGGGGCTTGATTGTTTTTACTAAAATAGCTTATTTAGTCTTTCCAAGATAGTGTTGCTTGCAGACCGTAATGATCACTAACTTGTGGACTGTTTTTACCATCAAAGACCACGTGAAGTTTTTCTACCTGCACATCCTTTGTTGTAAAGATATAATCGATTCGAAGAGGTTCGCTATTTCCCTTCCAACCATCAATTTCAGGCGGAACAGTGTAACTACCACTTCTTTCTTTTGCAACTTCAAATGCATCTTGTAAGTTTAGTGGACTAGCTAAAATAGCTTGGTAGCCCTCTTGACCTGCAGGATTATTAAAATCACCTGCTAGCAAGAGTGGCTTGTTCAATTCTTTCAGAACTGCTTCAAAGCGCGCCCATTCCTCTTGGAAGCCTTTATCCCACCAAGAGAGATGGACACTCGCAACTGCAAGTTCTTTACCTTCAACTACTGTCTCTGCTAGAGCAACTCGACGAGTGTGGTAATCTGTCGGATCATCTACATCTGAAACCAAAATTTCACGCGCCTCAATTGGTGTTTTAGATAGGATTGCAACACCTTCATGGTAACGATCATAACCGATATGGTTATAGGCCCAAGTCCAATAATAGTTTTGACCTTGCTCAGCCAACTTCTCTACCAAAAGTCGCACATAGTGGTCTTGATGAATCGGCTCAGCAGATGGTAATGGCTGATAAAGTACACCAGCTTCTACTTGCGCTGAAGTAATTTCCTGGTTAATTTCTTGAAAACAAATCAAATCATAACTGTTTTCAAGTATATCTTGAAGTAAAAGTTGAAACTTTTGTTCAGGATCTTTTTCCATCCAACTATGGGTATTGAGTGTTAAAAACTTCATGCTTTTCTCCTATTAAACAAGAGGTTGGAAACAGCTTCCAACCTCCTAAATATTACAATTCTACTTTTGCAACTGCTGTTTTAGCAGCAAGAGAACCTGTTTGTTCTAATTTAACTGATTTGATCGCATCACCATTTGTGAAGACAACTACAGTTGTAGTTTCACGACCAGCTTCACGGATAGCACCCAAGTCAGCTGTGACAAGAAGATCACCAGCAGCAACCTGTTGTCCTTCAGTAACACGAACTGTAAATGGTTTTCCTTCAAGACTTACTGTGTCCAAACCAATGTGAACAAGTACTTCAAGGCCTGCTTCAGTCACAAGACCAAGAGCGTGTTTAGTTGGGAAGATACTTGATACAGTACCTGATACTGGAGATACAATGTTTCCGTTTGATGGTTCTACTGCAAATCCATCACCCATCATTTTTTGTGCGAATACAGGATCCTTAACTTGATCCAATTCAATCACTTGACCGTCAGCAACTGAGTATACTTCTTCAGTCACACCTTTGTATACAACAGCATCTTGTTGAGCTGCTGCCATTTGACTTGGAAGAGTTTCAGGAATCACTTCACCTGAGTCAAGAAGGTCTTGGATATCTGATTTCAAAACGTCAGCTTTAGGTCCGTAGATAGCTTGGACACCTTGTCCTTTCATGACAAGTCCCATAGCTCCTTCAGCTTTCCATTGTTCCTCTGTTCCAACTTTTCCAGCATCTTTTACAGTAACACGAAGGCGAGTCATACATGCATCCACATCAACGATGTTAGCACGTCCACCAAGAAGGTTAATGATGTTAACAGCTTGAGAAGCTTCTGCAACTTTTGACTCACCAGAAGCAGCAGATTCTGATGAACCTTCAGCAGTTTCGTAGTTTCCGTTACGTCCTGGAGTAGCATAGTTGAATTTTTGAATCATGAAGTTGGCGATAAAGTACATGATAACTGCAAATAGTGCTGTTACCCAGATAAAGTTAATGATATCCATACCAAGACCAGCATTGATAGCTAGTGGAGTACGAGTCAAGAATTCAATTGAACCGAATGAGTGCACACGAAGGTGAACAATATCAGCCATAGCAAAGGCAGCACCTTGAACAACAGCGTAGACAAGGTAAAGAGGTGTTGCAACGAACATGAACATATATTCAATTGGCTCAGTAACACCAGTCAAGAAAGTTGCAAGAGCTGTCGCAATCATCATACCTTTGTATTGGTGTTTCTTGTCTGCTTCAACATTACGGTAAATAGCAGCAGCCACACCCATCAAAATACCGAATGAACCAATCATTTGTCCAACTTTGAAACGAGCTGGATGAACTGTATCTAGCAATGTTTGGTATTGACTAGCATCAGTACCTTTAAGGTTTACAAGGTCTGTTACCCATGCAAGCCAAAGTGGATCTTGTCCAAATACTTGAGTGCCTTTTGCTGCACCAGTTAAAATATCGTAAGTACCACCAAGAGCTGTATAGTTCATTGGGATAGTCAACATATGGTGAAGACCAAATGGCAAGAGCAAGCGTTCCAAAGTACCATACAAGAATGGTGCAAGAACTGGTGCTGTTTCTTGTGAATTAGCAATCCAGATACCGAAGTTGTTGATACCTGTTTGAACAACTGGCCAGAAAGCTGAAAGAAGAATTGCAGCGATTGCTGAGCGAAGAATAACTACAAATGGTACAAAACGTTTCCCGTTAAAGAATGAAAGGGCATCAGGAAGTTTACGGAAATTATAGTATTTGTTAAATGCAGTCGCTCCAACAAAACCGGAGATAATCCCTACAAATACCCCCATGTTAAGGGCTGGTGACTCAAGTACACTAATGAAGTAATCAGCAACCTTGATAGATCCACCAAAGATTGTTGAAACCATAGCGTTAGGATCTTTCAACATATCCCCTGATACACCGAAGATTGTACCAGTGATACGGTTAATAAGGATAAATGCAAGACCTGCCGCAAAAGCACCACCAGCACGTTCTTTAGCCCAACTTCCTCCAATAGCGAGGGCAAACAAAATATGAAGGTTACCGATAACTCCCCAACCAATTTGCTCTAGTACGCCACCAGTAATAACTAGGGGAGCAAGGTTTGGGTCAATCATTGCAAGTGACTTACCGATTGAAATCATCAATCCAGCCGCTGGCATAACAGCGATAACCACCATTAGAGCCTTACCGAATTTCTGCCAAAATTCGAAAGACAAGACATTTTTGAATGTATCTTTCATCATTCAAATCTCCTTTATATTTATTCGGCAAACGTTTTACGAAAACGTTTGCGCTTGTTTATGATTTAATTCTACCACTTTTTATTTTTTTGTAAAGGCTTTTATAAAAAAATTTTGACTTTTTCTTTCGTTTCACTTTCTAGGCACGCTCTCTCTTACTGACCTTTTTTGAGTTTGTAGGGCTTTTCTGATATAATATTAGCTATGAAATCCTATAATACCTTGAATGATTACTATCGAAATTTATTCGGAGAAAAAACTTTTAAAGTTCCTATTGATGCTGGCTTTGACTGTCCAAACCGTGATGGAACTGTAGCACATGGGGGCTGTACTTTTTGTACGGTTTCTGGTTCTGGAGATGCAATCGTTGCTCCTGATGCTCCTATCCGCGAGCAATTCTATAAGGAAATTGACTTCATGCACCGTAAGTGGCCTGAAGTTAAAAAATATTTGGTTTATTTCCAAAATTTTACCAATACACATGAAAAGCTGGAAGTGATTCGCGAGCGTTATGAGCAAGCCATCAATGAACCTGGGGTTGTCGGTATCAATATCGGGACTCGACCAGATTGCCTTCCTGATGAAACAATTGAATACTTGGCAGAATTATCAGAGCGAATGCATGTTACCGTAGAGTTAGGCTTACAAACTACTTATGAAGAAACTTCCGAATTGATTAACCGCGCCCACTCCTATGAACTCTACGTAGATACAGTCAAACGACTTCGGAAGTATCCGAAAATCGAGATTGTTGCCCATTTGATCAATGGTTTGCCCGGTGAAACTCATGAAATGATGGTGGAAAATGTTCGGCGTTGTGTAAGGGACAATGATATCCAAGGGATTAAGCTTCACCTACTTCACCTCATGACCAACACTCGAATGCAACGCGACTATCATGAAGGTCGTTTGCAACTCATGAGTCAGGATGAATATGTCAAGGTCATCTGTGACCAACTAGAAATTATTCCCAAGCATATCGTTATCCATCGGATTACGGGTGATGCGCCTAGAGATATGCTGATTGGTCCTATGTGGAGTCTCAATAAATGGGAAGTTCTAAATAGCATTGAGGCTGAAATGAAACGACGAGGTAGTATCCAAGGATGCAAGGCTGTAAAACAGGAGTTTATGAATGAAAAGACCACTTGAAATGGCGCATGATTTTCTTGCCCAAGTCATCACCCAAGAAGATATTGTCGTTGATGCGACCATGGGAAATGGCCATGATACCCTTTTTCTAGCTAAGTTGGCTAAACAAGTCTACGCTTTTGATATACAGGAACAAGCTCTAGAAAAGACAAGCCAACGTCTACAAGAAGCTGGTTTGACCAATGCAGAATTAATCCTACAAGGTCATGAAACCGTGGATCAGTTTGTAAGGGAAGTTAAGGCAGCCATCTTTAATCTTGGTTATCTTCCTTCAGCTGATAAAAGCATTATCACCCAACCTCAAACAACCCTTGAGGCACTAGAAAAACTCTGTCAGATGCTCGTTAAGGGCGGGCGGATTGCCATTATGATATACTACGGGCATGAAGGCGGAGATATCGAACGGGATTCAGTCATGGATTTTGTCAGTCAGTTACCGCAACAAGAATATACTGCCTCTATCTATCGCACCCTCAACCAAATCAACAATCCACCATTTTTAGTCATGATTGAAAAATTAGAAAGGTATCGCCATGGATCAACAATACCTACGAGATAAAATAGAAGGACTTCGTCACAAATTTGTCGAATCAACCCAACATGAACGGGCAGTTGGTATGTTAGATGAAGCTCATATGAGCAAGAAGATGCTGAAAATCAAGAAGAAAATGATAACACTTGAAATGGAACGTTGTCAGAAGAAAATCGAGCACAAGGACTGCTCGAAGATTGATCAAAAAATCCAAGAACAAAAGGAACTTTTTGAAGCTTGCCGCAAACAAAAATAAGGAGGTAGAAGATGAATTTACTTTTTTATCTCTTAGTATTTTTACTAGTTCTTATTGTTTCTAGCACGACCAATAAACTTCTTCCCTTTTTACCCATGCCCCTGATTCAAATTTTATTAGGGATTGGAATTGGACTTTGTTTACCCAACAACCAATATCACTTAGATACTGAGTTATTCCTAGCTTTAGTCATTGGCCCGCTACTCTTTCGAGAAGCTCAAGAAGCAGACATTACTTCTATCCTAAAACACTGGCGGATTGTCCTCTACTTGATTTTTCCAGTTATCTTTATCTCAGCTCTGAGCATGGGGGGAGTCGCTCATGTCCTTTGGACTAGCCTTCCATTAGCCGCCTGCGTAGCAGTTGGTGCCGCTTTAGGGCCTACAGACCTAGTAGCCTTCGCATCCCTTTCTCAACGCTTTTCATTCCCAAAGCGGGTTTCTAATATCCTAAAAGGGGAAGGTCTTCTGAATGATGCTTCTGGACTAGTAGCCTTTCGAATGGCTCTCATCGCTTGGACAACAGGAACATTCTCCCTTACCCAAGCCGGAACTTCATTAGCTATTTCCATCGTTGGAGGTTTTGCAGTTGGCCTTATAACAGCCTTCATAAATCGCTCCCTCCACTCTTTCCTACTCAGCGTACGAGCTACTGATATCGCCAGTGAACTCTTGCTGGATCTCAGTTTACCACTTTTAACATTCTTCATAGCTGAAGAGATTCATGTTTCTGGAATTATTGCGGTCGTTGTCGCTGGTATTTTAAAAGCTAGTCGTTTCAAGAAAATAAATCTGCTTGAAGCCCAAGTTGATACTGTTACAGAGACTGTATGGCACACAGTAACCTTTATGCTTAATGGTTCTGTCTTTGTTATTTTGGGAATGGAACTGGAGATGATTGCGGAGCCAATTCTGAAGAGTGCTTTTTATAACAATGTGCTCCTTCTCATCACTATCTTCCTCTTAACCTTCCTACTCTTTGCCATCCGCTTTCTCATGATTTACGGCTTTTACGCGTTTCGAATAAAGAAACTTCAAAAAAGCCTCCACAAGTATGTCAAAGATATGCTCCTCTTGACATTCTCTGGCGTTAAAGGTACTGTTTCTATTGCCACCATCCTCTTGATACCTTCTAATCTGGAGCAGGAATATCCGCTCCTTCTCTTCCTCGTAGCCGGTGTAACCCTGGTCAGTTTCCTTACTGGATTATTGATCTTGCCACACCTTTCTGAAGAGCAAGAACCATCTAAGGATCAGCTCATGCACATCGCTATCCTAAACGATGTTGCCATGGAGTTGGAGAAAGATCTGGAACATACTAAAAACAAGGTTCCCCTCTATGCTGCTATCGATAATTATCACGGACGGATTGAAAATCTCATCCTCAGCCAAGAAAACAAAGAAATCCAAGAAGACTGGGAAGCTCTTAAACTCTTGATTCTCAGTATCGAGAACGATGGTTTGGAACAGGCCTATGAAGAAGGCAAAATCGGTGAAAGAGGTTATCGTGTTTATCAACGGTACTTGAAAAGCATGGAGAACAATATTAAGCGAAACTTTGCTTCTCGCCTAACCTACTACTTCCTTGTTTCTATCCGGATTGTGCGTTTTCTCCTTCATGAATTGCTCACATTTGGAAAAACCTTCCGTTCTTGGAGAGACAAGGGAAATCAAAGACTTCTTGCCATCGATTATGACCAAATTGCAGAGCTCTATCTAGCCAACACTGAAATCATCATCGAAAGTTTGGAAAACCTGAAAGGGATTTATAAGAGTTCCTTGATTAGCTTTATGCAGGAATCACGTCTCCGTGAAACCAGTCATATTACCAGTGGTGCCTTTGTGGAACGGGTTATCAATCGTATCAAACCCAATAATATCGACGAAATGTTAAGAGGCTACTATCTAGAGCGTAAGTCTATCTTTGAATACGAAAAACAAAAACTCATCTCAGCCCAGTATGCCAAAAAATTACGACAAAATGTAAACAACCTAGAAACCTATTCTCTAAAAGAAGCAGCCAACACACTACCTTATGATATGATGGAATTAGTTCGCAGAAATTAAGATTTAGGTTATTATTGTGGAGGATTATGCAATGAAAAAGTTGTGGAAACAACTAACCAATAGGCCTTTATTTAAAGCTTTTTTGCACTACTATCGTGTTTCAGATATTGAATTAACCAGTGTAGCTGTGGCCTATTATTGGTTGATTTCAATCTTCCCCTTACTTATGATAGCTGTCAATATCTTGCCTTATTTTCAAATTCCAGTCTCCGATTTCTTGATCACACTAAAGGAATTTTTACCAGATACGATCTATGATGTAGTAGCAAAGATTGCTCGGGAAGTGCTGACACAACCATCTGCTGGACTCTTGAGTTTTGCGGTAATATCAGCTCTTTGGACATTTTCAAAATCCATGAATTTCCTACAAAAATCTTTTAATAAAGCTTATGGAATCGCTAAAAACAGAGGGCTTATTTCCCATCAACTGATGAGTCTCCTGGTTAGTTTAGGATTACAGATTCTCTTTGCACTTGCTCTATTCCTAAGTATGTTTGGTCATATGTTATTGGATCTGTTAAAAAACTACTGGAAATCCGAAAGTTCTCTATTTGCATATTTACAGGATTTTACTGGACCGCTGATTTATGCCTTTCTTTTTGCGATTTTGATCATGCTCTATTATTTACTTCCAAACGTGAAAGTCGGTCGTATTCGTTACGTCCTTCCTGGAAGTCTGTTCGTACTTCTTACTCTCATATCTCTATTAACGATCTTTTCAGCTTATTTCAACAATTATGTTAACTATCTCGTTGACGTCAGATTTTTCAGTTCGATCGTCGTCGTTGTCATGATG
Source organism: Streptococcus infantis (assembly GCF_047464415.1). Taxonomy (GTDB): domain Bacteria; phylum Bacillota; class Bacilli; order Lactobacillales; family Streptococcaceae; genus Streptococcus; species Streptococcus infantis_AE. Next base: position 18,257 of record NZ_JASHBX010000001.1, on the reverse strand, counting down.
TTCTGGTTTATAATTATTGCCAAGATATTAATTATCGGTGCAGTGATCAATGCCAGTGTTCAAAGCCTAAAAGACCCGGACTTTAAAGCTAATCAATAATTTTTTATCGATTAATACTCAATGAAAATCAAAGATCAAACTAGGAAGCGAGCCGCAGGTTGCTCAAAACACCGTTTTGAGGTTGTGGATAGAACTGACGAAGTCAGCTCAAAATACTATTTTGAGGTTGCAGATGGAAGCTGACGTGGTTTGAAGAGATTTTCGAAGAGTTTAAACAAATCAATCCCCCAGTCATTTGATACTGAGGGATTTTTGAATTAGTTACTTTATTGTCCACTAGTCAGGGCTTGCAATTCTGTTTTTAGATACTGAGCCAAATGTTGGTGAGCAAAAATATTGGCATTTTTTTCTGCGGTAGGATTGTAGTTGGTGTTGGTATTTACATCATAGACATAAATATCTCCACTCTCTGATTGAACCCATTCAATTGCCGCAACTTCAATCTGAGCATTTTTCAAGAAATTCTCATAAGCTTCTCTTCGGCCATCTGGTAGAGGTTCTGTAATCTGGAATTTCTCAGACGTTTCTAGTTGTTCTGGTCTCTTGCCGATTTGACAACCATCTGCTGGACAAAGTTGGAAACCATCTGAAGAGTCGATTGAAACAGTGTAGAGGAACTTTTGATTGATAAACTCTGAACGACGGATACGTCCATCACTTGGTTTGATGTAGGCTTGTAACAAGGTAATCCCGTCCACTGATGGTTCAAAGAGGGGACTATTGACGTAAGCTTCAAGTTCCTCTTCATTTTGGAAGAGTTGAACTCCTAAACCTTTACCTGCTCGATTATGTTTGGTAATCAAAGGATAGATGTTCAATTTTCTTGCTGCTTCAATGATGTTTTCTTGACCCAAAACTGCAACTGTCGCAGGAGTCTCGATACCAGATTCGTTTAACTTCAAATATTGTTTGACTTTACTAATTTCAAGGTTGATAGCACCGGTACCATTCACAACTTTGCGTCCGTGTGCTTCTAACCAAGTAATCACTTGCTCTGTAAATTCTGGCGCATAACGATGTCCTCTTGTGTGAGAAGAGGCAGACATACGATTGTAAAAGATACCTTGTGGCGGTGGGCTTTGCAAATCTAAAATCCCACTAGACAAATCCCATAGTTCATAAGGGACTTTTAATTCTTCCAACCATTTCACTAAATGTTGAGTCCATTCTAGATTCTCATGAATCACATAAACTTTTGCTTCACTCATTACTTATAAACTCCTTAAGAAAAGCTGACTGATAATTGGCTTTCCTTTTCTTCTTCTAAAATATATCCTTCTGTTTTTTCGATAACGCTAACTGTTAAGATTTGACCCAAAACGTTGATCATGGTACGGCCGGCATTGACAAAGAAATCAACTGCAAAAATCAAGGCTACTCCTTCAACTGGTAAGCCCAATTGAGGTGCTGCAGCAAGTAAAACCACAATAGCTCCTGATGGTACGGTTGCTGCTGTTTTTCCAATCAAGGTCAAGAGTAAAACAGTAAACAAGAGGCTTGATAAAGAAAATTGAATGCCATAGGCGTGGGCGATAAAGATTGTCGCTACTGAGAAATAAACTGCTGCTCCCTCTAAGTTAAAAGTATATCCTAAAGGAACAACTAAATCAATTGTATGCTCGTCATGCCCCTGTTTTTTCAAATCTTTAAGAAGTGATGGCAAGACCACACTAGAACTTCCAGTAACAAAAGCCAAAGTTAAGAGACTCCAATTTTCACGAAAGGCTGACAAATACGGAACTTTAAAGAAGACTGCAATCAAAGGGAAAATAAGGAGAACCAAAACAGCATAAGCCAAATAAGTTCCAATTACAAACTGACCAAGCCCAATCAACTTGTCGACACCCGTAGTTGCAACATCTTTGGCGATAAATCCAAAAATTCCAATCGGTGATAGTTTGACAATCACTGTAACAATCTTGTAGATGGCTTCAATCCAGATTTGGAAACCTTGGATAATTTTCTGAGATTTATCAGACTTAAGATTCCCAATTCCGTAACCAAGAAAGATGGCAAACACGATAATTGGCAAGAGGGCACCTTCTGAAAGTGACTTGACGATATTTGATGGAATAAAACCAAGCAAAAATTCGCTAAACTTGACATTGTTAGCAATCCCATCAAGGTTTCCACCAGTTTGACCGATATTCACTCCTTGACCAAATCCTAGATAGTAACTAGCAAATACAAACAAAAGAGTAATAGCAGTTGTTACTGCGAAAAAGTAAACCAAACTCTTGGTCAAGATTTTCCCAAAAGATTTTTTCCCGATAACACCAGCTACCGCAACAACGATAGTTGGGAAGATTAAAGGAATGATAACCATATTGATCAATTTAATAAAGGCTTGACCTAAAAATTGATAAAAGCCTGCAAATTGTGGCCAGATAAGGGCAGCGATAACACCCAAGACCAAAGCCACCAATAATTGAATGCCTAGTGAGAGTTTTGACCATAAAGTAACTAATTTCATAAGAAACTCCTTTGTTTTATTTGCTACTCATTCTACTACTATTCTTCACTTCTGACTAATATATATTTTCTATGGTGAACATAAAAAAGATTTATATTGAGGACTCAAACTATCATTGTATCGAACACATGATTTATTCTGATCAAGCAGGAATTATAAAATCTGTTTCTTATCAATGATTTTTTGCTAAAACTGTGATAAATCAAGGAATTTACTTTTCTATTCTCAAAATTTTATGATACAATAATGGTATGATTTTAATGAAACTTGCTTCCATCTTGCTTTTGGTACTAACCTTAGCTCTGGCGATTATTTTAAGCAGACTCTTTAAGTTAAAAAAAAGGGGCATCAATGCTGCTGATTTAGCTTTTCCTTTTCTGATATTTGAATATTATTTGATTACGACTAAGATGTTTACACATAATCAACTTCCTGTATTGGGAATAGCCTTATCAATACTAGCAATTGTGTTAGTCTTTTTCTTCTTAAACAAAAGACGTAGTTTTTATTATCCAAAATTTATTAAATTCTTTTGGCGAGCTGGATTTTTACTAACACTGCTCATCTATATCATCATGATTGTTCAAATTTTCGTGATGAAATAGTCAACTATTACAATATAGCCCACCAACACCTCGATCTTGGTTTCTAGATATTCCTAAGAGGGGCTTTTCTAATGAGATTTTAAAAAAAGATTATAAAAATGTATAGGAGATTAATCAAGTGAAAAAAACGCTCTTGGCAAGCGCCATTACGCTTTCAGTTTTTGGTCTAACAACCAACCTTAGCTATGCTGAGGAGAACAAAGTACAGTCAACCCCAGTAGAAACAACACACAGTGAAACCTCTACTGACAAAGTGGAGAAAAACAGTCTTCCTGCCAAGGAAGCTGAACCTTCAACTGAAGCAAATGCCAATCAAACGACAAATCCAGCTAAGAAAGAAGAAGACAAGGCACCAGAAATTCAAAAAGAAGGTTGGGTATTAGAGGAAAATATCTGGCGCTTCTATGAAAATAATGCCCCTGTTCTTAACTGGAAAAAAATCCACGGAAAATGGTACTACTTCAACAAAGATGGAATCATGTTGAGCGATACTATTTTTGACGGATATATCCTTACTAGTAGCGGGGCCATGGTCGATTCTGGTTGGAGTAAACTCCAAGAAAAATGGTATTACGCTAACGCTTATGGAAAAATTTCTCAACAAAAATGGGAAAAGATCGGTGGTGTCTGGTACTATTTTGATCAAGACGGTGTCATGCTCAGCAACACGATTTTTGACGACTATCTGTTTACTAATAGTGGTGCCATGGCTGAGAGTTCTTGGGTAAAACAAGATGGACAATGGTACTATGCCCCTGCTTCTGGTAAATTAATCAAAAATAAGTGGGACAAAATTAGTGGTACCTGGTACTACTTTAACAAAGACGCCACTATGGCAAACAACCAATGGCAAGGTAGCTACTACCTAAAAGCTAGCGGTGCTATGGCTGAAAAAGAATGGATTTTCGATAAAAACTATGATAGTTGGTTCTACTTGAAATCTGGTGGTACTTATGCAGAGCGTCAATGGATTGGTTCATACTACCTCAAGGCAGGTGGCTACATGGCTAAGAGCGAATGGATTGACGATAGTTACTATAAAGCTCGCTACTATGTAGATGAAAATGGAGTCTATGTTACAGGTACCTATAAAATAGATGGGAAAGACCAGCAATTTCAAAGTGATGGAAAATGGCTTGGAGAAGCTTCTACAAGCCACGGGTTTGAAAAGGGGAAATATAACAATATCATCTTCCTAGATCCAGGCCATGGTGGTAAAGATCCTGGAGCATCTTATTATAACATCACCGAAAAAGAACTGAACATGCAAGTTTACCAAAAGCTACGCAAGGAGCTTGAAGGACTCGGCTATACTGTTCTTTCTTCAAGAGACAGTGATGTCTTTGTAGACTTTGTCACCGAACGTTCAAGAATGGTTAATAAGACTGACTCAGATATCTTTATTAGTATTCACTTCAATGCTAGTGGTAATCCAGCTTCAAACAGAGCTGGAATCCAGACTTATTCTTATGAAGAAGCTGCTGGTTATCCTTCTAAGATCAATCCTTACTGGCATAACCACCCTGACAGAATCAGTGAAAGCAATCGCCTCGCGGCAGATATCCACTCTTCACTATTAGCTGAAACTGGTGCTAAGGATGCAGGTCGTCTACGAAGTAGTTTTGCTGTCCTTCGAGAAACTAATAAACCAGCCGTTCTATTGGAATTGGGATATATTGACAATTTCAATGAGAATCAACAAGTCCGCAGTGATGCCTACCAAAACAGATTGGTTGCAGGTATTGTAAAAGGGATTCAAAAATATTACGCAGGTCAATAAAGAAAAAATCTCGAGAAAATCTCGAGATTTTTTTGTATTATTTTTCTTACTTGTTGGCTTCAGGATAAAGAAATCCAATTCCAACGCAAGCCAAGACTCCAGCACCGATAACCAAACCGCTTGAAAGTGGCAAGATATCAAGAATGGCATTGGCGATGATAAAGGCAATAATCAAGCTCATGAGACTGGCCTTGTAATCTTTTTTCACCAAATTCTCAAGAGTAAAAAATAGGAATAAACCTACTGGAAAGAGGGCCCAGATATTAACATCCAAACTTGGCCATCCAACTAAACCAAAATACAAGACTGCTGCTGCAACGACTAAAAATCCGATACCTACTACTTTTTTCATGATACGACCTCATTTTCTATTTTGTTAGGAAGTTTTATCTCCCTTTAACAATTACAACTATAACAGAAATAAAAATTGCAAACAATAGCTTTTGTCTATGTGGCAGACATGATAGACTATGTGGTCAGAATTTTTCTAAAAAAGAAGCCATTGCTGACTTCTTTTCATTCATTTTTCATTTTTCTTTAGACTCTAAAGCTGATTTGATGGCATCACGGTCAACTTTCAATTTCGTTAAATTTTTCTCTTCAGATTCTAATTGACTCGTATCTGGTTTAACACGATAGTAAACATTTTCTGGATGCATCAACATTCCTTCATATTGTTGTCCTGCAAAGAGTCTATCCTCAGCGTGATTGGAATTGTCTGTTATTTTACCATCACCACCAGGTTCCATGACAACAGCACTTGGTACAACGACTACCACAAACCCTCCCGCCTGAGAACCTTTTGCCCAAGCACCAAGGGCTACTGTTTCTGGGTTGCGATCATTCTGACTTTTTGATACTTTCAATTCAACAATAGACTCATGCTTTTGATCATTGTATATCCAAGAAGATTGGACTTCCCCTGAATCATTAATGATATATTCATTACCAGACTGTGTCCGCCAAGTACCCTCTAAACTTGATAAATCATTATTTCTGAGGGCTTCAATATCTAATTTGGGAACAGAAGCTTCTTTTTTTAATTGACTAACATGCTGCTCCGATTCTGAGATCTTGGTATCCAAATCAGCCAATTGCTCCTTTAGCTTTTGAATTTCCTCTTCCTTTAACTTATCCTTATCGTCCTCTTTCTCCTGACTTCTTGTCGTCTCTTCAGTCTTAGATGAGAAAGTAGTTTGATTTGCTTCTTGCTTAAGATTAGGTGAATTTAAAAAGATGCTAGCAACAATGATTATAACTAGAGCTGTTATGGCAAGACCGATATACATTTTTATATTTTTAGTTGTAGAAGAGGCTTCTGCCAATCTCGATGCAGTTGCTTTTCGACCATGGGTCTTATCTACTTGTTTTATCCGTTCTTTCTTTTTCATGATACTCCTCCTCATTTTGATGAGTATTGATGATTCTAATCAGCTATTGTAGTTTTACTCTTTCTAATGCCGATCTATAATATTTGTATAAAGGTAATCTATCACATAGATTATACCACTCTTCAAATACAGATAAAAAATTTTATAGAAACTTTTTTGAATATTATTAAAGAGTAAATCAATCTAATCTACTTTATTCAATCTTCCCTTTTGGGTCAAAATTTGGTCATGATTTGGTCAAAAAGACAAAAAATACTAAATTATTTTTAACAATGAACTTGAGAAAATTGCCTTCAAATAAACATTTTGAATTTTCTTTGTCTTTCTTTACATTTCTAAAAATGCCGATTGCAGAGTTGCCAAAGATTCCCGCAACTTTTTTTTAAAATACAAATTTAACAAAATATATTTCTAAATCGCCTTCATATTCAATTTCAGTATCAAATTCTGAACCAACTTCCAATTCATTTAATTGATCTGAATAATCATTTAAAAAATCTCTTAAAAAATAATTCAATTTTGGTTTTAGAAATTGAGTACAGAATTATAATAACTCACATTTTTTATTTCCATTTTCTATCTCCTAATCATTAAAAAATACATCAACATCTTCTTTTCTTCTAAAATCAAGTTTTACAACTTCTAATTTTTCTTCGACCAAATTTTGAATATCTTTCTTTGCTTGCTCTACTTCTTCTTTTGAATATTCATCTAAAGCAAGTTTAAAAGGAATACTTCTAGTCAAAACACTTTGCTTCAAAAACAACTTTACAGCAGTTGTCATATCTAAACCCAATTCATTAAAGAGCGCAGTTGCTTCTTTTTTAATTGATCGTCAACTCTTACAGCAATTTGTGGCATAGTTTTCCACTTTATATCTTGTATATCTATTGTATCACTTATAGAAAGACAATTAAATTTTTTATACTCTTTAAACACAAAATAAAATAGACCAACTTCCTGATCTATTTTATTATATATTTACTAAACAAATATTTTATACAGAAACTAAAAATTTATTCGTTTAAAAAGTATATTATTAACTATTAAAAATATACTTTATCTACAATCTTTACACCATGATTGATTCCGAATAGTTCCATCTCCCATATTTCTATAACCAAAATCACTTAACGGTTTCTCAATTCCACAATTTGGACATATCCTAGTCGGTTCACTTCCATTATAACCACTAGATTGAATAATAACTTCTTGATCATTTCCAAACATAATCAACGCTCCTTATTTTTATATATTTACTAAATTAAAAATCCAGTTTAGCCAACCTATAACAGAAGTCGCTCTCCTTGAAGCTACATCTATACTACATACATTATATTCCAATTCAAGTTCAACTACTCTACCTTTATCTGGAATCATACCTGTTTCTATAATTTCTCCAAATAAATCTCTAAAAATTCTATGAGATAAAATTAACTTGACTAATTCTAACTGTCTTTCTTTATAACTCTTTTTATAAACAGCCACACCAACATTAGTCAAGCCGTATTTTGTAACTTTATCTTCTTTTATTCTTTGAAATAGACCTAAATATTTGCCAGCATTAAAATAATATTCTTTTTGGCGAATTGTAAACTTCATCAATTCAATAATTTCTTCACTTGTCATTGGATTGTCATACATATTTTCTAACAAAGAAACTATTCTTTCAAAGTTATCAGCCTGTATAAATGGAACACTGCTTTCACCATTCATATTATCACTAATAACTTCAATATCCTCAATGCTATCATAGACATCTTTTATTTCATCTAACGTAATAGAAGTATCTTCTAAAGAATAATTTTTAGTCCTAACTAATTCTATTGAAGAATAATTCCACTTCTCTTTAAAACGATATTCCATTAAACGAAAAATTTTATTTGTATAAATAGAAAATATCAAACGTACAGGTTTATCAACCTTACTTTCCCACAACCTATACGGATAATAAAGCTGGCGAATATGAAAATCCTCATGTAGAACATTTTTTGCTTCTAGGATCACAACACAATGATTCGATTCAAAACCACCATCAATTTCTATTTGCGTCCTATCAACATCTACTTTTAGTGGAATCTTCCTTTTTGTATCAACTTTAAAATCAAATTTTCCTGATGACATTCTACCATTGAAAGTACCATATAAAATATCATCTACATCAAGTTCAAGAAAATCTTCTAATATTCCAGAAATCTGTAATACATTTATCGCATTTGCTTCAGAAGTAATATTATCAACATCAATAGTTTGCAGGTCAGGTAATTCAACTTTTGCCATATTTTTTACATGCTCCACCACTTTAGGCAGTTTTTCATACAGCAAAAAATCACTTAAAATATACGAACTTCGACTATCAGGTAAAATGTTAATCTTATTATTTTTTAGACTGCTTGGCAACTGTTCTGAACTATCCCATTTTGCCATCAATCTAGGCTCTTTTACTTCTTTTATTTGTAAAGCAGAAATCTTAAAAAAACCATTATTCAATATTTCTGTTAAAATATCATACTTATCAATTAACACTTGCCAAGCGTCTGAAACGTTTATTTTGCCCATAACCTACTCTTTTTCGTAATTATAAATTAAAACCTCAGCAATTTCTCCTCTGCCATCTGCCTGACTATTTATACTTCGTCTTGCTTGCACAAGTTCAATAGTAAATACATCTTCATCAGCATACAATTCTAAAATTTCAGGAGAATATGAATTAGATTGTAAAAATTTAACTCCTTTTTTATGGAGTTTTAAACACTCATCTCTAAGTTCTACTTGTTTCTCATAGTCAAAACCATGTTCTGTATAACCTGTAAAACTAGAAGAAGTTGAAATAGGCATATAAGGAGGATCAAAATAAACAAATGCACCCCTTCTTAACCTTTTTAATGCTTCTTTATAATCACCAGTTAAAAATTTAACATTCGCTGAATTAAAATAATTTGAAATAGCTCTAATTGTCACTTCATTCACGATAGAAGGATTCTTATACTTTCCATAAGGTGTATTAAAAAAACCTGCTCTATTAACTCTAAATAAACCATTATAACAAGTTTTATTCAAATAAATAATTCGTCCAGCTTTTTCCACATCTGACATATTCTCATAATCTTCACTTCGATCTAAAGAACGAACTTCATAAAAATATTCTTCAGAATGTAATTCTTTATGCCTTTTTAAAACTTCTATTAAACCATCCGGATTATCTTTTATCACTTGATAAACATTCATCAATTCTTGATTATAGTCATTGATAATCGCCTTCTTTGGTTGAAGATGAAATAATATTGCACCACCACCAATAAAAGGCTCTACATAAGTAGAAATCCTTCTTGGTATTAAAGGTTCAATATCCGAAATTAACTGTCTTTTTCCACCTACCCATTTAAGAACAGGGGCAACAAGTCTATTTTTTTTCATTTTTTATATAACCTCATTATCTTTTAATTATATCATATTTCAACTAAATCTTTCATTCAGTACATTCTCAAATACTAAAAATGACAAAGTAAAAAATACAAAACAAAATAGACCAGCTTCTGTACTGATCCATTTTATTTATCTATTTTAAAATTCTGATTTTGAAATTTGCATGAGTGCATTCTCAAACTCAACTTTCAAACGATTTTGGCCTACTCCACCAGCTTGAAATTCTTCAGAAATAAGTTGAATATGTTTATGTTTAAAAATATTTTTTATACCCTTAAAGATACTTACAAAAAACTCCTCATCTAATCTTCCTTGTTCTATACCAAAATTATAAAATTTTCCAAAAGCCTTCATTAACGCTAAATATCCAGTTGTTTTGGTTAAAATATAGTCATTTGAATTCCACTCTTTTTCAAAAACCACACTCACAGCAGTAAAATAATTTTTAAGGATTTTCAAAATTATATCATCTTTCTCATTTATAAAGAGATTTCGTAGTGGTAATTTCTCATCTTGTAATAATTCATCACCATTTTTAATACGAATCATATCTTCCTGAGGGTTTTTTGAAATTAATTCAACCAATCCTTTTACAAAAGTCCCTTGAGATAAAGTGTTTAATCCGTGTTCTTTTTTTCCCAACATCTTCAACTTTTGATAGAAAGGGTATGTGTTTTTAGAATTCATAATTCTAGCTATATAGTGGCAAGTTTTTAATGGACTTCTTTTTGTGCTAAGTTCAAATAAATCATAGATTAAAGATTTGTCAACTTTTGTTTGATTACTATTTATTGTAGAAAAAACATATGCTTTCTCCTCTTCAGTTAAATCAAACATTAATACAACAACTAATTCACAACTAAATCCAGTCTGATTATTTGCTTTACTAATACCACCGACTCGATGTTGTCCATCAATTATCTCGAAAATGTAATTGTCATCTTCATACTCGATGAGAGTATCATCATTCTTCAGACTACAAATTGAAGAATCAACTGCTAATATTATTGGTGTAGGGAAAGTAGCATCCGGATCCTTACAATATGATTCTATTTCCATTTCCCTTTTAATAGATATATCTCTTTGAACTCCTTCTTTATCATAACCTCTACGACGTACAAAAGAACTTTGTATTAAATCATTAGAATTAATTTTACCAATGAAAAATGTGCCTATAGGTTGAGTAATCTCTATTACTTTTATTTCTTTTTTCATTATAATTTCACTTCCTTCCCTGTTATGTCATCCTTATATTCATTAATTTCTTCATTTTTTTTACCTAAATTTTCTATTTCTTTTTTTTCTGTTTTCAAATAATCTTCATAATTGTTAGGGTATTGTATGAGTCTATTTAAACAATAATAAAATAAAGCAATATAAATTGAAAATACAAAAATGCCAACTTGAATCCAAGGATTATCTCTGTATATACCTGCATATAACAGTAGAGATGCAATAAGTATAAAAGTTATAAACAATATTATCCACAAAAGATAACTATTTATTGAAGTTTTACCTATAATTGGTATCAATTTTTCATTCTCTAGCTTCGCCTCATTTAGTTTTTTATTTGCTTCTACCTTCTTATCTTCCGAGACTAGATAAATAATTGCATCAGAAAAAACTGTAATTATCAATGTAATTGAAAAAATATAGATATTTCCATGTTGAAATGTATCCTGAATAGGTTCTCCAATCAAAAATTGTGAAACAGCTGTAAATAAAGCTCCTAATAAAGTAGTAAATACCCAACAAAATAAAATTTTCTCTTTCATTATAACTATAAATGGTAATTTCAAAATATTACTATGCTTCTTTTTATCCATATTTATTGTTTCTCCCTAACTAAATTTAATACTACATAGTTGATTTAAATTCTACACTTAATAAATATTTATGTTAGCTACTATTATATCAAAAAATGTAGAAGCTTTAAAGAAGAATATTATTATATTTTTTAATACCAAATATAGAATACAAAATAAAATAGACCAGCTTCCTGATCCATTTTATTCTATATTCATTAACTCAAATCTATTTTTTGGTTAAAATTTGGTCAAAATTTGGTCAAAAAAATTAAAAATGCTAAATTATTTTTAACAATGAACTTGAGAAAATTGCCTTCAAATAAACATTTTGAATTTTCTTTGTCTTTCTTTACATTACTAAAAATGCCGATTGCAGGGATCGAACCTGTGACCTTCGCGTTACGAATGCGGTGCTCTACCAACTGAGCTAAATCGGCGGTTCCACTTATAGTATAGCACTATAAGGAAGGATGTCAAGGGATTCTTAACCCATCTTTTTAATCAAAATCTGGCAAGGATTTTGAGGTCCCCAAAGTTGTGGAAAAATCTCTAATTTTTTAAAGCCAAGACTGCGATAAAAGACATTTGTTCGATCATAATCTTTATTAGAGCCTTCTGCTACTGTTTTCACTTGTAAATAATCAACGTTTTTGCGTGCTTCACTTTCTAAAGTAGCAAGCAATTGACTCCAAATTCCTCTACCTTGATGAGCTTTTTTTACACCGAGACAATCAATCTCAGCGCAATCTTCACTAGAATAGGACAAGCTCACAAAGCCAAGCAAATCACTCTCCTGAAAGGCGGCCCACACTTGCAAGTCCTTGGCTCCTTCTATGTAGGCTTGCGTACTTTCTGGTATTCCAAACCATTCTGGCAAATCCTTTAATACCTCAGCGACAGTTGTCATTTTTTGATCTTCATACTTGACTTCTTTAATTACAAACACCATAAGTTCCTTTCTTGATTTTAGTCCTACTTTTCCTCTTATGAACCAGCACTTTCGTAGGCGTCTAACCCCCTGTCCCAAAGTTTTAGAGAGATGCAAAAGAAGATAAGAGAAATCAGAATCAAACCACCAATATTAAAGAAGACATCCTTGTCCTGCAAGAAATAGCTGGCAGGATAGTAGGCCGTAAAGGCGAAAGGCACAATGAAGCTAATCAACCATCGAAGAAATGAATTGTAAATAGAAATAGGATACTTGGCAAAATCATTAAACATATAGAAAATGTAAATCATGGCACCTGACTGCTTGGTCCAAAAAGCGATGCTGGCTGTCGCGATTTTCAAGGAAGTATAAATCAAGGTCGCAAAGGGAATACAAACTAGGAAAAGCAGAAACTTAGGAAGAGTCCAAGCAATGCTAGTCGCCGTTGTTGCTAGTAAGATTCCACCGACCAAAAGTTCACCCAAGGCATCAATCTGAAAGGTCTCAACGAGGATGTGAAAGAGAGGATTGATAGGACGAGTCAGATACTTGTCAAACTCCCCTTTTCGAACTAGTCGTTGACCTAAAGCCCAGAGATTGTCAAAAAAGAGATGATCTAATCCCTTTGGAATTAAGGAAAATCCATAGATAAAGGCAATTTCTTGAAAGGTCCAACCTTCTAGCGAGGGGATGTGTTGAAAGATGACATTGAGAAACAAGAGGTTCAGGCCTTGAGTGAGAAAGACTCCCAAGACACCAACCACAAAATCAACCTTGTATTCCATGATTTGTTTGATGTACTGTCTGATAAAAATCAGATGCATGCGTTGATATTTTTTCATCCTAACCTCCCTGAATGGTGATAAATGACTGGACTCGTTTCCAAATCAACTGAGACAAGCCCACCATCACTATAAGCCAGAAAAACTGAAGCAAAAGTGCTTGAAAAATCTGACTGGTATCGTATTTCCCAACAATAATCATGACTGGAGTGTAAATCAAGGACGAGAAAGGTAAGAAGGACAGAATATTTGAAATGACCTTTGGAAAGAAAGCCAAGGGAATCAAACTTCCTGACATAAAGGATACTAGTGAAGCTTTGAATACTTGAGAACCCCATAGATTTTTAAATATAAAGGCTGAAAATCCAAAACAGATATTAAAGAAAAAGTTAATCAGATATGCCAGTGCTAAGCTAAAGAGATAAAGGACAGTTAATCCCAGCACTTCTACAATTCCTTGTCCAGATAAGATTTTCATCAAGACAATAACGCTTAAAAACGGCAGGCCAACAGAGATGAAAATCAACCACTTTGACCCAAGCTCAGTGAAAAGATAAGAGGCTGCAAAATGCACTGGTCGCAATAAGCGCATGATAATGGAACCATCCTTGACCTCATCACCTATCATAAAGGAGCTATCTGACTCAGTTAATAAATTAGTCACAAAACTCATGATGATGTAAAGGGTGATATCTGCCATGCTGAATCCCTGAATCAAAGGCTCCTGCGAGGAATCAAAGACTGCCTTCCAGAGATAAAAGGCCACAAAAGCTCCCATGACATCGCCAATCCGATAGAGCAGAAAATTGACTCGATAGGTAATCAACTCCTGAATCCCTGCATTGATAAAGGGTTTATAACGTCTCCACAATTTGACCATCTTAGAGCTCCTTTCGGTAGAAGCGACGGATAATATCCTCAATATCCGTATCCACCATCTTCAAATCGCGGATGTCAAAATCAGACAGGGTTTGCTTGATAATGTCCGCCGACTGGTAGCGGGAACTATCAAATTCAATAGTCAGGTTATTTCCTTGTCTATCAATGGACATATCCGAAAATCCTTCATAGTGAGAGACGAGATGACTTTGACCTGGCACCAGTTCAAAGGAGAGAGTCTTCATCTTGCCAAAGGTCTCCTTGAGCTGGCTAACCGTTCCATCAAAAATTTCCTGCCCCTTGTCAATCATGAAAATCCGATCACAGAGTTGCTCAATATCACTCAAATCATGAGTAGTCAAGAGAATAGTTGTCTCTTCCTCCTGATTGATCTGAGTAATGGCCCGACGAATGTTATCCTTGACCGAAACGTCCAAACCAATGGTCGGCTCATCTAAAAAGAGAACTTTGGGATTGTGAAGCAAGGAAGCCGCAATATCCGCCCGCATCCGTTGACCCAGTGAAAGAGTCCGCACGGGATCCTTGATAAATTCCTTCAAATCCAAGACTTCATTCAAAAAGTCCATACGCTTATGGAAGAGCGAGTCTGGCACATCATAAATCTCTTTTAAAACCGTGTAGGTCTCTTGCAGAGCCAAATCCCACCATAGCTGGGTGCGTTGCCCAAAGACTACGCCAATATCCTTGACATAATCTTGGCGATTATCCTGGGGAATCTTGCCGTTAATCCGACAAAAACCAGATGTCGGTTTTAAAATCCCTGTCAGCATTTTGATGGTGGTTGACTTTCCAGCACCATTTGCCCCGATAAAGCCTAGAATCTGCCCTTTGGGCACCTCAAAGGTCAAATCTTTGACCGCTTCAAAGGTCTGCTTTTCAGGATAAATAAAGGAGCGCAAAGCTCCCTTTAATCCCGGTTCCTTAACAGTCTTCACAAAATTTTTCTGAAGATGTTCCACTTCTATCATTGCCATAAATCTCTCCCTAGCGCAAGGAATAGCAACATTGTGCTTTTGACTACAAATATTCTAAATCCTTACTTTCTACACCTTCTACATTTTATTCTTACAGAAGGATTTATACCAACCTATTATAATCCAATAAAAAAAGGAATGCAAGCGTTTGCTTATAGATTATGAAATTAGAGATTTCTCTCTTAAAATAATATTTTTAAACAAAAATTATGTTTAATAGTTTCCTTAAAACACCCAAAAAACCTGCCTTCTTTTTCAACATAAGGAAAGAAAGCCCTAATAACACCCTATTATAGTGCAAATGTCTACGGAAAACAATTGTTAATTTATATCGAAAATTTTTAACTCTAAGAAAAGATAAAAAGGTGATGCTGCATCACCTCCCTCTACCAAGTTAAGTCTTCAATCATGCTTCTTACTTGTGAATCAAGGGTCTTATCCTTCTTCAGTTCTCCAACTAAAGTCTGAATCTGCCGGACTAGATTTGGATCATTGTCATTATAGCATCGATGAAGCATCCAGATGTTATGCACAGTTGGACTTTTTAGAACTGACTCCATCAATAATTCCTCATAGCCTTGATGATAAAATCGCTCCACGAAGTGAACCAACTCACCTGGAGCTCCAAAATCTACTTCTGGATGCTTGGAAATAAAGTCTAAAATGGGGGCAACCAAATCAAAGGGTTGATCATAAAGCTCCATAGCATCCATAATCTCATCTGCCAACTCAAATTCTTGGTCTTCAGTAATTGCATCTTGCAAAGCAACTAAAATCTCATCTCTAGTAAGCATCTGATTCTCCTTTTTCACTTTTCCATATCATATTTGTCTTCGAACTTTTTCTTCACTTATCAAACCTTGTTCGTAAGTAGTTTTCCAACTCTTTTTGGGGTAAAACACTAGGAAGCTCCAACACATACTCATATCCTTCATCACAAAAGAAAACCTTCTCTTCAGCTGGAAACCATTTCCGAAGCCAGATGATGTAGGAGGCATAATCTTGTAACCTGTTCGTTGAATCAAAGTAATCAATCACAAAAACATTTTTCTTGCTACTCAAAGAACTTTCCAAAGTAAGCTGAGGATTTTGATAATCCCAAGAAAGCGAGTAAGCTTTTTTAGGATTCGTCCTTTCTCTGATCAAAATACCTGGGAATTTTTCTCTCAAAGCAGTACAAAAGTCTTGTAAATCTAGGAATATGGGGTCTTTACTCTCAATAAAGACAAAATCAGCAGTACTCATCAGTCTCTCTCCTTCTTTTTAAAACTGAAAACAGACCTTAACCATCAATGGCAAAATTCTCCAGACCCTCAAATGCCTGCCCCTGATAGTCAAAAGAAAAGATATGAATATCATCAAAAGTTTGATCGCAAAAAGTAACTGTTTGTCTTTCTGACTCGATGATGGGTTTACCCAATTTTTCAGTAGCTTCTTCATCTGTGAAATACCCATAAAATTCTTGTAAATGAGGCAGTATAAATGCAAGAATACGAGATTTGTTTTTATGGTAATTGGCTGCAAGCAACTGAGCCTCCACCTCAAAATTTCCACTTGATTTTTCTTCCCAAGCTACAAGAACATCATCTACTTCATGTATGTAAGCTTGCAAGGACTGATCGAATATCATGGCTATCTTTCCTTTCAAAGGTTGATTACAAAGCTGGTTTTATCCCAAAATCAACTAGATAACTAGTTCCATCTTCATTATATCACTTTTTAAATAAGATTGAGAAGGGTTGGAAATGAAAAAACCCACCCTTACGGGCAGGTTTCTATTTTATATGGTTAAGCTAGATTAAGCTTTACCTTCTTGAGCCTACTGAGTAGTGTCATATATTTTTAAAAATCTTTAGCTATGATTTTATATAAAGTGACATAAAATAGAATATAATCTGACTAAATACGTATATATCAATCGGATTTGTTTCCGATTTCAAACAGTAATCTATCCAAGCTACTTGATTGATGTAACACTCTCAGGACGGTAACTGTATCCTTATCAAAACGATAAAACACTGAATAATTTTTTACTAGCAGTCGTCTAACTTTAATATCTAAACTGAGTAATTCTTCTACAATAGCACATCTTTCAGGAAATATTTTTAAGGTTTGAATCCCTTCTGCAATAGCTTCAAAGTGATTCATAGCAGTTTTCGGCGATTGAAGTTCATCTGCAATATAATGATAAATTGCTTCCATATCACTTTCAGCTCTTTTTAAAATATTAATGGTTATTTTAGTCATGCATTCTGTTCCTTAAATTCTTTAAAGAATTCATTGACAGATCGAACCTGACCGTTTTCTGCTTCATGATAAGCTTCAACCATCATTTGTCCAAATTGTTCAGCTGTCATTTCCTCTACATTCACTGATGAAGGTGCGTCTGGTAATGTAATATCAAAAGGAATTCTCTTCGTTAATGATACCTGCTTCAATAATAGTGTAACTAATGTTGACATTGGTATCCCAAGCTGCTTCAAAACCTGTTCAGCTGATTGTTTATCTAATTCATCAACTCGAACACTAATTGTAGCTGTTTTTCCCATTCATATCACCTCATTTACGATTTGTACTGTAATTGTACAGCAATTTGCATTACTTGTCAATTAATACTCAATGAAAATCAAAGAGCAAACTAGGAAACTAGTCGCAGGCTGTACTTGAGTACGGCAAGGCGACGTTGACGAGGTTTGAATTTGATTTTCAAAGAGTATAAATGTTTTCTGAAAACAAAATACCACTATTACATTGTTTAAAGATTAGCCATCAAAAAAGTGGTTATTCAGAAAACTATTGATCATGTAGCGCTCTCGTAATCCTAACCCCTAGAAGTTTCAAAAACTTACTGGTTTATTGAATGTTGCGGATATAGAAACTTAAATTATAAGAAAAGTCTCATTTTTTAAAAAACGAAGTCGAATTTTTTATCCCAACATCATTGAAAACTTTCCTGTGTGACTTTTGATTTACATTCATTCTCACAAGTCTATAAAACATTAAAGGCTCTATAATATTTGTAGTGGGTAAATCCCCTATGGATCTTATGGAGCCTATTTTTGTGTAGAAAAAAAGTCCCATAAGATCTATAATGAAAAGCGACCAAACCATCATTAGAAAGAATCATATG